>NZ_CADEPL010000027.1 GCF_902829295.1 Vogesella oryzae
CGGCTGGCCTGCGCGTCGGCGGCAGCCTGGGCGGCGTTGGCATTTTTTTTTGCGGCCAACGTCTTGCCCAACGTAACGCAAATAACAATAATTATCGTTTTAAGGAGAGTACATGCAATACCTGCCACGATTCAGCAAGCTGGCGCTCGGGCTGCTGACCTGCTGCCTGGCCGGCCTGACCGCCGCCAAACCGGTGGTGATCGAAGATGTGCTCGGCCGCAAGGTGACGGTGGATGCCCCGGCCAAGCGCGTGCTGCTGGGCTTCTACATCGAGGACTATTTCGCCGTTGCCGGCGACAAGGGTTACGACCGGCTGGCCGGCATGTCGCGTGGCTGGTTCGTGAAATCGCGCCCGGCTACCTGGGCGATGTATGTGGCCAGCAAACCGCAGCTGGCGAAAGTGCCGGACGTCGGCAATGTACAGGACCAGAGCTTCTCCATCGAGAAAGTGCTGGCCGCCAAGCCGGACGTGGTAGTGCTGGCCGACTGGCAGTACAAGGCACTGGGAGCCGAAGTCGCCCGTCTGGAAAGCCTGCGCATTCCGGTGGTGGTGGTGGACTACAACGCCCAGACACTGGAGCGCCACCTGGCCAGCACCCGCGTGCTGGGCGAAGTCACCGGTGAAACCGCGCGCGCCAAGCGCATTGCCGACGACTACCGCCAGGTGGTGACCACCATCACCCAGCGCATCGCCAAGGCCAAACGCCCGCAACCGCGGGTCTACATCGAGCTAGGGGACAAGGGACCGGCGGAATACAGCTACACCTACGGCAAGAATATGTGGGGCGCCATGGCGCAGCTGGCCGGCGGCAACAATGTGGCGGCGCCGTTCGTGGAAAACTGGGGCACCATCCATCCGGAGCAGCTGCTGGCCAGCAAGCCGGAAGTGATCCTGATCGCCGGCTATGAAAGCGTAACCAGCAGCAGCGCGATGCAGATCGGCCAGGACATTCCGGCCGCCACCGCGCTGCAGCGGCTGAAAGGCTTTACCGGCCGCAGCGGCTGGGCCGAGCTGCCGGCGGTGAAGAAGCAGCGCGTGTATGCCGTGTACCACGGCGCCACCCGCAGCGTGATGGATGCCGCCCTGCTGCAGTACATCGCCAAGACGCTGTATCCGGACCTGTTCCGTGATCTGGACCCGCAGGCGACCTACCTCGGCTTCTACCAGCGCTACCTGCCGATCCGTCCGCAGGGCACCTTCATGCTGGGCATCAACGGCAAGACCGCGGTGTAACAGCGCCTAGTCTTCGTCTGGCACGTCGTCGCCGGGGAAACGCTCCTCGCGCGGCGAGATGCCGAAGTAGGAACGGTAGACGGTGGAAAAGTGCGGGCCGGAGGAAAAGCCGCACAGCAGACCGATCTGCACCACCGATTTGCCGGTATTACGCAGCAGCTGGCGCGCACGCTCCAGCCGCAATTGCAGGTAGTAGCGCGATGGCGAATCGTCGAGATACTGCTTGAACAGCCGCGCCAGCTGGCGGCGCGACTGGTTGGTGAGGGTGGCGATCTCGTCGGTGGTCAGCGGTTCCTCGATATTGGCTTCCATCAGCATCACCGCCTCGGTGAGCTTGGGATGCTTCTCGCCCACCCGCGCCAGCAGCGGCACGCGCTGGCGCTCGTCACTGCTGCGCACCCGCTCGGCACACAGCACCGCGGCGATGGCATCCACCAGTTCCACGCCGTGCTGGCGACCGATCAGCGCCAGCGCGCCGTCGATCTGCGCCACGCCGCCGGCGCAGGTAAAGCGGCTGCGATCCAGTTCGTAGACATGCTGCGAGGCCACCACCTTGCCGAAGCGGTCGGCAAACGCCGGCTGTTCCGACCAGTGGATGGTGGCGTGGTGACCGTCCAGCAGGCCGGCACTGGCCAGCCACCAGGCGCCGCAATGCACGCCGCCGACCAGGCTGGCACGGGCGGCCAGACTGACCAGGGTGTTGCAGCACAGCGCGGCATCGGCAAACGGCAGCACGCCTTCGCTGAGCACGAACAGCTGGTCGCAGTGGCCGGCATCGCGCAGGCTGCCGGCCACCGGATAGCTCATGCCGCCGCCCAGCGGCAGCGGCTGGCCGTTCCAGGAATAGAATTCGAGCTGGTACAGCGTCTTGCCGGCCAGACGGTTGGCCTGCAGGAACGGCTCGGCAAAGCAGCCGATACCGAACGGCGAACACGGCGGCAGCAGCAGCACCGCCAGTTGCTGCACACTCATGCGGCCAACCTTGTGCCCATGCCAGCGCTCACTTCAGGCTGCCCTGCAGGAATTGCTGCAGGCGCTCGCTCTTGGGCTGGCGCAACACCACTTTCGGGTCGCCCTGCTCTTCCACCCGTCCCTGGTGCAGGAACACCACGTGGTTGGAGACCTCGCGGGCGAAGCCCATCTCGTGGGTCACCACCAGCATGGTGCGACCTTCTTCCGCCAGGGTCTGCATCACCTTCAGCACTTCGCCCACCAGCTCCGGGTCCAGCGCCGAGGTCGGCTCGTCGAACAGCATCACCTCCGGCTCCATCGCCAGCGAGCGGGCAATCGCCACCCGCTGCTGCTGGCCACCGGACATATGCGACGGAAACTTGCCCTCCACCTCCGGCGGCAGGCCGACCTTGGCCAGATACTTGCGTGCCCGCGCCACCGCCTCGTCGCGGCTGATGCCCAGCACGTGCATCGGCGCCTCGATGATGTTTTCCAGCACCGTCATGTGCGCCCACAGGTTGAAGTGCTGGAACACCATCGCCAGCTTGGTGCGCATCTGCTGCAGCTGCCTGGGGTCGCTGACCCGCAGCGCGCCCTTCTTGTCCTGGTGGGTGCGGATGGCCTCGTTGTTCAGCGTGATGCTGCCGGCGCAGGGCTGCTCAAGGAAGTTGATGCAGCGCAGGAAGGTACTTTTGCCGGAACCGGAAGAACCGATGATGCTGATCACGTCGCCGGCCTTGGCCTTCAGCGAGATGCCCTTGAGCACTTCGTGCTCGCCGTATTTCTTGTGCAGATCGTCTACCACCAGTTTGTACATGAATCCCTCCTGTGCGGCTGCGGCTGGAATGCGCCGGCAGCCGGATGCCGACCGACGACAACGGCCGGCGGGCAGTGGCCGGGCAGGCCCGGCTGCCATACCGGCGCGAGGGGATCATTTCAGTAATTGCGGCGCGCCACAATCACTGCGGCCAACCTTTGCCGCAGTGCAGCAGCCACGCCAAACATCCAATAACCCATTACAAATCAGCAACATGGGCTAAAAACGCGGTTGGCCAGACCGGCCGCTGCGCGACGGCATCTGTACATCGATGTCACCTTTGCGCAATTGCACCGCGCCACCGCTGCCAGCGGGGAGCCGGCTCAGGCCCAGCCCGGCTCCAGCCGGTCCGGCCGGTCAGTGCACAGCATGTCCACCCCCCACTGCCGCAGCCGCTGCATGTCTTCGCTGCGGTTGACCGTCCACGCCATCACCGCCAGTGACTGCTGGTGCAGGTTGGCCACCCATTCGGCGGTGAGCGCGCGGTGGTAGACATGCACCGCGCGGCAGCCCAGCGCCAGCGCCTGCGCCACCGCCTCGTCCGACAGTTGCGTCAGCAACAGCGCGCGTGGCAGTTGCGGCGCCGCCTGTTGCGCCGCCGCCAGCGCCGGCAGCGAGAACGACGACAGCAGCGGCGGCAACGCCGCGCCCTGCCACAGGGCGGCGATCTCCGCCACGCACTGCCGCGCCATGGCGGCGTCGTCGCCGGCCGGTTTCAGCTCCAGATTGACCGCCATCCCCAGCTTGCGGCAGCGGGTAGCCAGCTGCGCCAGCGACGGCATGGTTTCGCCGGCGAAGGCCGGATGGAAGTAACGGCCGGCGTCCAGCTGCTGCAGCGCGGCCAACGTTTGCGCGCCGAGCGGCCCGTTACCGGTGGTGCAGCGCTCCAGCTCGGCATCGTGCGCGATCACCGCCTTGCCGTCGGCAGACAGCTGCACATCGCACTCCACGCCACTCACCCCCAGCCGGTGGCTGAGCAGCAAGCCGGCCAGGGTGTTTTCCGGCGCCAGCGCGCCGCCCAGACGGTGGGCAAAACCTGCGGGATAGGGCCAATGCATGCGGTTCTCCTGGTTGCCATCTTGCTGCAACAGACTGTTGTCACCCTGCTGCGGTTCATTCGTCATAGCTGCTTTGCTGGCCGGAAGGCAGAAAAATCCGCAACGCGCTACCTTGTCCCGCCTACCGGAACAGCGGCCGAACACCAGCCAGTCGGCGTTTGCGGGGGGAGATCCCTGGTTATCCCTTAAGCGTAATCCCTCGTTTACAGCGTTGGTCGCAAAAGGTTTACTTTATTGTCAGATACAAAATTATTAATGCTTTTGGCATTAATGCCGTACCTAAGTCGCATCGCTTGCTGCGGCCGGGGTGTGCTATCAATGACATGTTGCGTCGCAACAACGTACAAAATTGGCAACAGTTCGGCCACAAGAACGCGCAGTTCTGGAAATAGTTAGTTAAATCATTTGATTAAAAAACTGTCAGACAGTATTCATAGACCAGACAAAGCACGGCCGCGCAAGATTTTCGATCAAATCGATGTCGCGTTTATGTAAAAGCGTTGCGCCAAATCAAGAGTCGTGCTTAATTACCAATTCAAACGCTCGTTCGAAATCAAGCCTCGCACGGGCGTTCGCTATCTCCGCAGTTTTTAAAATTTTTCATTCAACCTTTTGCAGAAAGGAAGACCATGCAAATCGCTATTGCCACCGAACGGCTGGCAGGTGAAAGCCGCGTGGCCGCCACACCGGAAACGGTGAAAAAACTGGTCGCCATGGGTCACACCGTGGTGGTCGAATCCGGCGCGGGGCTACGTGCCGCCGCACCGGATGCGGCCTACGCGGAAGCCGGCGCCACCCTGGCCGCATCGCGCGCCGCCACGCTGGCCGGCGCCGACATCGTGCTCACCGTGCGGCCGCTGGATGCCGAGGCCGTGGCCGAACTCAAGGACGGCGCGGTACTGATCGGCCAGCTGGCGCCGTACCACAACGACACCTTCCCGCTGCTGGCGGCCAAGCAGGTGTCGGCCTTCGCCATGGAGCTGCTGCCACGCACCACCCGCGCGCAGAGCATGGATGTGCTGTCCAGCCAGAACAACATCGCCGGCTACAAGGCGGTGCTGCTGGCCACCCACTACTATCCGCGCTTCATGCCGATGCTGATGACCGCCGCCGGTACGGTGAAACCGGCCCGCGTGCTGATCATGGGCGTTGGCGTGGCCGGGCTGCAGGCCATCGCCACCGCCAAGCGTCTGGGCGCGGTGGTGGAAGCTACCGACGTGCGCCCGTCCACCAAAGAACAGGTGGAAAGCCTGGGCGGCAAGTTCATCGAAGTACCGATGACGGAAGAAGAACGCCTCGCCAACGACGGCGTCTACGCCCGCGAGATGTCCGACTCCTACAAGCATCGCCAGGCCGAGCTGGTAGCCAAGCACGCGCGCGCCGCCGACATCATCATCACCACCGCGCTGATTCCGGGCAAACCGGCACCCAAGCTGATTGCCGCCGACATCGTGGCGGCAATGAAGCCGGGCAGCGTGATCATCGACATCGCGGCGGAAGCCGGCGGCAACTGCGAGCTGACCCGCAGCGGCGAAGTGGTGGTCACCGACAACGGCGTCACCATCGTCGGCAGCCATAACCTGCCGGGCATGGTGGCGGCCGATGCCTCCAGCCTGTACGCCAAGAACCTGCTGACCTTCCTGAGCCTGATGCTCGGCAAGGACGGCTTCACCCTGAATCTGGAAGACGAGCTGCTGGCCCATACCCTGGTAACCCATGCCGGCGAAGTACGCTTCCCTGCGGCCAACGTGGCCCCGGCTGCCAAGAAGGAGACCATCCATGGTTGATCCGTTCATCTCCAGCTTCACCATCTTCGTACTGGCGGTATTCGTCGGCTACCACGTGGTGTGGAACGTTACCCCGGCACTGCACACCCCGCTGATGGCGGTAACCAATGCCATCTCCGGCATCATCATCGTCGGCGCCATGCTGCAGGTGGTGGACATCAACGGCAGCCAGCTCACCCTGACCTCGGTACTGGGGGCGATCGGCATCTTCCTGGCCAGCATCAACATCTTCGGTGGCTTCATGGTCACCCAGCGCATGCTCGACATGTTCAAGAAGAAGAAAAAATAAGGAACCGCCATGGAAAATATCTCTGCAATTCTCTATCTGGTCGCGGCGGTGCTGTTCATCCTGGCACTGAAAGGCCTGTCCTCGCCGACTTCCGCCATCCAGGGCAACCGCTACGGCATGCTGGGCATGCTGATCGCGGTCGCCACCACCTTCCTGGTGATGGACAAGCCGGTGCTGGCGCTGATTGCCGGCGCCATCGTCGCCGGCGCCGCCATCGGTGCCTGGAAAGCCAAAACCGTGGAAATGACCGGCATGCCGGAACTGGTGGCGGCGATGCACTCGCTGGTGGGTCTTAGCGCGGTGCTGATCGCGGTGGCCGCCATCTTCCACAGCGGTGTCGAGCACACCGGCGTGCAGAAGGTGGAACTGTTCATCGGTGCCTTCATCGGTGCCATCACCTTCACCGCTTCGGTGGTGGCCTACGGCAAGCTGTCGGGCAAGTTCGGCGCCAAGGCGGTGAACTTTGGCGGCCAGCATCTGCTGAACCTGGTGCTGGCGCTGGCGATGGTCGGCTTCGGCGCCGCCTACTTCTTCACCGACAGCCACGCCGCCTTCCTGATGATGGTCGCCATCGCGCTGGTACTGGGCGTGACGCTGATCATCCCGATCGGCGGCGCCGACATGCCGGTGGTGGTGTCGATGCTGAACAGCTACTCCGGCTGGGCGGCGGCGGGTATCGGCTTCACGCTGAACAACCCGGTGCTGATCATCGCCGGTGCCTGCGTCGGCTCTTCCGGTGCCATCCTGTCCTACATCATGTGCAAGGCGATGAACCGTTCCATCGTCAGCGTGCTGCTGGGCGGCTTCGGTGCCGAAGTGGCCGCCGGCGCCAGCGCGGCTTCCGGCCCGAAGAACCACAAGTCCGGTTCGGCGGATGATGCCGCCTTCCTGATGGGCAATGCCGACAGCGTGATCATCGTGCCGGGTTACGGCCTGGCGGTATCGCGCGCCCAGCATGCGCTGCAGGAGTTCGCCGAGCTGCTGCACGAGCAGGGTGTCAACGTGCGCTACGCCATCCACCCGGTGGCTGGCCGCATGCCGGGGCACATGAACGTGCTGCTGGCCGAAGCCGAGGTGCCGTACGAGCAGGTACAGGAGATGGAGGAGATCAACTCCGACTTCGCCAACACCGACGTGGTGCTGGTGATCGGCGCCAACGACGTGGTGAACCCGGCGGCACAGAAGGACAAGGCCAGCCCGATCTACGGCATGCCGATCCTGGAAGCGCACAAGGCGCGCACCGTGATCGTGGTGAAGCGCTCGATGAATGCCGGTTACGCCGGTCTGGACAACGAGCTGTTCTACCTCGACAAGACCATGATGGTGTTCGGCGATGCCAAGAAGGTGGTGGAAGACCTGGTGAAAGCCGTCAACCACTAAGCCGGCTGGCGCCACCCCCACCCCGCCCGTCCCGCGACCGGCGGGGTTTTTCTTTGCCCGCCGCCGCTACGACTTTGGTCGCAGTGACATTGTTGTTGCGGGGCATCATGGTAATAGCACGGCGGATATGCCACGTTTAAAAGCGTCCCAGCAGGGATCTGCAGCCCCCCTTACCCCGTGGAGTGACGCATGCTGTTCTTCAACAAGAAAACCACCACACCAGCCACCAGTAACGGCCAGACCAAGCCAGCGCTGATCCGCATCATCCGTACCGACAGCAACGGTTACGAGGCCGCCCTCGCGGCGCAGGCCGGCAACAGCATCAGCCTGGTCATCGGCTATCTCAACCCCACGGCCAACCTGGAACAGGTTGGCCGCAGCGTGGCGCGGCATTTTCCGCACGCCAAAGTGTTGCTCACCACCACCGCCGGCGAACTGTGCAGCCTGCAGCCGGCCGACAGCCTGTACCTGCCGGCCAGCGGCCAGTGGCAGAGCATGGTGTTCCAGCTGTTCGACGTGGCGCTGGTCAGCCATGCCCACGTGGCGGCGGTGCCGCTGGGCTGCGAGGACATCAAGAGCGGGCAGCCGTCGCAAAGCCACGCCACGCGCATCAAGCGGCTGCAGGAACAGCTGCTGCGGCTCAACCTGCCGTTTGCCATGCGCCACGACGAAGGCTTCGTGCTGACGCTGGTGGACGGGCTGTCCAACAGCGAAAGCTACCTGATGGAAGCGGTGTACGAGGCCGGCAACCTGCCCTACCTGTTTGTCGGCGGCTCGGCCGGCGGCCCGCTGGACTTCTCGATGACACGGCTGTACGACGGCCAGCAGGTGCGCGACGGCCACGCCGTGTTCGTGTTCATCAAGCTGGCGCCGGCCTACCGCTACGGCATCTTCAAGAGCCAGAACTTCGAGGAAACCGGCACCAGCTTCACCATCGCCGAGGCCAGCACCGAGCTGCGCCATGTGCATTCGGTGCTCGACCCGCACAGCGGCGAAATCCGCAACGTGCTGGATGCGTTGGCCGCGCACTTCCGCTGCAGCCGCAGCGAGCTGGGCAGCAAGCTGCAGAGCCACAGCTTCGGCATCAAGATCCAGGGCGAAATCTTCGTGCGCTCGGTGCTGGCGATCAACGAGCAGGAAGGCTACCTGCAGTTTGCCTGCGACCTCGCCTTCGGCGAGCAGCTGTTCCTGCTGCGCAGCGTGGATCTGGCCGACTGCACCCGCCGCGATTTCGACGCCTTCAGCCGCGGCAAGCCGCAACCGCTGGGCGGCATGCTCAACGACTGCATCCTGCGCCGCCTCAACAACGCCGGCGCGCTGGCCCGCGCCAACGTCTATGGCGACATCCCCACCGCCGGCTTCTCCACCTTCGGCGAGCTGCTGGGCGTCAACATCAACCAGACCCTGACCGCGATCTTCTTCTACCCGGCCAGCGACGGTTTCCGCGACGACTTTGTCGACCGCTTCCCGGTGCATTACGCCAACTTCAAGACCTACTTCTACCGCCGCGAGCTGGAGCGCGCGCGCATGACCAGCGCGATGAAGAGCCGCGTCATCGACGAGCTGGGCGGTTACAAGCAGTTTGCCGCCCAGCTGATGGACAACCTGCCGCTGTTCCGCGACACCACCGCCGGGCTGGTGGACCATCTGGCGCGCATCGAGCGCGACATCAGCCAGCTGGGCCAGGGTGTCACCCGCGGCGCGGATTCCGCCGGTGCGGCCAACGAACGCATCAGCCACCTGGAAAAGGACGCGCAGCACATCGGCGACGTGATGCAGATGATCAAGAAGATTGCCGAGCAGACCAACCTGCTGGCGCTGAACGCCGCCATCGAGGCGGCCCGTGCCGGCGAGGCCGGCCGCGGCTTTGCCGTGGTCGCCGACGAGGTGCGCAAGCTGGCCAACAACACCCAGTCCAACCTCGACGCCACCGGTGATGCGGTGGACAACGTGATGCGCGCGGTGCGCGATGTCGGCGGCGAAGTGCGCGCGCTGGGCGAGCAGGTCGGCCAGTTTGCCGGCGAGATGGGCAATGTGGTCGGCACCCTGCAGGGGCTGGCGCAGACCTCGCAGGACAGCAAGCTGCGTCTCGACGACATGCTGGCGCAGACCGAAACGCTGTACGAGCGCATGCGTCAGGTCGACCGCGAGCTGGATGCCATCCTGAAGCTGGAAAAACAGTAGCCACCTGCCACAAACGCCATGCGGCCAACCTGCCAAGGTTGGCCGCATGTTTTTTGGAGCAATGAAGAATCAGCGCCGCGCGATCAGCACGATACCGGCACCGATCAGCAGCATGCCCAGCAGCTCGTCCGGACGCGGCCATTCGCCCAGGCTGTAGGCGGCCATGCCGACCGCGAGCACCGGAATCACCAGCGCGTTGAAACTGAGGGTGGAGGCCGGCAGCCGGCGCAACAGCCACAGCCAGGCCAGCCAACCCACCGCGCTGGAGAACACGCCGGAGTACACCATGCCCAGCACGAAGGCCGGCGACCAGCGGATGGCGGCAAAGTCGGCAAACGGCAGCAGCAGCAACATCGGCAGCAGCCCCACCAGCGCCTGCCAGCCGGAGAAATTCAGGCTGTCGAGTTGGCCGCGTTGGGTCGCGCGCTTGGACAGCACCGAGCCCAGCGCCCAGAACAGCCCGGCCAGCACCGCGCACAGCATCGGCAGCATGCCGCCATGCAGCTGCCACGGCGCCACGATCAGCATCAGGCCGGCAAAACCGGCCGCCATCGCCCGCAGCGCATTGCGCGAGAACGGCTCGGCCAGCAGCCAGCGCGACAGCAGGGCGACCCAGAACGGCATGGTGAACACCAGTACCGAGGTGCGGCCGGCAGCACCGGCCACCAGCGCCAGCGTGACCGCCAGCCCGTACAGGAGGTTGCTGGACAGCCCCACCTGGGCCGCATCGCGCAGCCGCTGCGGGCGGATGTTGTGGCCGCGTGCCAGCAGCACGCCGAACAGCGTCACGCTGCCGATGGCGGTGCGGATGATCAGGTGGGTAATCGGCGTGGCCGCCTGCAGCGTCACCTTCATCACCACGTAGTTGTACGCCCACATGGTGACCAGCCCGGCGAACAGCGCGTACGGCAGCCAGCGACTGGCGCTCAGGCTGGCGGAAAGGTTGGCCGCCAGGCGGCGGGCGGGATTGAGGGTGCTCATGCGGCGGCTCCGGTAACGGGCAAGGCCCGATGCGATGAGCACAGTGTAGAAACAGCGCCGCGGCCACCTGCTGCGTTATCATGCGTCAAACTGCAGCCAAGCTGCTTTTCAATGCCGTTTTACGCAGGAATCCTGACATGCTGGATGCTTACGATCGCAAACTGCTGGCGCTGCTGCAGGAAGACGCGCGCCAGACCCACGACCAGCTGGCCGAGGCGGTGAGCCTGTCGCCCACCGCCGTCACCCGCCGCCTGAAACGGCTGCGCAGCGAGGGGCTGATCCGGCGCGAGGTGGCGCTGGTGGACCCGGCGCTGTTCGGCCGCAGCCTGCGGCTGGTGGTGAACGTGATGATGCAGCGCGCACAGGCGCCACTGGTGGATGCCTTCAAGGCGGCGATGGAGGCGGCGCCGGAGGTGATGGAGTGCTACAACGTCACCGGCCGCCCGGACTTCGTGCTGATCGTGCTGGTACGCGACATGGGCGACTACGAGCGTTTCGCCCGTGCCCACCTGATGAACAACCCGCATGTGCGCGAATTCGAATCGCTGGTAGTGATCAATACCTGCAAATACCGCACCGCGGTGCCGCAGGACGAGGACTGAGCCCCGACAGCGCGGCAAAAGCCATGCGGCCAACCGCCACAGGTTGGCCGCAAGCCGTTTCACTGCCGCGGAGGACTCAGATTTCGTGCAGCAGCGCGTGCTCGATCTCGGAGAAGGCGCGCGGCACGCGCAGGAAGTTCAGCGAGATCCCCAGCCGGCGGGCGATGGTGGAGGTGGAGAACAGGCCGCAGATTTCCAGGTGGCCGCTATGCGGGCTGCGCTCTACCACCAGCGCGTGCTGGCGGCCGTGCTCTTTCAGCGTGGCCACCACATGGCCGACGCAGGCATGGCTGACATCGACCATGTTCAGCGCTTCCAGCTGGTTGCGCGGCGTCATCACGTCGGCCACCAGCAGGTCCTTGCGCTGCTTGCCACTGCCCTGCATGCACTTCAGCGGCCGCTCGCCCAGCACGTCGCTGGCGGTCAGCAGGCCGGTAAAGGCACCGGCGTCGTTGGTGACAAACAGCAGGCGGATACCGTGGCTGACCATGCGCGCATGCGCGTCTTCCAGCAGGGTGTCGTCGGTGATGCTGATCGGGTCGATGACGCGCAGATCGGTGAGCACCTCGACCGCCGGGCTTTTCAGTGTCAGTGGGCGCTGCGGGCGCTGTTCGACATGGATGAGGTCGGTAGCGACGGGAAGGCTGATGCCAGGGAGGGCGTGATAGTCCATTATGCGGGCTCCTGTACGGCGGGTAGCCCCCGCACCCGCGGGCGACTCCCGTGTTTTACTTTTTGCCGGCCCGCGGCACGCAGGCCGGTATGCTGCCGGGCAGTGCAGCGGCACCCCTTGGCACCTCCCGGTCTTTCTATCTAAGCACGCCACGGCGCGGCTTGCCGTCCTTTCGTGTAACCGAATTTACCCGCCCCATCCTTTTGCCCTGCCCGGCTCCTCCTTCCGGCGTATCGGCATGCCGCCCGCCAGCGCCTAGACTGGGCTTTTTGCTGCGGAGTCCGTCATGCACCCGATTACCGATTTTGCCAGCCTGCTGGCCGCCGCCCGTGCCCAGCCGGCACCGCAACGGCTGCTGTTCGCCTTCTGCAACCGCCGCCTGCACGACGACCACAGCGCGGCCGAGGCCGCACGCTTTGCTGCCGGCGAAGGCGGCATCCTGCTGCCGGCGCTGTGCGTGGACAAGTCGGTGCTGGAGCTGGACAGCTTTGCCGCGCTGGCGCAGCAGGCCGACAGCATGGACGACAGCTGGCAGGTGGTGTTCGTCGCCGCCATCGACGACAGCGGCAGTGCCGATGCCGATGCGCCGCTCAAGCGCATGGTGCAGACCATCCAGACCGGCGGCGATGTTGGCCGCTACCTGGCCTTCAACCGTCACGGCGAGTTGCTGCAGTTTCTGTAACCGTCTGCGGCCGGCAAAAAAAATCCGCCCCGAAGGGCGGCGCAAGGATTGGGGTATTGACGATGGAACTGCCGGCCGCACCCGCGGCCGGTGGCAAGGTTGTCAGCCTGCCATAACCGCCTCGACCTCATCGGCAGTACGGGCGATAGGCTCGCCCAGCACGCGGCTGCCGCTGCCGGTCACCAGCACGTCATCCTCGATGCGGATGCCGCCGAAGTCGCGGTATTCGTTGAATTTGGCGTAGTTGATCAACCCGGCGTGGCGGCCTTCGGCCTGCCAGGCGTCGATCAGCGCCGGAATGAAATAGATGCCGGGCTCCACGGTAATCACCATGCCGGCCTTGAGCGCCTTGCCCAGGCGCAGGTAACCCATGCCGAACAGCGGGCTGCGCACCGCCTCGTCGCCGTAACCGACCAGATCCTCGCCCAGGCCTTCCATATCGTGTACGTCCATGCCGATCTGGTGCCCCAGGCCGTGCGGGAAGGCGATGGCGTAGGCGCCGCTGTCCACGATCTCGCCGGCATCGCCGTGGAAGAAGCCCAGCGCCGTCATGCGCTCGACCATCACCCGTGCGGCCAATTTGTGGATAGCGAGGTAGCTGACGCCCGGACGCACCGCGTCGATGGCGGCCAGCTGCATCGCCAGCACGGTGTCGTACAGCTCGCGCTGGCGCGGGCTGAATTTGCCGCCCACCGGAATGGTGCGGGTGATGTCGCTGGCGTAGCCGCCGGCGGAGTTGGCACCGGTGTCGTTGACCACCAGATCGCCAGCCTGCAGCAGCTGGTCATGATGGTGGTTGTGCAGCACTTCGCCACGGCGCGAGAAGATGCTGGGGTAGGCCAGCTGCAGATCGTGGCGGCGCACGATGCCTTCCATCTCGCCGACGATGGCGTGCTCCACCACGCCGGGCCTGGCAGCGCGCATCGCCGCCAGATGCATGTCGCGGGTGATCTGCAGCGCCGCTTCCATCTCGGCGATTTCTTCCTCGCCCTTGATTTCACGCAGGCTCACCACCGCACGGGTCAGCGCGGTGCTGTAGCCCGCCCGGGCGTCGTCCGGACTGCTTGCCAGTAGACGCGCCAGTTCCAGCACGCTCTCGCCGCGGTAGGGCTGCAGGTAATGCACGGCACGGCCGGCGGCCCTGGCGGCAGCCAGCACATCGGCCAGCGCGGCATACGGCTGGCTGCGGCCAACCTTGACCTGCGCCGCGCGCGCGGCCAGCGTCGGCAACTCGCCGGTCCACACGATGTCGGCCACCTCCGGATCATTGCCGAACAGGGTCGCCTCGCCGCTGGCGGTATCGATCACGCCGGCCAGCCCCGGCTCGTTGAGGCCGAAGAAGTAGCGGAACGAGCTGTCCTGCACGAAGGGGAAAATATTGTCGCGATAGTTCATCGGCGAATCGACGTTGCCAAGGAACAGCAACAGGCTGTCCGGCATTAGCGCGGCCAGACGCTGGCGACGCTGCAGATAGATTTCGGGCTGGAACATGGCGGCCTTCCACGGGTGGGGCGGGAAAGTGCGCATTTTTGTATACAATCGTTCATCTGTATAGCAAAACCCCGCCAGCCGGGGTCGGACATGGCGGGGGTGTGGCGATTGTGTTGCAGCGGCGCGGCCTTGTTCGCCTAGCGGACTTCGGCCACCGGCTTGGCCTTGCGGCCAACCCTGGGCTGCCAGCGCAGGATCAGCCCGGCGGCCACGCCAGCCAGCAAGGCCCACAGCGGCGCGCCTATACCGGCGATGGTGACGCCGGACGCCGCCACCACGAAGGTAAGCAATGCCGCCTCGCGGTGGGTGTCATTGCTCAGCGCCGCAGTCAGCGACGAGGCCAGGGTGCCGAACAGTGCCAGCGCCGCCGCCGCCATCACCAGCGCCTTGGGCAGGATCAGCAGCACCGCCACCAGCGCACCGCCCAGCAACGCCACCAACAGGTAGCACACCGCCGCCACCACGCCGGCTTTCCAGCGCTGGTGACGATCCGGATGCGCTTCGGCACCGGTACACATCGCGGCGGTAATCGCCGCCAGCACCACCCCGTGGCAGCCAAACGGCGCAAGCAGCGCAGACACCCCGCCCAGCACGCTGACCGGTACCTTGGCCGGAATCACAAAGCCGTCATTCTTCAGCACCGCCATGCCCGGCAGGAACTGGCCGGTCAGCGCCACCAGAGCCAGCGGCAAGGCGATATTGGTGATGCCGGCGAGGCTGAATGCCGGCGTGGTCCACAGCGGGCCACTGGCGCTGGCCGCCAGCGACGGCGCCGCCACGAAGCCGCCCTGCAACAGCAACAGGCCGCAGCCCAGCAGCAGCGAGCCCATCAGCGCGTAGCGCGGCCACATGCGGCGACCGAGGAAGAAGGCGATGGCCATCGGCAGCACCAGCGCGGTCTGGTCGCGCATCGCCGGCACCAGCTCCACCACGAAACGGAACAGGATGCCTGCCAGCAGCCCGGCGGCCAACGCCGGCGGAAAGCGCTTCATCAGCGCGTCGAAGACGCCGCTGATGCCGATCAGCCATACCGCCAGCCCGGCGAGGAAAAAACCGCCGACCGCTTCCGGATAGCTGACGCTGGGCAGCGACGCCAGCAGCACCGCCGCCCCCGGCGTGGACCAGGCGGTGATGATCGGCATCTTCCACTTCCACGACAGCCACAGCCCGGCGATACCGGAGCCGAACGACACGGCCCACATCCACGAGGCCAGCTGGCCGGCACTGAGACCGGCCTGCTGCGCGGCGTGGACGATGATTAAAAAAGGGCCGGTGTAGCCCACCGCAATGGTGAGTACACCGGCGATCAGGGTAGAGGGAGGCAGCTTTTGCAGCATGGCGTGCTCGCGGGTAAGAAGTTGGCTGCGCGGGCAGCGGGAATGGACACAGCTTAGCCGCGGCCAACGTGGTGCGCCTGCCACAGCCGGCTATAACAGAGTGGCGCTGTTATGCCCTGTTCTATATAACAGCAAGATGAACAGTCCCGTCCTCCCCCGCTATCAGCAGATTGCCGCCGCGCTGGCCGCACAACTGGATAACGGCGACTACCCGCCGGGCAGCCGGCTGCCGGCGGTGCGCCAGCTGGCCAGCGCCCACGGCGTCAACAATCTCACCGCGCTGGCCGCCTACCGCTTGCTGGAGCAACAGCAGCGGGTGGAGGCCAGGCCGCGCGCCGGTTTCTTCGCCGCCACGCCGGCCGGAACACTACCGCCGCGCGGTAGCGATCCGGCGCTGCCGCTGCCTTCCACCGCGGCACTGGTGGATCTGAACAGCCGCATGTCCACCCTGCTGCTGCTGGCCGACGACCGCATCCCGCTGCAGCTGCACATGGCCGAGGCCGCGCCGGTGCTGTACCCATCCACCGAACTGGCGCGCCGGCTGCAACAGACGCTGGCGCGCCAACCGGAGCTGATTGGCGCCCATCTGCCCGGCAATACCCAGCGCCGGCTGACCGCCGCGCTGCAGCAGCTGGCGCAGCAACGCGGCATGGCGCTACACGCCGACGATATCCTGCCCTGCCACGGCATTACCGAGGCCATCAGCCTGGCGCTGCGCCATCTCACCCGCCCCGGCGACACCGTGGCGGTGGAAACGCCGGTGTACTTCGGCCTGCTGCAGACGCTGCAGGGGCTGGGACTGCAGGCGCTGGAGATTCCCTGTACCGCCGAGGCCGGCCTGTCGCTGGAGGCGCTGGAGTTCGCGCTGCGCCACGATCCGTCGGTGAAATGCCTGGTCTGTGTGCCCAACTTCCAGAACCCCACCGGCGGGCTGATGCCGGACGACAGCAAGCGCGCGCTGTTGCAGCTGGCGCGCCGCCACGGCATCACCATCGTCGAGGACGATGTATTTGGCGATCTGTACTACGGCAGCGAGCGGCCAACCCCGATCAAGGCCTGGGACCGCGCAGGCGACGTGATCTACTGCTCGTCGTTCACCAAGAGCTATGCACCATCGTTCCGCCTGGGCTGGTTTTCCGGCGGCCGCCACCACGCGGCGCTGGCGCGGCTGCAGGCCAGCAGCACGCTGACGGTGTCACCCCTGCTGCAGGCGGTACTGGCCGAGGTGCTGGAAAGCGGCGACTACCAGCGCACCAGCCAGCGTATCCGCCAGCAGTTGGCCGCACAGATGCATGCCACCGCCGATGCGGTGCTGCGGCACTTTCCCAAGGGCACCCGCGTGCGCAAGCCGCAGGGCGGCATGCTGTTATGGGTGGAATGCCCGGATGGCAGCGATACCACCCAGCTGCTGCAACAGGCGCTGCCGGCGGGTATCAGCTTCGCGCCCGGCCTGGTTTTTGCCGCCGGGCCGCGCTTCGGCCACTGCCTGCGGCTGAGTTGCGGCCAACCTTTTACCCCGGCGCTGGAGGCGGCGCTGGCCACGCTGGGGCGCTTGCTGGCGCAGCAACTTGCCCACCATAAAGATGTTCCGTCAGCCAGCTTTCCGCCGCGGTAAGCGGTGATACACTGACCAACCCCATCCATATCACGCAAACATCATGAGATCCGCCCAGAGCCTGCCTCCCGATGCCCTGCTGGCCTTCGATGCCCTGGCCCGCTGCCTGAGTTTTACCGCCGCGGCCAACGATCTTGGCTGTGCCAAGAGCCGCATCAGCCAGCTGGTGAAAGAGCTGGAGCAGGAGCTGGTCACCGTGCTGGTTCTGCGCAATACCCGCCGCGTGGTGCTGACCGAAAGCGGCCAGCGGCTGGCAGCGCATGCCGCCAAGTTGCGCCTGCTGCTGGCCGGCATCCGTACCGATATCGAAGAGAGCAAGGACAAGGTGGAGGGCATGCTGCGCATCGGCTGCTCCGCCGGTCTGGCGCAGCAGCTGGTAGGGCCATTGCTGGGCGAGCTGGTGGCGGAGTTTCCGGAACTGCAGATCGCGCTGCAGGTGGAAAACCGCGTGCTCGATCCGGTCAGCGAGGGGCTGGACTTTACCTTCCGCACCCGCAATGTCCATGACGACCGTCTGGTTGCCCGCCCGGTGGGGCTGGTATGGGAAAAGCTGTACGCCGCGCCGGACTACCTGGAACAGCACGGCCAGCCGCAAACACCGGAACAGTTGCCGCTGCACCGCCTGATCAGCAATACCTACTACACCGACAACGGCCGCGAATGGCGGCTGGAATACCGCGACCAGCCGTTCAATCTCAAGCTGCGCCCGGCCATCATCGTCGATCAGTACGCGGTGGTTTCCAACATCCTGCAAGACGGCCACGGCATCGGCCTGCTGCCCAGCTATATGGGGCAGCCGCTGGTGGAGAAAGGCCTGCTGGCCGAGGTCCTGCCGGATTGGCGTGCCGCCGGCTGGCCGGTGTTCCTGGTGTTTGCCTACCATCAGCCGCTGCCGCGCAAATACCAGGCGTTCATGAGCTTTATCGTGCCGCGCCTGCAAACCGCGCTGGCCAGCGTTTGACCCAAGCCAAGGCTGCCGGCCTGCCCCGCTGCTAAAGTCTGCGCTTTACCGGATACGGGAGCGCAGCATGATGGAACACGTGGATATTTTCATCGTCGGCGGTGGCATGGTGGGTACCGCCATTGCTGCGCGGCTGGGTGGCAGCGGCTTGCGTATTGCCGTTCTGGAGCAAAGCGCACCAGCGGCCTTCGATCCGGCCAGCGCGCCGGACCTGCGCGTCTCCGCCATCAGCCCGGCCTCCATCAAACTGCTGCAGGACATCGGCGCCTGGCAACACATCACTGCCATGCGCAGCGCACCCTACCTGCGCATGCAGGTGTGGGAACAGAAGCGCGCAGATGGCACGTTGTTCGATGCCAGCGAAATCGGTGCGGCCAACCTTGGCCACATCGTGGAAAACCGCATCGTGCAGCTTGGCTGCACTGCCGCGTTGGCCGCACACGACAATATCGAACTGATCTGCCCGGACGAAATCAGCCAGCTGCAGATCGGTGACGGCATCATCCAGATCACCCTGCAAAGTGGCCGCTGCTTCACTGCCCGGCTGCTGATCGGTGCCGACGGTGCACGCTCGCGCGTACGCGAAGCGGCTGCCATTGGCCTCAACAGCCACGAGTATCCGATGCATGCCTTCGTTGCCACAGTAGGCATCCGTGGCGGGGAGCGGGATATTACCTGGCAACGCTTCACGCCGCACGGCCCGCAATCGCTGTTGCCATTGCCCGGCGATTACGCCTCCCTGGTGTGGTACCAGACGGCAGCCAAAGTCCGCGAGCTGATGCAACTGGACGATAACGCGTTGATCACTGCATTCCGCGCCGAATTTCCGGATGTTTTGCCAGATCTCAGCCATATCATCAGTCGCGGCAGTTTCCCGCTGATCCGCCGCCACGCCCAGACCTACATCCGCCCCGGCGTCGCACTGGCAGGTGACGCGGCACATACCATTCACCCGCTGGCCGGACAGGGGGTAAATCTTGGTTTTCAGGATGTCGCTGCACTTTGCGACGTGATACTGGCTGCCCAGCAGCAAGGCAATGAAATCGGTGCTCTGGAAGTACTGCAGCGCTACCAGCAGCGTCGCCAACTGGCGAACCACGCCATGCAGCGCCTGATGGATCTGTTCTGCTATGGCTTCAGCAACGACATTGGCCCGCTCCGCTTTGCCCGCAACCTGGGGCTGAAACTGGCCAATCGTAGCGGACCATTGAAAAAAGAAGTGATCCGTTATGCCCTGGGGCTGCAAACGCCGGAACAGCTTTTTGTACCAGCTTTGCATCTTTTCCCCGCACGTTAGCGACCATTAGATAGCAATAAAGCCCGCGCATGCGGGCTTTATTTTCAGCGGCAAGGGCTGGTGGCGGCCCGCTGCCGCTCGTGCGTTGACGGATGTCGTCAGCACAGGACAGTGCCGCGTCGCACGAGCTACTGCTTTCCCCATGCCCAAAGCACAAAGCCCAGCTTGATTTCTCAAGCTGGGCTTCTTGTGGGGGAGTCTGGCGGTGTCCTACTTTCACAAGGCCACCCTGGTGCCCTACCGTGGCACGGGTCCGGCCCTGCAGGACCTGGTGGCAGGCAATGTCGATGTCATCTGCGACCAGCCCGTGGCCACCGGCCCGCACATACAGGCGGGCACGCCCAACGGCCCCCCCCCCCCCCCCCCCCGACCCCCCCCCCCCCCCCCCCCGGCCCCACCCCCACCGCCGGCGGAAAACCCCCGGCCGCCACCAGCGCCGCCTGCCAGCCCCAGCCCAGCTCGTACCACAACATGCTACCCACCGCGGCGGCACTGCCGGCGGCCCCCAGCCAGCGGCCCAGCGCCTGCCGCAAGGCCCCGCCGAGGATGGTGGCAAACACCACCGCGAACGGCACAAAGGTCCATGCCTCGTCGCTGCTGTCATCCACGTTGGCCGCGGGCGGCGGCAGCGGTTCACCATTGATTACTGCCATGATGCGGGTCACACCGGCATCGATGCCGCCATAGAAGTCGCCCTGCTTCAGCCTGGGCACGATGACTTCGCTGATGATGCGCTTGCAGGTGGCATCGTTCAGCGCGCCTTCCAGCCCGTACCCCACCTCGATGCGCAGGGTGTGATCGTTCTTGGCCAGCAGCAGCAGCACGCCATCGTCGACTTTGTTGCGCCCCAGCCGCCATTGCTCCACCACGCGGATCGAATATTGCTCGATGCTTTCCTCGCCGGTCGTCGGCAGCAAAAGCACCGCCAGCTGGCTGCCCTTGGCCTGCTCGAAGGCCTGCAGCTTCTGCTCCAGTGCCGCCAACTGCTGCTGGTCGAGCGTGGCCGTCAGGTCGGTGACCCGCGCATTCAGCGTCGGAACCGCCACCTGCGCCCAGGCCAGGCAACTGGCGAGCGTCAGCCACAGCGCCAGCAAGCCGTATTGCAGGGTGCGGCTCATTGTGCCGTCGATGCCGAGAAGTCCACCCGCGGCGGGGTAGCCAGCGCCTTTTCGTTATCGACGCTGAAATTGGGTTTCACCTGGTAGCCGAAGGCCATGGCGGTGAGATTGGACGGGAAGCTGCGCACGGTGATGTTGTACGCCTGCACCGACTTGATATAGCGGTTGCGCGCCACGGTGATGCGGTTCTCGGTGCCTTCCAGCTGCGCCTGCAGATCGCGGAAGCCGGCATCCGCCTTCAGCTGCGGATAGTTTTCCGATACCACCAGCAGCCGCGACAGCGCGCTGCCCAGCTGGCCCTGCGCCGCCTGGAACTCGGCCAGCGCCTGCGGGTTGGCCGCCAGCTCCGGCGTAGCCTGGATACTGCCGACCCGCGCCCGCGCTGCCGTTACCTGCTGCAATACGGTCTGCTCGTGCGTGGCGTAGCCTTTGACGGTATTCACCAGATTGGGCACCAGATCGGCGCGGCGCTGGTACTGGTTGAGCACCTCGGACCAGCTGGCCTTGATCTCTTCGTCTCCCGCCTGCAGGCTGTTGTAGCCGCAGCCGGACAAGCTGCCCAAGAGCAGCAGGGATAGCAGCTGTTTGCGCATGAAAGCTCCTTGCGAGGGTAATCGATATAAAGCATGCACCCGGACGGTGCCTGCGGCCAACCCTACGCCAAAGCAGTTGTCATGACCAGTGGCAGCAAGCCACTTATACCCGCAACAAGGCGCCGACCTTGATCACCGCCTGGGTGCGGCTGGACACCTTGAGCTTGCGCAGAATGGCGGAAACATGTGCCTTGACCGTGCTTTCGGCAATATTCAGCTCGATCGCCACCACCTTGTTGGATTTGCCGTTAACGATGTAATCCAGCACCGTACGCTCCTGCTTGGTCAGCTGTGCAATGCGGCTGGCCAGATCCTGCAGTTGCTCCGGGCTATTGCCGGGTACGCCGGTATCGCGGTCGGCCAGCAGTGGCGGCAGAAAGATTTCGCCATCCAGCACCGCGTTGACCGCCTCGCTCATCAGCTCGCGTGAAAACGACTTGGGAATGAAACCGGCGGCGCCCACCGCCAGCACCGACTCCACGGTATGGATACGTTCGTCGGCGGACACCACGATGAACGGCAGCGTCGGCGCCTGCTGCCGCAGCCGCGCGAGGCCAGTGAGGCCATCCATGCCCGGCATGTTCAGGTCCAGCATCGCCAGCTCGATGCCCGGATTGGCCCGCACCGCCGCCAGTGCCGCATCCAGCGACTCGCACTCGACAATCTCGCAGCCCTCGCCCAGCGCGCTGGATACCACCAGCCGCATTGCCTCGCGGAACAGCGGGTGGTCATCCGCAATCAGCACCGTCGCATCCATGCTCGTTCACCTGTACCTCGTGACAACCGTTCGCCGCCGGCTGTCGGATTGATCATGCGGCCAACCGCCAAGCGGCGCCGCCACGCAGTCAGGGCGCCCGGCGCCGCTGCCAGCAGCGCCCGGGCCAGGTTGCAGCCGGATCACGACGATGTGCGCAACGCGGCTTACTTGAGCTGCAGCACCCAGCTGACGATGGTACGGATGTCGTCATCCTTCAGCTGCGGGTGCGGCGGCATGCCGGCCGGACCCCAGGTGCCACTGCCACCGTCCTTCACCTTGCGCACCAGCATGTCCAGCGCGCCCTTTTCGCCATCATAACGTTCGGCCACATCCTTGTACGCCGGGCCGATGATTTTACGTTGTACGCTGTGGCAGGCAAGACAGCCGCTCTTCTTGGCCAGAGCCTCGCCGATGGTCGGTTCGGCTGCGGCCAACCCGGACAGCAGCAGCCCGGCAGCCAGCGCAATATGCTTTGCTTTGATCATGTTTGCTCCCGGCGGCGGCAGACGGCTGCCTGCCGCCGCGCAGATTAAGGATTACTGGCTCAACTTGAACACCCACAGGCTGCCGCCCTGGGTAATGGTGTTGACCTTCTTGGCCACCTCGCCGCCCCACAGCGGCACCGCGCCGCCCCAGCCGGACACCACCGCCACATACTGCTGGCCATCCATCTGCCAGGTCACCGGGCTGCCGACGATGCCGGAGCCGGTCTGGAACTTCCACAACTCCTTGCCGCTTTGCGCGTCAAACGCCTTGAGGAAGCCTTCCGGCGTGCCGGTGAACACCAGATTGCCGGCGGTGGTCATCACCCCGCCCCACAGCGGTGCCGGGTTCTTGTATTCCCACTTGATCTTGCCGGTCTTCGGATCCATGGCGCGCAGCACGCCGATATGATCCTCATACAGCGGCTTGATGGTGAAACCGGCCCCCAGGTAGGCGGCGCCTTTCTTGTAGCTGATCGGCTCGTTCCAGATATCCATGCCCCACTCGTTGCTGGGCACGTAGAACATCTCGGTTTTCGGGCTGTAGGCCATCGGCATCCAGTTCTTGCCGCCGAGGAAGGACGGTGCCGAGAACACCGGCTTGCCCTTGCCTTCTTCACCCTGGGTGGCCGGATCGAACGGGTTGCCCGGACGACCTTCGTCGTTGTAGATCGGACGCTTGGTCTTCAGGTCGAAACCCTTGGCCCAGGTAATCTTGGACACGAAGGGATAGGCGCCCAGCAGGTCGCCATTGGTACGGTCGGCGACAAAGAAGAAGCCGTTACGGTCGGCCTTGGCGCCGGCCTTGATCACCTTGCCGTCTTTTTTCAGGTCGAAGGGGATGAATTCGTTGACGCCGTCAAAGTCCCAGCCATCGTGCGGCGTGGTTTGCAGGTGCCACTTGATCTCGCCGGTATCCGGGTTCAGCGCCAGGGTGGAGGCGGTGTACAGGTTGTCGCCCTTGCGCGTCCACGAGTTCCATGGCGCCGGGTTGCCGGTGCCCATGAAGATGGTGTCGGTTTCCGGATCGTAAGTGCCGCCCAGCCAGGTCGCCCCGCCGCCGTGCTGCCACTGGTCGCCTTCCCAGCTGGCGTTCTTGACGCCAGTCATGGTGCTTTCCTTGCCGTTGAGCGTGCCCATGTGGCCTTCGATCACCGGCCGCGACCACACCAGCTCGCCGCTCAGCGCATCGCGCGCCTCCACCTTGCCGACGATGCCGAACTCGCCGCCGGAAACACCGGTAATCAGCTTGCCTTTCACCACCATCGGCGCGGCGGTGTAGGAATAGCCTTCCTTGTACTCGCCCACTTTCTTGCTCCACACCACCTTGCCGGTGTGGCGGTCCAGCGCCACCAGCCGCGCATCCAGGGTGCCGAAGTACACCAGGTCGCCGTAGATGGCCATGCCGCGGTTGATCACGTCACAGCACGGCATGATGCCGTCCGGCAGACGCGCGTTGTACTCCCACAACTTCTGGCCGGTACGGGCATCCACCGCGTAGGCGCGGGAATAGGAGGCGGTAACGTAGATCACCCCGTCGTACACCAGCGGTTGCGCTTCCTGGCCGCGCTGCTTCTCGCCGCCGAAGGACAGGCTCCATGCCGGCACCAGTTTCTTCACCGTCTTGGCGTTGATCTGGGTCAGCGGGCTGAAGCGCTGGGCCTGCGGCCCCATGCCGTAGGACACCACGTCCTGCGGGGTCTTGCTGTCGTTGATGATGTCCTTGTCGCTCACCGCAGCGCCGGCAACAGGTGCCAGCAGGGCAGCGGCCAGCAGGGATGACAGCGCGGTCAGGCGCCAGGGCCGCTGTGTCTGGGGTTTTCTCATCTCGCTCTCCTGATGTTGTAGTGGGTGCCGGCGCGGAACACCGTTGCCGGACCGGTGCGTGTCCAGCCTGCTGTTGCCGCGGCAACCGGTGGGGGAACACGCTCTGCATTCTGGGTAGCCATCTGCGGAGGGCCAATTCGACTTAAGTCGCAAATTGCCGCCGGCGGCATGCGACTTAAGTCGAATGGACGCTGCCATGCCGCTGGGCCACGCTGCAGGCAACCACCCCGTGATTGCCGCCACCATGACCGCCAACCGTAACGTCATCGCCCGTACCGTCATCGCCGGCACTGCCCTGCTGCTGAGCCTGGCGGCGCAAGCGGCCAGCACCATCCGCATCAGCTACCTGGAAGAAACCCTGCCGCCCAGCACCGCGCTGGCCAATATCGAGCCACGCCCGGCCGACCTCGGCCGCGCCGGCGCCGAGCTGGCGATTGCCGACAACAACACCACCGGCCGCTTCGTGCAGCAGCACTTCGAGCTGAACCGCATCCAGCTGCCGCAAGGCGCCAGCGGCGCCGACATGCTGGCGCGGCTGGCCAGGGCCGGCAGCAGCCTGGTGGTGCTGAATGTCAGCGCCGCCGCCATCGACCGCCTGCTGCAGCAGGCGGCGGCCAACCGCTACCTGTTCTTCAATGCCGGCGCGCCGGACGACCGCCTGCGCCAGCGCCAGTGCCGCCCCAACCTGCTACACCCGCTGCCCGGCCGCGCGATGCAGGCCGACGCGCTGGCGCAATACCTCGCCACCCGCCGCTGGAACAAGTGGTTCCTGGTGACGGGGCCCAAACCGGAAGACCGGCTGTACGCCGCCGCCATCCGCCGCGCCGCCAAGCGCTTTGGCGGCCGCATCGTGCTGGAGAAGACGTGGAATTACGGCCCGGATGCGCGCCGCACCGCGCAGGCCGAGGTGCCGGTGTTCACCCAGGGCGGTGATTACGATGTGCTGATCGTCGCCGACGAGGCCGGCGATTTTGGCGACTACCTGTCCTACCGCAGCTGGCTGCCGCGCCCGGTGGCCGGCACCCAGGGGCTGACCGCCGAAGGCTGGCACCCGGCGGCGGAACAATGGGGCGCGGTGCAGTTGCAGAACCGTTTCCGCGCGCAGAGCAAGCGCCCGATGCAGGCGGTGGATTACGCCGCCTGGGCCGCGGTGCGCAGTGTCGGCGAGGCCGCCACCCGCACCGGCAGCGGCGATGCCAGCAAGTTGGCAGCCTATATCCGCGGCCCGGAGTTCCAGCTGGCCGGCTTCAAGGGCCGCACGCTGTCGTACCGGCCGTGGAACGGCGAGTTGCGCCAGCCGATGCTGGTGGCGCAGCCGCGCTCGCTGGTCAGCCTGTCGCCGCAGGACGGTTTTCTGCACCCGCGTACCGATCTGGACACCCTGGGCTTCGACGCCCCGGAAGTCAGCTGCAAGGGCGCCTAGCCCGTCACCGCCAAGGACACCCGATGACTACCCGCCTCTTACGCCCGCTTGCCCTCTCCGCGCTGCTGGCCGCCAGCCAGCTGGGTCTTGCGGCCAACGTTTACGTCTCCAACGAAAAGGACAACACCCTGTCGGTGATCGACAGCAACACGCTGCAGGTGGTGAAGACCATCGCGGTGGGCAAGCGCCCGCGCGGCATTACCTTGTCCAAGGACGGCAAGTCGCTGTACATCTGCGCCAGCGACGACAACACCGTACAGGTGCTGGATCTGGCCAGCGGCAAGATCACCCACAACCTGCCCTCCGGCGAAGACCCGGAGCAGTTCGCGCTGACGCCGGACGGCAAGACGCTGTACATCGCCAACGAAAACAACAATGTGGTGACCATGATCGACCTCGCCAGCCGCCGTGTGGCCGGCCAGGTGGATGTCGGCGTCGAGCCGGAAGGCATGGCGGTGAGCCCGGACGGACGCTGGGCGGTGAACACCTCGGAAACCACCAATATGGCGCACTGGATCGACACCCGCAGCCGCCAGCTGGTGGACAGCACCCTGGTCGACCAGCGACCGCGTTACGCGCGCTTCAGTGCCGACGGCAAGCAACTGTGGGTCAGCAGCGAGGTCGGCGGCACGGTGTCGGTGATCGACGTCGCCAGCCGCAAGCGCATCCACACCATCCGTTTTGCCATCACCGGCATACCCAAGGACCGCATCCAGCCGGTCGGCATCCGCCTGACCCGCGACGGCCGCTATGCCTTCGTGCCGCTGGGGCCGGCCAACCATGTGGCGGTGATCGACGCCAAAACCTTCCAGCCGCTGAAATATCTGCTGGTGGGCCGCCGCGTGTGGCATGCCGAGTTTTCCGCCGACGAAAAACAGCTGTGGGTCACCAACGGCATCAGCAACGATGTATCGCTGATCGACGTCAGCGAGCAGAAAGTCATCAAGTCCATCCCGGTCGGGCGCTACCCGTGGGGGGTGGTGGTGAGCGGCTCATGAGTGCCGCGCTGCACATTGCGGGGTTGAGCCACCGCTATGGCGCCCGCCAGGCACTGGACAAGCTGGCGCTGCAGGTAGATGCCGGCCAGTGCTGCATCCTGCTCGGCCCCAACGGTGCCGGCAAAAGCACGCTGTTCGGGCTGCTCACCCGGCTGCTGGCTGTGCGCGAGGGCAGCATCCGCATTTTTGGCCAGCCGCTGTGCGCGCGGGCGCTGGCGCGGGTCGGCGTGGTGTTCCAGCAGCCGACGCTGGATCTGGATCTGACGGTGGAACAGAACCTGCGCTACTTCGGCGCCTTGCAGGGCCTGCATGGCAAACAGCTAATCCTGCGCATCGGCGCGGAGCTGGAGCGGCTGCAGTTGGCCGCACGCCGCCGCGAACGGGTGCGCGAGCTCAACGGCGGCCACCGCCGGCGGGTGGAAATTGCCCGCGCGCTGCTGCATCGCCCGGCGCTGCTGCTGCTGGACGAACCCACCGTCGGGCTGGATCTGCCCACCCGCCAG
Source organism: Vogesella oryzae (assembly GCF_902829295.1). GTDB lineage: Bacteria > Pseudomonadota > Gammaproteobacteria > Burkholderiales > Chromobacteriaceae > Vogesella > Vogesella oryzae. The sequence goes on from NZ_CADEPL010000027.1 coordinate 27,041, forward strand.
CAGCTGATCGACTACCTGCACGCGCTGGCGCGCGATGAAGGGCTGGCGCTGCTGTGGGCCACCCACCTGGTGGACGAGATCGACCCGCAACACGACCAGCTGGCGCTGCTGCACCGCGGCCGCTTGCTGGCGTCCGGCGCGGTGGCGCCGCTGCTGGCCGATGCCGGCTGCCATGACCTGGGCGGCTGGTTCCAGCATCACACCGGAGCCACCTCATGACTAGCTTGCGCATTCTGTGGGCGGTGATCGTACGCGAGATGCGGCGCTTCTTGCAGCAGCGCTCGCGCTTCTTCGGCGCGCTGGTCAGGCCACTGATCTGGCTGCTGGTCTTCGCCGCCGGCTTCCGCGCCGCGCTGGGCATCGCCATCACCCCGCCGTACGACACCTATATCACCTACGACGTGTACATCGTGCCGGGGCTGGTGGGCATGGTGCAGCTGTTCAACGGCATGCAGAACTCGCTGTCGATGGTGTACGACCGCGAAATGGGCAGCATGCGCGTGCTGCTGACCTGCCCGCAGCCGCTGCCGTTTTTGCTGTTCTCGCGGCTGTTTGCCGGCATGTGCGTATCGCTGCTGCAGGTGTATGCCTTCTTGCTGATCGCGCGGCTGTCCGGCATCGACCTGCCGTGGCAGGGCTTTGTCAGCGTGCTGCCGGCGCTGGTGCTTACCGGACTGTTGCTCGGTGCCGCCGGCATGGTGCTGTCGTCGCAGGTGCGGCAGATCGAGAACTTTGCCGGGGTGATGAATTTCGTGGTGTTCCCGTTGTTCTTTTTGTCTTCGGCGCTGTACCCGCTGTGGAAAATGCAGGAAGCCAGCGAATGGGTGTACCAGTTGTGCCGCTTCAACCCGTTTACCGATGCGGTGGAGATGATCCGCTTCGCGCTGTACGGCCAGTGGCAGCAGGACGCCATCGTCCACAGCCTGCTGGCCACCGCGGTGTGCCTGCTGCTGGCGCTGTGGGGCTACCGGCCGCGACAGCGGGCATAAAGGTTGGCCGCAAGCTGCGGTCTGCGTTTGGATGCGTCCGCTACGCGGACCATGTTTTGCTTGCCGCTGCCGCACGGCACGTCGGCAAATGAACAGCTAGCAGCAGCAAAACCCGTTGTGACCGCGCCCCGATCCCGTTGCGTCGTGCTGGCAAAAAAAGTGTCCGCAGCGCGGACACCAAAGTTGAACAACTGCACGGAGAAATAAAGCGCGCTACAGCGGTTGCGGCGCTGCATCCTGCAGCGGCAGCCCGGCCTCGGCCCAGCCGTCGCTGCCGGCCGGATACCAGAACACATTGCGGTAGCCCAGGCTCAGCGCGCGGCGGGCGGCGTTCCACGACATCCAGCAGTCGCGCAGGCAGTAGAACACCAGCGGCTGGTCGGGTTTACCGCCGCTGAGCCGTGCCAGCTCGCGCTGGAAATAGGCGGCGATGGCCGGTTCCAGCTCGCCGTAACCGGTATTGGGCAGCCACACGCTGCCCGGCAGATTCCGCCGCGGCGCGACCGGCAGCCAGTGCACGACACCGTCGGCATCGGTCACCTGCCCTGTCGCCATCACGTCCAGCAACAGCGGCTGCCGGGTTGCCAGCAGCCGCTGCAGCGCGGCGGTATCCAGCACCGTGGCACCGGGCAAGGTCGCCGGCGTCGGCGCGCGGTAGTGCTGCAGGCGGTAACCGTCGGGCAGCGCCACCGCTTCGGCATGACACAGCTGGTGGCTGCCCAGCAGCAATAACAGCGCGACACTGATGCGCGACAGACTCATGGCGGCGGCTCCTTGAAGATTCGCTGCCAGCATGGCAAGGCAACAGGGATGCCGCCATTCGACTTTCGTTTTATGCTGCAGCTCTAACAAGAACAGTGCCGGACACGGCCACACACTACAGGACGGATGGAGACCGATGATTGCCAACCAGACCCAACCGGTGCGGCGCTGCCATGTGTACAGCGCCGACCCGGAACAGGCCGCCGACGAGCTGTACCAGCAGCTGTGGCAGCCGGACTGCTCGCTGGTGCTGCTGTTCGTGGCGCCCGATTACCAGCTGGACAAGCTGGCCGCCGCGCTGACACGCCGCTTCGGCGATGTGCCGGTAGTCGGCTGTACCACCGCCGGCGAGATCAGCCCGGACGGCTACCGCTGCCACTCCATCACCGGCGCCAGTTTTGCCGCGCCGGACTTCTTCTCGGTGATCAAGCGCATCGACGCGCTGCCGGATTTCGACCTCTCCGACGCGCTGGGCACGGTGATGGCGGCGCGCTACGCGCTGGGACAGAAATGCGGCTTTCCGCTGGAGCGCCACACCTTTGCCATGCTGCTGGTCGACGGCCTGTCGGCGCGCGAGGAACAGCTGGCCGGCCGGCTGGCGCGCGCGCTGGGCGACATCCCGATCTGCGGCGGCTCCGCCGGCGACAATATGCGCTTCGAGCGCACCTATATCCTGGTGGACGGCCAGTTTGTCAGCGACAGCGCGGTACTGGTGCTGATCGCCACCCCGCACCCGTTCGAGGTGTTCAAGTCCGAGCACACCGTGCGCAGCGGCGAGCGGCTGGTGGTGACCGAGGCCGACAGCGAGCGCCGGCTGGTCACCGAGATCAACGCCGAGCCGGCCGCCGCCGAGTACGCGCGGCTGCTGGGGGTGTCGCCGGAAAAACTGTCGCCACTGTCGTTTGCCGCCCACCCGCTGGTGCTGAATGTCGGCGGTGTGCCCTATGTGCGTTCCATCCAGCGCATCAACCCGGACCTGAGCCTGAGCTTTTTCTGCGCGGTGGACGAAGGCATCGTGCTGTCCGGCACCCGCGCGGTGGACATCGTCGACAACCTGGCCAACACCTTCCAGCAGCTGCGCAGCCGGCTCGGGGCTTTCCAGATCGTGCTCGGTTTCGACTGCATCCTGCGCACCCTGCCACTGCTGAACTCCGACGCCATCGCCCGCCTGTCCGGGCTGCTGGCGGCCAACGCGGTGATCGGCTTTTCCACCTACGGCGAGCAATACCAGGCCATGCACGTGAACCAGACTTTCACCGGCATCGCCATCGGCTACGGACACGGCCATGACTGAACACGACACCGCCAGGTTGGCCGCGCTGGAACGCGACAACGCCAAGCTGCGCAAGATCAACGAGGCGCTGATGCGCCGCGTGGAGCTGGGGCTGGCCGACAACGGCAACTCGTTTACCTTTTTCCAGGTCGCCGCCGAGCTGGAAACCCGCATCCAGGAACGCACCAGCGCGCTGGAAAAAGCCATGGCCGATCTGGAGGCCAGCAACTTCGCGCTGCAGGAAGCCAAGCTGGCCGCCGAGCTGGCCAAGAACCAGCTCAATGTGGCGGTGGAAACCATTGCCGACGGTTTCGCACTGTGGGACCGCGACAACCGCCTGCTGCACTGCAATCGCAAGTTTGCCGAGATGTTCCCGCCGCTGAAGGCGCTGATCACCCCCGGCCTGCCGTTCGAGACCCTGCTGCACGCGGCGGTGGCGGCGCACCTGATCCGCGATGCCGAGGCCGACCCCGCCGGCTGGATCGCCATGCGCCTGGCGCAGCAGCAGGCGCCGCAGGACAGCCTGATCCTGGCGATGCGCGACGGCAGCTGGCAGCGCGTCAGCGAGCGCGCCATTGCCGGCGGCGGCCGGGTGGCGATCTACACCGACATCACCGACATCAAGCGCCAGGAAACCCTGCTGCGCGAGCGCGACCTGGCGGCACATTCGCAGCTGCTGCACGCCACCATGAACAGCATCCGCCAGGGCATCGCGGTGTTCGATAGCGACGGCCGGCTGATGGAATGGAACCAGCGCTTCGTCGAGTTGATCCAGCCGACGCAGGCCGAGCTGGACAGCGGCCAGCTGGCGGAATGGGCGCGCTGCTGCCCGCTGGGCGGCACGCTGGAACACCTCACTCCGGCCGGGCTGACGCTGGAAGTGCAGTACAACCCGATGCCCGGCGGCGGCTTCGTGATGAGCTACACCGACATCAGCGAACGCAAACTGGCCGAGCAGGCGCTACGCGACAGCGAGGCCAAGATCCGGCTGGTGACCGATGCCATGCCGGCGCTGATCGCCTACGTCGACAACCGCCAGATCTATCGCTTCACCAACCTCGGCTACGAGAGCTGGTTCGGCATGCCGCGCACCGAGATCAACGGCCGCGCCATGCGCGAGGTGCTGGGGCCGGAGCTGTTCGACGCCCGCCGCCACTACGTGGAACGCGCGCTGGCCGGCGAGGCCTCGGTATTCGAGCTGGAGCTGCCGGCGCCGCGCCAGCACATCGAATTCGCCCGCGCTACCTTTATCCCGCACTTCGCCAGCGATGGCAGCGTGCTCGGCTTCTTCGCGCTGATCCAGGACATCACCGAAAGCCGCCATGCCGCGCAGGCACTGCAACAGGCCAAGGAACAACTGGAAGTACGGGTGGAAGAGCGCACCGCCGAGCTGTCGGTGGCCAACGGCCGCCTGCGCGAGGCGATCCGCACCATCGAGGATGCGCAGCACAGCAAGACGCGCTTCTTTGCCGCAGCCAGTCACGACCTGCTGCAACCGCTGAACGCGGCGCGGCTATTCCTCGCCTCGCTGGCCGGCCAGGCGCTATCACCCACCGCGCGGCCGCTGGTGGACAAGACCGGCACCGCGCTGGAGGCGGTGGACGACCTGATCAATACCCTGCTGGAAATCTCGCGCCTCGATGCCGGCGCGGTGGAGACCGAGCTGCGCCACTTCCCGGTGGCGCAGTTGCTGGAGCAGGTAGCGGAGGAATTCGGCCCGCTGGCCGAGGCCAAGTCGTTGCGGCTGCAGCTGCACGCCAGCCGCGCCATCGTGCACAGCGACTGGGTGCTGCTGGGGCGGGTGATCCGCAATTTCCTGTCCAATGCCATCCGCTACACCCGCACTGGCGGCATCCTGCTCGGCTGCCGACCACAGCCGGACGGGCTGCTGATCGGCGTGTGGGATCAGGGCCTGGGCATCCCCACCGAAAAACTGGCGCTGGTATTCCAGGAATTCCAGCGCCTGCCGGAACACCACAGCCTCGGCGCCAAGGGCATGGGGCTGGGGCTGGCCATCGTCAGCCGGCTGGCGCGGCGGCTGGGGCACCGCATCGTGGTGCGCTCGCAGTTCGGCCGCGGCTCGCTGTTCGGCGTGGTGGTGCCGTACGGTGATGCCGCCGCGGTACAGAGCGCGCCGCCGGCCGAGGCGCCGGCCGCGCTGCCGCAGACCACCCAGCGCCAGGGTGCCACCATTTTGCTGATCGACAACGAGGCCAGCATCCTGGAAGGCATGTGCACGCTGCTGAGCGACTGGCACTACCGGCCGTTGGCCGCCGCCTCCGCCAGCGAGGCCATCGCGCTGCTGCAGCAGCATGATGTGGTGCCGGACGCCATCCTCGCCGACTACCACCTCGACCACGGCGCTACCGGCGTCGATGCCATCCGCAGCGTCAACCACTATCTGGGACGCGAGCTGCCGGCGGCGCTGGTGACCGCCGACCGCAGCGACGAAGTGCGCCAGCTGGCGGAAGACGGCGGCTGGGCGTGGCTGGGCAAGCCGGTGCGCCCGGCACGGTTGCGCACGCTGCTGGCGCACCTGACCCAGGCTGCGGCCAACCTCTGAGCCGCAATCCGGCGCACGCTTCCGGCAACGGGTTGGCCGCAACCCGTTGCCCCCTCCTCCTCGCCAGGCCTTGTCCTGCCTGCATCTGCGACCAAAGTAGCATGGTCGAACCGCGTTCCGATTCGCACAATGCAATCACTGCCAGGCCACTGATCGCATTGCCGGCACGTCACCAGAACCCGGAGGAAAATCATGCTGCAACAGACCCTGAACGCTATCCAGAACACCATCCCGCTGCGTAGCCAGTACGACAACTTTATCGGCGGCAAGTGGGTGGCCCCGGTACGCGGCCAGTACTTCACCAACCTGAGCCCGGTAACCGGCCAGCCGCTGTGTGAAATCGCCCGCTCCACCGCCGAAGACATCGAGCTGGCGCTGGACGCCGCGCACAATGCCGCCGACCGCTGGGGCCGCAGCTCGCCGACCGAGCGCGCCAACGTGCTGCTGCGTATCGCCGACCGTCTGGAACAATACGCGCCGTTCATCGCCGCCGTGGAAACCGCCGACAACGGCAAACCGCTGCGGGAAACCAACGCCGCCGACATCCCGCTGGCCATCGACCACTTCCGCTACTTCGCCGGCTGCGTGCGGGCCCAGGAAGGCAGCCTGAGCGAGATTGATGAGAACACCATCGCCTATCACTTCCACGAGCCGCTGGGCGTGGTCGGCCAGATCATTCCGTGGAACTTCCCGTTGCTGATGGCGGCGTGGAAACTGGCCCCGGCGCTGGGCGCCGGCAACTGCGTGGTACTGAAGCCGGCCGAGCAGACCCCGATGGCCATCATGGTGCTGATGGAGTTGATCGGCGACCTGATCCCGCCGGGCGTGCTGAACGTGGTGAACGGTTTCGGCCTGGAAGCCGGCAAGCCGCTGGCCACCAACACCCGCATCAACAAGGTGGCATTTACCGGTGAAACCAGCACCGGCCGCCTGATCATGCAGTACGCCTCCGAAAACATCATTCCGGTCACGCTGGAGCTGGGCGGCAAGTCGCCGAATATCTTCTTCGAAGACGTGATGAATGCCGACGACGAGTTCTTCGACAAGGCACTGGAAGGCTTCGCCATGTTCGCGCTGAACCAGGGTGAAGTGTGTACCTGCCCGAGCCGCGCGCTGATCCAGGAATCCATCTACGACGCCTTCATCGAGCGCGCCGTGGCCCGCGTGAAAGCCATCAAGCAGGGCAACCCGTACGACATGAGCACCATGATCGGTGCCCAGGCTTCCGCCGAGCAGCTGGACAAGATCCTGTCCTACATCGACATCGGCCGTCAGGAAGGTGCCGAGGTGCTGACCGGTGGCCGCCGTGCCGAACTGGGTGGCGAGCTGGCCGGTGGCTACTACGTGGAACCGACCATCCTGGCCGGCCACAACAAGATGCGCGTGTTCCAGGAAGAAATCTTCGGGCCGGTGGTGGCGGTAACCACCTTCAAGACCCGCGAGGAAGCGCTGCAACTGGCCAACGACACCAGCTTCGGCCTCGGCGCCGGGGTGTGGACCCGCGACGGTTCGCTGGCCTACCGCATGGGCCGCGGCATCAAGGCCGGCCGCGTATGGACCAACTGCTACCACCTGTACCCGGCACACGCCGCGTTCGGTGGCTACAAGAAGTCCGGTATCGGCCGCGAAACCCACAAGATGATGCTGGACCACTATCAGCAGACCAAGAACCTGCTGGTGAGCTACAGCCCCAACGCGCTGGGCTTCTTCTAAGCCGGTCGCTTGCAGCCACAGCGGCCCCGCCGCTGCGGCTGCCGGCAGCGACAAAGCCGGCGGCACCGTCGCCGGCTTTGTTGTCTGCGGCCCGCTGCGGCCAACCTTGTTCATCCATCACATGACACACGGCACCCCGCTGCCGTGCCACGGGAGACTCGCATGGTCAGCCGCGTCGATATCACCCCCGCTGCCGCCGACATGGTACGCATGCTCACCGTACGGCATGGCCCGCTGATGTTCCACCAGTCCGGCGGCTGCTGCGATGGCAGCGCCCCGATGTGTTACCCGCAAGGCGAGTTCCATCTCGGCGGACAGGACGTACTGCTGGGCGAGATCGCCGGCGCCCCGTTCTATATGAGCGCCTTCCAGTACGAATACTGGCAACACACCCACCTGACGATCGACCTGGTGGCCGGTCGTGGCTCGAGCTTCTCGGTGGAGGCGCCGGAAGGCGTGCGCTTCATCACCCGCTCGCGCCTGTTCAGCGATGCAGAACTGGCCGAACTGGCCAAAACCCCCACCACCACAGCGCAAGGAAACACCCCATGAAAGCCGTCACCCGCCGCCTGCTCACCCTGACCCTGCTGGTCTGTTCCGGCAGCCTCACCCTGTCCGGCCTGGCCGCTGCCCACGGCAATGTGACCCCGCAGCCGGTGGATACCGGCAACCTGGAAAAACTGGGCACGGAGTGGCGCGACGTCAATCCCTACCGCGGCAACCCGGAGGCCATCCGCATCGGCCATTCCGCCTTCGCGCAGAACTGTGCGCGCTGCCACGGCATCGACGCCATCTCCGGCGGCATCGCGCCGGACCTGCGCATGCTGCCAGCGGGCGAGGAAGGCGATGCCATCCTGCAAGGCCGCTTCCGCAATGGCTCGATCCGCAACGGCGTGACCTATATGCCGCCGTTCGAGGGCATCCTGTCGCAGGAAGCCGCCTGGGCGATCCGTTCCTGGCTCGACACCGTGCATCAGGAGTAAAGCCATGCGCCGCCGTCAGCTGTTGGCCGCGCTGCTGCTGGCCCCGCTGCTTGCCGTGCCGGCCGCCCGTGCCGCCAGCCTGGACGAGCTGAAAGCCGGCGGCGTGCTGCGGGTGGCGGTGTACCGCGACTTTGCGCCGTTCTCCTTCATCCGCAATGGCGAGCTGGCCGGCATCGATGTCGAGCTGGCGCGCGCCATCGGCAGCAAGCTGGGGCTGTCGGTGAACTTCATGCCGATCACCCCGGCGGACGATGTCGATGGCGACCTGCGCAACGCGGTATGGAAAGGCCACTATCTGGGCGGCGGCACCGCCGACCTGATGCTGCATGTGCCGTTCGATGCCGCGCTGGCGCAGCGCAACGGCAACGCCGTGCTGTTCGGCGCCTACTACCGCGAACAGCTGGCGTGGGCCGGCCACAGCGTGCCGGCCACCGCCTGGCAGATCGGCCAGCAGCGTATCGCGGTGGAAAACGACAGCCTCGCCGACCTGTATCTGTCGGCCTTGCAAGCCGGCCGCCTGCGCGACCAGCTGCAACACTATGCGGACCCGGCCGCCGCCTGCGCCGCGCTGCGCGACGGCCGCGCCGACGCCAGCTTCGGCACCCGGAGCGAGCTGGAATGGCAGCTGCACGGCAGCGACTGGCAGCTGGGCCAGCCGCAGACCCCGGGCCTGCTCAAGGCCAGCTGGGAAGTAGGCATGGCCACCAAGGAAACCCTGCGCGATCTGGCGTGGGCGGTGGGCGACATCCTGGCCGAGCTGCGAGGCAGCGGCCAGCTGGCGGCGATCTTCCAGCGTTACCACACCAGCTTCCGTCCGGCCGACGAACACTGAGCGCTACCCGATGCTAGCCGGCTCGGGAATGTCGGGCGGGCGGGTGGCCGGTGGGTGCCCGGCAGTGGGGGCAGGCTGTTGTGCGGGCGGAAATTGTTGATAACAAGAATAATTCGTAATAAATTAACGGCCGTTTTGTTGCCGCCGGTGCGCGGCGACGGTTGCTGCGAGCGGCATGGCTGGATGGCGGCAGCCGCGCGCCGCGGCCTTGTCCCGCGATGCCGCCAGCGGCCACCGACGACGCCGCGCTTCGCAGCCGGCGCCTACGGCGTCGTCACCATTACGCGCGATTTCGCGCTGCTGCCAGGCTGGCTGTGTCCAGCCTGTTGTCATTGAAGGATTCCCGATGCTGGACACAATGGCGCTGCACGGCGCCCTGGCACGTCAGCGCGCGCGCGAGCAGCGCCGCTGGCGCTATCTGTTGATTTTCGTGCTGCTGATCGGCGTCAGCCTGCTGCTGGACGTGGCTACCGGCCCGTCGCTGCTGCCGCTGCGCGATGTGCTCACCACCCTGCTGGCGCCGGGCCACGCCGACAGCATGACCCAGGCCATCGTGATGGACATGCGCCTGCCCATCGCGCTGATGGCGCTGGTGGTCGGCGCGGCGCTGGGGCTGGGCGGGGCGCAGACGCAGACGCTGCTGGATAACCCGCTGGCCAGCCCGTTCACCCTTGGTCTCGCCGCTGCCGCCGGTTTTGGCGCCGCGCTGGCGCTGGTCAGCGGCGGCTTTGGCCTGTCGCCGCTGATCGCCATCCCGCTCGGCGCCTTTGTGTGCTGCATGTTGGCCGCCGCGCTGCTGTTCGGGCTGGCGCTGCTGCAGCATGTCAGCAGCCAGACCATCATTCTGGCCGGCATCGCCATGCTGTTCCTGTTCCAGTCGCTGCTGTCGCTGCTGCAGTTCCTGTCCTCGCCGGACCTCACCACCCAGATCGTGTTCTGGCTGTTCGGCAGCCTGATGCGCACCACCTGGGACACGCTGGCCATCACTGCCGGTGTCACTGCCTTGTGTGCCGTGCTGCTGTACCGCGACGCCTGGAAGCTGACCTGCCTGCGCCTGGGCGAGGCGCGTGCCCGCAGCCTGGGGGTGGACGTGACGCGCCTGCGGCTGAAGACGCTGCTGCTGGTGGCGCTGATGACGGCCACCGCCATCAGCTTCGTCGGCATCATCGGCTTTATCGGGCTGGTGGCGCCGCACATCGCGCGCATGCTGATCGGCGAGGACCAGCGCTTCCTGATTCCGCTGTCGGCGCTGTGTGGCGCGCTGATGCTGTCGGTGTCGTCGGTGTTGTCCAAATCCATCCTGCCGGGGGCGCTGTTCCCCATCGGCATCGTCACCGCCATCATCGGCGTGCCGTTCTTTATCTGGCTGATTCTGGGAAAGGGGCGCAAGCGTGCTTGAACTGCAACAACTTAGCCTGCACATCGGCCAGCAGCCGCTGGTGCGCAACCTCGACCTGCAGTTGCAGCCGGGGCAGCTGCACGTACTGATCGGCCCCAACGGCACCGGCAAGACCAGCCTGCTGCGCGCGCTGTTCGGCGAGCTGACGCCGCAAGCTGGCAGCATCCGCCACGGCGGCGAAACGCTGTCGCGGCTGCAGCTGGCGCGCTGGCGGCGCCGTTTCGGCTACATGCCGCAAAACATCCAGCTGGAGCTGGATCTGAGCGTGCTGGAAGTGGTGGTACTGGGCCGGCTGGATAGCCTCGGCATGCGGCTGTCGGACGACGACATCCTGGCGGCGCTGGGCGCCTTGCAGGCCCTGGGCATCGCGCAGCTGGCGGACCGGCCGATGTACTCGCTCAGCGGCGGCCAACGGCAGATGGTGCTGTTTGCCCAGGTGCTGCTGCGTGACCCGCAGATCATGCTGCTGGACGAGCCGGTCAGCGCGCTGGACCTGCAGCACCAGATGCAGCTGATGGAACACCTGCACCGGCAGACCCGCGCCAAGGGCTGGATCAGCCTGGTGGTGCTGCATGACCTCAATCTGGCCGCGCAGTACGCCGACCAGCTGATCGTGCTGGCCGGCGGCGAGCTGCAGGCCTTCGGCCCGCCGGCCGAGGTGCTGACGCCAGAGCTGATCAGCCGGCTGTACCGCGTGCCGGTGGACATCCTTCACGATCGCGACGGCAGCCCGTTTATCCGCACCCTGCGCCCGGAAAGCCTGCCGGCATGATGCGGCCAACCTTGTCACCTGCCGGAAACGCCGATGGCGACGCTGGCCGCTAGCCGCGCCGCCTGGCGCGCGCTCAGCCCGGCGGCGCGTCTGCTGGTGCTCAATGGCCTGGCGTTCAATCTCGGCTTCTACATGATGATGCCGTTCCTGGCACAGCATCTGGGCGGCACGCTGGGCATGGCCGGCTGGGCGGCCGGGCTGGTGATGGGCATGCGCGTGTTCAGCCAGCAGGGTTTGTTCCTGCTCGGCGGCACGCTGGGCGATCGCATCGGCTACCGCCCGGCCATCATCGTCGGCTGTCTGGTGCGCAGTGCCGGTTTTGCCCTGCTGGGCTGGGCGGCGCAGTTGCCGTTGCTGTTGCTGGCGGCCTTTCTCACCGGCTTTGCCGGTGCGCTGTTCACGCCGTGTGCCCAGGCGTATCTGGCCGGCGAATGCCGCGATGCGGCGCAGCGGCAGCAGGCGTTTGCCTTACACAATCTGGCCAGCGAGGCCGGCATGTTGCTGGGGCCGCTGGCCGGCATGCTGCTGGGCAGCGTCAGCTACCGCATTACCGGGCTGGTGTCGGGCGCGGTATTCCTGCTGCTGGCCGTGCTGCAGTGGCGCTTGCTGCCGGCCGAGCTGCCCCGCGCCCGACGCCAGCAGCCGGCAGTCTGGCAGCAATGGCGCGCGCTGCTGCACAACCCGCCGTTCCTGCGCTTTTGCGCGCTGTCCTGCTGCTATTCGCTGCTGTTCCACCAGCTGTATCTGGCGGTGCCCGCCTATATCGACAGCCACCGCCATGCCGGCGGTCTGCTGGGCAGCCTGTTTACCGTCACCGCGCTGATCGGCGTCTGCCTGCAACTGCCGGCCAGCCGGCTGGTGCAGCGCCGGCTGGGCGCGGCGGCCGGCATGGGGCTGGGACTGGCGCTGATGGGCGGCAGTTATCTGCTGCTGCCGCTGTTGGCCGCCTGGCCGGTGGTGGCGGTACTGGGCATGGCGGTGCTGTTCTCGCTCGGCTCCATCCTGTGTTACCCGCTGTTTGCCGCCCACCTGCCGCACTACGCCGGGCAGCAGGCGCTGGGCAGTTATTACGGCTTTCAGGCCAGCGCCGGCGGCTGCGTGGCGCTGCTCGGCAATGTGCTGATCGGCGCGGCGCTGGGCCCGGCCGGCAGCGTGCCGCCGTTGCCGGTGTGGCTGCTGCTGGCGCTGGCCGGTTGTCTGGCCGGTGGCCTGCTGTACCGCCAGTTACGGCAAGAGGCGGCAAGCGGCGCGCAGCACGCTGCCGCCTAAGCTGCGGTATGGCGGCCAACGTTGGCCGCAATCGTGAAAAGCTGGCCCAAACAGGCAACTGCATGTCTTGTTTCTGGACGGAAAATTTGACCGGCGTCCCTAGAATGGCTCCATCTCAACGCCAGACGAAGGATTTCCAGATGTCCGCTCCTGTTACCCGCCAAACCTTTGATGAAGTAATGGTTCCCAACTACGCCCCGGCCGCGTTCGTACCGGTCAAGGGTGAAGGTTCCCGCCTGTGGGACCAGCAGGGCAAGGAATACATCGACTTCGCCAGCGGTATCGCCGTGACCAGCCTCGGCCATCTGCACCCGGAACTCACCAAGGTACTGCACGAGCAGGTAGACCGCCTGTGGCACCTGTCCAATACCTTCACCAACGAGCCGGCACTGCGCCTGGCCCGTCGCCTGACCGAAACCACGTTTGCCGAGAAGGTGTTCTTCTGCAACTCCGGCGCCGAAGCCAACGAAGCCGCGCTGAAGCTGGCCCGTCGTTACGCCTTTGACCATTTCGGTGGCAGCAAGACCGGCATCGTGTCCTGCAAGCAGGCCTTCCACGGCCGTACCCTGTTCACCGTGTCGGTCGGCGGTCAGCCGAAGTACACCGAAGGCTTCGCCCCGCTGCCGGGTGACCTGAACCACATCGAATTCAACAACCTGGCAGCCGCCGAGGCTGCCATCAACGCCGGCACCTGCGCGGTGATCGTGGAGCCGGTACAGGGCGAGGGCGGCGTGCTGCCGGCCACCAAGGCCTACCTGCAGAAGCTGCGCGAGCTGTGCGACAAGCACAACGCGCTGCTGATTTTCGACGAAGTGCAGATCGGTGTTGGCCGCTCCGGCGCGCTGTACGCCTACCAGGCTTACGGCGTGACCCCGGACATCCTGACCAGCGCCAAGGCGCTGGGTAACGGTTTCCCGGTTGCCGCCATGCTGACCAGCAACAAGGTTGCCGCCTCCTTCGTGGTGGGCACCCACGGTTCCACCTACGGTGGCAACCCGATGGCTTGCGTGGTGGCCGACAAGGTACTGGAACTGATCAACACCCCGGCCGTGCTGGGTGGCGTGCAGCAGCGCCATGACCTGATCAAGGCCGGCCTGGAGCGCATCAATGCCAAGTACGGCATCTTCAAGGAAGTCCGCGGCATGGGCCTGCTGATGGGCGCCGAGCTGCAGGGCGAGTTCGTGAACAAGGCCAAGGACATCGTCAACGCCGCCGCCAAGCACGGCCTGCTGGTGCTGGTAGCCGGCACCAACGTGCTGCGTATCGTACCGTCGCTGATCATCGCCGAAGCCGACATTCAGGAAGGCCTGAACCGTCTGGAAGCGGCCATCGCCGAACTGGTTGCCGCTACCGCCGCCAAAGAAGCGCAGCCGGCCTGATTGTGATGTGACACGCGGCGGCGGCCATGTCCCGCCGCCGCCTTTTGCTACAGAGGAAGATCCATGCTTCTTGTCCGTCCCAGCAAGCTGTCCGACCTGCCGCAGATCGAGCGCATGGCGCGCTCCGATGGCCCGGTCCTGCACTCCCTGCCGCCAGACCGCGAGCGCCTGCAACAGCGCGTGAATGATTCCGTGCATGCCTTGCGCGCTGAGGTCGATTGCCCCGGCGAGGAAAGCTATCTGTTCGTGCTGGAGGACACCGCCAGCGGCCAGCTGCACGGCACCGCCGGCATCATGGCGGTGGCCGGCTTCTCCGAGCCGTTCTACGCCTTCCGCAACGAAGTGCTGGTGCATGCGTCGCGCGAGCTGAAGGTGAACCACCGCGTGCACGCGCTGGTGACCTCGCACGAGCTGACCGGCCGCACCCGCCTTACCGGTTTCTACTACGACGAAGCCGCGCTGGGTCGTGGCATGGCGCTGCCGCAGCTGCTGTCCCGCGCGCGCATGATGTTCATCGCCCAGCACCGCGAACGCTTCAACAACGAGATCTTCTCGGTGCTGCCGGGCGTCACCGACGACAACGGTCGTTCGCCGTTCTGGGATGCCGTCGGCTACAAATTCTTCCGTCGCGACTTTGCCGAGATGGAGCTGGCCTCCGGTGGCCGCAGCCGCACCTTCATCGCCGAGATGATGCAGGTTGACCCGCTGTACGTGCCGCTGATCGCCGAAGAAGCGCAGCGCGTGATGGGCGAACCGCACAGCGGCGCGCGCATCAACTACCGCTGCCACCTGGCCGAAGGGCTGGAGCCGGATCATTTTGTCGACCTGTTCGACGCCGGCCCGGTGCTCACCGCGCAGCTGGATGTCTGCCGCTCGGTACGCTTCAGCCGCCTGCACACCGCCCGCCGTGGCGAGGTGGTGGGCGATACCGTGCCGCACCTGGTCAGCAACACGCTGACCGCCGACTTCCGCTGCCTGCTGGTGGATCTGCCGCCGCTGATGGGCGACGAAGTGATCCTGCCATCCGACGTGGCGGATGCACTGGAAATCGTGGATGGCGACGCCGTGCGTTGCGTCCCGCTGAATAGCGAAGGGGCCCGCTGATGTTCGTATTGCGTATGAGCCGGCCGGACGATGTCGACGCGCTGGTACAACTGGGCCACAAGGCTGGCCCCGGTCTCACCACCCTGAAACCCGATCCGGATGCACAGGGCGCGCGCCTGCAGCGCGTACAGCGCACCATTGCCGGCAGCGCCGAGCTGCCGGAACAGGGCTATCTGTTCGTGCTGGAAGACACTACCAGCGGCAAAGTGGTGGGGGTGTGCGGTATCGAAGTGGCCGTGGGCCTGGACCAGGCGTTCTGGACCTACCGCATGGATACCTTCGTGCACGCCAGCCGCGAGCTGGGGCTGTGGACGCGCATGGACAAGCTGCACATGTCGCACGGCCTCACCGGCTATTCCGAGCTGTGCACACTGTTCCTCGACCCGGATTTCCGCGTCAACGGCAACGGCTCGCTGCTGTCCAAGGCGCGCTTCATGTTCATCGGCCAGTTCCGCGAGCGTTTTGCCGAGCGTATCTGTGCCGAGATGCGCGGCTACTTCGATGAAAACGGCGAATCGCCGTTCTGGAAGGCGCTGGGTGCGCACTTCTACCGCATCGACTTCCACGAGGCCGACCGCCTGGTGGCGCTGGGCAAGAAATCCTTCCTCGCCGAGCTGATGCCGCGTTACCCGGTGTACATCGACTTCCTGCCGCAGGATGCCCGCGACTGCATCGGCAAGGTGCACAAGGAAACCGAACCGGCACGCCGGCTGCTGGAAGTGGAAGGCCTGCGTCTGGAACAGCACGTTGACATTTTCGAAGGCGGCCCGGTGCTGGAAGCGCGCATCGACGACCTGCGCGTGATGCGCGACAGCGGCCTGTGCCAGGTGGAAATCGTGGCCGAAGCTGCCGCCGACGCACCGCGTCAGCTGGTGGCCAACGGCGAGCTGGCCGATTTCCGCGTGATTCTGGCGGCGGCCAACGTGGTGGACGGCGTGGTGAACCTCACCGCCGAGCAGGCGCGTGCGTTGCAGGTGAAAGCCGGCGACAAAGTGCGCGTGATGTTGCAGAACCCTGCCAAATAAACCGAATACACACGCCGGCGGTCACGACCGCCGGCCAACAGACAGGAACACAACCATGAGCCAACTCTTCATCGACGGTGCCTGGACCAGCGGTCACGGTGCCTCCTTCGTCTCGCTCAACCCGGCCAACGGCCAGCCGGTATGGGAAGGCCACTCGGCCTCCGCCGCCGACATCGACGCCGCCTTCGCCGCCGCGCGCCGTGCCTTTGACGACTGGCGCCGCCGCTCGCTGGACGAGCGCATCGCGCTGGTGCGCCGCTTTGGCGAAGTGCTGGGCGAGCACAAGGAAGAAATGGCCCGCGCCATCGGCGTGGAAACCGGCAAGCCGCTGTGGGAATCGCGCCAGGAAGTGGCCGCCATGGTGGGCAAGATCGACATCTCCATCCGCTCCTACAACGAGCGTACCGGTGAAAAGCGCGGCGAACTGGCCGGCGACACCACCGTGCTGCGTCACCGTCCGCACGGCGTGCTGGCGGTGTACGGCCCGTACAACTTCCCCGGCCACCTGCCGAACGGCCACATCGTGCCGGCGCTGATCGCCGGCAACACCATCCTGTTCAAGCCGTCCGAACTCACCCCGCTGGTGGCCGAGCTGACCATCAAGCTGTGGGAAAAGGCCGGCGCACCGGCTGGTGTGATCAACCTGCTGCAAGGCGAGCGCGATACCGGTATCGCCCTGGCACAGCATCCGCAACTGGACGGCCTGCTGTTCACCGGCAGCTCCGCCACCGGCGTGGCGCTGCACAAACAGTTTGCCGGCCGTCCGGGCTTCATGCTGGCGCTGGAAATGGGTGGCAACAACCCGATGGTGGTGGCGGAAGTCGACAACCTGGACGGCGCCGTGCACCACGCCATCCAGTCGTCTTTCCTGTCGGCAGGCCAGCGCTGCACCTGTGCGCGCCGCCTGCTGGTGCCGCACGGCGAGTTCGGCGACCGCTTCATCGCCCGCTTTGCCGAAGTGGCTGCCAAGCTCACCATCGGCGAATACGATGCCGAGCAGCAGCCGTTCATGGGCGCCATGGTGTCGCTGAAGGCCGCGCAGGGCATGTTGGCCGCACAGGACAAGCTGCTGGCCATGGGCGCCAAGTCCATCCTGGCCATGCGCCAGCTGGAAGACGGCAAGGCCTTCGTGACCCCGGCCATCCTGGACGTGACTGACATCGCCGGCCAGCTGCCGGACGAGGAATACTTCGGCCCGCTGAGCCAGATCATCCGTTACCACGACTTCGACGAAGCGCTGCAGATCGCCAACAACACCCAGTACGGCCTGTCCGCCGCGCTGCTGGCCGACGACGCAGCGCTGTGGCAGCGCTTCAACCAGGACATCCGCGCGGGCGTGGTGAACTGGAACAAACCGACCAACGGCGCCTCGTCCGCGGCACCGTTCGGTGGTACCGGCCTGTCCGGCAACCACCGCCCGGGCGCGTTCTACGCCGCCGACTACTGCGCCTACCCGATGGCGTCGGTGGAAGCAGGCAGCCTGGCGCTGCCGGCCCAGCTGTCGCCGGGCATGACTTTCTGATTGTTGATAGTTGCTCCTGCTTGGGCCCGCCGCGTGCGGGCCTTTTTTCATTGCGAACCGTGTGCGGCTAATCTTGCTGGCATCCGGTCATAACGGCGGATCTCCCTGCCACATGTAAGTTGGCATCGAGCGTAGCGAGGCCCAACGGTTACCGCGTATGGTTTTGTATCCGCTGCGCGGATGCTGTTTGAAGTCGCCGGTTCCGCCCGGCGGACGGGCCAGGGGGCGTGCCGCCACCCCCTGGCGACCCCGCTCGCCCTAATGGTCCGCGAAACCCCGGCCAAAAAGGCATTCGCCAGGCGCCGGCAATTCGCCGTTTGCTAACGTCAAACGGCTCAGCTGCCGTCTTAAAACCTGGCGAATACCATTTTGACCGGCGCTCCCCGTAGGGCAATCTGGCGCCTCGCCGCGTTGGCCGCATGCTGTATCGGCGGCTGCCACGATGGTATCGACCGCCATAGCCCTACCTCTACCACCCGCCAACCGCTATGCTGCCGTCTTTGCCTGCCGATCGATAACCACCATGCTGCTACCGCACTACACCCTGCGCACCCCGACGCCAGCCGATGCCGACGCCTGCTACGCCATCGAAACCAGCGCCTACGAAGGCGACGAAGCCGCCACGCTGGAGAAGATCGCGCTGCGCATCCGCCAGTATCCCGAGGGCTTCATGCTGCTGGAGATTGACGGCCGCATCGCCGGCTTCATCAACTCCGGCTGCGCCGACCAGGTGGCGCTGTCGGATAGCGCGTTCAAGGAGCTGGTGGGCCATCACCCGGACGGTCGTCACTGCGTGATCATGTCGGTGGTAGTGCACCCGGATTTCCAGGGCCAGGGGTTGGCCGCGATCCTGCTGCACAATTTCATCCTGCGCATGCGCCGGCTGGGCAAGCACAGCATCCTGCTGGTGTGCCGCGAGCAGCACATCGCGCTGTATGAGCGCTTCGGTTTTGGCTATGTGCAGCCGTCCGCCTCCGCCTACGGTGGCCACGTCTGGCACGAGATGGCGTTGCTGCTCAAGGCGTGAACTTGCCGCGGCGGTAGCGGCGGGTTGCCGGCGTAGTGGCCGCGGTTTTCTGGCGCCACTTGTCGCATGGTGGTGGTGAGTCGTGTCTATAGTGTGAGCAAGGTGGCCGCCGCAAAGACGGACTACCGCGGCAAGGCGGTGCCAGCTGTCTTGCACCCGCTGGAGACACGACCATGGCCACCACACCGGAACCCGGCTTGCTGCATCTGCTGTACCTGTATTTCATCCCCTACTGGCTGTTCCGCGATGTCACCCGTGGTGACCAGTTGCTGCGCGAGCAGAACTATCGCTACAACCGCGAGCAGCGCAAATACCTGCCGGGCTATCTGCTGAAGTGGGCGATTGTTTGTGCGCTGCTGCTGGCCAGCCACCAGCTGGCCAAGGAGCTGGCGCTGCTGGCGCCGGACTGGGACCAGCTGTTCCAGCTGTGGGCGCTGTTGTCCGGTATCAGCTTTTCGGTGGGGTTTGCGCTGATGGCCAACATCATGGTGGCGTGGAGTTTCCTGACCTTCATCCACTGAGCGCACGCCGCGCCAGGGTTGGCCGCCAGTTGCCTGCGGCCAAGCTGGTCAGTCGTTGCTTTCCGCCAGTGCCGCCTGTGCCAGCAGCCATTCGCGGAACACGCGCACCTTGTACACATCGGTGCGGGTAGCCGGATGCACCAGGTAGTAGGCGTGCTGGCTGCGCACCGGCTTGTCCAGCGCCAGCACCAGCCGGCCGCTGGCCAGCTCTTCCGCCACCAGGAACTGCGGCAGCACCGCGATGCCGAGGCCTGCTACCGCGGCCTGGATCACCATGAAGAAATGCTCGAAGCGCGGCCCGCTCAGCAGGCTGGCCTGCTGCGCATCCATGTCCTGCAGCCCGGCGGCGGACAGCCAGTCGTTCCATGCCTGCGGCCGGGTGGTGTGCTGCAGCAGGGTGTAGTCCAGCAGTTCGCGCACGTCGGCCAGCGGTTTTGCCAGCAGGCCGGGGGCACACACCGGCACGATGTCCTCGCCCATCAGCCGGTGGCAGATGGCACCCGGCCACAGCGCCGGGCCGAAGTGGATCGCCACGTCGGCCTCTACCTTGTCGAAATCGAACGGCCGTACCTGGGTCACCAGATTGAGCTGGATATCCGGGTAGCGCGCGCTGAAATCCACCAGCCGCGGCACCAGCCAGCGCGAGCCGAAGGTCGGCAGCATGGCCACGGTCAGCACGCCGCCTTCGCCGCGATAGGCCATCAGCTGCAGCGTGGCGGCCTCGGCACGGTCCAGCACGTCCTGTATCGCCGCGGCGTAGGCCTCGCCGGCCACGGTGAGCACCAGGCGCTGCTTGACCCGCTCGAACAGCGGGCGGCCGATGAAGTCTTCCAGCCCGCGGATCTGCCGGCTGACCGCGCTTTGCGTCAGGTTCAGTTCTTCGGCGGCACGGGTAAAGCTCAGGTGGCGCACGGCAGCTTCAAAGCACTGCAGGGCCATCAGCGAGGGAAGGGTGCGGCGCATGATAGTTCATGAGTTTCCGGAATGAAGTCAGCAGAATACATCGCTTGAGCCACTGGCGGAAAGGCTGGAAACTTTGCCACATACCAAGCCGTCGCCAAGATGACAACGCGATGGTCTGCAAACACACACCACGGAAAAGGTATTCGCAAATGACACAAGCTCACGCCAGTATCGCCGGCAGCCAACTGAACAAACTGCTGGTACAGGTAGCCGGTGAACAAACCGCCGCCGACCTGTTCACCATGATCAAGGTGGAAGACGTGCTGCTGGCCGAACAGGCTGGTGCCACCGTATCGCGCCTGGTGCTGGCGCAGGCCATGAACATGCTGCTGTTTGCGAAGAACCTGGAAGCGGTGCCGGAAGGCAAGCGCTATGTGGAAGACAGGCTGGCCGCAGGTGGTCAGGTAGTGTTCGACCACGGCGCGCTGCGCACCGTGGCTGCGGCCAACACCGGCGCGCTGCCGCAGGGCGAGCTGGCATTCAAGCGCCTGCTGGAGCCGCTGGGCTTTGCCGTGGCCGACGTGTACCCGCTGCCGCGCCTGAAGATGACTGGCCGCGCCTACTGCCATCAGGATGCGCCGGAACAGGTGGCGCAGTTCTTCGTGTCCGAGCTGCACGTGGACCAGTTCTCGCCGGCCTTCCAGGCCGCGGTGAACAACGTGGTATCCACCTCGCGCGACCCGCTGTCCGCTGAAGACAAGGCGCTGCTGGCCACGCTGGCCGACAACCGCGAACTGCCGTTTGCCGACGCCGCCAGCCTGCTGCCCAAGCTGGTAGGCTGCTTCGATGTACAGCACGACACCCCGGCACTGGCCGACTACCACACCCTGCTGCAGGAATCCGCCGAAATGGCGTGGATCTCCACCGAGGGCAATGCTTTCAACCACGCCACCGACCATGTGCCGGACGTATTCGCCACTGCCGACGAACTGCGCGCCAAGGGCCAGCCGATCAAGGACAAGGTGGAAGTCTCCGCCAGCGGCCGCGTACGCCAGACCGCGTTCAAGGCAGCGCAGGTGGAACGCGAATTCATCGACGCCGATGGCCAGCGCGTGACCCGCATCGTGCCGGGCTCGTTCTACGAATTCATCACCCGCGACCGTTACACCGACGCAGCGGGCCACAACAAGCTGGATCTGCGCTTCGATAGCTCCAATGCGCAGGGCATCTTCAAGATGACCGCTGCCGCCTGCTAAGCGCAGGGCTAAAAATCGTGGGGGGCGCCTTTTTGCTCATCGAGCATGGTCGCCTGCTTAGGCTCGCACCCCGGTGCGGGCCATTTTTTCACCCGCGCTTGCGGCCAACCTTATAGGCCTGAACACACATGATTCCCCGTCTGCATTCCCACCCACCAGGCGATGCGCTGTACCTCGACTTCGCGGCCGAACTGGCCGTGCGCGGCTTTGCCGGCGAGATCAGCCACGCTTATGCCGACCGGACCGTGCTGTCCACCGATAACTCCATCTACCAGGTGCTGCCGCAGCTGGTGGTATTCCCGCGCGATAACGACGACGTGATCCGCATCGCCCGCCTGGCCGGCGAGCCACGCTTCCAGGGCCTGAGCTTCAACGCCCGTGGCGGCGGCACCGGCACCAACGGCCAGTCGCTGGGCCACGGCGTGATCGTCGACATCTCGCGCCACATGAACCGCATCCTGGAAATCAACGCCGCAGAGCGCTGGGTGCGGGTACAGGGCGGCGTGGTGAAAGACCAGCTCAATACTGCGCTGAAGGCGCACGGGCTGTTCTTCGCGCCGGAGCTGTCCACCTCCAACCGGGCGACCATCGGCGGCATGATCAACACCGACGCCAGCGGCCAGGGCTCCTGTCTGTACGGCAAGACCCGCGACCACGTGCTGGAGCTCGACACCGTGCTGCTGGACGGCACGCTGTGGCATTCCGCGCCGCTGGACGAAGCCGAGTTCGCCGCCATCAGCGGCCGCGACGACCGCGTTGGCGCGGTGCACCGCCTGCTGGACGACATCCAGCGCGAGGACGCGGCGCTGATCGCCGAGAAGTTTCCCAAGCTCAACCGCTGCCTCACCGGCTACGACCTGGCGCACATCCGCGACGATGCCGGCCGCTTCAACCTCAACAACATCCTGTGCGGCTCGGAAGGCACGCTGGGCTTCATCGTCGAAGCCAAGCTGAACGTGTTGCCGATCCCGCGCGCCAGCGCGCTGGTGAACGTGCGCTACGCCAGCTTCGACGCCGCGCTGCGCGATGCGCCGGCGCTGATGCAGCTGGGCGCCGCCTCCATCGAAACGGTGGATTCCAAGGTGCTGAACCTGGCGCGCCAGGACATCGTGTGGCACGGCGTGCGCGAGTTCTTCCCCGACGACGCCACCCCGGCGCAGGGCATCAACCTGGTGGAATTCCTCGCCGACAGCGATGCCGCGCTGGAGGCCACGCTGGCCGCCATTGGTGCGCAGCTGGATAGCGAAGGCAATAGCCATGGCCGTCAGGGTCACACCGTGGCGCGCGGTGCCGCGGTTGGCCGCATCTGGGGCATGCGCAAGAAATCGGTGGGCCTGCTCGGCAACGTCAACGACAGCCGGCGGCCGATTCCCTTCGTGGAAGATACCGCGGTACCGCCGGAACACCTGGCCGACTACATCGCCGAATTCCGCGCGCTGCTGGACAGCCACGGCGTGAGCTACGGCATGTTCGGCCATGTGGATGCCGGCGTGCTGCACGTGCGCCCGGCCATCGACATGAAAGATCCGGCGCAGGAAGGCCTGGTGCGCAGCATTACCGATGGCGTGGTGGCGCTCACCCAGAAATACCACGGCCTGCTGTGGGGCGAGCACGGCAAGGGCGTGCGCTCCGAGTACGCGCCAGCCTTCTTCGGCCCGCTGTACCCGCGGCTGCAGCAGATCAAGGCGGCGTTCGACCCGTACAACCAGCTCAACCCCGGCAAGATCGCCGCGCCGACGCCGGACGGGCTGTGGAAGGTGGACGGCGTTACCACCCGTGGCCAGCTGGACCGCACCATCCCCATCGCCGTGCGCCAGCACTACGACGAGGCGCTGCACTGCAACGGCAACGGCGCCTGCTACAACTTCGACCCGGACGACGCCATGTGCCCGTCGTGGAAGGGCACCCGCGAGCGCCGCCATTCACCGAAAGGCCGCGCCTCGCTGCTGCGCGAGTGGCTGCGTCAGCTCGCCGCGCAGGGTAGCGACCCGGTGAGCGCCAGCCGCGCGCTGCGCGCGCGCGGCTTTGTCGCCGGTCTGCCGGCGCGCATCGCCAACACCCTGGGCAAGCGTCGTGGCGATGCCGACTTCTCGCATGAGGTGAAGGAGGCGATGGACGGCTGCCTGGCATGCAAGTCCTGCGTCGGTCAGTGCCCGGTGAAAGTGGACGTGCCAAGCTTCCGCGCCAAGTTCCTGGAGCTGTATTACGGCCGTTACTTGCGCCCGCTCAAGGACTATCTGATCGGCGGGCTGGAACATGCGCTGCCACTGGCTGCACGCCTGCCGTGGCTGTACAACGGCGTGATCGGCAGCAAGGTTGGCCGCATGCTGATGCGCCGGCTTAACCTGGTGGAAAGCCCGCTGCTGTCCGGTATCAACCTGCAGGCCGAACTGGCGCGCCGTGGCGTGGCCGTGGCCAGCCCGCAGGCGCTGGCTGCGCTGCCGACGGCGGATCGCGCCCGCGCGGTGATGTGGTGCAGGACGCGTTTACCAGCTACTTCGAAACCCAGCTGGTGCTGGACGTGTTCGCGCTGCTGCAACGGCTGGGCTTCGTGCCGCTCTTGGCGCCGTTCCGCGCCAATGGCAAACCGCTGCACGTGCATGGCTTCCTCGCCCGCTTCGAAAAAGTGGCTGCGGCCAACGTGGCCAGCCTGCAACAGCTGGCGGCCAGCGGCCTGCCGCTGGTGGGCATCGACCCATCGATGACGCTGACCTACCGCAGCGAATACGCCAAGCTGGCACTGGCAGGTGAATTGCCCAAGGTGCAATTGCTGCAGGAATGGCTGGCCAGCCGACTGGCCGAGCTGCCGGCAGACGCGCGGGCCAGCATCAGCGAATGCTTCACCCTGCTGCCGCACTGCACCGAGAAAACCAACGCCCCGGCGGCGGCGGGCGACTGGCAGAAGGTGTTCGCCGCCTGTGGCCTGAACCTCGCCACCCGTGCCAGTGGCTGCTGCGGCATGGCCGGCACTTTCGGCCACGAGGCCGACAAGCGCGCGCTGTCGGAAACCATCTATCGCCAGAGCTGGCAGGGCATTGTGGCCGGCCAGCGTGACGACAGCCCGCTGCTGGCGACCGGCTATTCCTGCCGCTGCCAGGTGGCGCTGATGGATGACGTGGCGCTGCCGCATCCGGCCAGCGCGTTGTTGAGAGCTTTGACGCCGGCTGCCTGACATCAGGTTCTGCCAGCGCCGTTGTACTGCATTTTGCCGGTGGCGCTTCGCCACCGGCCGTGACTGTTTTGCGGTGGGCCAAGCCGGCCTGCCAGGCGGGTGCCTCGAGCATTTTCGAATCGCCCGACGCGTGGCTACTAAGGTTGGCCGCGAGATGACCAATCACCACCGACAAGGGGGTAATGCATGAACAGCAAGTTGGCAGGGCATCTGCTGGTGGAGTGCCTGGTGGCACAAGGTGTGGACATTGCCTTTGGTGTGCCGGGGGAAAGCTACCTGGCGGTACTGGACGGCTTCTATCGCAGCCGCGAGCAGATCCGCTTCGTGGCCTGCCGTAACGAAGGCGGCGCCGCCTTCATGGCCGAGGCGCACGGCAAGCTCACGCGCCGCCCCGGCGTATGTCTGGTGACGCGCGGCCCCGGTGCCACCAACGCCAGCATCGGCGTGCATACCGCGTTCCAGGATTCCACCCCCATGGTGCTGCTGGTAGGCGACGTGGGCAGCGATTGCCGCGACCGCGAAGCGTTTCAGGAAATGGACTACAGCGTGTATTTCGGCCCGTCCACCAAGGGCATGGCCAAGCGCGTGGAACGCATCGACGATGCCAATCGCATCCCGGAATACATCAGCCGCGCCTTTGCCACCGCCATGAACGGCCGCCCCGGCCCGGTCGTGCTGGTGTTGCCGGAAGACATGCTGGTGCAGCCGGTGGCCGACAGCCTGCAGCCGCTGCCGCGGGTGGAGGCGGTGACGGCGTTCCCGGATCCGGCCGGCATCGCCGCGCTGCAGCGCCTGCTGCTGCAGGCCGAACGGCCGCTGATCATTGCCGGTGGTAGCGGCTGGGATGCTGACGGTGCCGCCGCGCTGCAAGCCTTTGCCGAACGCTGGCAGCTGCCGGTGGGCAACGCCTTCCGCTTCCAGGACACCTTCGACAACCATCACCCGCTGTATGCCGGCGACGTCGGCATCGGCATCAACCCGGCGCTGGCGGCCAGCATCCGCGACAGCGACCTGATCATCGCCATCGGTGCCCGCCTCGGCGAAATGACCACCGGCGGCTATACCCTGCTGCAGGCACCGCGCAGCCGGCAGCAGCTGGTGCACATCCTGCCGCAGGGCGATGAACTGGACCGCGTGTACCAGGCCGACGTGGCGATCCAGTCCGGCGTCAACGCCGCCGCACAGGCACTGGCCGCCTTGCCGGCACCGGCCGCTGCCCCTCGCTGGCAGGCCTGGAGCCAGCAGCGGAACGCCGACTATCGCGCCAACCTGGTGCCGCAGCGCCTGGCCGGGCTGAGCGAAGGTATCAGCGGCGACATCGACCTGCCGCGCGTGATCGCCAGTCTGCAGCGCCAGCTGCCGGCCGATGCGGTCATCACCAACGGCGCCGGCAATTTCGCCAGCTGGATCCACCGCTACTTCCAGTACCACGGCGTGGCGAAAGGCCACAAAACCCAGCTGGCGCCCACCAACGGTGCCATGGGCTACGGCGTGCCGGCCGGCATTGCGGCCAACCTCGCCACCGGGCGCACCGCCTTCACCATCGCCGGCGACGGCGACTTCCTGATGAACGGCCAGGAACTGGCCACCGCGCTGCAACACGGCGGCAAATCCATCATCCTGCTGCTCAACAACGGCGTGTACGGCACCATCCGCATGCACCAGGAGCGCGAGTACCCCAACCGCATCAGCGGCACCCAGCTTGGCAACCCGGACTTCTGCCAGCTGGCCAGCGCCTACGGCTACGCCGCCGAGCGCATCGCCAGCAACGACGAGTTCGACGCCGCACTGGAACGTGCACTGGCACGCCCCAACGGCACGCTGCTGGAAATCCGCCTGCCGCCGGACATCATCAGCACCCGCGCCACGCTGTCCACCATCACCCAGGCGGCGCTGGCGCGCGGTTGAGGTTGTTCTGGTCTTGTGTGACAAAACCGGCCTGCGGGCCGGTTTTTTTGTTATCGGCAGTGGCTGGGCACAACAGCACGGCCGCCGGCGGGGCGATCGGCTATGGTGAAGTTGTTCCTGCGGCCAACCCGGGCCGCCCCACCTACCGAGAGAACCATCATGCCGCTTTCCATGTATCAGGCCGCGATACCGCCGCTGCTGCGCGGGCTGGCCAATCTGTCCGTCATCCTCGACAAGGCGCTGCTGAATGCCGAGGCCCGTAAATTTGATGCCGCGGTGTTGCTGCAGGCGCGGTTGGCACCGGATATGTTTCCGTTCATCCGCCAGGTGCAGATAGCCGCCGATACCGCCAAGGGCTGTGGCGCACGGCTGGCCGGGGTGGAGAACCCGGCGTTTGCCGATAACGAGACCAGCTTTGACGAGCTGCAGCAGCGTATCGCCAAGACGGTGCTGTTTCTGCAGGGCCTGCAGCCGGCGCAGTTCGACGGCAGCGAAGAGCGCGACATCGTGCTGAAGTTTCCCCACCAGACGCTGAATTTCCGCGGCCAGGACTATCTGCAGTCTTTCGTGCTGCCCAACTTTTACTTCCACCTCACCACCGGCTACGACATCCTGCGCCATAACGGTGTGCCGCTGGGCAAGGCGGACTATCTGGGCGGCGGCGGTTAGCCGGCGCGGCAATAAAAACGGCGGCCTGTTGGCCGCCGTGGTGTTTTGCCCCAGGCCGGATCAGGACTTGAACAGCCCGCCCAGCAGGCTGGCGCCCTGCGACAGCAGGTCGTTGCCTTGCGGCACTTCGCTATTCGGCGTCAGGCGGTCGATCAGCGTTGGCAGGTGTTCCGCCACCTGTTGCGCCAGCTGATTGCTGTCCAGCCCCAGCTTGGCCGCCAGGCCGGCAATCTGCTCGTTGCCCAGCACCGACTGGATCTGCTCGGCGCTGATCGCCAGGTTGTCGCCGGTGCCGACCCACGACGAGACAATCTCGCCTAGCCCACCCTGCTGGAATTTCTCCACCAGTCCGGACACGCCACCGTTGTCGTTAAGCAGGGTCTGCGCACTTTGCAGCAGGTTGTTGCTACCGTCGCCGCCCAGCAGGCCGCCCAATTGGTCAAACAGACTCATCGTGTGTACTCCCGTTAGTGGTTGTATCTGTCCATTAAAGCCCGAACTGTATGACAAACAAAGCTTTTATCTTCGGGATGGCTGGCGACAACGCCTTTTCGTGCGCTGCCCGCGACTTTTTGCCGTGCGCTACCTCGCGCAATGACTAGCGCCGTAATGCGGAGACTGTTGCGTCCATAACGTCGGCAAGGTGATATGTGTGTGGCATTTAAGCTGGCTTGATGCATATCAACCGGTGTTGGCCAGTTAGCGCAATAGCATGCAACCAGTTAAACATATGACAAAGAATTTATCACAAATGTTTAAATATCAACTCGGGAATCATGCGGTTGTGATGACTGGCACTATTGTCATCCGGCGGCGGCAGGAGGGCAGATGGCGCGCCTGACTCGGAGACTGGCATTTGCCGACGTACCGATGAACAAGCCGCTGGAATTTGCGATCTACGACCAGGCCGGCAATCTCATCCTGCGCAAAGGGTTTGTCATCTCCATGCCGGGCTTTGCGGAAAAACTGGTCAGCCGCGGCTATTACATTGGCGAGTCGAATGATGGCGGTATTGCGACCGGTCGCACGGAGACATCGGCAGCTCCACTTTCAGTGCAACATGCTACCAGTCCGGCCAGAAAAATCTCCGAGCCGATTTTTGTGCTGGCCAGCGACTTCATTCACGCCGTTGCGCGTATTCATAAGATCATCCTGGGGCCGCCAAGTAATCTGGCAAACATAGAAGAGCTGATAAAGGCTCGCGCTACACAATTGATCGAGCTGCTGAAAAAAGATAGCGATGCGGTTATCGCCGCGCTTTATCTAAGCCAGCTGGGGCAGGAAACGCGGGCCTGCAAACATGTCTTGGGCGCGGCCATCGCCTATCTGATTGCCGAGAAAATCGGTACCGACGATGTGCTGTTGCATTCCCTGGTTTGTGCCTGCCTGACGCGTGATGTCAGTCTTTACTACTTCGATAGTGCCATCCCCGCCCGACCGGGAATCAGCCAGCTTGATGAAAAAGGTCTGCGTGAACATACGCTTACGGCTGCCAAGCTGTTGGAGAAGCACGGGGTCAAGAATCGGGAATGGCTGCGCTTTGTGGTAGAGCACCACGAACGTCCGGATGGCAATGGTTACCCGCTGGGGAAAAAATCCGGAAATATTCATGAGTTGTCACTACTGATTGCGCTGGCGGACAGTTATGCGGCGATGGTTGTTTCCAACAAATGGCGAGCAGGCATTTTCCCGGCTAATAGTCTGAAAGATGTGTACATGCAGAAAGAAGATCGCTATCTGGAAAAGCATATTGCGATTTTGATCAAGACCCTGACCCGATTTCCCGCCGGAACAATTGTGGCGCTGAATAACGGCGAGGTGGCGGTAGTGAAGGCCACGATGCATAACAGGGCAAGCCCGCTGGTATATGTCATTTATGACGAAAAAGGTTTTCCGAAAAGCGAGTCAATCATGCGGGACACTATGCAACCCCAGTACGGGATAAAGGGGTGTATCTCTCCGGAACGCTGTAAAACGGCAATGCTGGCCATCAAACGTATTTGGATAGAGTAATGGATAATCACTGCGCCGAAGTGGAATACAAGGTTCCAGAAAATACCGCTATTGTGTCAAAAACAGACCTCAGTGGCATGATTACCTATGCCAATGACGCCTTTGTCAGCATCAGTGGTTATCGCCGGGATGAATTGATCGGGCAGCCACATAATCTGGTGCGGCATCCGGATATGCCGAGTTTTGCATTTGAGGATTTATGGAAAACGCTGGAGAGCGGCAAGCCGTGGCGTGGCATTGTAAAAAATCGCACCAAGGATGGAGGTTATTACTGGGTGCAGGCGACCGTGGTACCAATCAAGAAAACGGGCAAGGTAATCGGGTACATGTCGGTGCGCTATGCTGCGACAGCGGAACAGGTGGCGCAAGCCAGCGCGCTGTATGCCGGCAGGTCGCCAGGTAAGCGGAGCAAGCTTGGCCTGGCAGGGATATTTTCCATTCGCTCCGGCTATGTATTGGGTTCCATTTTTGTCGTGATGCTACTGGTGGTCGGCGGCATCATCGGTATCGGAACCATTGCGGAGAGCACGGACCACCTGTCCGATGCGCACCACCGCTCGCTGGGGCGGCTGGCCGTGATTGACGATATGGACCGGCAGGCGAGAGATACCCGGCTGGAGATCGCAGGCCCAGAGCTTGAGGCGATCAAGCCGTTGCAATGGCATGCCGGAGTGTTTAACGCTTCGGTAGTCTTGCAGGATATGCACGCGATCAGCGATGACATGTTGCGCATCAATACCCTGATTGGCCTGATAAACCGGCATGAGGCTGCGTCCAGCCAGCTGCGGACCGATCTACAACATCAGATCACCGCGTTTGTGCAGAAGTTAGCCGAGCGCCGTCAGCAAATCATTACCCAGTCTGCGGCGGAACTGCAGGAAGTCACGATTAAGCATCGGCAGATCGAAGAAATATCGTTATTGGGCATCGCGCTGGGGATTGCTACGGTGTTGCTGTTTGGCTGGGTTTTCCTCCGGGTGATTGTCAATCCGCTAAATGCGGCCATTCTGAATTTTGACAAAATGTCGGAAGGCGATTTAACGGGGGATGTGCCATTGGATGGCGCGGGTGAAACCGGGCAGCTGATCCGCGCCAGTGTCATCATGCAGATGCACTTGAAAGTGGTGCTGGACGAATTGCATCTGCTGGCAAGGAATATCGATGCGAACTGTCTGAATCTGAATACCGCGCTTTTTGAAATCAGCGATCACTCCGAAGTACAACACGACAAGCTGCGCGAGGCGAAATCTTTCATGTCGATGGATTTCACTTACGAGCTGGCTTCACAGCTGGAAAATCTGAAACAGATGCTGGCACATGATAGCGGGCAGCTGTGGACAGAGACCGAACTGGTGGGCTGCGTCGAGCATGTGACTAATCTGAATAAATTGCAGACCTATGCCCTGGAAGACTTCCTGGAAAAGATTGACCAGATTCTGGAGCTGATCATGTTCAGCCGGCAGGAAACCCAGGAGGCATACGTGATGTCTGCCAGGCTGCATGAGGTGGCAGGTCAGCTCAATTCGCTGGTGAGCTACTTTGTGCCGGAAGGGCGTGCGTATAACGGCTGACGGCGGCGCTGTCGCGACTGGTTGGACAGGGGGGGGCTGCCACCGCATAATCCGGAAATTAACCGACAGGAGCCTCCCATGCCGATCAACTTCTACGATCTGAACCGTTTCGAAGCGGTGAAAGTGCGCGAGAACCTGCGCAAGGCCGGTTCGCCAGACCGCTTCGGCAAGGATTCCAATGCCAAGGGTGACAAGAAGCTGGACAACCCGCTGCTGGGCAAGCTGCTGAAGCAGCATGTCGACGACGGCAAGAAATAAGACCGTACTGCCTGCGGGCAGCGCACGGCGCGACAGGCGGCCCTACGGGGCCGCCTTTGTTTTGTCTGGCATGTTTCCACGCGGCGTCTGATTCATACTCATTAATCAACTTGGTCACATGCGGGCCGCGGGAATTGGGTAGGCTTGCATGATTCGCAATTGTGTTGGCGCAGACGATAGCAATGAACAAGAACATCCTGATCGGTAGCGTGCTGCTGGCCGCCGTGGCCGCTGGCGTGTGGTGGCAGACGGGGCGGACCAAACCGGCGGCGCCGGCGGCAAAACGCCCGCCGGCGGTACAGTTGGCCGCAGTGGTGGCCAACCGCCAGCCGCTAGTGCTGACTGCCAATGGCAGCGTCACCGCGCTGGAGCGGGTGGAGCTGCGGCCGCAGGCCAATGGCGTGCTGACGCGTCTGCTGGTGAGCGAAGGCAGCATGGTGCGGCCGGGGCAGTTGCTGGTGCAGCTGGACGATGCCAGCGAGCAGGCGGCACTGGCCAAGGCGCGGGCGCAGCTGGCCAGCGACCAGGCACAGCTGAACAGTGCCGAGCGCGAGCTGGTGCGCGGCCGCGATCTGCTGCGGCAGCAGTTCATTTCGCAAAGCGCGCTGGATACGCTGCAGGCGACGGCGGATAGCCGTCGCGCCACGTTGGCCGCAGATCGTGCGCAGATCGTTGCCGCCCAGGTGGCGGTGCAGCAGAAACAGCTGCGGGCGCAGGTGGCCGGCCGCATCGGCGCCATCAGCCTGGCGCCGGGGGCATTGGTGACTACCGGCATGACCGAGCCGGTGCTGACCATTACCCGCATCAATCCGGTGATGGTCAGCTTTACCCTGCCGGAACAGCAGTTGGCCGCGGTGCGTCAGGCACAGGCGGCGGCGCCGCTGGCAGTACTGGCGCAGGATGGTAGCGGTGGCGTCTGCCGCCGCGGCGAGCTGAGCTTTATCGATAGCGCGGTGGACAGCGCCAGCGGCAATGTGCTGCTGAAGGCGCGCTTTGCCAATGACGATGCCGCGTTGTGGCCGGGGCAGTTTGTCAGCGTGCGGCTGCAGGCCGGGCAGTATCCGGGGGCGGCGGCATTGCCGGTGGCCGGGCTGATTACCGGCCCGGATGGGCAGTTTGCCTATGCGGTCGGCGCCGACCACAAGGCGCAGCAGGTGCCGCTGCAGCTGCTGGGCATTGCCAGCGAACAGGCCATCGTGCGCGGCATCCAGCCGGGGACGAAGGTGATTGTCAGTGGCGGCCAGAATGTGCGCCCGGGCGAGACGGTGATGCCGTTGCCGCCGCGCAAGCCGAAACAGGCTGCCAGCGCCGCCAGTGGCGAGGCGGCCGGCGGCAAGGGGGCGGCGCGTGGTGGCGGCGGGCTGCTGTCGTGCCCGCCGGCGGCCAACGTTAACGCCGGCGGCAAGCGCCAGAGCAGCGGAGCGCAGTGATGACCATTTCCGAACTGTGCATCCGCCGGCCGGTGATGACGGTGCTGCTGTGCCTGTCGCTGATCGTCGGCGGCCTGCTGGCACTGGGGCGTATCCCCATCGCCGCGCTGCCCAGCTACGAGACGCCGGCCATCAACGTGTCGGCCAGCCTGTCCGGCGCCAGCCCGGAAACCATGGCCACCTCGGTGGCGACGCCGCTGGAGAAGCAGTTCGCCACCATTCCCGGCGTGGCGGTGATCAGCTCCAACAGCAGCCTCGGCAGCACCTCCATCACGCTGGAGTTCGTGCCCGGCCGCAATCTGGACGGTGCGGCGCTGGACGTGCAGGCGGCGTTGCTGCGGGCGCAGCGCAGCTTGCCCGCCGAAATGACCACCATGCCGTCGTACCGCAAGGTCAATCCGGCCGATGCGCCGGTGCTGTTGCTGTCGCTGAACTCGCCGGCGCTGTCGCTGACGCGGCTGAACGACTATGCGGCCAACCTGGTATCGCCGACGCTGTCCACCATCAATGGCGTGGCGCAGGTGCAGGTGTTTGGCGAGAAGCGCTACGCGGTGCGGGTGCAGGCCGATCCGCAGAAGCTGGTGGCGCGCAACCTGACGCTGGACGAGGTGGCGACCGCGCTGCGTGCGGCCAACGGCAATACGCCGCTGGGCACGCTGGAAGGGCGCGCGCAGGTGCTGACGGTGCAGGCCGACAGCCAGTACCAGAACGCCGCCGAGTTCGCCACGCTGGTGGTTGGCCGCAACGGCGACAAGGTGGTGCGGCTGGCCGATGTGGCGAAGGTGGAAGACAGCATCGAGAACCTGAAGACCGGCAGCTGGGTCAATGGCGAGCGTTCCATCGTGCTGGCGGTGTTCCGCCAGTCCGATGCCAACACCGTGGCGGTGGTGGATGCCATCCGCCGCATGCTGCCCAAGCTGTCGGCGCAACTGCCGGGCTCGGTGCGGCTGTCGCCGTTGTCCGACCGCTCGCTGTCGATCCGCGATGCGGTGCACGACGTCAACCTGACGCTGCTGCTGACGGTGGCGCTGGTGATCATGGTGATCTTCGTGTTCCTGCAGCGGCTGGCGGCGACGGTGATTCCGGCGCTGACGCTGCCGATCTCGCTGATCGGCACCATGGGGCTGATGTATCTGCTGGGCTATTCCATCGACAACATCTCACTGCTGGGGCTGACGCTGGCGGTGGGGCTGGTGGTGGACGACGCCATCGTGGTGCTGGAAAACATCGTCCGCTACATGGAACAGGGCGAGAAACCGCTGGCCGCCGCGCTGCGCGGCTCGCGCGAGGTGGGCTTCACCATCATCAGCATCTCGCTGTCGCTGGTGGCGATCTTCATCCCGATTTTCTACATGGATGGCGTCATCGGCCTGCTGTTCCACGAGTTCGCGGTGGTGGTGACGCTGGCGGTGCTGGTGTCGGCGGCGGTATCGCTGACGCTGATTCCGCTGCTGGCGTCGCGTTTCCTGCGCGCCGACCACATGCCGCACCATGCCGCCGCCGGGCAGGGACATGCCATCGCCCGGCTGTTCGAGCGCGGCTTCGATGCGCTGCTGGCGGGCTACGAGCGCACGCTGGATCAGGCCTTGCACCATCGCCGGCTGACGCTGCTGCTGGCGCTGGGTACGGTGGCCGGCTCGGCGTGGCTGTTCAGCGCCATTCCCAAGGGCTTCTTTCCGGTGGAGGACACCGGCCAGATCCAGGTGAATACCGAGGTGGCGCAGGATGTGTCCTACGACCGCCTGGCCGCCCTGCAGGCGCGTGCCGCCGAGATCGTGCAGCACAGTCCGGACGTGGCGGCGGTGACCTCGTCGATCAACAGCAGCGGCGGGCGCATGTTCGTGACGCTGAAACCGCGCGGCCAACGTGCCGGCGTGCAGCAGGTGGTGGAACAGCTGCGCAAGGAGCTGCGCAAGGTGAACGGCTTGTCGGTGTTCCTCAACCCGGTGCAGAACCTGCGCCTGGGCGGGCGCGCCAGCAAGAGCCGCTATCAGTATGTGCTGCAAAGCGTGGATGCCGGCGGGCTGTATG
Source organism: Vogesella oryzae (assembly GCF_902829295.1). Classification (GTDB taxonomy): domain Bacteria; phylum Pseudomonadota; class Gammaproteobacteria; order Burkholderiales; family Chromobacteriaceae; genus Vogesella; species Vogesella oryzae. The sequence goes on from NZ_CADEPL010000027.1 coordinate 61,385, forward strand.
ACTGGGCCGACAAGCTGGAGCGCGGCATGCGCCAGGATGCGCTGTTCCAGGACGTGAGCAGCGATGCGCAGCGCAAGGGCCTGCAGGCGGAGCTGGTGATCGACCGCGACAAGGCGGCGCAGCTGGGCGTCGGCATGCAGAGCATCCGTACCGCGCTGTATACCGCCTTCGGCCAGCGCCAGGTGTCCACCATCTACACCCCGGCCGACAGTTATCCGGTGCTGCTGCAGCTGGATGACGCGTTCCGCATCAACGAATACGACCTGACGCGGCTGTATGTGCGTGGCAGCAACAACACGCTATTGCCGCTGTCCAGCATCGCCAGCGTGCGGCGCACGGTGGGGCCGGTGTCGGTCAGCCACCAGGGACAGCTGCCGGCGGTGACGCTGTCGTTCAACCTGCCGGCCGGCGTGGCACTGGGCGAGGTGGATCAGCATCTGAAAGCCATCCAGCAGGAGATCGGCATGCCGGCCAGCGTGTTCACCAGCTATGCCGGCGATGCGGCGGCGTTTGCCGAATCACAGAGCAGCCAGACCACGCTGCTGCTGGTGGCGCTGGTGGTGATCTATGTGCTGCTGGGGGTGCTGTACGAAAGCTATATTCACCCGCTGACCATCCTCGCCGGCCTGCCGTCGGCGGCGATGGGCGCACTGGGGGCGCTGATGCTGACCGGGCAGGAGCTGACCATCATCGCCGGCATCGGCATTCTGATGCTGATCGGTATCGTCAAGAAGAACGCCATCATGATGATCGACTTTGCACTGGTGGCGCAGCGCGAGCAGGGCATGACGCCGTACGACGCCATCCGGACTGCTTGCTTGCTGCGCTTGCGGCCGATCCTGATGACCACCCTGGCGGCGATGATGGGGGCGTTGCCGATTGCGCTGGCGCTGGGGGCCGGTGCCGAGCTGCGCCAGCCGCTGGGGGTGGCGGTGGTCGGCGGGCTGCTGTTTTCGCAGCTGGTGACGCTGTACATCACGCCGGTGCTGTACCTGTGGTTCGATGGTCTGGCAGCGCGCTGGCGCAAGCCGGCGGTGCCGCAGGCGCAAGCCTGATCCAAGGTTGGCCGCCGCAAAGCACAAGGCCCGGCATAGCCGGGCCTTGTGCCGTTTATGGACTGTGCCGCGCGTTCAGGAGGCGACCGGCGGCGGCGAGTCGCTGAATTCGGCCAGCGCCCAGTCGCGGAAGGCGATCACGCTGGGCAGGGTGGCCAGCTCCTGCGGGTAGATCAGGTAGTAGGCCCAGTCGGTGACCAGGGCGATGTCCGACAGCTGCACCAGCGTGCCGCCGGCCAGGTCGTCGGCAATCATGCTTTCCTCGGCCAGGGTGATGCCCATGCCGCGGCTGGCGGCGACGATGGCCAGGTCCAGGGTGTCGAAGGCGTAGGCTTCCGGATTGCCGCCGGCGCTTTCGCCGGCCAGCGCGAACCACTCCGCCCAGAACGGGTCCTCGTGCGAGGGGTGCAGCAGCGGGTAATTGCGGAACTCTGCCGGCGTGGGTAGCGGTTTGCCCTGAAACAGTGCCGGCGATGCCACCGGCACGAAGCGGGCGCTGCGCAGGCGGTGGTAGATCAGCCCCGGCTCCTTGCTGATGCTGGCCTGGAACGAGATGTCGTACTCGCGGCTCTTGAAGTTGGGGTCGAAGGCAGTGACGGTGACCAGAAACACCGTCAGCTCCGGGTGCAGATTGCGGAAACGGGTCAGCTTGGGCAGCACCCAGCGCGAGGCAATCGACGGGCTGGCCTTGACCCGCAGCTCGCGCGAGCGGCGCGAGATGGCGTCGCTGGCGGCCTCGATGCGGGCAAAGGCGTCGCGCACCGCCGGCAGCAGTGCGGCGCCTTCCGGCGTCAGTGCCAGGCCGCGGGCCTGGCGCACGAACAGTGGCAGCCCGTAGTGTGCTTCCAGGGTCTGGATGTGGCGGCTCACCGCGCCTTGGGTCAAATGCAGGGTTTCTCCTGCCTTGGTGAACGAGTGCTGCTCGGCGGCAACCAGAAACACGCGCAAGGCATTGAGCGGTGGCAGTTTCATTACGTATGTTCCATGACTTTTTTGCATGGTAAACATGCGTAAGAATGCTTTGTCAATCGTGGAGCCGCTCAGTAAGCTTGCGCGAGTCATGGCAAAAATCCTTGCTGCGATAGGGTGTTAAGTTTTTTATGAGGCGCGATTGTACCGCTTTGTGTTGAGCTTAGGCGAAATACGGCAATGCAATATCCTCATAATGAATATTGCGGCAATTAAAACTCGCATTGGGTCGGGTTTGTGGCATCTAAGCTGCCGATGGTTATGGTGCTGGTCCCGTGCCGGAAGCCTGGCAATCCAGGCCTGCTTGCGTGATTGGAAACTTCTGCCGGCGGGGTGGGTCTGCCTTCTGCGACGGTAGTGCCGCAGCGACGCGACAGATGCCTGCAGGAATGCAAGTTTTGCTGGTGCAGCATTGCTTTTACGCTGATACTGATTACCCAGAATTACCGGCTGTTGCTGCCCGGCGACAGCTGTACAGGAATGTGCGACCGGAAGGTCGTCGCAAGAACCCCTCCCGGTAACGGGGGCGCGGTAGGGTGGTGTGATGTAGCCGAACTGTCACAGGCATGGTCTGCCTGCCGGCTGCAACGCAGTACCCGACGGTTGGCAGCTTGCTGCCAGCTGGCTGTAAATCCTGATTATCAGGGTTTTGCTCTGTCCCACGGTGACCCGCCGGATGCGTCCGGCGGGGTTTTTTTTTGCCCGTGCGGCCAACTTGCCGGTTTCCCGGCGCTGCCTGTCGCTGCGGCGTGGCTTGTTGTAGCTGGCTTCTACTCTTCTCAGGATTTGCTGTCCGCTCGTTGACGGGCTGCTGTCGCTGCGCGCAATGACCGTCTATCTATATGGCTGTAAGCGGATTGCGGTGGCGGAGGGGCGTGACGATGTTCTCTGCGGCCAACCTGGCTTGGCCGCAGCTGTCCCGGACAGTTAAAGCTATTTGGCTTCGGTGACAAAACCGATGCGGCTGATGCCGCTACGCTGCGCGGTTGCCAGTGTATCGGCCACGATCTCGTAGCGTACCGCCTTGTCGGCACGCAGGTGCAACTCGACTTGCGGGTTGGCCGCGGCGGCGCTGGCAAAGCGGCTGTGCAGCTGCGCTGCCGCTAGCGGCTGATCATTCCAGTACAGCTTGCCGGCCGCATCGATGGCCAGACGGATAGCTTCCGGCTTCTCTTCGTGCTGCGCGGCACTAGCTTGTGGCAGGTTCAGCTGTACCGCATTGGTCAGCAGCGGGGCGGTGATAATGAATACCACCAGCAGCACCAGCATCACATCTACCAGCGGAGTGGTGTTGATTTCGGACATCGGGGCGTCAGTGCCCTTGTCAAAACTACCGAATGCCATTGCTATCTCCGTGCGTCAGCAGGTGCGCGTGCAGATCATGGGTGAAGTGATCCATCTCCTGGTTGATGACCCGATTCAGTCGGGTGAAGGTGTTGTAGGCCAGCACGGCCGGAATCGCTGCGGCCAACCCTGCCGCAGTGGCAACCAGTGCCTCGCCGATTGGGCCCGAAACGGTGGCAATCGATACCTGTCCCTGGGTGCCGATATTCACCAGCGCGTGATAGATACCCCAGACGGTGCCAAACAGGCCGATGAACGGGGCGGTAGAGCCGATGGTGGCCAGCAGTGTCATGCCGCCTTCCAGTTTTTGCTGCTCTTGCGACAGGCGTTTGCGTAGCGCGCGGGTCAGGTAGTCGTCCAGCGAGCAGGCGCGGCCGAGGGCATTGCCGCTGTGCTGCTGGTATTGCTGCAGCGCGGTCAGACCGTCGCGCAGCAGGGCGGTTACCGGTGCCGGGTTGGCCGCCAGCTGGTGTTCGGCCGCTTTCCAGCTGTCGGCGCTCCATAACACCGCTTCCGAGCGACGATTCCGGCGCAGGGTCCGCCAAGCGCGCCAGCCGCGCAATACGATGAAATACCAGGTCAGTACCGACATCAGGATCAGGCACAGGAAAACCGACACCAGAATGGCGTCGCCCTGTTCGAAGGTGTGCATCAGGTTCATGTTCAGGCTTTGGTCTTATCAGGAAGGACAAACTGGATCGGGGTGGTGTAGCTGTAGTCGATTGCTTCATCGCCCCGCATGGCCGGGTGGAAGGTCCAGTTGCTGGCGGCGCGGCGGGCAGCGTTATCCAGCCGCGGGAAGCCACTGGAGCGGGCAATACTCACCGAGGTGGCTTTGCCGTTGCTGTTCACGGCAATCTGCAGCAGGACGGTGCCTTCTTCTCCCAGCTCTAGCGAGAGCGGGGGATATTCCGGCTTCGGGTTGTGCAGATAACCTTCGGTATGAGTGGGGGGGGTAATAGCCGGTGGTGCTGCCGGGGCGGTTTGTTCGGCGGCAGGGCTATGGCTAGTCGGCGCCAGTGTGGGCTGTGCCGTACTGGTTGTTGGCAGCGGGGTAGCTGGCATCGCTGCGTCGGCAATCTGGCGTGAGGCACGCTGTTGTGGTGCGGTGCGAACAGTGGTAGGGCTAGCTACTTGCGAGCTCGGCTTGAGTGGCTGCGGGCGCGGCTGTGCCAGACTCGGCGCTTCAGTGGTCGATTGTGTCTCTACTATGCTTACTACTTCGAGCGGCACTGGCATTGCTGGTGATTGCGGCAAACTGCGAGTAGCGGCGAGCGCAAGTAATCCCAGATGTGCCGAGGCGATCACCGCCAAGGTGCCATAGTGGAATGCACGGGGTTCCATGATACGCCATTTGTTATGATAACGATTCGCATTTATATTATTGTGATCCCAGATTGCTGTCAAAGTATCTGCCGCAAGGAATAGATTGAGCTGTAGCGTCCAGTCATCTGCCCAGATTTGCGTTGATAAATTGAAAAGGTTGGCCGCGGCCAACCTTTTTTGCGTTTTGGCTTCCTTTCGGATCAATGACTTGTCGAATTCGTGGCGGTTTTTGTGTATCGGGGTGTTGACGGGTTTGGGTCGGGTGGGTATAGTTCGCCTCCTCTGCTGACGACGCAACGAAACGAAGTCAGCCCGCTCTTTAACAAAACGAATAAC
>NZ_CADEPL010000028.1 GCF_902829295.1 Vogesella oryzae
GGGCAGCTTCAACCGCTTGCGGGATGTTGCGCTTGTCGATGCAGTCACGCGCGACGGCGCCGGCATCCACCGCGGCAGCGGCGGCCAACATGGCGGCCAGATAGTCGGCTTGCGGATAGTCGGCCGTTTCAAAATGCAGCCGGCCACGGGCGTCGGCCAGGCAGGCAGCCAGCATCTGCCCAAAGCGCTCCGGCCGGCGCAGCGCATCGCAATCCCGCAGCAGGCGCTGCACGGTGTCGGCACGCAGGGTAAATGCGGTATGCACCTTGGTGTGGTTGAGCGCGGTAATGCGCGCCAGGTCACGGCAGTCTGCCGGCACCCGCAGCCGTTCGCACAAGGCCAGTAATGGTTTTTCACCACGCGGCTCATGGCCGATATGGCGCGGCAGCACATCCGCTGGCGTCAATGCCTTGCCAAGGTCGTGCATCAGACAGGCAAAACGCACGGTGAGGGGCTGGGCGTTGGCCGCAGCGTAGTCCAGTACCCGCATCACATGGTCGCCAGTATCGATTTCCGGATGGTAGTCGGCACGTTGCGGCACGCCGAACAGCGCATCGACTTCCGGCAACAGTCTGGCCAGTGCACCGCAGTCACGCAGCACCTGAAACATCCGCGACGGTTTGTCGGTCATCAGCCCTTTGGCCAGCTCTTGCCACACCCGTTCGGCAACCAGCGCGTCCACCTCGCCGTCAGCCACCATCTGCCGCATCAGTGCCATGGTTTCCGGTGCCACGCTGAAGTCGAAGCGGGCGGCAAAGCGCGCCAGCCGCAGGATGCGCACCGGATCTTCGGCGAAGGCCGGGCTGACGTGGCGCAGTAACCGCGCACGCAGGTCGGCAATGCCGCCGTAGGGGTCGATCAGGCTGCCGTCGTCGTCTTCGGCGATCGCGTTGATGGTGAGGTCACGGCGGATCAGATCTTCTTGCAGCGTGACATCCGGGGCGGCATGGAAGGTAAAGCCGTGATAGCCGCGGCCAACCTTGCGCTCGGTGCGGGCCAGTGCGTACTCCTCCTGCGTCCTGGGGTGCAGGAACACCGGGAAATCCTTGCCCACCGGCCGGAAGCCTTGTGCCAGCATGCTCTCCGGCGTGGCGCCGACCACCACCCAGTCGCGATCTTTCACCGGCAGCCCCAGCAGGCGGTCGCGTACCGCGCCACCAACGATGTAGCACTTCATCGGCGGGCGGCCCTTTCGCGATAGCTGTCACGCAGGCGGTTGCTTTCTGCCGCGCCGAGATAGCGCGGGGCGATGCTTTCCAGCGCGGTCGGCGTAAAACCGAGCAAGGCTGAGGGGAACGGCTGCTGGCTGATGTTATCCACCCGCAGCGAGCGCACATTGTCGCGGCTCAGCAGTGTCGGGCCGGGCAGGTGTTCCATCAGCATCGCCTGCAGCATGGCGAGCCCTTCCGGCAGGGCGATGATGCAACGCGGATGGCCGGCAAGCCTGGCCGCATAGGCAACCAATTGGCGCAAGGTGTATTCGCGCGGGCCGGTCAGCTCCAGCGTCTGGCCGATAGTGGCCGGGTTGCGCAGGCAGGCTGCCATGGCGCGCGCCACATCGTCTGCCCAGATCGGCGCAAAGCGCGTATCGGCACCGCCTAGCGGCAGCAGCGGTGCGGTGGCGGCCAGGCGCGCAAACATGGTGAGGAAGCTGTCGCCGGCGCCAAACACCACCGATGGGCGCAGGATGGTGTAGTCGAGCCCGCTGGCGCGCAGCAGTGCCTCCGCCTTGCCCTTGGTCTGCTGGTAGTCGCTGGGGGCGTTCTCGCCGGCGCCCAGTGCGCTGATGTGCAGCAGACGGCGGATGCCCAGTTGCTGGCAGGCGGCAATAATATTGCCCACCAGCGTGACATGGGCGCGTTCGAATGCGGCGCGGCTGCCGTGCAGGATGCCCACCATGCTGATGACGGCATCGTGGCCAGCCAGAAAGTCGAGCAGTTGCTGGCGGTCATGCACATTGCACTCCACTAGCGTGGCCGCCGGCAGGTGCAGGAACGACTCTCGGTGCCGCTCGCGGCGGCGGGTGGCGATGTCCAGACTATGGTTGTCACGGGTAAGGTGTTCGGCGATATAGCTGCCGATAAAGCCGGCGCCGCCGATGATGGCAATTTTCATGCTGTTGCTCCCTGTGTTGCTGGCTTAGCGTGGCGGAATCACACCCAGTCGCTGTTTGAGCGAGCCACCGGGCTGGCGGAAGGCGCCCGCGTAATACACCGCATTGGCCAGCACTTTCTGTACATAGTCACGCGTTTCGCTGAACGGGATGGTTTCAGTGTAGATGGCACCTTCCAGCGGCAAGGCTGCCTGCCAGCTGCGTGCGCGCGCCGGACCGGCGTTGTAGGCGGCGGTGGCCAGTACCGGCTGTCCCTGCAGATTGTCCAGCACGTAGCGCAGATACCAGGTGCCCAGACGGATATTGGTATCGATGTCGTTGACCTCGTAGCTACCCAGCCCGATCTTGCCGGCAACCCAGCGCGCAGTGGCCGGCATCAGCTGCATCAGGCCGCGGGCGCCGACGCCGGAGCGTGCCACATTGTAAAAGCGGCTTTCCTGGCGGATCAGACCATATACCCAGGCTTCATCGATATCCAGCTGCTGGGCGTAAGGGCGGGTGATGTCTCGGTACGGTGACAGGTAGCGCAGGCCGAAGTCGTGGCTGGTCTTGGTGCGATCGGCGGAGTAGATCGCCATATCGTACTGGCCGTTACTGCGCGCCAGTTCGGCGGCGGCCAGCAATTGCTCGTCGCTCCGGTCACGCATTGCCCAGCGCCAGACGCGGCGGCCTTCTTCGCGCCATTCGCCACGGCCGCTGCGTTCGGCCAGGGCAAACAAGGCCATGGCCTGGCGTACCGGCAGTTCTGCGGCCAACTGTTGTTGCACTGCAGGGTTGATGGCGACTTTTTCCGGCTGCGAATCCAGCGTGGCACCCAGCTCTTCGCGGGAGAGTAGGCCGTAATAGTTGTGGTCAAAACTGGTCTTCACCAGCAGCGGGGTAGCCTCGGCGCCACGGCCCAGCTCGCGCAAGGCGCGGGCGCGCCAGTATTGCCAGCTACCCTTGGCGGCCAGGCTGGACGGCAGCTTGCGGCTGACCTGCTCCAGGGTGGCCCAGTCCTGCTGGCGCAGTGCGGCGCGCAGCCACCATTCCCACTGTTCGTCGGTGAGCTGTGCCGGATCGGCCTGGGCATAGGCCGCCAGCGCCTGCTGGGTATCCAGCCGGCGGGCGGCGGCCAGGCCAAGTTGTCCCCAGGCAAAACCGGCCTGGGCATCGGATAACCCGCTGCGGGCGTTGGCCAGACTTTCCAGTGCGCTGCTGTAGTTACTCTTGCCCAGTTTGACGATGGCCTGTATCTGCTGCTCGTTGCTGCCGGCACGGAAAAATTCGCCGTCCAGCCCGGCGGCGGAGGCCAGCCGGCGCGCCACGGTCTGGAAATTGCCGCTGAGCAGCAGGCGCAGGCGGGCGGCGACTTGTGCCTGGGTCAGCAACTGCCGTGAAGCCTGCTCGTCGATCAGGCGGGCGCAGCCGTCAGGCAGCGTGGTGGACAGGTAATTACTGTCCGGCAGCTGGCTTTGTCTGCGCTGCAGGTTGGCCAGGCGGATATAGCAGCCGGCCTCGTCGTCGCGGGCGACCTCGGGCAGGGCTGGCGCCACCTGCAGGATGTCATCCCACTGGAAACGGCGACCCATGTCTTCGACCAGCTCGTTGAGGGTGCGCTCTACCAGATAGCCGCTGCGGAAGCGGTTGATGAAGGCGCGTGCGGGGGTGCTGTCTCCGGTTTCCAGTGACTTCAGCGCCAGCCAGTACGCCGGCCAGTTGTCCAGCAGGCCGCTATCGGCTTGCGCGGAGATGCCGGCCAGCGTGGTAGTGTCGCCCTTGCGGTAGGCATCGCGGGCATCGAAAAGTTGGGTATCGCTCAGGGCATAGCTGGTGGCCGGCAATAGTGCCAGGGTCAGCGCCAGCGGGCGCAGCCATGAAGCTCTGGCGTGCCGGCGCTGGGTGCCGGCAGGGTAATGTGTGTGCAGCATGATTATTTTCGCCAGAAGGTTGGGGTGAACAGAATCAGGATGGTGAACACTTCCAGGCGGCCCAGCAGCATGGCAAAGCTGCAGACCCAGGTCTGGAAATCGCTTAGACCGGCATAATTGTTGGCAGGTCCCACTTGGCCGAGGCCAGGGCCGGCATTGTTGATGCAGGCGATGATGGCGGTAAACGAGGTGATGAAATCCAGGCCGCTGGCAATCAGGGTAAAGGTAAGCATCACCACGCTGATGAAATACACAAAAATAAAGCCCAGTACCGAGAAGGCCACGCTGTCCGGAATCGGCTTGCCGCCCAGCATCAGCGGCAGCACCGCGCGCGGGTGCAGCAGGGTGCTCATCTCGCGCAGCCCCTGGCGGGTAAGGATCAGGGTGCGGATCATCTTGATGCCGCCGCCGGTGGAGCCGGAGCTGGCGGTGAGGCAGGACAGAAACAGCATCCACAGCGGCACCAGTATCGGCCACTGCGCATAGTCCACGCTGGCAAAACCGGAGTCGGTGGCAATCGAAATAAGGTTGAACGACACATGGCGCATGGCGGTAGGCAGCGTGTAGATGCCGAGCCACCACAGCCACACGCTGATGGCGACGATGCTGCTGCCCAGCAGCAATACCACGTTTCTCGCTTCCACGTCGTGCAGGTAGTACTTGAAGCTGCGGCCGCGCCAGGCCAGAAAGTGGGTGGCAAAATTCAGCGCGGCCAACACCATGAACAGCGACAGGATGGCCTCGATCAGCGGCGAGTTGAAGTAGCCGACACTGGCATCGTGGGTGGAAAAGCCGCCCAGCGACAGCGCGGCAAAGGCATGGCAGACCGCATCCAGCACGCTCATGCCGGCCAGCCACAGGCAAAGTGCGCACAGTGCGGTCAGGCCGGCGTAGACATACCACAGGTTGGCCGCAGTCTGGGCGATGCGCGGCGCCAGCTTGCTGTCCTTCATCGGCCCCGGTGTCTCTGCCTTGTACAGCTGCATGCCACCGATGCCCAGCATCGGCAGGATTGCCACTGCCAGCACGATGATGCCCATGCCGCCAACCCAGTTGAGGAAATGGCGCCAGAAATTGATGGCCGGCGGCAGGCGATCCAGCCCCGGAATCAGCGTGGCGCCGGTAGTGGTCAGTCCGGACATGGCCTCGAAAAAGGCGTTGGTAAAGCTCATGCCCGGAATGTACAGCCACAGTGGCACTGCCGACATCACCGCGAAGGTCAGCCACAGCAATGCCACCAGGATGAAGCCGTCACGCGGTTTCAGCTCGCGCTCGAAGCGACGGGTGAGCAGCCACAGCAGGCTGCCGGCCGCGCCGCCGGCCAGCGCGGAGTAGGCGAAATCGCTGGCGGTGTTGTCGTGGAAGGCCCAGGAAACCGCGCAGGGAATCAGGAACAGCAGCGAATACAGCAGGATCAGCTTGGACAATACCTGCAGGATGGGCAGCAGCTTGCTCATGCTGCCTCCTGCTCGTACAGCTCGATCGGCAAGCCGTCCGGGTCGGCCAGAAAGGTAAAGCGCATGCCGGTGAATTCGTCGGTGCGTACTGGTTCGCAGCTCACGCCCAGCGCGGCCAGCCGGGCGACTTCGTCATCCAGCACCGCCACGCGCAGCGCCAGATGGCGCAGGCCGCAGGCTTCCGGGCGGGTTGGCCGCGCCGGCGGGGCGGGAAAGCTGAACAGTTCGATGCGGCTGCCGGACGGCAGCCCAGCATGGTGGTGTAGAACGCGCGGGAGCGCGGGTAATCGGCGCAGATGATGGCGATATGGTGGATGCCGCAGATAGCCATCAGAAGAATCCCAGCTTGACCTGTGCCAGCTTTTCGATCTGGCGCACCTTGTGGCGGCCATGCACGAAGAAGATCACATGGTCGTTGTCGGCCAGTTGCAGGTCATGGTGCGCCATCAGCACGTTGTCGCCTCGCAGGATGGCGACGATGCTGCAGCCGTGCGGCAGCTCGATGGCGTCCAGCCGGCGGCCAACCAGACTGGAGGTTTTCTCGTTGCCGTGGATGATGATTTCCATCACTTCGGCGGCGCCGCGGCGTACCGGCTGTGCCGCCACCACGTCGCCACGGCGCAGGTGCGCCAGGATCGAGCCGATGGTGGACAGGTACGGCGACAGCACGATGTCGATGCGGTTGCCTTCCAGCAGGTTGACATAGCTGGAGCGGTTGACCAGCGCGATGACGCGTCGCGCGCCCATGCGTTTGGCCAGCAGCGTGGACATCAGGTTGTCTTCGTCGTCGTTGGTCAGGGCGCAGAACACGTCCATCTCGTCGACGTTCTCGCTCTCCAGCAGGCCCTCGTCGGTGGCTTCGCCGTGCAAGACCAGCACATGCGGCAGGTTTTCCGCCAGCCAGCGCGCGCGTTGCGCGCCGTGTTCGATCAGCTTGACCTCGTAACTGTCGGACAACATGCGCGCCAGCCGGTAGCCGATGTTGCCGCCGCCGGCGATCATTACCCGCCGCACCGGTTTCTCGCTGGCGCGCAGCTCGTTGAGCATGGCCGGAATGTCGGCGCGGGCGGCCATGAAGAACACCTCGTCATCGGCCTCGAGCACGGTGTCGCCATCCGGGCGGACCAGTTTTTCCTTGCGGTAGATGGCACAGATCCGGCAATCGCTGCCCGGCAGGTCTTCGCGCAGGTGGCGCAGCGGTTTGCCTAGCAGCTTGCCGCCGGCCACGGCCCGCGCCACCACCAGCTGCACGCGGCCGCCGGCAAAATCCAGCACCTGCAGCGCGCGCGGGTAGGCCAGCACGCGCAGCAGGTTGTCGGTGACGATCTGTTCCGGGCAGATGGCATGTTCGACGCCAAACTGCGCCATCACCGGCTGCTCGCCATCTACGTAGTCGGCGGCGCGCAGGCGGGCAATGCGGGTGGGTACGTTGTGCCGGCGCTCGGCCAGCGCGCAGGCCAGCAGATTGGTCTCGTCATTGCGGGTCAGTGCCAGCAGCATCTCGGCTTCATCGATGCCGGCATCCAGCAGCACGGATGGATGGGCGGCATTGCCCTGCACGGTGCGGATGTCCAGTTTGTCTTGCAGCAATTTCAGCAGATTGCTGTCCTGGTCGACGATGGTGATGTCGTTGCCTTCGCTCACCAGACTTTCCGCCACGCTGGCGCCAACCTGGCCGCCGCCGAGAATGAGGATTTTCATGCCTGATCCGTGATTCGGTGATGCACGTCGGGCGTGCGATTGAGAGTCGAGCCGGCGCCGGAAGCATGCGACGGCGCGGTAGTCTGATTATGCCATTACCACGCTAATTGTCAGGCATATCGCTGGCTAAAAAACATTGCGGCCAACCTGGCAAGGGTTGGCCGCAATGTGGGCGCTCAGCGGGCGTCGTCTTCGTGAGGCGGGCTGTCGTCATCCATCAGGATGCGGTGCGCCGGCCCTTCCAGATCGTCGAACTGGCCGGAGCGGGTAGACCACCAGAACAGCAGGCCGATCACGAACACCAGCAGGATGCTGAACGGGATCAGCAGGTACAGGCTTTCCATTATTTGCTCCGTTTGACTAGCCGCAGGGCGTTGCTCACTACCAGTAGCGAGCTGGCCGCCATGCCGAGGCTGGCCAGCCACGGGGTGACATGGCCACCGATCGCCAGCGGCAAGGCCACCAGATTGTACACCGCTGCCCACAGCAGGTTCTGGCGAATGATCTGCATGGTGTGCCGCGCCAGCTGCAATGCCTTGGGTAGCTGCGCAATATCATCGCCCATCAGCACCATGTCGCCGCTGGCGCGAGCGACGTCGGTGCCGCCACCCATCGCCAGCGATACGTCGGCGCGCGCCAGTACCGGTGCGTCATTGACGCCATCGCCGAGCATCAGCACGCGGGCGCCGCCTTGCTGTAACTGGCTGACGTAGGTCAGCTTGTCTTCCGGCGTGGCACCCGCCCGGTAGTGGGTGATGCCAAGCTCTGCGGCCAACGTTGCCACTGCCAGTTCGGCATCGCCGGACAGCAGGTGCACGCGCAGGCCCTGCGCCTGCAGTTGTGCCAGCACGCTGGCGGCGCTGTCACGCAACTGGTCGCCGATGGCAAACCACGCCTTGATGCCGCGCGTATCGCCCAGCGCAACCACGGTGGCGGTTGCCGGCATGGCTGGCGGTTCGGCATGGCCGCTCAGACTGCAGACAAAGTCCGGTCTGCCCAGCCGCCAGTGCTGGCCGTTGATCAGGCCTTCCACCCCTTGTCCCGGATGGTTGCGCAGCCCGGCGACACCGGGCAGTCGGCTATCGGCGGCGGTTGCGCTTAGTGCCCGGGCAATCGGGTGCTCGGAGGATTGCTCCAGCGCTGCGGCCAACGCGATGGCGGCAATCTCTTCGGGGTGGGCGGCTTCGTGCGTAGCCAGCAGCTGCATGCGGCCGTGGGTGAGGGTGCCGGTCTTGTCGAATACCACATCGCTGACTTTTGCCAGTGTTTCCAGCGCATGGCCGCGAGTGATGAGCACGCCGATTTGTGCCAGGTGGCCGGTGGCGGCGGTGAGCGCCGCCGGGGTGGCCAGACTCAGTGCGCACGGGCAGGATACCACCAGCACGGCCACGGTAATCCACAGCGCGTGCTGCGGGCCGTCCAGCAGGCTCCAGCCGAGATAGGTGCCGGCGGCGGCCAGCAACAGCAGGGCGACGAACCAAGCGGCAAAGCGGTCGGCCAGACGGGCAAGTTGCGGCTTGTCCGCCATCGCCTGATCCAGCAGGCGCACGATGCCGGCGAGGCGGGTGTCGCTGCCGGTCCGGGTGACTTGCAGTACCAGCGCGCTGGCCTGGTTGACACTGCCGGCGATCACGCTGTCGCCGCTGGTTTTGCGGATCGGGGTACTTTCACCGGTAAGCAGCGACTCATCCACGCTGCTGTGGCCGTCCAGAATATGGCCGTCGCAGGGGATGGTTTCGCCCGGCTTGACCAGTAGCCGGCTGCCGATTTCCAGGTTGGCCGCAGCCACTTCGCGGGTCTCGTGGCTGTGTGGCCAGTTGTCCAGCTGGTGTACGAAGGCCGGTACCAGTTTGACCAGCCGTTCGGTGGCTTCGCCGGTCTTGCGCCGCGCCATGCTTTCCAGGTAGCGCCCGCCCAGCAGCAGGAAGATGAACATCGACACCGAGTCGAAGAACACGCCGTGCTCCACTTTGTTCAGCAGCGCCCACAGGCTGGCGAAAAACGCGGTGAGGATGCCGATGGTTACCGGCGTATCCATGCCGACGCGGCGGGTTTTCAGATCGCGCCAGGTGGCGCGGTAAAACGGCACCGCGGAGTAGACGATCACCGGCAGGGTCAGTATGAAGCTGGCCCAGTGCAGGATCCACAGCCACTGTGGCTCGATATCGCCCTCCGGAGCCAGGTAGACCGGCACCGCGTACATCATCACCTGCATCATCGATAGCCCGGCGACCCACAGTCGGGTCAGTGCCTGCTTACGCTCCTGCTGCTGGGCGGCTTCCTGGCGGGCGCTGTCATAGGGGTGGGCGCGGTAGCCGATTTCGGCGATGGCATGCAGGATCTGCGACAACCTGGTCTGGCTGTTGTCCCAGCGCACGCGGGCGCGGTGGCTGCTGTAGTTGATGTCCACGCTCAATACGCCCGGCAGCTGGCGTACATGCTGTTCGTTGAGCCAAACGCAGGCGGCGCAGGTAATGCCTTCCAGCATCAACGTCGCCTCGCGCACTTCGCCGTCCTCGTGGCGAACGAAGCTTTGCTGCAGCTTGTCCGAGTCATAGAGGGCGATCTGTTGCAGTAGCTCGCTGGGTAGCGCTTCGGCTTTTTGCTGACTGTCGGTACGGTGCTGGTAGTAGTCGCCCAGCCCGTTATCGATGATGGTTTGTGCCACCGCCTGGCAGCCGGCACAGCAGGCTTGCTCGGTACGCTGGCGGTAGCGGATGGGAAACGCCTGGCCGTCGGGTACGGGCAGCTGGCAGTGGAAACAGGGCTGGTTCATGGCGTGCTATTGTAATGCAAGAACATTTGCCTGGTTTGTGGAGGGTCAAGCATGGCTATGCAGGCGGTTGTACAGTCCGGCGCGGGCGGGGTGGAAACCTTGCGGCTGGATGTGGTGGAAAAACCGGAGCCGGCAGCAGGTCAGTTGCGAGTGCGCGTGCTGGCCGCTGGTATCAATCGTGCCGATATTGTGCAGCGCGAGGGCAATTATCCGCCCCCCAAGGGTGCCTCGCCGATTCTGGGGCTGGAAATCGCCGGGGTGGTCGATGCGGTTAACGGGCCGTCGCGCTTCCAGGAGGGCGATGCGGTGTTCGGGCTGATTGCCGGCGGTGGCTATGCCGAATTCGCCCTGCTGGATAGTTCGGCGGCCATTCCCAAACCGGACATGATGAGCTGGGCCGAGGCCGCCAGTCTGCCGGAAGCGTGGATGACCGCCTGGTTCAATCTGGTGGAAGTCGCGCAGTTGCGCGCCGGCGAGACCGTGCTGATCCATGCCGGTGCCAGTGGCGTTGGTGCGGCAGCCATCCAGTTGGCCGCCATGCTGGGTTGCCGGGTGATAGCCAGTGCCGGGAGCGAGGAGAAGCGGACCTGGTGCCGCAGTCTCGGTGCCGACGAGGTGATCGATAGTCGTCAGCCGGGCTTTGCCTCCTATATAAAGGAACAGGGTGGCGTGGATGTGGTGCTGGACCCGGTGGGCGCCTCGCTGTTTGACGATAATGTCGCGGTGCTGAAGCAAGACGGGCGGCTGGTGCTGATCGGCGTGATGGGGGGCATGCAGGGCAATCTGAACTTGGGTTTGCTGCTGGTGAAGCGGCTGAAGATCATCGGCTCCACGTTGCGCAGCCAGCCGGAAGCGGTAAAGGCGAGGTTGGCCGCAGCCTTGGAACAGCAGGTGCTGCCGGCCCTGCTGGATGGCCGGGCGCAGGTCACGCTGGATAGTATTTATCCATTGGCGGCGGTGGCCGATGCGCACCACTACATGGAGGAGAACCGTAACCTTGGCAAAGTGGTGCTGAATCTGATGCCGGTGGTGACTGCCTGACCGGATGTTGGTCGACCAATAAACACGGGCAGCCACTGGCTGCCCGTGCTGCTTGCGGACAAGCTGTTACGGCTGTACTGGCGCCAGCGCTTCGATCAGTGCAACTTCCTGCGTGTAGCCCAGCACCCGCAGCTTATCCAGCAGTGCCTCGCCATCAACCTTGTACTTGTGATCCAGCTCGTCGTGCAGGATGCGGGCCTCCACCGCCAGCCACAGGCCACGGCAGGACTCGGCACTGTCAAAATGCACGCCACGCAGAACTTCCGCCACCAGATGCAGTTCGGCATCGGCAAAGCGGCGCGACAGCATGGCTTGCTCGCGGCGGATGATTTCCGCGTACCTGTCGCACATCTGCTGCACGCGGGCATCCAGCGGTGGCTCTTCCGGTGTGTCTTCCAGTGCTTCGGCATTGAACCAGGCGGCGGCGTCCAGCGTGATGTGCTCGGCCGCCTCCTGCCAGGCTTCCTGCATGGCGCTACCGAAACGCGGTTCGTTAGCGAACGATAGCTGGAATTGCATGCGTGGCGGTACGTCCGGGCTGAGTGTTTCGCCGTTTACGGCCAACTCGCCGGCCGCATTGCAGCTGGCTTCGCCGCGCCATACCGCCTCTTCGCCGGTGGCGAGGTTGTCTACCAGTACTTCCAGGTACGGCAGTGCCAGCGCTTGACCTTCGTCGGCGGTAACCAGACGCACGCCGATGTCGAACAGGTGGCGCTTGGCCAGGTTCAGCATCTGTAGTCCGTTGTCGTGGCGCAGCAGGGTGTAGTTGTCGCCGGTGTCGTAGACGGCGAGGTCGTGTTCGTCGCGTGCGGCCTTGACCAGTTTGCCCCCCAGTTCGTCAGCCAGCTGGTTGATATCGGCCGCCGGGCCGGCATAGCCGGTGCGGTAGTTGTCATGCACATGCCACAGCGCATTCCAGTCATACATATGTCTTGCCCCCCAAAACGGCGCAGTGTACCGAAAAATAGCGGCTTTCACTGCAGTGTCACCCTGTTCATGATAGAATAGCGCGACTTTTTCGCTGAACACCGAGCACCCATGACCCGACAAATTCGTAACATTGCCATCATTGCCCACGTTGACCACGGCAAAACCACCCTGGTTGACCAACTGCTGCGCCAGTCCGGTACCTTCCGTGACAACCAGCAGGTCGACGAACGCGTGATGGATTCCAACGATCTGGAAAAAGAACGCGGCATTACCATTCTGGCCAAAAACACTGCCATCGATTACGAAGGCGTGCATATCAACATCGTGGATACCCCGGGCCACGCCGACTTCGGCGGCGAAGTAGAGCGCGTACTGGGCATGGTGGATGGTGTTCTGCTGCTGGTGGATGCCGTTGAAGGCCCGATGCCGCAAACCCGCTTTGTGACCAAGAAGGCACTGGCCCTGGGTCTGCGCCCGATCGTGGTAATCAACAAGGTTGACCGTCCGGGCGCACGTCCGGATTGGGTGGTAGACCAGACTTTCGACCTGTTCGACAAGCTGGGTGCTACCGACGAGCAACTGGACTTCCCGATCATCTACGCATCCGGCCTGAACGGTTTTGCCAAGCTGGAGCTGGAAGAAGAATCCAGCGACATGCGTCCGCTGTTCGACGTGGTGCTCAAGCACGTACCGACCCCGCCGGGTAGCGCCGATGCGCCGCTGCAACTGCAGATTGCCGCACTGGACTACTCCAGCTACACCGGCCGTCTGGGCGTTGGCCGCGTACTGAACGGTCGCATCAAGCCGGGTCAGCAGGTTGTGGTGATGAACCACGAAGACCAGGTTGCTGCTGGTCGTATCAACCAGGTGCTGGGCTACAAGGGTCTGGATCGCGTGCCGGTAGAAGAAGCCGAAGCCGGCGACATCATCATCATCTCCGGTATCGAGGATATCGGTATCGGCGTGACCATCTGCGACAAGGAGCAGCCGGTAGGCCTGCCGATGCTGTCGGTGGATGAGCCGACCCTGACCATGGACTTCATGGTGAACTCCAGCCCGCTGGCCGGTACCGAGGGCAAGTTCGTGACCTCCCGCCAGATTCGCGACCGCCTGACCAAAGAGCTGCTGACCAACGTGGCCCTGCGTGTTGAAGACACCGAAGACTCCGACGTATTCCGCGTATCCGGTCGTGGCGAACTGCATCTGACCATCCTGCTGGAAAACATGCGTCGCGAAGGCTTCGAAATGGCTGTCGCCAAGCCGCGCGTGGTGTACAAGGAAATCAACGGCGAGAAGTGCGAGCCGTACGAAAACCTGACCATCGATCTGGAAGATGATCACCAGGGCGGCGTGATGGAAGAAATCGGCCGTCGTCGTGGCGAGCTGACCAATATGGAATCTGACGGCCAGGGCCGCACCCGTCTGGAATACCACATTCCGGCACGTGGCCTGATCGGCTTCCAGTCCGACTTCCTGACCATGACTCGTGGTACCGGCCTGATGAGCCACGTGTTCGACGACTACGGCCCGGTGAAAGCCGACCTGCCGGGTCGCCACAACGGCGTACTGATCTCCCAGGACAACGGCGAAGCCGTAGCCTATGCACTGTGGAACCTGGAAGACCGCGGCCGCATGTTCGTATCTCCGGGCGAGAAAGTGTACGAAGGCATGATCATCGGCATCCACAGCCGTGACAATGACTTGGTGGTGAACCCGCTGAAGGGCAAGAAGCTGACCAACGTTCGCGCTTCCGGTACCGACGAAGCCGTGCGTCTGACCACGCCGATCAAGCTGACGCTGGAATCCGCAGTGGAGTTCATCGATGATGACGAACTGGTGGAAATCACCCCGAAATCCATCCGTATCCGCAAGCGCTGGTTGCAGGAGCACGATCGTCGTCGCATGTCGAAGGTCGAAGGCTAAGCCGTTAACGGCAAGAAAAAACCCCGGTTATGCCGGGGTTTTTTCTTGCTTGTCTTCTTGCCAAACACGACTAGGCTGAAGCTACGCCAGACTCGTTTTGGTGTGTCCCTGGCAGTAACGTGTTTCTCCTCCTCTTTTGCGGCCATGTTTGGCCGCATTTTGTTGTTGCGGCCAACCTGCTCAGGTATTGGCGCTCAATAGCTCGTCCCAGCGGGTGGTGCAGCGCGGCGAGCGCTGCTCCTGGCGCATCTGCCAACGGCCGTTACCCAGTAAGCTGCTGGCCATGCGAATGCTGTCCTTGCCGAAGCGCTGGTTAATGCCATCCAGTGCCTGCATCAGCTGCCGGTCGCGTAGCGACTCCCCGGGCAGAAACAGGTCGTTCTGCCGGGGGGCTTCCGTCGAAACCAACTCGTCCAGGATGACGCCGCATTTGTGGTAGCGCATGCCGGGTTGATAAAGCTGCCGTAGCAATTGCAGGGCGTGGGTCGTCAGCAGGCGGCTGTCGGTGGTTGGTGTCAGTAACGGCAGGCTGGCCCAGTGTCTGTGTTGCAGGCCGCCGCCGCGGATAGGCGGGTCGGCGCACAGCATGACGTGCAGCAGGCGACTGGCACTGTGTTGCGCGCGCAGCTTCTCGGCACAGCGGGCCACATGATGGCTGATGGCGGCCTGAAGTTCGGCCAGATCATCAAGCCGGCGTGCAAACGAGCGGGTGTTCTGAATCTGCTGGCGCGGCGGATTGACATCGGCCAGCGCCAGGCAGGCTTCGCCCTGCAGTTCGCGGACGGTGCGCTCGACCGTCAGGCCAAAGCGCTGGCGCATCCATACAGGGTTGGCCACAGCCAGTTGGGCGACACTGGCAATGCCAAGGGCGTGCAAGCGCTCGCGCAGGCGCCGGCCTATCCCCCAGACGGTACCGACGTCGAGAGTCTGTAGTAGTTGCTGCTGTTCAGCCGCATCCAGCATGCACCAGTCAAAAACGCCGCCAAAGCGCAGCTGCTGCTTGGCAATCTGGTTCGCCAGTTTGGCCAGTGTCTTGCTTGTTCCAAGGCCGATGCTGACTGGCAGGCCCAGCGCACGTTGCACGTCAAGTCGCAGTCGTCGTGCTTGTTGCTGCGGGTCGGCTTGTGCGGAGAAATCGAGAAAACATTCGTCGATGGAGTAAATCTCCTGGCTGCTGCCATAACGTGCGGCCAACGTCATCATGCGACGGGAGAGCGAGCCATATAGCTCGTAGTTGGAGGATAGTGCCTTGCCGCGATGGCGATACAGCAGGTCGCGTGCTTCATGGAATGGCACGCCCATTGCAATGCCAATGGTCTTGGCCTCGGCCGATCGCGATACGATGCAGCCATCATTGTTGGACAGCACGACTACCGGGCGGCCAAGCAGGGCGGGGTTGAATAGCCGCTCGCAGGAAACATAGAAGTTATTGCCATCAAGCAGGGCGAAGCAGTGTTCAGTGGGCATGGTCTGCTGCCGTGTGGCGGCGCAGCTGTCGGGCAAGGCCAACCACGACCCCCCATAGCAAGGCGTCGAAATGTGGTGGCAGTGGTTGTTCCTGCCAGCGGCGCTGGCCATCGGCATGCCCCAGTCGCCATTGTCCGTTGATATGGCGAATTTTGCGCACGGCAAAACCGCCTTCTTCCCAGTACACCACCAGATCGCCATGTTGCGGCGCGATGCCTTTGTTAAGTATCAGCAGGTCGCCATCCAGAATGCCGCTGCCGGCCAGGGCATCGCCACGTGCACGCAGGAAAAATGTGGTGGTGCGATCCGGGCAGAGCAGGGTGTTGAGATCGAGCTCTTCGTCGGGGAAATCTGCCGCTGGTGACGGGAAGCCGGCCAGGGCGGGCTTGCTGAGCAGTGCGAGTTTCATGATGTCATTTTGAAAATGTACAAATTCAAAATAACCTAAAAACAGCAGCGATTCAAGTGCGCGGGAATCCAGTGGCGGAGAGTTACGATAACGCTGGCCCAGGCTGATGGGCCGCAGCTATAATTGCCGGCTGCTTTTTCGAGGGATAGATTGTGCGTGACCGCTTGGCCGTATTGCCGCAGTACTTGTTGCCGAAACAGGCTTTGACCCGCTTTGCCGGCAGTATTGCCAACGCCAGGGGCGGCGCTGCTACCACGGCATTGATCCGTCGCTTTATTCAGCGTTACAAGGTCAATATGGCGGAGGCGGCCAACCCCGATCCGGCAAGCTATGCCTCGTTCAACGAATTCTTTACCCGGGAATTGAAGCCGGGTGTCCGTCCACTGGCTAGCGCGCCGTTCATCTGTCCAGTCGATGGAGCCATCAGCCAGTTTGGGGCCATCAAGCAGGATCAGCTGTTTCAGGCCAAGGGGCATCATTACTCGACAACCGCGCTGGTGGGGGGGGATAGCCGGTTGGCCGCAGCCTTTGCCGATGGCCATTTCGCCACGATCTATCTCAGCCCGCGTGATTATCACCGTATCCACATGCCGTGTGACGGCACACTCAAGCGCATGATTTATGTGCCGGGTGAACTATTCTCGGTGAACCCGACTACTGCCCGTGGCGTGCCCGGGCTGTTTGCCCGCAACGAACGGGTGGTGTGCGAGTTCGATACCCCGCATGGCCCGATGGCGCTGGTGCTGGTTGGCGCCACCATCGTTGGTAGCATGGCGACGGTATGGCATGGCGTGGTCAATCCGCCGCGCAGTGGTGAGGTGCGCGAGTGGCGCTACGACGATGGCGCTATTTGCCTGCGCCAGGGCGAGGAAATGGGGCGCTTCTTGCTGGGGTCTACCGTGGTATTGCTGTTTCCGCAAAATACCGTGCAATTCAGTGGCGAGTGGGCTGCCGCCAAGCCGGTGCGGCTGGGTGAAAAAATGGCGGATGCTGCGCAGTAAGGACGTTTAAATGCCTCGATTAAAAAAGCGCCCTGTGGCGCTTTTTTATTGCCGGTAATGCCCAGCAGGGCTGTGTCGGTCCGGAGAAGTCGGCACGCAGGTTGCATTCTCTCGCTGAGGCGCACGCGGTGTGGCCACAAAAAAAGCGCCCGACAGGGCGCTTTTTCTTTATCGGCGCGTTACTGCGCTGCCGATGCGGCAACGTTGGCCGCAGGGATGACACCTTTCCAGGTGCCACCTTGCAGCTGATACAGGGTCACGGTGCCGTTTTTCACATCACCATTGCTTTCGAAGGCGATCGGACCAGTCACGCCCTGCAGTTGGGTTTTGCTGATCTCCGGCAGGAATTTCTTCGGATCGGCCGAACCGGCGCGCTTCATGGCATCGATCAGCACTTTGGCGGCATCGTAGGTGTACGGTGCGTAAGCCTGGATTTCGCTGCCAAACTTGGCCTTGTACTTGTCGTTGAATGCGGCAAAGCCCGGCATCAGCTCCTTGGACGCACCGGCGCTGGAAGCATAGGCGCCTTCGGCTGCAGTGCCGGCCAGCTTGGCGAATTCCGCAGTGTTGACACCATCGGCACCCATGAAGCGGGTGGTCATGCCCAGCTTGCGCATCTGCTTCACCAGCGGGCCAGCCTGGGCATCCATGCCGCCGTAGAACAGCAGCTCCGGCTTGGCGGCCTTCAGGGAAGTGAGGATGGCCATGAAATCAGTGGCGGTGTTGGTGGTGTACTCACGTTTTACGATGGTACCGCCGGCAGCTTCTACTGCTTTGGCAAAGTCATCGGCCAGACCCTGACCATAGGTGGTACGGTCATCGATGATGGCGATGTTCTTCATCTTCAGCTCGCTGACGGCAAACTTGGCCAGCGCCTGGCCTTGTTGCAGGTCGTTGGCAATGATGCGGAAGGTGTTGTTATAGCCCTGCTGGGTGAACTTCGGGCTGGTTACCGAACCGGCAACCATCGGAATGCCGGCATCGCTGTAGATGCGGGAGGCCGGAATGGCTGCACCGGAAGTCAGGTGGCCGACGACGGCAACCACACCGTTATCGAGGAAGCGCTGGGCAACCTGGGTGGCAGTCTTTGGATCGGCCTGATCATCTTCCGACACGACTTCAAAGGTTGCTTTTTCGCCATTCAGGGTTACACCCTCGGCATTGGCTTCATCGACGGCCAGCTTGACGCCGTTGTCGGCATCACGTCCCCAATGGGCAAACGGGCCGGTCAGCGGGTTGGCCGAACCGATGCGTACCACTTTGCCGGACGCTGCCGGGGTGGTGGCGCTGGCGTCCTGGCCGGCGGATTGCTGGGAGTTGCCGCAAGCGGCGAGCGTGGCAGCCGCAATGGCAGCCAGAGCAAAATTTGCGATTTTCATAGGTAAAGCCGGTCCCTGCTCCTGCATGGGAGCATCAATTTTTGGTTTATGGTGATCTTTGTCAGAGGTCGGGCGCCCTGGTGGGGGCTCGATACTACAGATTCCGGCGACTGCCCGAGGGTGGTGGACTTGCCGGAAAGGAGAACATCGAAAGGATACAATCGACATCGCACTGCAGCATGGTAGCGAGGCAATGGCAGAAGTGCAAGATGGCGTAAAAACAAAAAAACGGCACCCGAAGGTGCCGTTTTGCCAGCAAGCCTGAACTTAGTTGGCTGCGGAGGCCGGAGCTGCTGCAGCGGCCGGGCCGCCAACGGTGGAAACCACTTCCCACTTGCCGCCCTTAACCTGGTACACGGTTACCGCGCCGTCCTTGATGTCGCCCTTGTCATCGAAGGCGATCTGGCCGGTTACACCGGTGTAGTTGGTTTTGCCAACTTCCGGCAGGTAGGCTTTCGGATCGGTGGAGCCGGCACGCTTCATGGCGTCAACCAGTACACGAACTGCATCGTACTCGTACGGAGCATAGATCTGTACTTCGGTGTTGAACTTGGCCTTGAACTTGTCGTTGAAGGCAGCAAAGCCCGGCATCTTGTCGCGCGGAACGCCGCAGCTGGATGCGTACTGGCCTTCGGAAGCTTCACCTGCCAGCTTCACGAATTCCGGAGTCTGCCAGCCGTCACCACCCATCAGCTTGGCCTTGATGCCCAGACGCTGCATCTGCTTGGCCAGCGGGCCGGCTTGTGCGTCCATGCCGCCGTAGAAGATCACGTCCGGCTGGGAAGACTTGATGGAGGTCAGAATGGCGTTGAAGTCGGTAGCAGTGTTGGTGGTGAACTCACGTTTTACAACGGAGGAACCCTTGCCTTTCACGGCTTTCTCGAATTCGTCAGCCAGGCCCTGACCGTAAGCAGTGCGGTCATCAATGATGGCCACTTTCTTGGCTTTCAGGCCATCAACAGCGAATTCGCCCAGGGCCTTACCCTGTTGTACGTCGTTGGCGATAACGCGGAAGGTGGTCTTGTAACCTTGCTTGGTGTAGTCCGGGTTGGTGGCGGACGGGGATATCTGCGGGATGCCGGCATCGGAGTAAATCTTGGAAGCCGGGATGGTGGTGCCGGAGTTCAGGTGGCCGACAACGCCGACAACACCCGCGTCAACCAAACGCTGGGCAACCTGGGTGCCGATTTTCGGGTCGGCTTGGTCATCTTCGGAGACCAGTTCGAACTTGACTTTCTTGCCGCCGATTTCCACGCCTTCGGCGTTCAGGTCTTCGATAGCCAGTTTAGCGCCAAACTCGTTGTCCTTACCCAAGTGGGCAATCGGACCGGTCATCGGCGAAACCTGGCCGATTTTTACCACGGTTTCGCTTTCAGCGCCGGCTGCAGCAGCGGATGCATCACCTGCCGGGGCTTGTTCTTTGTTACCGCAAGCGGTCAGTGCGATGGCGGCAGCTGCAAAAAGGCTCAGACGAGCAAATTTATTCATCTTGTGTTTCCCCTGATCTTAAGTCTGTGACTTGGTAAACCTGCTTGGCATCTTGTGGATGAGCAGTTGCGGCGATTATGCGGAGGGCCTTTTCCGAGTGTCAATGAATGTTGGCTCTTGCTGGAGCTTTGTATTTACATTGCGATGTCGCTGTCTGTCGTGCTGCATTGCCGCATGCACCAAGGAAAATCGGCTTGCGCCAGCATTCTGTTCATAAACGAACAATGGCGCCCCGTATTGGTGCGCCATTGTGAAAAAATCGGCCATTTCTTTTATTGTTTTGCGCCACAGGCTCGGGCACGAAGTTGTCTCATATTTGCATCGTCAGGTGTTGTTATCCAGCCACCAAGGTTGGCCGTGACCAATTCCGCCATGGCGGCAATCCAGTCGGCACGCTCGTTGAGGCAAGGAATATAGCGATATTCCTTGCCTCCACTGGACAAGAAGAGGTCTCTGCCTTCGATGGCGATTTCTTCGAGTGTTTCAAGGCAGTCTCCGGCGAAACCGGGGCAAATTGTGTCAATTTTGGCCACACCTTGTTTCGCAAGCGAACCAAGAACGTCGAAGGTGTAGGGCTTCAGCCATTCCGCCTTGCCGAAACGACTCTGGAAGCACACGACATAATCATCGCTGGACAATTGCAGGGCTTCGGCCAGTAGTCGTCCGGTCTTCTGGCATTCGCAGTGGTAGGGGTCGCCCTTGTCCAGGGTGTAGCGCGGTACGCCATGAAAACTCATCACCAGCTTGTCGCCACGGCCATTTTTTTGCCAGTGTTCGCGCACGCTGCTAGCAAGCGCCGCGATATAGCCCGGGTGGTCGTGGTAATGACGGATGGTGCGCACCTCCGGCAAGTTGCGAAGCTTCAGCAGGGTGCGGAACACTTCGTCATGGGCGGTGCCGCTGGAGGAGGCGGCGTATTGCGGGTACAGCGGCAGCACCAGCAGGCGCTCCATACCGGCGGCACGCATTTTCTGGATCACGCTCTCGACCGAGGGTTGGCCGTAGCGCATGGCAAATTCCACCATCACTTGCTGCCCCTGCATGCCCAGCAGCCCCTTGAGCAAACTGGCCTGCTTGCGGGTGTGAACCATCAGCGGCGAGCCTTCCTTGCTCCAGATGCTGGCATATTTCTCGGCGCTTTTTTTGGGGCGCAGGTTCAGGATGATGCCGTTAAGGATCAACCACCAAATGGCGCGAGGGATTTCCACTACGCGCGGATCGGACAGGAACTGTTTGAGGTAAGGGCGCAGCGCCTTGGCGGTAGGTGCTTCCGGAGTGCCCAGGTTCAGCAATAGAACACCAGTTTTCGGCGTGTAGCTGTGGCTGAATTCAGGTTCTTGCAGATAACGGGACATGGCGTTTCCAGTCAGGTGTTATGAGCGCAGGCAGCAGGTTGGCTGCAAGGGGCGGCACGCTGCCGCACGCAGGTTACTCTTCTCGTGCCGGTACCAGTACCGAACGGTTGCCGTTGGTTTCCATCGCGGAGACGATGCCGCTGGCTTCCATTTGTTCGATCAGACGCGCGGCACGGTTATAGCCGATACGTAGCTGGCGCTGTACCGACGAAATCGACGCTTTGCGGGTCTTGAGTACGATGGCGACGGCCTCGTCGTATAGCGGATCAGCTTCGCCGTCGCTACCGCCACTGGCGATGCCGCCTTCAACGCCGGCATCTTCACCCTCACTGGTGCCGCTGAGGATGCCATCGATATAGTCCGGTTCGCCGGTAGTCTTGAGGAACTCCACCACCTGGTGTACTTCGTCGTCGGCGACAAAGGCGCCATGCACGCGCAGCGGGTAGCCGGTGCCTGGCGGCAGGTACAGCATGTCACCTTGCCCCAGCAGGGTCTCGGCGCCCATCTGGTCCAGAATCGTCCGGCTGTCGATCTTGCTGGAAACCTGGAAGGCAATTCGGGTCGGAATGTTGGCCTTGATCAGGCCGGTGATCACGTCCACCGACGGCCGCTGGGTGGCGAGGATCAGGTGAATGCCGGCGGCGCGCGCCTTTTGCGCCAGGCGGGCAATCAACTCTTCGATCTTCTTGCCGGCCACCATCATCAGGTCGGCCAGTTCGTCGATCACCACCACGATCAGCGGCAGGGTATCGAGCGGCTCCGGCATGTCCGGCGTCAGGCTGAACGGATTGGGGATCTTCTCGCCGCTTTTTTCGGCGTCACGAATCTTCTGATTGAAGCCGGCAAGGTTACGCACGCCCAGTTTGGACATCAGCCGGTAGCGGCGCTCCATCTCACCGACACACCAGTTCAGCGCGTTGGCGGCCTGCTTCATGTCGGTGACCACCGGTGCCAGCAGGTGCGGGATGCCTTCGTACACCGACAATTCCAGCATTTTCGGGTCCACCATGATCAGGCGAGCCTCTTTGGGCGTGGCCTTGTACAGCACCGACAGAATCATGGCATTGATGGCCACCGATTTACCGGAGCCGGTGGTGCCGGCTACCAGCACGTGCGGCATCTTGGCGAGGTCGGCGGATACCGGCTGGCCGGCAATGTCCTTGCCCAGCGCCATCGCCAGTCGCGAGCCCATGTTCTGGTAGCCTTCGGAACCGACGATTTCCGATAGCCGCACAATCTGTCGTTTCGGGTTGGGCAGTTCCAGACCCATATAGGTCTTGCCGGGAATGGTTTCCACCACGCGGATCGACACCAGACTCAGCGCCCGGGCCAGATCCTTCATCAGGTTGACGATCTGCGCGCCTTTGACGCCCACCGCCGGTTCGATCTCGTAGCGGGTGATGACTGGGCCGGGATAGGCGGCAATCACCTTCACGTCCACGCCGAAATCAGCCAGCTTGCGTTCGATCAGGCGCGAGGTGTACTCGACGGTTTCTGCCGATACCGGTTCGGCTTGCTCTTTCGGTGCGGCCAACAGTGCCAGGCCGGGCAGGGTATCGTCGCCGGGAGCGGCAAACAGCGATTGTTGTACCGGTTTGGTCGCCTTGGGAGAAACCGGCACTTCCAGTACCGGAGATTCGATGCGTACCGGTGGTTTCTCCTCGATTTTCTTTTTCTCGCTGACGACTTTTTCTTCGCGCTGCTGCGCTACTTCACGGCCGATTTCACGGTCGCGGCGCGCTTGCCAGGCTTGCCAGCCACGTACCACGCCGTCTTCCAGCAGGCCGCCGATGCGCTCCATCAGGTTAAGCCATGACAAACCGGTGAACAGCGAAATGCCGATGGCCGCCAGCACCAGCAAGAGCAGGCTGGCGCCGGTGGCGCCGAAAGCATGGGCGCTGCCATTACCCAGCGCCTTGCCCAGCAGTCCGCCGGCACCAGCCGGCAGCGACAGCAATTTACTGCTTAGCACCAGGTGTTCCAGGCTGGCAAAGCCGATCAGGGTCAGCATGAAACCGATCAGCGCCGGCCAGGTGAGCGGGCCTTCATCGAAATCGGTCTGCTCGATGCGGCGATATCCCCATACGATGGCAAACAGGCAGAAGCCGACCAGCAGCCAGGCCGAGTAGCCAAACAGATACAGCAGGATGTCGGCCATCCAGGCGCCAAACACGCCGCCGTAGTTGCGGATGGTAGGGTCGGCGGAGCTGTGCGACCACGACGGGTCGGCCGCGGAATAGCTGGCCAGCGTCAGCACCAGATAGACGGCAGACACCGCCAGCAGCAGCCACCACGCCTCGCGGATCAGTCCGGCAAGCTTGGGGGGCAGCGGTTGGGTGTTGCGAACGACGGCTTTACGCTTGAACAGGCGCATTGATTTTGAATAAGTTGGGTGTCAGCCGCGCATTATATCGGCAAACGTACAATTTTTTGGCGGACAACGGCTGCCGGAGCCGTCAGGGGCGTGATTCTGCAGTTGCTGACGCCGCGAACAGTGCCTTTCAGCGTGGATAGAGTGCACCAAGGACGCGCAAGCCGGCCGCGCCGGTGACCTCCGGCAGATTGCCGGATTCCCGCAGCAGGAAGCGCCTCCCCAGCCAGGCAAAGGCGGCCGCCTCCACCTGCTGCGCCGGCAGCCCCAGCACATCGGTGGCGGCGATACGCAGTTGCGGTAGCAACGCGGCCAGTTGCCGACACAGTTGCGTGTTGCGCGCGCCGCCGCCACACAGGTACAGCTCGCGGGTCTGTGGCGCGAAGTGGCGGATGGCGTCGGCAATGCTGTGCGTCGTCAGTGCCAGCAAGGTGGCCTGCACGTTGGCCGCATCAATATCGCCATGTTGTAGGCGGAAGCGCTCCAGCCGCTCTGCCAGCCACTCCATGCTGAACAGGTCGCGGCCGGTGCTCTTGGGAACGTCTGCGGCGAAGTAGGGCTCGGCCAACAGGATATCGAGCAGTTGCGCATTGCACTGGCCACTGGCCGCCCAGGCGCCGTCGGCATCGTAACTTACGCCCAGGTGATGGCGGATCCAGGCATCCAGCAGCATGTTACCAGGGCCGGTGTCGAAGCCGATTACCGGCGCATCCGGCTGTAGCCGGGTCAGGTTGGCGATGCCGCCGATATTGAGGATGGCCCGCGCAATGCCGGCATCGGCGAACATTGCCTGGTGGAACGCCGGCACCAACGGTGCGCCCTGGCCGCCGGCGGCCACGTCGCGGCTGCGCAGATCGCCGATGACGTCGATACCGGTCAACTCGGCCAGCAGTGCGTGATTGCCGATCTGCAGGGTATAGCCGGCTTGCGGTGCATGGCGGATGGTCTGGCCGTGGCAGGCAACGGCCTGGACGTCCTCGGCTTTGAGTTGGCAGGCGGCGAGCGCAGCATGCACTGCATCGGCGTACAGTCGCGCCAGCTGGTTGCCTAGCCGGGCGCTGCGGTCCAGCTCGTTTTCCCCGATTTGCTGCAGCGCCAGCACCTGTTCGCATACCGATGGCGGGTAGGGCACAAATGCCTCGCCCAGCAACTGCATGCTGTCAGCGTCAAATTGCACGACCACCGCGTCGACACCGTCCAGACTGGTGCCGGACATCAAACCGATAAAAATTGCAGACATGAAAAACCCTGGCAGGAAAATCGCTGCCAGGGTTGTCGGGGTGCCGCCGGATTAATCCAGTTGCGCCACGGTAACCGGAATGTCCCTGAGCAGCTTGAGGTTGGCCGCAAGCTTAACGCTCTGCTTGCTGAAGGCCAAGCGCTCGCTGTTGTTCAGCACGCGGGTGGGCAGCGCGGTGGTGGCCGGGTCTACGGCCTGGCCGTTGATACGCACTTCCATGTGCAGGTGCGGGCCGGTGGAGCGGCCGGTCGTGCCGACATAACCGATCACCTGGCCGGCTTTCACCTTGTTGCCAACCTTCAGCCCCGGCTGGAAGCGGCTCATGTGCGCATACAGCGTGGTGAGCTTGTTGTTGTGGCGCAGGATCACCACGTTGCCGTAGCCATTCTGCTGCGCCACCGTATCCACGGTAGCATCGGCCGGCGCCATGATCGGCGTGCCGGTGCCGGCGGCATAGTCGATACCCTGGTGCATGCGCAGCGCGTGCAGGATCGGGTGGTAGCGCATGCCGAAGCCGGAGCTGATGTGCGAGTTGGCAACCGGTTGCAGGTTGAAGCCTTTTTTCAGCGGCTTGCCGGCAGCGTCGTAGTAGGCGCCGGATTCGCTGTCATGGGCAAAGTAGTAAGCCTGGTACTGGCTGCCGCTGCGTTCGATCTCGACTGCCAGAATATTGCCGGTGGTCAGCGGTGCGCCGTTATACAGCAGAGTTTCGTACACCAGATCGATCTTGTCGCCGCGCTTCATGCTGGACAGCTCGAACTGGTCGGAGAAGATCTCGTTCAGCTGGGTGCGGATTTCGACCGGAATGCCGGCGCTGGCCAGTGCCGCCGATGCGCTGCTGCTGACTTCTACCGCGCGTACCGTCTGCATGGCCTCGGTTTGCGGTGCATCGGCGCTGGCTTGCCAGTTGTTGCCGACCTTTTCGATGTTGACCAGTACGCTCTCGCCGTTCTCGTCATCATTCAGGAAGCGTACGCCGAACAGCTCGCCCTGGTCGTTCAGCTGTACCGACAGTGTGGCGCCAGTCTTGAGCTTGAGCAGGTCGCGCGACAGCGGGCTGGAATAGATGAAGCGGGTAGCATCGCTGTCGCGTACGCCCAGCCGGTTAAGCAGGCGGGCAATGGTGTCGCCGCGCTGCACCGGTTCCTCGCGCCAGTAGCGCGAGCTGTCATTGCTGGCCAGTTGCAGCGGCGGCAGGGTCAGCGTTTCGGTGACATGCTGCTGTACCGGCGGCTTGTTGGCGGCGGGGTCGTTGCCTTGTGTCACCGCCACCGCAGTCAGCGCGCCCATGAAAGGCAGGCTGGCGGCAGCGCCGAGCCAGATGGCGTGATTGTTCATCACGCGGGAAGTCCACTTTTGCGGTAGTTGCAGCAGTTTGCGATAATTCATGTGCTCTAATATCCGGTTGGCATAGTCGTGCCGATATGTACGTTTCTGTCGCCGGTTTTGCCCTGAAGCGGCTGGCTTCGTGGCAGGAAATTGCAAAGTGGGCGATGCTATCAAAAGCGGGCGCCAGCTGTAAACAAAAATTGCTGACAAATCAAAGGGCTACTGCCCATGCGGACAGCAACTTTCCAAGACAGGCAAAGCTGTCGGCGAGTTTCATCTTACGGAAAATATATTTTGCCCAAAACAATTATGGCGGTGGTGCCTGAGCTGCAATGAAACTGACCCTGATCATTCCCGGCCTGAGCTGGCTGGATGCCCACGATGGCCGCGAAGTAAGCAAGAACCTGCCACTGCCGGCACTGGCTACCCTGCTGGGACGCGGCCAACTGCATCAACAGGCCGGTAGCGCCAGCAAACTGCTGCAGCACACTTTTGCCCTCACCGATCTGGCGTTGGCCGCAGAACTGGCGGCGGCCAGCGGGCTGGAAACCGCCGGCCGCCGCTGGCTGGTGGCCGATCCGGTCAACCTGCGCGTGGATCGCGATCGTGCACTGCTTGGCGATATCGGCATCATGAATCTGTCGCAGCCGGAGGCCGATGCGCTGGTTGCCAGCCTCAACCAGCTGTTTGCCGAGGATGGTTTCGTTTTTCACGCCCCTTCGCCGCAGCGCTGGTTCCTGTCGCTGCCGGCCGCCAGCGACGCCGAGTTTTCTCCGTTACCGGATGTGATCGGCAACGACATCGACGAGCACCTGCCGCGCGGCAACAAGGGCATGCTGTGGAGCCGTTATCTCAACGAACTGCAGATGCTGCTGTACACCCATCCGGTCAACGACGCGCGCGAGGCGCGTGGCGAATTGCCGGTCAATAGCGTGTGGCTGTGGGGCGAGCAGGGTGACGAGGCGTTGCGGCCAACCTTGCCGCACGACAGCCTGTTCGCCGCCGATGCGCTGTGGCAATTGCTGGCGCAGCGTGCCGGCAAGCCGGCGGATTTGGCGCCGTTTGCCTTCGCTGGTCTGGAGGCCGCTGGCGATGTGCTGGTGCAACTCGATACCCTGGAAGCCGCCGCGCAATTCCGCGATGCCTGGGGCTGGCGCGAAGGGCTGCAACAGCTGGAACGCGACTGGTTTGCGCCACTGTTGGCCGCCTTGCGCCAGCGTCGCCTGCAGCAGCTGACTATCCGTTGTCACGGTGAAGCCGGCTTTACCCTTACCCTGCGCCCCAGTGACCTGTGGCGCTTCTGGAAACGCCCGCATGCGCTGGGTGATCTGTATCCGCTATGACCCAGATTCTTACCCGTAACTGCCCGCCGGAACTGTTGCAGCAACTCGGCGGACAGGGCGTGCCGCCGTTGCTGGCGCGCCTGTATGCCGCTCGTGGTGTCACCGATGCCTCTGAGGTGGACTACGCCCTCAAGGGCTTGCTGCCGTTTGGTGGTCTGAAAAACATTCACGCCATGGCTGCGCGCCTGGCCGACGCCATCGCCGCGCGTCAGCGGCTGCTGGTGGTGGCCGATTACGATGCCGACGGTGCCACCGCCTGTACCGTGGCCGTCCGTGGCCTTGCCGCGCTGGGCGCGGTGATCGATTTCATCGTGCCCAACCGCTTCGAATACGGCTACGGCCTGACACCGGAAATCGTGGCGTTGGCCGCACAGCAGCAGCCGGACATCATCGTTACCGTCGATAACGGCATTGCCAGTGTGGCCGGGGTGGCGGCAGCGCGTGCGCGCGGCATCGAGGTACTGATTACCGATCACCACCTGCCGGGCGATACGCTGCCGGATGCGCTGATCGTCAACCCCAACCAGCCGGGTTGCGAGTTCGCCTCCAAGCATCTGGCCGGGGTCGGGGTGATGTTCTACGTGCTGATGGCGGTACGCGCCGAGATGCGCCAGCGTGGCGTGTTTGCCCACGGGGGCGAGCCGAATCTGGGCGAGCTGCTGGATATTGTGGCGCTGGGTACCGTGGCCGACGTAGTGAAGCTGGATCGCAATAACCGCATCCTGGTGGATGCCGGCCTGCGCCGCATGCGCAGCGGCAAACTGGCGCCGGGGATTGCCGCGCTGTTCCGCGTCGCTGGCCGCGCGGCACACAAGGCTAATGCCTTCGATCTCGGTTTTACCATCGGCCCGCGGCTGAATGCCGCCGGCCGGCTGGACGACATGAGTCTAGGCATTGCCTGTCTGCTGGCCGGTAGCGAGGAGGTGGCCACTCCGCTGGCACAGGAGCTGGATCGTCTTAACCGCGAGCGCCGCGCCATCGAACATGGCATGCAGGACGAGGCGCTGACGGTGTTGTCCGGCATTGATGCGGCCAACCATTACACGCTGACGCTGTACCGCGATGACTGGCATCAGGGCGTGGTGGGGCTGGTGGCGTCGCGTTTGAAAGAACGTTACCACCGGCCATCCATCGTGTTTGCGCCTGGCGATGAAGGCGAGATCAAAGGCTCAGGTCGCTCGATTCCCGGCTTCCACCTGCGCGATGCGCTCGACATGGTGTCCAAGCGCCACGATGGCTTGCTGCTGAAGTTTGGTGGTCACGCCATGGCTGCCGGCCTGACCATTCGCGAGCAGGATTTCGATACCTTCCGCCAGGCATTCGAACAGGTGGCGCGCCAGTTGCTGGATGAGTCGGCATTGACGCGGGTGTGGGAAACCGATGGCAGCCTGCAGCCGCGCGAGCTGTGTCTGGACATTGCCGAAACGTTGGCCGCAGAAGTGTGGGGCCAGGGCTTTCCGCCGCCAACCTTTAATGACCGCTTTCACATCGTCAGCCAGCGGTTGGTAGGGGGCAAGCACCTCAAGCTGCGGCTGGCCAAGGGCAACGTGGAGTGTGACGGCATGCTGTTTAATCACGGTGACTGGTTGCCGCAGCAAGTGGACGCGGTATATCAGCTGGCGGCCAACGAGTGGCAGGGCCGCAAGGAGCTGCAAATCTATATCCAGCACTGGCAACCGGCATGATCACGCAATTGCACAGGACCATATCACAGCATGATTGAAACCCTGATTTCCACCGTGGTCGGCATGGCACTGGGCGGCGTCGCCGTCTGGGGTGTGCAGCGTAGCCGGCAGGATGCCGCCTATCAGCAAGGCCGCAACGAGGTTCAACTGGAGCTGGCCGCGCTGCAGGCAAAGTGGCAGGGCGCCAGCCAGCAGTGGCAGGAGTTGGCCGCACGGGAGCATAGCGCGCAGCGCCAGCTGGACGAAGTGCGTCAGCAGCTGGGCGACACCCGCCAGCAGTTGGCCGCCGCCGGCAGCCAGTTGCAGCGGCTGCCGGAGCTGGAACAACAGTTGGCCACCCGCGAGCAGCGGCTGTTCCAGCAGCAGGAAGATGCCCGCGCCATGGCGGCTCGGCTGGCTACCAGCGAGGAGCAGGGGCGTCAGCTGCAGCAGCTGCAGGCGCAGCAACAGCACTGGCAGCAGGCGCAGCAACAACTGCAGGATGAGCTGACGCGGCTGAGTGTGCGCGAGCAGGAGTTGGTTACACTGTTGCAGCAGGAGCGGCAACAATCCGCCGAGAAGTTGCGGCTACTGGCCGAGGCACGCGAGGCGCTGAGCCACCAGTTCAAGGCGCTTGCCAGCGAGATTCTGGAAGAAAAAAGCCAGCGCTTTACCGAGCAGAACCGGCAAAACCTGGAGCAGATGCTGGGCCCGCTGGGCGAGCGGCTGCAGAATTTCGGCAAGCTGGTGCAGGATACCTACGACAAGGATTCCAAGGAGCGCTTGACGCTGGAGCAGGAGCTGCGCCGGCTGCAGGAGCTGAATACCCGCCTCAATGCCGATGCCGTGGCGCTGACCAACGCCCTGACCGGCAGCAATAACAAGGCGCAGGGTACCTGGGGCGAAATGGTGCTGGAGAAAGTGCTGGAAACCTCCGGCCTGACCCGCGACCGCGAATACCGCGTGCAGGTGTCGGATACGCTGGAACACGAGGACGGCAGCCAGCGGCGCTACCAGCCGGACGTGGTGATCGACCTGCCGGAAGGCAAGCAGCTGGTGGTGGACTCCAAAGTGTCGCTGAATGCCTATGTGCGCTACACCGCCGCCAGTGACGAGGCGCAGCGCGACAGCGAGCTGAAAGCCCACATTGCCGCGCTGCGGCAGCATATCCGTAGTCTGTCGGAGAAGCGCTACCAGGACCTGTACAAGCTGCATACCTTGGACTTCGTGTTCATGTTCGTGCCGGTGGAGCCGGCCTACCTGCTGGCGGTACAGCACGACATGAGCCTGTTCAACGAGGCGTTCGAGCGTCGCATCATGATTGTTGGCCCCAGCACGTTGCTGGCGACGCTGCGCACCGTGGCCAGCATCTGGCGTTACGAGTACCAGAACCAGAACGCGCAGGAAATTGCGCGCCAGGGCGGGGCGATGTACGACAAGCTGGTGGGGCTGATCGACACCCTGGAAAAGCTGGGGCGGCAATTGAGCGTGGCGCAGGAAACCCACGGTAATGCGCTCAAGCAATTGTCCAGCGGCAGCGGCAACCTGGTTGGCCGCGCCGAGCGACTGCGCAAGCTGGGGGCGCGTACCAGCAAGCAGCTGTCGTCACACCTGTTGCCGACCGCAGACGAAGAAAACGACGATAGCGACGAATGATTTCTTGCAGCCTTGTGACGGGTAATCTATATCGAAATCAGGCAGCAGAAAGGAGGGGGGCAAAATGGTATCGCTGACATTGTTGTGTAGTGTTGTAGTAGCAGTAATGTTCTTTGTTAAAGCGTCTCCCCTGAAACGCGCCCGAGTAAGTGTACGGACGCAACAGCAACCGGCATCGCGCCGGCAACGCTCCCGCCTTTATTGATGCCTGCTTTGCAACCGGTGGGGTGGAAGAGTAGAGCCAGCCCGTTTGAAGTTCTGCAAGCACAAAGCCGACCTCCTGGTCGGCTTTGTTTTTTTCCGGATATTGTTGTGGCCCTAAAGGCCGGCTATCAGTCTGTGGTGGTGCTCTGGTAGGGCGCCAGCGCTTGCAGTAGTTGAGCCAGGGCAGGCGGCAGGCCTGCAAATGCGGCTCGGGCCGCCTCGAGATCGCCATCCTTGCTGGTTTGTTCCAGCCGTTGGCACACGGCAACAAGGGCATTGGCGGCAATGGATAGTGCGGACCCTCGCAGGCTATGCGACGCGATAACGACACGGGGCAGCTCGCCACTCGCCAGGGCCTGCTCGATTTCGGCCAGCAGCAACGGTGCATCATCGCTGAATGCCTGCAGCAGAATGGGGACAAAGTTCTGGTCGTCATCGCAATTGCGCAGCAGCTGGGCATAGTCGAACACCACGTTGTGGGTGGCTGCGTGCTCAACCTTGGCGGGCATGACGATCCCGCCCTGGACGCGGGCAATCTCCTCGAAGACCTTGGCTGCGGTGATGGGCTTGTCGATATAGCCGTCCATGCCAACCTGGATGCAGCGCTCGCGGTCGCCGCTCATGACGTTGGCCGTCATGGCGATGATGGGTAGATGGCCGCCATGTTCTGCTTCTTGCGCCCGGATGCGGCGGGTTGCCTCCAGTCCATCCATTACCGGCATCTGCATGTCCATCAAGATCAGGTCGAAGTGTTGCGCGGCGACCAGCTCCAGCGCTTCCTGGCCGTTGGCCGCCACCGTGACCTGATAGCCGTGTCGCTCCAGCAAGGTGATGCCAAGCTTCTGGTTGACCAGATTGTCTTCTACCAGCAGAACGTGCTGTGTATCGCTCAGCGTGCGCACCGTGTCCTGGGTGACGAGCGCGGTATGCTCCAGGCTGTCAGCTGTCTTGCTCAGCAGCAGGCGGATGGCCATCTGCAGTTCTTCTTGCCGTATCGGCTTGGTAAGGTAGCCGCGTATTCCCAGTTGCTGGCAGCGCTGGGTGTCGCCACGCTCATGCGAAGAAGTCAGCATGATGACAGCGTCGCGGCGATGGTCGGCCTGCAGTTGCTGGGCAACATCGAAGCCGGACATGCCGGGCATGTGGCCATCCAGCAGGATCAGTGCAAAGGAGGATTTCTTCAGTGCCTCCAGGGCGGCAAAGCCATCGCTGACCAGGGTTGGCCGCATGTCCCAACTGAGCAGGAGCGTTTCCAGCCAGCTGCGGTTGGTGGCGTTGTCATCGGCAACCAGTACGGTTTTGCCGGCGAGTTCGGCATCGGTGGCCTGCTCGCTAACCGGCGCTTCGGCCGGGCTGGCGGGCAGGGGGAAGTAGAAGCAGCTGCCTTGCCCTTCCTTGCTCTGCACCCACAGCCGGCCACCGAGTAGTTCTACCAGCTGCCGGGTAATGGCCAGCCCCAGCCCGGTGCCGCCATAACGACGGGTGGTCGAGCTGTCGGCCTGGGCAAAGGCAGCAAAAATCAGTTGCTGCTTGTCTGGCGCGATACCAATGCCGGTGTCGCGCACGGCAAACTCCAGCACCATGGGCTGACGGGCGTTGCCAGCCAGCTGGCGTACGCTGATCTCCACTTCGCCACGTTCGGTAAACTTGATGGCATTGCCGATCAGATTGTTGAGTATCTGCCGCAGCCGCGAGGGGTCGGAGACAAGGTGGTCGACAATTGCCGGTTCTACACGGCAGACCAGTTCCAGTTGCTTCTGGCCGGCCTGTAGCGAGAACGGATGCAAGGTCTGCGCCATCAGACTGCGCAGCGAAAATGGCACCGACTCCATTTCCAGCTTGCCGGCTTCAATCTTGGAGAAATCCAGAATGTCGTTGATGATCACCAGAAGTGAATCGGCAGATGATTTCACCAGATTCAGGTAGTGGCGTTGTTCTTCGTCCAGCCGGGTGTCCAGCGTCAGGTCGGTCATGCCGATGATGCCATTCATCGGCGTACGGATTTCATGGCTCATATTGGCCAGGAAGGTGCTCTTGGCCTCGTTGGCCGCCTCAGCCTCGGCCCGGGCGCGCTCCAGCTTGTCACTCAGGCGCTCTGCCTCCAGACGACGGCGTTCACTGGCTGCCAGGTTGCGGTAGGCGAGTATGGCAATGGTCGCCGTGATCAGGATCAGCAACGCGGCGAGGCCGGCCACCAGCGTGTTGAGGCCCTGTAGCGCATGGTTGTTTTCCATCGCTACCTGATTGAGGCGGGTATTGGCCCCAAGCGTCAGCTCGCGTACCGGCTCGATGACAGCTTCCATTTCCCGCTCGAAGCCGGCGGCACTTTTACGGTCAAAGTTACCGTCGCCCGCATCCAGCATGGCGTCGGTATGGGCAATCATCTTGCGTAATGCGGCAATTTGCGTGCTGTGCCAGCGGGTGTCGTGCAAGAGCGGGGCAAAGCGGTACTGCGCCAGGATGTTGATGCGGGAAACCAGAATTTCGTAACGCAGCTGCAGTTCGTCCAGATCGGCCGGATCATTGGTGGCAACTGCCAGGCGAGCGGCACCGATTGCCCGGTGATAGTCGATGCCCAGCTGGGTGTAGACCCAGACGACGTTGTCTTCGCCGAGGGTGGCGACGCGCTGCATCACCGTGCGCTGCTTGTAGTACAAGCTGCCCACGGTGATCATCGCTACCGTCATGAGTACGGCTAGCCACCACAACTGCTTTTTTACGTTGTTCTGCATCAGATGGTTTTGTTGATTACTCGACGCGGATGCGGTTCACCTGCCATACGCAGCGGGAATAAATGTCCTTGGTTTGCAGCTCCGGGTTCTTGGTGAACGGATACATCACAAACAGCGGGCCTTTGTCGCGGACGCTCAGCACTTTGCCATTAACCTTGCGCGCCAGGATGACATCATATTTGGAAAGGTCGCTGAGCGGGATTTCAGCAGCGTAATCATTCAGCGCCACCACATAGAGTTTTTTGCCATTGGCGCCCACCGCTTTCAGCACATCGCGGAACAGCGGACCTTCGAAGGTTTGGGCGGTTTTGTACCACGGGGTGGGGACCGTCATTTTGACCTGCGGCAGTGCATCGATCATGCGGGAGTCAAACTGCGCCTCGGCGCCGGCATTTTTTTCGGCGATCAGGCCATTGATGGTCAGGATGGGGCGGCCTTGCGCGGCCTCCAGTGCCAGCGTGGGCGCGCTGGCAGCCAGCAGCAAGGTGGATACGATCAGTGTTTTCAGCAGTTTTGTCATGGTTTCTACTCCCTTGTTCAGACCGGTCGGACTACAGCAATTGTAAACGATACGTTTGGCTATGCTGCCAGTTTAGATCAGATCGATTTCATACGCGGTTTGCCAGGGTCGCCGCCAGAAAATCCAGTAAACCCGCCAATTTCGGCGGCATAAATCGGCTGCGCGGGTAGGTGGCCCAGATGCCATCCTGCAGGGTGTAGCCGGGCAAGACTGCTACCAATTGACCGCTTTCCAGATGGGGGGCCACGTAATAGTCCGGTAGCTGCACCAGGCCCAGACCTTGCAGCGCTGCATCAAGCAGCGCCGCGCCGCTGTTGCAGCGCAAGCGTCCGCTGACGCGCACTTCGCGCAAACGGTCGCCCTCGTTAAAGCGCCAGAAGTCGATGGTGCCGACCAGACACTGGTGCCGGTTCAGTTCGGCCAACGTGTGGGGCGCCCCGTGCCGGGTCAGGTAGTCGGGTGTGGCGCATACGTAATGGCGCCGGCTGCCAAGCTGACGCAGCATCAGCGAAGATTCGTCCATCGGACCCAGACGGATGCCCAGGTCGTAACCTTCCGCGACCAGATCGATCTTGCGGTTGTCCAGACTTAACTCGGCGCTGACCTGCGGGTGTGATAGCAGATAGCGGTTAAGCAGCGGAGAAATCACCGTCTCGCCGTAATAGGTGGGGGCGGTGATGCGCAAATGGCCGGACGGCGTGCCCTGGGCCTGTGACAGAGCCTGCTCGGCCTGCTGCAGGCCATCCAGCAGCGGACGGCAGTGCTGGTAGTACAGTTGGCCTGCCTCGGTAACGCTGACACGGCGGGTGGTGCGATACAGCAGGCGGGTCGCCAAGCGTGCTTCCAATGCACTGACCTGGCGGCTGACTTGTGCCACCGACATGCCAAGCCGCTGTGCCGCCACGGTAAAGCTTTGTGTCTCCACCACGGTGACGAATTCCACGATACCTTGCCACTGCATGATTGTTACCAATACACAAAAATATGTTTCCATTTAACCGGATTATTTCTGTATTGGCGATTCCTACAATGGCGGCATCTGCGGCCAACCCTGTTGCCGCCTGTCAAGCCAGATCAAGGAGAGTGTGATGCAGACCATCAAGACCCGCGCCGCTGTAGCCTGGGGCCCGAACCAGCCGCTGACCATCGAAGAAGTAGACCTGATGCCGCCACAAAAGGGCGAGGTGCTGGTACGCATCGTGGCCAGCGGCGTGTGTCACACCGATGCCTACACCCTGTCCGGCATGGATTCCGAAGGCGTATTTCCGTGCATTCTGGGCCACGAAGGTGCCGGCATTGTGGAAGCCGTAGGCGAGGGTGTCAGCAGCGTGGCAGTGGGCGATCACGTGATTCCTCTGTACACCCCGGAATGCGGTGAGTGCAAATTCTGCAAGTCCGGCAAGACCAATCTGTGCCAGGCAATCCGCGCCACCCAGGGCAAGGGGCTGATGCCGGACGGCACCACCCGCTTCTCCAAGGACGGCAAGCCGATCTACCACTACATGGGCACGTCAACCTTCTCTGAGTACACCGTGCTGCCGGAAATCTCGCTGGCCAAGATCAATAAAGAGGCGCCGCTGGAAGAAGTCTGCCTGCTGGGTTGCGGCGTTACCACCGGCATGGGCGCGGTGATGAACACCGCCAAGGTGAAGGCCGGCGATACTGTGGCCATTTTTGGCCTCGGCGGCATCGGCCTGTCGGCGGTGATCGGTGCGCGCATGGCTGGTGCCAGCCGCATCATCGGCATCGACATCAACACCAGCAAGTTCGAGCTGGCGCGCAAACTGGGCGCCACCGATCTGGTCAATCCCAATGACTTCGACAAGCCGATCCAGGACGTGATCGTGGAAATGACCGACGGCGGCGTGGATTTCTCCTTCGAGTGCATCGGCAATGTGAAGGTGATGCGTTCGGCGCTGGAATGCTGCCACAAAGGCTGGGGCGAGTCGGTGATCATCGGCGTGGCTGGTGCCGGCGAGGAAATCAGCACCCGTCCGTTCCAGCTGGTCACCGGTCGTGTGTGGCGCGGTTCGGCCTTTGGCGGCGTGCGTGGCCGCTCCGAGCTGCCGGATTATGTCGAGCGCTACATGAAAGGCGAATTCCGTCTTGATGATTTCATCACCCACACCATGCCGCTGGACGACATCAACACCGCCTTCGACCTGATGCACGAAGGCAAGTCGATCCGCAGCGTCGTGCACTTTGCCAAGTGAGGCCGGCATGAGCGCCACACTTGAGCTGCTGTCCAGCCAGCGCGCCTTCGGTGGCTGGCACAAGCGCTACCGGCACCAGTCGGCCAGCACCAGCACGACGATGACTTTTGCCATCTACCTGCCGCCGCAGACCGCGCACGGCGAGCGGGTGCCGGTGCTGTACTGGCTGTCCGGCCTCACTTGCAACGACGAGAACTTTGCCACCAAGGCCGGCGCGCAGCGTGTGGCGGCCGAACTGGGGCTGGCGCTGGTGATGCCGGATACCAGCCCGCGTGGCGAAGGCGTAGCCGATGCCGATCGCTACGATCTGGGGCAGGGGGCCGGTTTCTACGTCAATGCCACCCAGGCGCCGTGGTCCGCGCACTACCGCATGTACGACTACGTGGTAGAGGAACTGCCGGCGCTGGTGGAGGCCAGCTTTCCGGTCAGCGAAAAACGGGCGATCAGCGGCCACTCCATGGGCGGCCACGGTGCGCTGATGGTGGCGCTGCGCAACCCGGGGCGCTATGCCTCGGTGTCGGCATTTGCGCCCATCGTCAACCCGGCGTCGGTGCCGTGGGGGCAGCTGGCGTTTGCCACTTACCTGGGCGAAGACCGCGCGGCATGGGCGGCCTACGACAGCTGCCAGCTGCTGGCCACGGCCCAACCCTTACCGACGCTGGTGGATCAGGGCGAACAGGACAGCTTCAAGCCGGAGCAGTTGCAACCGGAGGCGCTACAGTTGGCCGCGAGCAAGCGTGACTGGCCGCTGACGCTGCGGCTGCAGCCGGGCTACGACCACAGCTACTACTTTGTCGCCAGCTTCATCGAGGAGCATTTGCGCTTTCATGCGGCCAACCTGGCAGACTAAGTCATATCCGCTGCGTCAAAAACCGGGCATCGCTTGGGCGCCCGGTTTTTTTTGCTGCCGATAGCGGTTCGCGATGAGTGGCATAGCCACAATCGATTTCCGGGCGGCCAACATGTTGCCTAGGCTGAAGCATCCTGCCGTGGAGTGCGCAATATGGACACCACACTAGAATGCCGGGTCTGCATGGAAGAAATTCCGCCGGATCACAACAGCGAGAAGGACGAGTACGTCAGCAACTTCTGCGGGCTGGAGTGCTACCAGCAATGGCAGCGGCAGGCGCCGCAGCCACTGCAGCAGCCGGAAGCCGCCTGAAGGCCGGCCGTACCTGATGCGTAGGCCCAGCGTTGCGTTTTTGTTGTAGCTGAAATGGCAAAAGGC
>NZ_CADEPL010000029.1 GCF_902829295.1 Vogesella oryzae
GGCATCGCGGTGACCGGCACCATGGTGATCACCACCATCCTCACCTTCATGGTGGCGCGGCAGCAGTGGCAGTGGTCGCCGCTCAAATGCGTGCTGATCCTCGGCAGCCTGCTGCTGGTGGACATCGCCTACTTCAGTGCCAATGCCTTCAAGCTGCTGGAGGGCGGCTGGTTCCCGCTGGCGATGGCGCTGCTGATCTTCACGGTGATGACCACCTGGAAGCGTGGCCGCGAGCTGGTGCATGACAAGTTGGCCGCAGACGGCATGCCGCTGGCACAGTTTGTCGAGCTGATGGCGCCGGCGGTACCGCGGGTGCAGGGCACCGCCATCTTCATGACCTCCGACCTGCACAGCACGCCGCATGCCCTGCTGCACAGCATGAAGCACTACAAGAGCCTGCATGAACGGGTGGTGATCCTGAAGGCGGAGGTGGCCGATACCCCGCATGTACCGGCAACCGAGCGGGTGCAGGTCGAGGTAATGGGCGAACAGTTCTACCGCGTGCAGGTGCTGTTCGGCTTCATGGACGAACCGGACGTGCCGCAGGCGCTGGTGCAGTGCGAGGCGCAGGGGCTGGTGCTGGAGATGATGGACACCTCGTTCTTCCTCGGCCGCGAAACGCTGATCCCCAAGGTAGGGGCGGGAGTGATGAGCCGCTGGCGCGAGAAGCTGTTCCTGGCGATGTTCCGCAATGCCGGCGCCGCCTCGGCCTACTTCCGCCTGCCGCCGAACCGGGTGGTGGAGCTGGGCTCGCAGCTGGCGCTGTAGCGGCGGGCGTTCAGCCGGAAATAGTTGCGGTGTTGGCGACGTAGTGACGCACGCGGCTGCGGCCGCCGGCCTTGGCGGCGTACATGGCGGCATCGGCATGCTGTACCAGCGCCTCGGCACTGCTGCCGTCCGCCGGATACAAGCTGGTGCCGATGCTGGCTCCCAGCGCGACCAGGTTGCCGTCGAGGCTGAAGCTGCGGTTCAGCGCCGCCAGGATGCGCTGGCTGACGTGTTCCACCGACGGGCAGCCGGCCTCGTCGCGCAGGAACAGGATGAA
Organism: Vogesella oryzae; assembly: GCF_902829295.1. Lineage (GTDB taxonomy): Bacteria > Pseudomonadota > Gammaproteobacteria > Burkholderiales > Chromobacteriaceae > Vogesella > Vogesella oryzae. The sequence goes on from NZ_CADEPL010000029.1 coordinate 1,046, forward strand.
TTCGTCGCCACCGAGGCGCGCCACCAGGTCGCCCTCGCGGACAATCTGCCGCAGCTCGCAGGCGACGGCACACAGCGCCTTGTCGCCAATCACATGGCCGAAGCGGTCGTTGAGTTCCTTGAACAGGTCCAGGTCGACAAACAGCACCGCCAGGCCGCGCGCCTGCCGGCCGGCATCGGCGATGGCATCGCCCAGCTGGTGGTAGAACTCGGCGCGGTTGGGCAGACCGGTCAGCGCATCGTGGCGGGCCATGCGCAGCAGCGCCAGCTCGTTTTCCTTGCGCGGGGTGATGTCGACGTGGGAACCCATGATGCGCAGCGGGGTGCCATCGGCCGCGCGCTCCAGCACCCGGCCACGATCCCACAGCCAGGTGATGCGGCCATCCGGGCCGATGGTGCGGTACTCGGCCTCGTAGCTATCGCTGTCGCCGCGCAGGTGGGCCTGGTAGTTGGCCACCACCCGTTCGCGGTCATCCGGGTGCACCTTGGCATACCAGATGTCGAAGTTCGCAGCCATGTCGCCAGCCTGGAAGCCTTGCAGGTTGAACACCTGCAGCTCGCCTGTGGCCAGCAAACCCTGCCACAGGCACAGGCCGGTGCCATCCAACGCAGCATTCAGTTTTTCCTGCAGCGTGACATTTTCCTGCTGCAACGTAGCCAACTGCTGTTGCAGGCGGCTCAGCTCGTGTTGCAGCTGCTGGCGGTCAGGTCGACGGGGCTGGTTATCCATGTGCGGCATACTGCGACAGGCAGCGCTGGTGGTTGGTGGGGTGGCGGATACTATAACAAGCCCTGCTCATGTCATGCGGGTAATGGCTGCCGCCCGTGGTCGCCATGCAGTGCTGCAACTGCCGGGGGTGGCGGCCAGCCGGTGCCTGCGGCCAACGTTGGCCGCAGCTTGCCGCACCCGCCGGCATTGCGCGGCGAGTTAGCGCAGCTTTTCCAGCAGCTGGTAGTACCACATGCCGGCGGCCAGCAGCGGGTTGCCCAGCTTGCTGCCCAGCGGCACCTTGACGTGCTTGCAGGCGGCAAAGGTATCGAAGCTCGCCAGCGTGCCGGTAATCGCCTCGGCCATGATTTCACCCATGATGTGGCTGCTGGCCACGCCGTGGCCGGAGTAGCCCTGGCAATACCACACGTTGTCCGACAGCTTGCCCAGTTGCGGAATGCGGTTTACCACGATGCCCATCGCGCAGCTCCACTCGAATTCGATTTCCACGTCCTTGAGCTGCGGAAAGGTGCGTTCGATACAGGGGCGCAGTTCGGCGGTGATATCGCGCGAATCGCGACCGGAGTAGTTGGCGCCGCCGCCGAACAGCAGGCGGCCATCGGCGGTCATGCGGTAGTAATCCAGCACGAAGCGGCAGTCATATACCGCCAGGTCCTGCGGGTTGAGCTGCTTTGCCAGCTCACCCAGCGGGCGGGTGGTAATGATGCCACCCATGGCCGGGAAGATCTTGCCGCCCAGCTTGTCCTGTTCCAGCTTGTGGTACACGTCGCCGGCCAGCAGCACCTGCCTCGCGTTGATGCGGCCCTGCGCGGTGACGATGGCCGGGGTCGCACCGTGCACGATATCCAGTACCTCGGTGTGTTCGAAGATCAGTGCCCCCAGGCTGGCCGCAGCGCGCGCCTCGCCCAGACACAGGTTGAGCGGATGCAGATGCAGGTTGCGGGTGTTCTTCAGCGCACCCTGGTAGAGGTCGGTGGCCAGGTGCTCACGCACGCCGGCGGCGTCCAGCAGCGTTACCTGATCGCCCATGCCGCGGCGCTGGGCCTCCTCAAAGCTGCTGCGCAACTCGGCCATGTGCGCCGGTTTCATCGCCGCATGCAGATGACCGTGCTTCAGATCGCAGGCGATGCCGTACTTGGCCACGCGCTGCAGGATGATGTCGTGGCCGCGCCAGCGCAGCCACCAGATGAAATCGTCCACCGCGTTACCCAGCGTGTTGCGCATCTGTTTGCGCATTGCCTCGTCGCCAGACAGGCTGCCGGTGACCTGGCCGCCGTTGCGGCCGCTGGCGCCCCAGCCGATCTTGTTCTGCTCGACGATGGCCACTTTCAGGCCGCGCTCGGCCAGCTCCACGGCACTGGCCACGCCGGTGAAGCCGCCACCGATGATGGCCACGTCGACTGCCACCGTGCCTTGCAACGGCGGGTAGTCGCTTTCCTGCTGGATGGTGGCGCTGTAGTAGGACGGGCTGCGTGGCTGACTGCCGCCTTGGTAGCGTGCATTCATGTCTGACTCCGTAATGCGGAAATAGTAGGTAGCCCGGTTAAGCCGCAGGCGCATCCGGGGATCAGGCTGCATCCGGGAATGCTCAGGTGGACAGGCGGGCAAAGTAGGGGAGTGCTGCGCAGGCAGCGGAGTCAGGCGGGGTCGGGGTGCGGGTTGCGCGCGTGGCGGCAATGGTACTGTGCCCAGAACGCCAGTACGGCATTGATCACGCCCAGACGGGCGTGACAACGCGGGGGCTGCATAGGGCAGCGCCCGCGTGTGATGCTGTGCTGGCCGTGGAGGCGTGGCATGGCGGGGTAGCCGGCAGCCACCGGGCGGTGGCTGCCGTGGCCCGTGTTACAGGCTGGGGAAGGCGAATTGCGACGCCTCGTGGTTGGCGCGCTGCGGCCAACGTTGGGTAATGGTCTTGCGCTTGGTGTAGAAGCGCACGCCATCCGGACCGTAGGCATGCAGGTCGCCAAACAGCGAACGCTTCCAGCCGCCAAAGCTGTGGTAGGCCACCGGTACCGGCAGCGGGACGTTGACGCCCACCATACCGACTTCGATCTCGTCGCAGAACAGGCGCGCGGCTTCGCCATCGCGGGTGAACAGGCAGGTGCCGTTACCGTATTCGTGGTCGTTGATCAGCTGCATGGCTGCTTCCAGACTGCCGACGCGTACGATGCACAGCACCGGCCCGAAGATCTCCTCGCGGTAGATGGTCATCTCCGGGGTCACCTTGTCGAACAGCGTGCCGCCGACGAAGAAGCCCTGCTCATGGCCAGCCACCGACAGCTGACGGCCATCCACCACCAGCTCGGCCCCCTGGGCCACGCCGCTGTCGATATAGCCCTTCACCTTGTCGCGTGCCGCGCCGGTGACCAGCGGGCCCATGTCCAGACCGCAGGAAGTACCAGCGCCGATCTTCAGCGCCGTAATCTTCGGCACCAGTTTTTCTACCAGCTTGTCGGCCACCTGGTCGCCTACCGCCACCACCACCGAAATCGCCATGCAGCGTTCGCCGCAGGAGCCGTAGGCCGCGCCCATCAGCGCATTGACGGTGTTATCCAGATCGGCATCCGGCAGTACCACGGCGTGGTTCTTGGCGCCGCCCAAGGCCTGCACGCGCTTGCCGCGCTTGGTGCCTTCGCTGTAGATGTACTCGGCAATCGGCGTGGAGCCGACGAAGCTCAGCGCCTTAACTTCCGGCGCCTCGATCAGCGCATCGACGGCAGCCTTGTCGCCGTGCACCACGTTGATCACGCCCTTGGGCAGGCCGGCCTCATGCAGCAGCTGGGCGATGAACAGCGTGGAGCTCGGGTCGCGCTCGGACGGCTTGAGGATGAAGCAGTTGCCGCACACGATGGCCAGCGGATACATCCACAGCGGCACCATGGCCGGGAAGTTGAACGGGGTGATGCCGGCCACCACGCCCAGCGGCTGGTGGTCGGACCAGCTGTCGATATTCGGGCCGACGTTGCGGTTGTATTCGCCCTTCAGCAGCTCCGGTGCGCCGCAGGCGTATTCCACGTTCTCGATGCCGCGCTGCAGTTCGCCGACCGCATCTTCGATGGTCTTGCCGTGCTCTTCGCTGATCATGGCGGCAATCTTGTCGCGGTTGGCTTCCAGCAGCTGCTTGAAGCGGAACATCACCTGCGCACGCTTGGCCGGCGGGGTGTTGCGCCAGGCCGGGAACGCCGCCTTGGCCGCGGCTATGGCGGCCTGGATGGTGGCCTCATCGGCCAGCGCCACCTGGCGCACGGCTTCGCCGATGGACGGGTTGAACACCGGGGCGGTGCGGCCAACGTTGGTGACGAGTTCACCATTGATCAGGTGTTGTACGGTAGTCATGTCTAGTGCTCTCTTTATCTGGGAATCTGCTTGGCCGCACGCGCCGTGGCGTGCGGCGAATGTCATTTACGCGAGTTGGTTCAGCACGCTGCCTACCGCATCGAACAGCGTGTCCAGCTGTTGCGCCGTGGTGTTGAAGGTCGGTCCGAACTGCAGCGTGTCGCCACCGAAGCGCACGTAGAAACCGGCCTGCCACAGCTTGATGCCGGCCTCGTACGGGCGGATGGCGGCGTCGCCATCGCGGGCAGCCAGCTGGATAGCACCGGCCAGGCCGCAGTTGCGGATGTCCAGCACGTGCTTGCTGCCGCGCAGGGCATGCAGTTTTTCCTCGAACACCGGTGCCAGCGCGGCGGATTGCTCGATCAGCTGGTCACGCTGCAGCAGGTCCAGGGTGGCGAGGCCAGCGGCGCAGGCTACCGGGTGGCCGGAGTAGGTGTAGCCGTGGGTGAATTCGATCATGTGCTCGGGCGTGCCCTGCTGCATGAAGGTGTTGTAGATCTCGCTGGAGGCAATCACGGCACCCAGCGGAATCGCGCCGTTGGTGACCTGCTTGGCGGTGTTGATGATGTCCGGGGTCACGCCGAAGTACTCGGCGCCGGTCCACTTGCCCATGCGGCCGAAGGCGGTGATCACCTCGTCAAAAATCAGCAGGATGCCGTGCTGGCTGCAGATCTCGCGCAGGCGCTGCAGATAGCCCTGCGGCGGCACGATCACGCCGGCGGAACCGGACATCGGCTCCACGATCACCGCAGCGATGTTGGAGGCGTCGTGCAGCTCGATCAGTTTCAGCAGTTCATTGGCCAGCTCCACGCCGCCGGTCTCGGCCATGCCCTTGGTGAACGCCATGCCCGGCTGCAGGGTGTGCGGCAGGTGGTCGGCATCCATCAGTTGGCCGTACAGCTTGCGGTTGCCGCCGATGCCACCCAGCGCGGTGCCGGCGATGTTCACGCCATGGTAGCCACGGGCGCGGCCGATGAAGCGGGTCTTGCTCGGCTGGCCCTTCAGGCGCCAGTAGGCCTTGGCCATCTTCACCGCGGTGTCGGCGCATTCGGAGCCGGAGCCGGTGAACAGCACGTGGTTCAGCCCGTCCGGCATGATGCTGGCAATCTTGTCTGCGAGGCGGAAGGCTAGCGGGTGACCGTACTGGAAGCCCGGCGCGTAGTCCAGGGTGCCCAGCTGGCGGGACACCGCTTCCTGGATTTCCGCACGGTTGTGGCCGGCGCCGCAGGTCCACAGGCCGGACAGGCTGTCGAAGATGCGGCGGCCCTTGTCGTCGATGAAGTAGTTGCCCTCGGCGCCGACGATGATGCGCGGATCACGCTTGAAGGCGCGGTTGGCCGTAAACGGCATCCACTGGGCATCGAGATTCAGGTCGCTGACGGCAAATTGGTCGTTGCTGTTGTACATGACGTGGCTCCTGTGAGCGCTGTGTTGATGCCGCCAGCTTGCATTAAGAAGGTAGGTGAGTTAAATCACATCTTTCTCACGTTAAGTTGAGTAATTACCAAACAATGAGCAAGAAGCCATCCCTGGGGCAGGTCAGTGATTTCGATATCCGCCTGCTGCGCCTGTTCAAGACCGTGGCCGAGTGTGGCGGCTTCTCGGCAGCGGAAAGCGTGCTGGGCATCAGCCGCTCGGCGATCAGCCTGCACATGGGCGATCTGGAAAAACGCCTCGGCATCCGCTTGTGCCAGCGCGGCCGTGCCGGCTTTGCGTTGACCGATGAAGGCCGCGAGGTGCTGCACGCCAGCCACACCGTGCTGGCGGCCATCGAGGCGTTCCGCAGCCAGGTCAACCAGCTGCACCAGCAGCTGCGCGGCGAGCTGAACATCGGCATCGTCAACAGCCTGGTGACGCAGTCGCGCATGCGCATCACCCAGTCGCTGCGCGCGCTGAGCGAGCAGGGGCCGGGGGTGCACATCAATATCGGCATGATGACGCCCAGCGACATCGAGCTGAAGGTGCTGGACGGCCAGCTGCACGTCGGCGTGGTGCCGCTGGTCAGCCCGCTGGCCGGGCTGGATTACATCCCGCTGTACGACGAGCACTCGCTGCTGTACTGCAGCCAGGGGCACCCGCTGTTCTGGCGCGACGATGCCGACATCAGCGCCGCCGATATCGCCGCCTCGCCGGCGGTGATTCCGGGCTTTCGCCTGCCGCCGGAGGCGCAGCAGTGCCAGCAATTGCTGGACGGCAGCGCCACCGCCAGCGACCGCGAAGGCATTGCCTTCCTGATCCTGACCGGCCGCTACATCGGCTACCTGCCGGACCACTTTGCCGCCAGCTGGGTGGCGCAGGGCAAGCTGCGCGCCATCTGTCCGGCCGAGCGCCACTATCAGGTGCCGCTGACGGTGGTGACGCGCAAGGGGCGGCGGCCGAATCTGGTGCTGGAAAAATTCCTGGCCGAGCTGGCGGTCAGCAACGGCTGAAGCGGCTGGCCGGCTACCGTTGCCGCCGCTTTTATCGCATGCTGCATGCGGCCAACGTTGGCCGCGTAACCGGGACTGAATCCGATGGATAGCCAAGGCTTCAACGACGATACCTACCAGGCCGTACTGCGCTACCACCTGGCGTGGCGGCAGCGCGATCTCGACGCCATTCTCGCCTGTTACCACCCGGACATTGCCTATCACGATCATCTGCAGAACCGGGTGTTCACCCTGGCCGAGTTGCGGGACTACGTGCAGGCCGCGCTGCCCGCTGGCAGCAACGAACACCTGGCACACAGTGACCGCATCCGCGTGGATGGTGACACCGCCTTCATCCAGTACCGGCTGGCGCTGCAGGGCGGCCGCGCGCTGTTTTGCAGCAGCGAGGCCATCACGGTGCGGCAGGGGCAGCTGAGCTGCATCCACGAATACGCCACCCTGCAACGGCAAGATAGCCAGCAGGGCGGCGCTGACAATCGCAGCGCGCTGGCGCGGCTGGGGCTGTCGGCGCGGCAGCTGGGCCGGTTGGCCGCCGATCTCGACAGCTATTTCCGCCAGCAGCGGCCGTTTCTCGACCCGGACTGCAATCTGCAGGCGGTAGCGGCGGCTACCGGCTACAGCCGCAACCAGCTGTCCTATCTGCTCAACCAGGTGCTGTGCCGCCGTTTCTACCAGTACGTCAACGAGGCGCGGGTGCGCTACCTGCTGGCGGAACTGGCCGGCCAGCCCAGCCGGCAGCGCATCGACGAGCTGGCGTTTGCCGCCGGCTTCAATTCGCTGTCGGCGTTCTACCGCGCCTTCCGTGACCATACCGGCATGACGCCGTCGGCCTATCTGCGCCAGCTTGCCTGCGTGCCCGCAGCAACGACAGCCCCCGCCAGCGCCGGCTAGGGTAGGCCCGTGACTAACGGGGAGGGTGGCAGAGTGCAGGCAAGCGAAATCAGTTTGTGGATGGACCAGCTGGGCAGCGTGCCGGCGGCGCCGCCCTTGGCCGGCGATACCGCTGCCGACGTGGTGATTGTCGGAGCCGGTTACACCGGGCTGTGGACCGCCTATTACCTGAAGCAGCTGGCACCGGCGCTGGATGTGGTGGTGCTGGAGGCGCACACCGCCGGTTACGGCGCCTCCGGCCGCAATGGCGGCTGGGTGATCGGCGAGCTGGCCGGCGAGGACCGGCTGCTGGCCGGCCTGGATGCCGGGCAACGTGCTGCTTGCCTGGCGCTGCTGCGCGACATCCCGGCCGAGGTTGGCCGCGTGGTGGCGCGGGAAGGGCTGGACTGCGACTTCCGCCACGGCGGCGTGCTGTATTGCGCCGCACGCTATCCGGAACAGGCAACCCGGCTGCGCGCGCAGCTGGCGCACTGGCATGCGCATGGCCACGGTCCGCAAGACTTTGCCTGGCTGGAGGTCGCCGCGCTGCAGCAACAGCTGCGGCTGGCGCAGCCGTATGGCGCGGTGTTTTCGCCGCATGTCGCCACCATCCAGCCGGCGAAGCTGGTGCGCGAGCTGCGCCGCTGCGTGCAGGCGCTGGGGGTGCGGCTGTACGAACACAGCCCGGTCAGCGCCATCCGCCCGCATGAGGCGGTGACCGCACAGGGGCGGGTGCGTGCCCGCTGGGTGGTGCCGGCGCTGGAGGCCTACACCGCCGGCGTGACCGGCGTGCGCGCCCAGCAGATTGCGGTGCAGAGCATGATCATCGCCACCGAGCCGCTGCCGCCGGCGCTATGGGCGCAGATCGGGCTGGCGCACGGTCAGGCATTCAGCGAATGGAGCCGGCTGGTGAGTTACGGCCAACGTACCCGCGACAACCGGCTGGTGTTCGGTGCCCGTGGCGGCTATCGCTTCGGCGGCAAGTTGCGGGCGTCGTTTGCCCTGACCGCAGACGAGGTGGCGCTGCGGCGCAAGCTGATGCTGGAGTTGTTTCCGATGCTGGCGCAGGCGCGCATCACCCACGGCTGGGGCGGCAACCTTGGCGTGGCGCGCGGCTTTGCGCCGCAGGTGGTGGTCGATGCGGCCAACGGTGTGCTGAGCGCCGGCGGCTATGGCGGCGAGGGCGTCGGCGCCAGCAATCTGGCTGGCCGCACCCTGGCGGCACTGATCTGCGGCACGCAAGATGCCATCTTGCAGATACCGTGGCAGACCACGCCGGACAGGCTGCGGCGCTGGGAGCCGGAGCCGCTGCGCTGGCTGGGCTACAACGGCATCATCCGCAGTTTCGACTGGGAAGACCGGGTGCTGAACGACCCTGGCAGTGCTGGCTGGCAGCGCCGGCTGGCACAAGGGTTGGCCGCCGGCATGGAAGGCTTGATGCAGTAGCGGCGGCGGCTTACTGCGCGGCAGGCTGCCAGCTGTCGTCGGCCTGCAGCGCCTCGCGCACGATGGGGCTGAGGTTGGCCGCATCCTGCTGCAGGATTTGCTGCAGCGCGCGGCGCATGCGTGGCTCCCAGAAGCGCTTGATGTGCAGGGTGATGCCGGCCAGTGCTTCCTGCCGGTCCGGCATGGCTTCGAAGAAGCTGCCGATCTGGTTGGCCATGTGGGTCAGGTGTTGGGTATCCATGAGCGTTCTCGGGGTCAGTCGCAGTGGGTGTCGGGGGCGGCGGCGCGGATGCGCTCGGCGTGGCTGTAGGCCACCCAGCGTTCCGGTCTGGCAAAGCCGATCAGGCACAGCCCGGCCGCCTGCGCGAGGTCGGTGGCCAGCCGGGTGGGGGCGGAGATCGCCACCAGACAGCCAAAGCCGGCGGTAACGGTTTTCTGCACCATTTCCATGCTGGCGCGGCTGGTCACCACCACGAAGCCGTCCAGCACGGCGGGGCGCGATTTCAGCACCGCGCCGATCAGCTTGTCCAGTGCATTGTGGCGGCCAACGTCTTCGCGCACCACGCGGATGCTGCCATCGTCGCCGCACCAGGCGGCGGCGTGGGTGGCACCGGTCAGTTGTTGCAGCGTCTGGTGCTGGCGCAAGTCCGCCAGCGCGCGGCGGATGGCCTCTTCGTGCACCACGCCGGGGTGGGCCAGTGGTTGCAGCGGTCGCACCGCGTGCGCCAAGCTCTCGGTGCCGCACAGGCCGCAGCCGGTGCGGCCGGTCAGATTACGGCGCATTTCCTTCAGCCGCGCAAAGCGGGCGCTGGCGATCTCCAGTTTGACGGTAATGCCGTCGCAGCCGCTGTCCTGCTGGATGTCGAACACCTCGTGCACGCTATCGACGATGCCTTCGCTGAGCGCAAAGCCGAGCGCGAAGTCCGCCAGGTCCAGCGGTGTCGCCAGCATCACCGCGTGCGAGATGCCGTTGAATTCCAGCGCCACCGGCAGCTCTTCCGCCAGCGTGTCCTGCTGTGCGCTCACCGTGCCAGCCTGCCAGGTTTGCACCTGGCAGCGGCTGGCGCCGGCGGGGGCGGGTGCTTGTTCCGGAGCCATCATGCCTTGCCTTCGTTGCTAGCGGCCTGCTCCAGCAGCTCAAGCTGGGTTTCGTTGAAACGCTGGTAGTCCTGCTGCCATTCCGACGGCTGCGTGACCGGCAGCACCTGCACCGCGGTGACCTTGTATTCCGGGCAGTTGGTGGCCCAGTCCGAGTTGTCGGTGGTAATCACGTTGGCGCCGGATTCCGGGAAGTGGAAGGTGGTGTACACCACGCCCGGCTGCATGCGCTCGCTGACCTTGGCGTGCAGCACCGTTTCGCCGGCGCGGCTTTGCACGCCGACCCAGTCGCCATCCTTGATGCCGCGTTCCTCGGCATCGTGTGGGTGGATTTCCAGCACATCTTCCGCATGCCAGGCCACGTTGTCGGTGCGGCGGGTCTGCGCGCCGACGTTGTACTGCGACAGGATGCGGCCGGTGGTGAGGATCAGCGGGAAGCGGCGGGTGATCTTCTCGTCGGTGGCCACGTACTGGGTGACGAAGAACTTGCCCTTGCCGCGCACGAAGCCGTCGATGTGCATGGTCGGGGTGCCATCCGGCGCAGCGTCGTTGCACGGCCACTGCACGCTGCCGAGTTTGTCGATCTTCTGGTAGCTGACGCCGGCAAAACTCGGGGTCAGTCGCGCGATTTCGTCCATGATCTGCGACGGATGGCTGTAGTCCATCTTCAGCCCCAGCGCGTTGGCCAGCAGCTGGGTGACTTCCCAGTCGGCGTACTTGGCCAGCGGTTTCATCACCTGGCGCACGCGCGAGATGCGGCGCTCGGCGTTGGTGAAGGTGCCGTCCTTTTCCAGGAACGAGGCACCGGGCAGGAACACGTGCGCGTACTTGGCGGTTTCGTTGAGGAAGATGTCCTGCACCACGATGCATTCCATCGCCGACAGCGCGGCGGTGACGTGCTGGGTGTTGGGGTCGGACTGCACGATGTCCTCGCCCTCGCAATACAGGCCCATGAAGCTGCCGGACAGCGCGGCGTCGAACATATTCGGGATGCGCAGGCCCGGTTCCGGGTCCAGCGTCACCCCCCACGCCTGCTCGAACAGCTGGCGGGTGGTGGTGTCGGAGATGTGGCGGTAGCCCGGCAGCTCGTGCGGGAACGAGCCCATGTCGCAGCTGCCCTGCACATTGTTCTGGCCGCGCAGCGGGTTGACGCCGACGCCCTCGCGGCCAACGTTGCCGGTGGCCATCGCCAGGTTGGCAATGCCGATCACCATGGTGGAGCCCTGGCTGTGCTCGGTGACGCCCAGGCCGTAGTAGATGGCGGCGTTGCCGCCGGTGGCGTACAGCCGCGCCGCGCCGCGCACCAGCTCGGCCGGCACGCCGGTGATGGCGGCGGTAGCTTCCGGCGAGTTTTCCGGCTTGGCGACGAAGTCGCGCCAGTCGTGGAAGGATTTTTCTTCGCAGCGCTCAGCAATGTAGTCGTTGGCCAGCAGCCCTTCGGTGACGATCACGTGCGCCAGCGCGGTGATCATTGCCACGTTGGTGCCCGGTTTCAGCGCCAGGTGGTAGTCGGCCTTGATGTGCGGGCTGCCCACCAGGTCGATCTTGCGCGGGTCGATCACGATCAGCTTGGCGCCTTCGCGCAGGCGTTTTTTCATGCGCGAACCGAACACCGGATGCGCATCGGTGGGATTGGCGCCGATTACCAGGATCACGTCGGAATGCTCCACCGACTTGAAGGTCTGGGTGCCGGCCGAGGTGCCCAGGGTCTGGCCGAGACCATAACCGGTGGGCGAGTGGCAGACGCGGGCGCAGGTGTCGACGTTGTTGTTGCCGAAGCCGGCGCGGATCAGCTTCTGCACCAGGTAGGTTTCTTCGTTGGTGCAGCGGCTGGAAGTGATGCCGCCGATGGAGTCCTTGCCGTACTTGGCCTGCAGGCGCTTGAACTCGCTGGCGGCGTAGGCGATGGCTTCTTCCCAGCTGACTTCGCGCCACGGGTCGGTGATCTTGCTGCGGATCATCGGCTTGGTGATGCGCTCCGGATGGGTGGCATAGCCCCAGGCGAAGCGGCCCTTGACGCAGGCATGGCCTTCGTTGGCCTTGCCGTCCTTCCACGGCGTCATGCGCACTACCTGGTTGCCTTTCATCTCGGCCTTGAAGCCGCAGCCGACGCCGCAGTAGGCGCAGGTGGTGATCTTGCTGTGTTCCGGCTGGCCGAACTGGATCACCGATTTTTCCTGCAGCGTGGCGGTGGGGCAGGCGTCGACGCAGGCGCCGCACGACACGCACTCGGACTCCATGAACGGCTGATCTTGTCCCGGTGACACGCGCGATTCGAAGCCGCGGCCGGAGATGGTCAGCGCGAAAGTGCCCTGGGTTTCCTCGCAGGCGCGCACGCAGCGGTTGCAGACGATGCACTTGGCCGGGTCATAGCTGAAGTACGGGTTGGACTCGTCCTTCTGGCTGTCCAGGTGGTTGGCGCCGGCCAGGCCGTAGCGCACTTCGCGCAGGCCGGTGACGCCGGCCATGTCCTGCAGTTCGCAGTCACCGTTGGCCGCACAGGTCAGGCAGTCCAGCGGGTGGTCGGAGATATACAGCTCCATCACCCCCTTGCGCAGGCTTTGCAGCTTGTCGCTCTGGGTGCGCACCACCATGCCGGCTTCGGCCGGGGTGGTACACGAGGCGGGAAAACCGCGGCGGCCGTCGATTTCCACCAGGCACAGCCGGCAGGAGCCGAACGGCTCCAGGCTGTCGGTGGCGCACAGCTTGGGCACCATGCTGCCGGCCTCGGCGGCGGCGCGCATCAGCGAGGTGCCTTCCGGCACGGTGACCTGCTGGCCGTCGATTTCCAGGGTGACCATGCGCTCGGAGACGCGGGCCGGGGTGCCGAAGTCGGTGTCGTGAATCTGGGTGTTCATCGTCTGTTCCTTACACTGCCGCGGCATCGGCGCCGAAGTCTTCGGGGAAATGGTTCAGCGCCGACAGTACCGGGTAGGGCGTCATGCCGCCCATCGCGCACAGCGAGCCGTGCAGCATGGTGTCGCACAGGTCGCGCAGCAGGTGGATCTGCTGCGGGCGGTTTTCATTCTGCTGAATGCGCTGGATTACCTCGACGCCGCGCGTCGAGCCGATGCGGCAGGGGGTGCATTTGCCGCAGGATTCGATGGCGCAGAACTCCATCGCGTAGCGCGCCTGCTCGGCCATGTCGACCGAGTCGTCAAACGCCACCACGCCGCCGTGGCCGACCACCGCGCCTAGCGCGGCGAAGGCTTCGTAATCCAGCGGGGTGTCGAATTGCGATTCCGGCAGATAGGCGCCCAGCGGGCCGCCCACCTGCACCGCGCGGATCGGGCGGCCCGTGGCGCTGCCACCGCCAAAGTCATGCAGCAGCTCGCGCAGCGTCAGGCCGAAGGCTTTTTCCACCAGCCCGCCGTATTGCAGGTTGCCGGCCAGCTGGAACGGCAACGTACCGCGCGAACGGCCCATGCCGTAGCCGGCGTAGAAGGCGGCGCCGCGCGCCAGGATCACCGGCACGGTGGCCAGGGTAATCACGTTGTTGATGACGGTAGGTTGGCCGAACAGGCCGGCCAGCGCCGGCAGCGGCGGTTTGGCGCGCACCACGCCGCGCTTGCCTTCGATGCTTTCCAGCATCGCGGTTTCCTCGCCACAGACATAGGCGCCGGCGGCCTTGCGAACCTCCAGCTGGAAGCCGCGGCCGGAACCGAGGATGTCGTCGCCGAGGAAGCCGGCGGCAGTGGCCAGGGCAATGGCTTCATTCATTACCGCCACCGCGTGCGGGTACTCGGAGCGGATATAGATGTAACCGCGGCTGGCGCCCACCGCCAGCCCGGCAATGGTCATGCCCTCGATCAGCATGTAGGGGTCGTCTTCCAGCACCATGCGGTCGGAGAAGGTGCCGGAGTCACCTTCGTCGGCATTGCACACCACGTACTTCTGCGCCGCCTGCGCCTGTGCCACGGTGCGCCACTTGATGCCGGCGGGGAACGCTGCGCCGCCACGGCCGCGCAGGCCGGAATCCAGCACCGTCTGCACGATGTCGCCAGCGGTCATGGTGAGTGCGTTGCGCAGGCCGGCGAAGCCTTCGTGCGCCTGATAGTCGGCCAGTGACAGCGGGTCGGTGATGCCGATGCGGGCAAAGGTCAGCCGTTCCTGGTTTTTCAGGTACGGGATGTCGTCGGTCAGGCCGTGGCACAGCGGGTGCTCGCCGCCGGCCAGCAGCGTATCGAACAGCGCCGGCACGTCCTCGGCCTCGACCGGGCCATAGGCGACGCGGCCCTGTGCGGTCTGTACTTCTACCAGCGGTTCCAGCCAGAACAGCCCGCGCGAACCGTTGCGCACCAGCTCGATGGCCACGCCGCGGCGCGCGGCCTCTGCGGCCAACATGGCGGCGGTGTCGTCGGCGCCCAGCGCCAGTGCCGCGGAATCACGCGGCACGTACAGTTTGATTGCGCTCATGACGCCTCCTTCACTTGGGCCAGCACGCGGCCCAGCTTGGCGGCGTCAACGCGCGACAGCAGCTTGTCATCGAGCTGGATATTGGGGCCGGTTGCGCACAGCCCCAGGCAGTACACCGGCTCCAGACCGATGTCGCCGCTGCGGCCATGCAGGCTACAGCCCAGTGCCTGTTCGGCGTGCGCGGTCAGCGCGCGGCTGCCGCGCGCCTGACAGGCTTCGGCCTGACAAATCTGCAGGGTATGGCGTGCCGGCGGGCTGGTGCGGAAGTGGTGGTAGAAGGTGATGACGCCGTGCACTTCGGCACGGCTCTGGTTTTGTGCGCGGGCGATGTCGGCCACCGCCCAGTCCGGGATGTAGCCCAGCGTGTCCTGCACCGCGTGCAGGATGGGCAGCAAGGCGCCGGCCTGCTGCTGGTGCGCCTGCAGGATGGCCTGGAGCTGCTGGCGCGCCAGGTCGTCTGAAGCTGTGGTCATGGTGGCTCCTCTGTGAGCGTCGGTCTGCCGTGTCGGCATGTGGCTTTGCGCGATTGTCGCGCCGAAGGCTCGTGGCAATCTGTCTTTATCCGACTTGTAATGGCCGAGAACGCGCGGGGCGCCCGGTACTGTTAAGCATAATATCCGTTGGCCGCATGTGCCGGAGGTTGGCCGCAGGTGGGCAGCGTAGCGGAGCGCTGAGGGACGGGGCGACAGAGTGGCAGCCGCACAGGGCCCTGCCAGGTACGGATGTAAGTAATGTCCGTCACCCAGATCTGGTCAGGCTGTGACGTCGTGAACTCGCGATTCAGATGGTTGGGGGCCAACAAGGAAGGGCGACCAGCAATGGGTCGTGGTGCCTTATAACCGCGATGTGCCTTGATACTGTGCTGCCGCATGATTCGGGCGACACGATGCTTGCCACATACCTCACCGATCTCGCGCAGATCACCCAGAACGCGACGTGACCCATATACCCCGCCACTGGCTCGCCAGGAGTCACGAATCAACGCCAGCAATCTGGCATCTTCCTTGGCGTGATCAGACTCGGGGCGGTGTAGCCATTGATAGAAGCCGGCACGGGCAACTTGCAGCAAACGGCACATGGTCGTCAGTGGCCAGGTATGTCGATGCTCGTTCATGAAGCGGGACCTTACTCGGACTCCCTGGCAAAGTACCGCGCGGCTTTTTTTAGAATATCTCGCTCTTCTTCTGTGCGACGCAGTTGCGCCTTCAGGCGAAGAATTTCGCTCTTGGCCTCGATCAGCTCGACAGCCTGCTTCTCCGAGTTATCCGGGGTGACGGCTTTCACCCACTTGTACAGGCTATGGCTGGAAACCCCAAGCCGGGTAGAAACCTCGGCCACAGAGTAGCCGCGTTCAGTGACCTGCTTGACGGCTTCAATCTTGACTTCTTGGGGGAAACGCTGCCTGCTCATGACACCTCCTTGTAGGGCCTAGTGTGAGGCTCACGAGGTATCTAGGAAAGGAGGGGCGATTCACAATTTCCTCTTGATTTCTAAGCTCAGTCTCGCCCCCGCACTCTTTGTTGCTTTCATGAGTGGATTTCAGCAGGCTGTACCTCTTAAGAGCATGGTGCGCGTGTGTCTTTCCCTTTCCTTTTTGTATCAGAGACTTACCTGCAATCAAGATAGTAATAAATTTGGGCGCGGAATCCCCCGAACTGAGTAGCTCATTAAGCCTTCCAGGTGCATTCAGGTGTTCAAACTCATACGCAGCTTCAGCCCATTTCTGTGCTCTTTCACGCTTCTGAAGCCCCAGAAGAATCCTTTTTTCACCAAATACCTCACATTTGTTCATCATGTAATCCTAAAGATAGGAGTGATCTTTTCCCCAGCCTTTAACGAATCAAGATGATCCGCCCAGGCCTGCATCATCCTTATACGCTCGGGCATGTATTCGGCGTAGTTGTAAGTTGCTCGAACCTTGTTTCGCTCTCCGTGCGCCAACTGCCGTTCAATGGCATCTCGATTCCACCCCTGTTCATTTAGTAGGGTGGATGCCATGTGCCGGAATCCGTGGCCAGTCATGGTGTCCTTGTCGTAGCCAAGCCGGCGGAGAGCTGCATTTACAGTGTTTTCGGACATAGGCCGTTTGCTGGAGCGAGCGCCCGGGAAGACGAACTGCCCGTGCCCAGTTAAAGGTTTTAGCTCGCGTAGTACATCAACGGCTTGTGATGACAGTGGAACTACGTGTTTTTCCCGCATTTTCATGCGTTCGGCAGGAATAACCCATTGTGCGGCGTCGAGGTCGATTTCCCGCCATTCGGCTTTGCGCAGTTCTCCCGGTCGTACAAATACCAGTGGGGCCAATTTCAGAGCGCATTTTGTTTCCAATGTGCCCTGATAGCCATCAATCGCACGCAGTAGCTCGGCAATCTTGGCCGGGTCGGTTATGGTGGGGAACGAGGTTTTAACTACTGGTGCCAACGCACCGGCTAGATCAACGGCCGGATTGTACTTTGCACGACCTGTAGCGATAGCGTAGCGGAACACCTGTTTGACGCTCTGCATGGCTCTGTGTGCCGTTTCTACTGCTCCGCGTCGCTCAATGCGCTGGAGGTTGGCCAGTAGTTCCGGTGCCTCAATATCAGCAATGGGACGACTACCAAGCCAAGGGAAAATGTCCCGTTCTAAACGGCGGATAATTCGTTCGGCGTGCCCATCCGACCAAATGGGCATGAACTTGGCAAACCACTCTCTCGCAACGGCTTCAAAGTTGTTTTAAGCCTGTAGCGCCTTGGTGGCCTTAACGACTTTGCGATGTTCGCCGGGGTCGATACCTTCGGCCAGCAGGCGGCGGGCTTCGTCGCGCTTTGCACGCGCCTCTTTGAGAGGCACTTCTGGTTATACGCCAAGAGCTAGGGTTTTCTGCTTGCCGTTGAACCTGTAAGAGTGACGCCAGTATTTGCCAGTCTGGTTGACTAGTAGGTGGAGGCCTTTTTCGTCAGACAGCTTGGCCGGCTTTCCATCCATCTTGGGCTTGGCGTTCTTACATGCAGTATCGGTAAGTGCCATTGTTGGTATCCGTTGTCGTTGGTATGTAATCTACCAACAGAGATACCAACGCAAGTGTTGGCATGTCAAGGCATCGCATGTCGTGTGATGACATAAGAAAAAACCCCGAAAGCCTTAAGCTATCGGGGTTCTGTCGTTATGTGCCGTTAGGCGTTTCATGTCTTGGAATAAAGCATATGCTGTCGTAAACACGGAACCGAACCGGGTTCCCTATCCACCTCGATAAAGCATAACTTGACGCATCGGAAAAAAATTAAGCAAAAAGTGTCAAAAAATTTACCTTTAATTCAATAGTAATTTTTGCCTTGCCTTGCCTTGCCTTGCCAAGGTAGCTGGCCTACCACGAGATAGTGAACAACTACAGACTTTCCGTAGCCGGCATCCTGAAAAAATGAATACACACATGCTGCTGATGGACAGCCTGCTTCGTCGACCACCAGTCACAGGCAACCCCATACCCTGCCTACCCAGAAAGAGTCGCTGTTGACCGGTTTTACCTCAACGAATACAAACGACCAACGGACTTACTATGTCAACAGCACATCAAATTGACCTGAGCATCGCACTTCAGAAACTCCATGAGCTGGCACTGGCGGATGGCGACCTCGGATACGAATATTGGTACAGCATCAGTAAATTGCTGAATCGCGCTGCCAGCATGCAAGATGAAATCGACTCGCTGACCCGAGAACTGGAAGCATGTCGAGCTAAGCACAGAGGGCGAGGGGGCGGGACAGACTAATGAGAGGGCTAGCTCAGCGCCATCAACGCTTGAAAACCTAAGGACTCCTGAGGAATCCAGAAACCATTGCTCCACAGGTCGCAGAGGGAGTTGCCCAGACTGTCGCCAAGCCAGTCTGCCGCCTGCTTGTGAACGCCCTCAGCCATTTGGCTCGCTCGCTCCCGTAGAACACCGTATTCCAGGAGCCACTTGTAGTGCTCGATAGCCGGGGCAACATGAGGGCAGCCCGGCTCCGCGGCCGCGTTGAGTTCCAAAGGGATGGCTATGCCTTTGGGGTCAAGGTCACCCAGATATTCGGCGCCAACACCGCCAACCTCATCCAGGACATCACCAAGCGCCCGCCCGCTACTGCGGAAGGCTTCACCCGAGCCATAGACAATCGCCGCGTAACGCTGGGTCTTCAGATTCCACTGCCCAAAGCTCCAATAGCTGTTGTGGTTTTCGACAATGAGCACGGGTTTGCCTAGCGCTTCGGCTTTTTTGTAGGGCAGCGGGAGGGGGACGATGAAGGCGCCTAACACGTCGAGCGGGAGGCGCCCTGAAAACAACGTATTCCCCCGGCGCATGCTGTCTAGGCGCTTTTCGTCCCCGAAGATTTCGAGCGACCGTTCCTTGATGGGCACTGACACTACCCGCCCTCGATGTTCGAGCAGGAAGTCATTTATGGCTCGGGCTGCTTCCAGCATAGCGGGCTTAAGCTCTGGCCAAAAGCCGAGTTCGGGTACCCAGGGAACCGTCGCATAATCTCGGCGCGGAGCCTCCTCAGTCCGCACTAGCTGAATCCAGTTGGGCATTGGGGGATTACCGCGCTTTTCCCAACTGCCGGCTGCAGGCAACTGGATGAGCTTGGCCACTTCCAGTCCACGCAAGTCAGCTAGCAGCAGTGCATTGCGGTCCGGATTATTCGCGGCCTCAGGGTGCAGTTCGAAGAATGCCCGGCGCACTTCCTGCAGGGGCACCCGTTTGCGGCTGCTTTGGTTCAGTCGGGCAAACAACTCGATGTTCATGCGCGCGCCCCATGTTTGTTAAGGTCAAAGTCGGCCAATTCCAGGGCCATTCAGACGATTGTCACGCGTATGGATGCAGGCAAAAGCGCTGCCTTCGCTCGCCGTGTCGGTCTAAGCAAAGCGACTGTGCATCATTGGCTGAGGGATGATGGCACGCCAACTCTTGGCGCTAGCTTGCAAATGGCTGCGCATGCGGGGCTGACATTGCCGGACTTGCTGTCCGGAAAGCTGGATGGGTGGGCGCCGCCCGTGCCCAATAGCCAGCTAGTACTAGACTTACGAGTAGAGCTGACGGGGAAACGCTCCGCTCCACGCACCCTGGATTGGGATGCCATCAAGGCAGAGTTGCGCAGCTTTATGTCACTGTCAGTACCCATCAGCGTTGCAGAAGCTGGGCGGCGGCTCAATATCGACGACCGTCACTTGTACTTGCGTGCAAACCAAGAGGCTCGTGCACTGGGTGAGCGCTGGAAGCGCCATCTAGCCATGCAAAAAAGACAAGTCTTGGCGGAGGCAAGGCCCTATCTCATTGCAGCGTGTAGTGACATTGCGATGGAAGGAAAGGCAGTCAGCTTGCGAGAAATTGAATCTCGGGTGCCAGCTGCCGTTCTCGGTCGCATCGAGTCCCTGTTTGATGTGCTTGTCGATATCAAGAACGAGCTCGGCATCGCCTAGACACCAACTGCATCGCACAAGCAAAAGCCGGCTATGCCGGCTTTGTGCTTTGGTGAATGCTCTGCTGAAGGTGTTGGCGACCGCTACCGCTAATGTACGACAACGACCTATGGCGTCCAGACGCAAAAAAGCCGGCTTACGCCGGCCTTTTTGCATTACAAGCCTGAAAATACGAATGGCCGCTTCTCGGCGCTAACACACTTAGCGAATAAAGCAAAATGTGTCGCATCGAAAAATTAAGCATAAAGTGTCGTTGGCGACACTTTATGCTTAACGGCACACGTTACATGTCTTCCGGTGACATGAGAATTTGGTGGAGGCGGCGGGAATCGAACCCGCGTCCGGAAGCCCTCTACGAAGAGTTCTACATACATAGTCGTGTCATTTGGATTTAATTACTGACACGCCGACGGACAGGCTTGGCAGTAACGAGTTACCTTGCGTTTAACACCGGGTTAAGTAACCCAACCTGATGCGAGCTGGTGTGAAATGACTCTACCGGAGTTGCCCCCACAGCCCACCAGCGAGCTGCTGTAGAGTCTAGCGGCGATTAAGCAGCTAGAGCGTAAGTTTCGTCGTTTGCGACTAAATAAACTCAGTGTTTTACGGGGTGACTGAAATCCCGGTATGCCCTCATCCGCTTTGCAACCCCCGTCGAAACCAGGTCGCCCCCAGATGATTGTTATATTGTAGCGCAGGCGGGGGTTTCAAGGCCAGCGCCGGGTTAAATTAATGTCCCTCGCCAGCCTTGATGATCTTCAGGGTATTGGTACTGCCCATCAGGCCCACGCTGTCGCCAACCGTTGCCACCAGGACGTCACCCTGGTTTACCCGGCCGCGTTCCAGTAGTTTGCGCTCTGCGGCCAACAGCAGTTTTTTCTGATCGCTGGCTATCGGTAACAGTATCGGGAACACGTCGCGATACAGTGCCAGCCGGCGATAGGTGCTGATTTCCGGTGTCAGGGCATAGATGGGAACGCCGCAATTGACACGGCTCATCCACAGGGCGGTAGAGCCGGTCTGGGTAAGCGCAACCAGTGCTTTTACCTGGAGATGGTTGGCAGTAAATAGCGCCGCCATGGCGATGGATTGGTCGACACGGGTGAACTCGCGGTTAAGGAAGGCGCGTTCCAGCTGGTAGTCAGAGGAGGTTTCCGCCTCTAGGCAGACGCGGGCCATGGCTTCGACGGTTTCCACCGGATACTGGCCGGCGGCGGTTTCTGCCGACAGCATGACTGCATCGGTGCCATCCAGCACGGCATTGGCGACATCGGAAACTTCGGCGCGGGTTGGCACTGGGCTGGTAATCATGGATTCCATCATCTGGGTGGCCGTGATGGTGAGCTTGTTGCGCTCGCGTGCCAGCCGGATCATGCGTTTTTGCAATGCCGGTACTGCTGCGTCGCCGACTTCTACCGCCAGGTCGCCGCGTGCCACCATGATGCCGTCGGAGGATTCGATCAGGTCTTCCAGGTTGGTAATGGCTTCACAGCGTTCGATCTTGGCGATGATGCGTGCCTGGCAGCCGGCGGCATGCACCAGTGTGCGCGCCATGTACAGGTCGGCGCTGCTCTTGGGGAAGGACACTGCCAGATAGTCGGCCTCCAGTTGCGCCGCAACCTTGATGTCATCGATGTCCTTGGCGGTCAGGGCAGGGGCGGACAGTCCGCCGCCTTGCTGGTTGATCCCCTTGTTGTTGGACAGCACGCCGCCAACTTTCACCCGGGTGTGAATCTGGTTGCCGATGACTTTTTCAACTACCAGCACGATACGGCCATCGTCCAGCAGCAAGACTGCGCCGCTATCGACATCCTGCGGCAGTTCCTTGTAATCCAGTCCGACGCGGGTGTCGTCACCCAGCTCGCAGTCGGCATCCAGAATGAAGGGTTGGCCGTTGCTAAGCGTAACCTTGCTGTTGGCAAAGCGGCCGACACGAATTTTGGGACCTTGCAGATCTACCATGATGGCGACCGGCACGCCCAGCCTGTCGGCGGTGCTGCGTACCAGACTGGCGCGGTCGATATGATCCTGCGCGCTGCCGTGCGAGAAATTGAGGCGTACCACGTTGACGCCGGCCTGAATCAAGCGCTCCAGTGTTTCTTCATCGCTGGATGCGGGACCGAGGGTGGCAACGATTTTTGTACGACGGGTCATGGTTGAGTCTCCGTTGGTTTTGTGTAGTTATGGTACAAAAACTGGCTGTAACTGGCAGCTTACATGGGTAGTTTTACTACTTTATTTGCTAGCGGCGCGTACAGACTGAGACAAAAACTGCACTTTGGGCGCAATGACGCTCTAAAGCGGCTGTGCTAGAGTTGGCAATCAAATCAATAAACGGGCGATCACGAGTCGCCCGTTATTCATTGCCAGTCTACTTTGGCATGAAATATCCCACCGTCTGCAAACAGGAGCATTTTCTCGTGGTTAACATCGCCGCATTCGAACCCAAGGTCGTTTGGGAGCACTTCCAGACGCTGTGTGACATTCCGCGTCCGTCCAAACACGAGCAGGCACTACGGGATTACCTGAAGGGTTGGGCCGAACTGCGTGGTTTGGAGACCGTGGTCGATGCGGTGGGTAACCTGATCATTCGTAAGCCGGCCACGCCGGGTATGGAAGATCGTGCCGGCGTGGTGTTGCAGGGGCACCTGGATATGGTGTGTCAGGCCAATACCGGTACCGTGCATGACTTCTTCAATGATCCGATCCGGCCGGTATTGCAGGATGGCTGGCTGATTGCCGAGAACACTACGCTGGGCGCCGACAACGGCATCGGTGTGGCGTTGGGGTTGGCCGCATTGACTGCCGACGATATCGTGCACGGCCCGCTGGAAGTATTGCTGACGCTGGACGAAGAGGCCGGCATGGGCGGGGCGTTGGGGCTGGAGGCTGGACTGCTGCAAGGCAAGATGCTGATCAATATCGATACCGAAGAGTGGGGCGAGTTCTACATGGGCTGTGCCGGTGGTATCGATGTGAATGTGCGGCGCGATTACGCGCAGGAGCCGCTGCCGGCCGGCTATGCGGTGCGCCAGCTGGTGGTGTCGGGGCTGTGTGGTGGCCACTCCGGCGCTGACATTCACCTCGGTCGCGGCAACGCCAACAAGGTGCTGGTTCGCCTGCTGCAAGAGTTGGCTACCAGTACCGATCTGCGCGTGGTCTCATTCAATGGCGGCACGGCCCGCAATGCCTTGGCGCGCGAGGCCTTTGCAGTGGTGGCCTATCCGGAGCAGGATGCGGCCAACGTTGCGGCGCAGCTGGATGCCTACCAGGCACTGATGCGTTTTGAGCTGGCTGGTGTGGATGAGGGGGTTGCCATTGCGACTAACCTGGCTACTGCGGAGCAGGTGATGGCGCGCGATGCCCAGCAAGTAGTGTTGGCCGCCTTGCATGCCGCTCCGCATGGCGTGAAGCGCATGAGCCAGCAGGTGAGCGGCGTGGTGGAAACTTCCAATAACCTGGGGGTGATCAGCTTGGCCGATGGCAAGGTATTTGCCAATCTGATGGTGCGCTCGCTGCTGGATAGCGGCTTCCGCAATCTGGCCAGCGAGATCAGTGCCTTGTTCCGCCTGGCTGGTTTCGAGGTAGAAACCGAGGGTGGCTACCCGGGGTGGGCGCCGAATCCGGCCTCGCCGCTGCTGGCGTTGTTCCAGCGTGTTTACCGCCAGCAGTTCGGGGCCGACTCCGCCGTACAGGTGATCCATGCAGGTCTGGAATGCGGCATCATCGGCTCCAAGTATCCGGAGATGGACATGGTGTCGTTCGGTCCGAACATCCGCGGTGCCCATGCGCCGGGCGAGCGGGTGGAGGTGGCCTCGGTGGGGAATGCCTGGCAGCTGCTGCAGGCGGTACTGGCCGCAGTGCCAGCCAATAACTGAGTGCAGTTTCGAATTCGCTAAACCCGGCAAGTGCCGGGTTTTTTATTGCCTGCAACCGGACATAAAAAAGCCGCTACCCGGGTAGCGGCTTGTGGCGAAAGCAGTTGCGATCAGGTGGTCTGGAAGCGGCGGAAGCTGCGGCTGATTTCCTCGGTCAGCTCGCTCATGCGGGCCGCGGCACTGGCGGCCTCGTTGGCCGCATCGCGGTTGCGCTGCGCAATGGAAGTAATGCGCTGTACTTCACGCGAAACCTGTTCCCCCGAGCGCGCCTGTTCGGACAGTGCGCTGGCGATGCTTTGCACACTCTGACCAACGTTGTCGGTGCCGCTCTGGATGGCAACGATGGACTGGCCTGCCAGTTGCCCCTGGGTGGCGCTGGTGTGGGCGCGTTCGACCGACTGGTTCATGGCCTCAACCGCCTGCTGGGCGCTGATGCGGATGGCGCCGATCATGGCGGCGATTTCGCCGGTGGCCTTGGTGGTGCGTTCGGCCAACTTGCGTACCTCGTCAGCCACCACGGCAAAGCCGCGGCCCTGTTCGCCGGCGCGGGCGGCTTCGATGGCGGCATTCAGTGCCAGCAGGTTGGTCTGGTCGGCCACATCACGGATTACCGACACGATGTTATCGATGGTTTGCGATTGGCGTCCCAGCTCGTTGATGCTGCCCGAGGTGTCGCGGATCAGTGCGCTGATGGCGTCCATCTCGCGCACCGCACCCTTGATTACTTCTACACCCTGCTGCGCTTCGCCGCTGGCAGAGCGGGCGGCGGCTTCGGTGTCATCGGCACTGCGGTGCAGTTCCTGCACACCAACCGCCATTTGCTGAATCACGCTGACCATTTCGTCGGCGGCGCGATTCTGTTCGTCGGAACGGGCCATCAGGCGCTGCATGGTGTTCTGCAGTTCGCCGGAGGCGGCAGCGCTTTCCTGAACGCTGCGTTCTACAGTGCGCAGCGCGTCGTTCAATTCCTTGGTCATGCGCGACAGGTTGTACAGCAGCGAGGTGGTGTCGCCTTTGCGGATTTTGACTTCCACGCCCAGGTTGCCGTGCGAGATTTCCTCCATCACCTTGGCCGCATAATCCGGTTCGCCACCAAGCTGGCGGGTCAGGGTGCGGGAGAGCAGCAAGGCAACAAAGATGCTGGCGCCCACGCTGACCACGATCGCCAGCAGCGATGCCACCATGGTGTCGCGCAGCGTACTGGTGGTGGTGGATTTTTCCTGTTCCATCACCTTGGTGTGGTAGGCGATCAGCTTGTCGAGCTGGATGCCGAGCAGTTTTTCCTGCGGTTCCAGTTTCTCGCTGACGATGATCGAGGCATCCCATTTCTGGCGGGTGATCATCGGTAGCAGCTTGTCGACCAACCCGGTGAACTCGGCCAGCGATTGGCCGATCTTGCCCACCAGTTCAACCTCGGAAGCGTCGCGCGAAATGGCTTTCATCTGCTCGTATTGTTTACGGGCAACGGTCACCGAGTTCTTCAGGATGCCCATCTTTTCTTCCACCAGCTTGTCGTCGCTCTCCAGCAGAATGGTGCGCGCGGCGTTGGTGGAGGCCAGTAGCGCGCCGCTGAGGGTGCGCGAGTTCTGGATTACCGGGATACGGTATTCCACCAGTTCGGACACGCGGGACTGGATGGTGGTCAGGCGGTAGAGGGTGAAGGCTGAACCGAGAACCAGCAGCAGAATGACAGCGCCAAAGCCCAGGCCGAGGCGCTGGGCCAGAGATAGTTTCCCCATGTTTGTTTTTCCTTGCTGAAGCACTTGTAGGTTGGAAATATGCCGGCTTGATGTTGAGCTTTAAAATGTGCCAGTCGTTTTATATGTGGGACGATAGTAAAGCGTGAGCGTGGTTTGTTGAAGTGTAAAGGCGGACAGGGGAGGACTGGTTCCGTATTAGGAACCAGTCATGCAACAACAAAATTGCCGGCTTGCCGGCTATGGCAACTTAATTGCGTTCTTGCTGCAGGCTGGACAGGTGGTCGAGTAGCAGAAAATGCGCAATCGAACGTGGCGGCGGCGTCAGGGGCAGGTTGTCGATGTCGAACCAGGCGGCGTCTTCGATTTCGCCTGGCTGTGGCGTTATGTCGCCGCTGTCGTATTCGGCCACGAATGCCAGCATCAGCGAGTGCGGAAATGGCCATGACTGCGAACGCATGTAGCGCAAGGAGCGCAAGCGCACACCCACTTCTTCAAAGGCTTCGCGGTGCACGCTTTCCTCTACGCTTTCTCCTGCTTCGACAAACCCTGCCAGTGCGCTGTACATGCCGGGGGCAAAATGCGGGCTGCGGGCCAGCAGTACTTCGCGCCCCCGGTAAATCAGTACCATCATCGCCGGCGATAGCCGTGGATAGTACAGCTCGTCACAGCTCGGGCAGTGTTTGCCATGATCGTGGGCATTGCTGAGAAGTGGTCCGGCGCAGGCACCGCAGTAGCGATGGGTTTGCTCGAAGCGGCGCAGCTGTGCGGCGCGCGCCAGCAACGGGGTGTAACTGGCAGGCAGGGTTAGCAATGCCTGTCGCAGGCTGACTTTTTGCCAGCTGTCGGGCGGTGGCCCAAGCAATTCGGTGGCAAACAGGTTGGCCGCAGAGTTGTGGCCAATGTAGCGGACGCCGGTATGCAGTGCCGGGGCGGCTTCCGGTAGTTGCTCGGCAAAAAGGTACAGTCCGTTGCCATCGAAAACACACCACTGTATCGGGAGCTGCGGATCGGGGCTGGTCGGGAGGTTCAGGCTCATGGCAGGGGTGTGAGGGTGTGGTGGCACGATTCTACGCCGAGCGTCGGTAGTCCTCCAGCGCGTGACGAGCGGTCTCATCAGTGCGGGTGGTGTCTCCAAGCGGTGTTGCCGCATTCTGGTCGAGGTCGATCAAGTGGTCTGCAAGCTGGCTGGCCAGAGCCCGGTCCTGCAAGGTGATTACGATGGTGCGGCCAGTCAAGGCCAGGCGTTGCAGCTGTTGTAACAGCTGTCTGCGGGCGGTGAGGCAGAGACTGGTGGCCGGTTCATTCAGCAACACAACTGGTGCGGTACTGACCAGACAGCGGATGATGGTGGCTAGCTGCTGTTCAGCGCTGGTTAGCTGGCAGAAGCGCTGCTCGGCAAGGTGCAGTAAGCCAAAGTCGCGCAGGAGCTGGTTGGCAAGCTGTTGATTGTTGTCATTGCCGCGTCGCCACCAATGGCTGGTTTGCTGCTGCAGCACATAGCGGCCTAGTTGCTGTCGGCAGTGGTTGCTGACACTTTGCTGCAGGCAGGTCAGGCGCCGGAGCCTGTCAGCATGGGCAGCTTGACCGAATAGTTGGCCGCAAACGAAGTCGCCGCTGCCTGCGAGCGAGGCAAGCAGTTGGCGACGGCTATTGGGTGTCCCGCCGGTGATGATGGTCAGGCGGTTGGCTGGTATGTAGAGCGGTAGTGACTGCGTGGCGCGGCTGTCGGGGGCGATATGGAGTTGCAATTCGTAGGCAGGGCACAGCATCCGGGTGCTCCTTATATAGAAAAGCGCAACCATGTGATTGCGCTTGTGACTTCAGCTACATCGCAAATGTTATCAAATGATAATCAATATCATTTGATGTTGCAATGTCTGGTCAGAATGTGGGCAGGCTGGCGCTGCAAAGGCGTGCTTCCTCTTCCAGGCGTTGAAACAAGTCGGCAACGCTGGGTACGTCATCAATCAGCCCTTGAACTTGGCCAATAAGCTGCACGCCACGTTGGTGGTCGCCCTCTTCAATGGCGAGGCGGATGGATTCGGTAGCGGCACCAAACTGCGCCAGCTGGCGTAGTTGCTGCGGTTCACGTAGCAGGCCGCCAGCCACGACTTGCAATAACGGTAGCTGCATACGGCGTGCTGCGCCGGCTGCTCTCCACGCTGCCTGCAGCAGGCCGAGTGGTTTGCGGGTGGCGCGGCGGGCGGCAGGGGTGTCCATTACCCGGCACCATAAGCCATCAAAATTTCTCGAATATAAGGTATCAGCGACCGTGCGCTGACGAATCAGGTCTTTTGTGTGTTGATGGACAGGGCTCTCGCGGGTCATGGCAAGCCGGCTGCCCATGGCAACGGCATCGGCGCCAAGGGCAAACGCGGCTACAAGGCCTTGGCCGGTGCCGAAGCCGCCAGCGGCAATGATCGGCAGGTCGGTGAGTCGGCGGATGGCGGGAATGAGAACCAGAGAAGTGACCTCACCGCCATGTGCCGCTGCTTCGTGACCGGTGACCAGCAGGGCGTCCACACCGATGTTGGCCGCGGATAGGGCATGCTTTTCCGTAACGACAGTGGCAATCACTTTGCCGCCATAGGCGTGGGCACGTTTGACGATCCAGTCGCCTTTGCCGAGCGAGAAGTTGATCACAGGCACCTGCTCTTGTAGTGCCACTTCTGCATTTTCCCGGGCGCCGGGCATCATCAGTGTGCAGCCGATGCCAAAAGGCTTGTCGGTCAGCTCGCGGATGCGGTGAATGGCCTGCCTGGCTTGTGCGGGATTGAGCGGACCGGTGGCAAGAATGCCGAGGCCGCCTGCGTTGCTGGTGGCGGCCACCAGTTCCGGGGTGGCGATGTAGCTCATGCCGGGGCAGAGTAGTGGTCTTGTAACGCCGAATGCTCGAGTGAATCGGGTCTGCATGTCGTTGTGCCTGTGTGCTGTGCTGGGGTGCGCTATTCTTGTCGCATTCCTTGATAAATTTCAAACGGTTGTTTGATATGTATTTGGTGCTGATAGGCTGGTTGTATTTTGTGTTGATGCTGGCGGTGGGGCAGAACTCCCTCATGCAGTCCATGCTGGTGCTGTTATTGCTGGGTGTGACGCCGACCTGGCTACTGTTGTGGATCAAGGTGCGGAAGCACCGGCAGCGCATGAGACAGCAACAAGAAGATGATCGTGGGGCTTGAGTGCGCGTTGGCGGGAATGCTAGAATTGCGAGTTCCCTCAATTTCGGGGGAAATTACGCACATCCGTACGCAATAGGGTGCCCGCAAGGGTTGACTGTACGGATGGAGGCTTAACCCTTTTGGAGATTAAAGAATGTCCACCAATGTGACCATGCGTCAAATGCTTGAGGCCGGCGTACACTTCGGCCACCAAACCCGCTTCTGGAACCCGAAGATGGCTCAGTACATCTTTGGCAGCCGCAACAAGATTCACATCATCAACCTGGAAAAAACCCTGCCGCTGTTCGTGCAGGCTCAGGACTATGTGCGTCGTCTGGCTGCCAACAAGGGCACCATTCTGTTCGTGGGTACCAAGCGTCAGGCGCGTGAGATCGTCCGCGAAGAAGCCAGCCGTGCTGGCGTTCCGTTCGTGGATCATCGCTGGTTGGGCGGCATGCTGACCAACTACAAGACCGTGAAGCAGTCTATCAAGCGTCTTGAAGACAAGCGTGCCCAGCTCGAAGCTGGCGACCAGTCCGGTTTCAACAAGAAAGAACTGCTGGATATGCAGCGCGAAGTTGAAAAACTCGAGCGCTCGCTGGGTGGTATCAAGGATATGAAAGGTCTGCCGGACGCGATCTTTGTTATCGATACCGGTTACCAGAAAGGTACCATCGTTGAAGCCAAGAAACTGGGTATCCCGGTTATTGGTGTGGTTGATACCAACAACTCGCCGGAAGGCATTGATTACGTAATTCCGGGTAACGACGACTCCAGTCGCGCCATCCGTCTGTACGCTCGTGGCATCGCCGACGCCGTACTGGAAGGCCGCGCTCAGTCGCTGCAGGAAATCGTAGCTGCTGCTGAAGCAGCCGCCGAGTAAGTTCTTGGCGAAAAGGGGCGAAAGCCCCTTTTTTTAAATCCTCCGGAACGTATTTATTTTTAAGGAGTTAGTCATGGCGGAAATCACCGCAAAGATGGTATCCGACCTGCGCGCTGCGACTGGTCTGGGCATGATGGAGTGCAAGAAGGCTCTGGTAGAGGCTGATGGCGATTCTGCCAAGGCTGAAGAGATTCTGCGCATCAAGTCCGGTAACAAGGCATCCAAGATGGCTGGCCGTGTTGCTGCAGAAGGTATCATCGGTTCTTTCGTTGCCGGTGGCGTTGGCGCCCTGGTAGAAGTGAACTGCGAAACTGACTTCGTAGCCAAAGACCCGACCTTCATCGCCCTGGCTACTGCAGCTGCCAAAGCAGTTGTTGCGGCCAACCCGGCTGATGTTGAAGCGCTGGCTGCTGTTGAGGTTGATGGCCAGTCCGTGGAGGAAACCCGCAAGGCAGCCATTGCCAAGCTGGGCGAAAACATGACCATCCGTCGTTTCGTTCGTTACGAAACCGACGGCGCTATCGCTACCTATCTGCATGGCGCCAAGATCGGCGTTATCGTTGATTACAAAGGCGAAGAGCAAGTGGGCAAGGACGTGGCTATGCACATTGCCGCTTCCAAGCCGATTTGTGTTTCCAAGGATCAGGTTCCGGCCGAAACCCTGGAGCAAGAGCGCAAGATCTACACCGCACAAGCTGCAGAATCCGGCAAGCCGGCTGATATCGTGGCCAAAATGGTTGAAGGTCGCGTGAACAAGTTCCTGGCGGAAGTGACTCTGGTTGGTCAGCCGTTCGTCAAGAACCCGGACGTTACCGTAGAGAAGCTGCTGGCTGAGAAATCCGCTTCGGTGAAGGCATTTGCCATGTTTGTCGTTGGCGAAGGCATCGAGAAGAAGGTTGTGGACTATGCTGCTGAAGTGGCTGCTGCTGCCAAGCTGTAATTCGTAGTCAAGTTGTACCAAGAACGGCACCCTGCAAAACAGGGTGCCGTTTCGCAAACAGAATTCAAACCTATTGCCAGAGGTAATCATGAGCCAAGTTCCCGCTTACAAGCGCATCCTGCTGAAATTGTCCGGCGAAGCCCTGATGGGAGATGACAGCTACGGGATTAATCGCAACACGATCGAGCAGATCGTGGTTCAGATCAAGGAAGTGGTGGATCTGGGCGTGCAGGTCGGCATCGTGATTGGTGGTGGCAACATTTTCCGTGGTGTAGCACCAGCCGCTTCCGGTATGGATCGTGCTACTGCAGATTACATGGGCATGATGGCGACAGTGATGAATGCGCTGGCGCTGAAGGATGCCATGACCAAGGTTGGCCTGATCGCGCGTGTGCAGTCCGCGCTGACCATGCAACAGATTGCCGAGCCATATGTGCGCGGTAAGGCAATGCAGTACCTGGAAGAAGGCAAAGTGGTGATTTTTGCTGCCGGCACCGGTAACCCTTTCTTTACTACTGATACTGCTGCAGCGCTGCGTGGTATGGAGATGAACGTCGATATCATGCTGAAGGCAACCAAGGTCGACGGCGTCTATACCGATGATCCGAAAAAGAACCCGGATGCCGTGCGCTACCAGACCCTGACTTTCGACGAGGCGATTTCGCGTAACTTGAAAGTGATGGATGCAACCGCTTTTGCGCTGTGCCGCGATCAGCACCTGAATATCAAGGTATTCAGCATTTTCAAGCAGGGTGCGCTGACCCGTGTCGTGCTTGGCGAAGACGAAGGCACGCTGGTACACTGCTGATTTAGTGATTCCATAAAGGCGGAAACGGCGTAAAGCCGCTTCCGCCTTGTTTTTCAGAATGCAACGGGAGTAATCATGATCAATGACGTAAAAAAGTCGGCTGAACAGCGCATGCAAAAGTCGCTGGAAACTTTCAAGACCGACCTGACCAAAGTGCGTACCGGCCGTGCCCACACCGGTCTCTTGGATCATGTGATGGTGGATTACTATGGCAGCGATGTGCCGGTAAACCAGGTGGCGAACGTAACCCTGATCGATGCCCGTACCATTGGTGTGCAGCCGTGGGAAAAAAACATGCTGGCCAAGGTGGAGAAGGCTATTCGCGATAGCGATCTGGGTCTGAATCCGTCCTCGATGGGCGAGATCATCCGCGTGCCGATGCCGGCACTGACCGAGGAACGCCGCAAGGACCTGATCAAGGTGGTTCGCGCCGAAGCCGAGGGTGCCCGCGTGTCCATTCGCAATGTGCGTCGCGATTGCAACAACGACCTCAAGAACCTGCTCAAGGACAAGGAAATCACCGAGGACGAAGAGCGTCGTGGTCAGGACGAAGTGCAGAAGTTCACTGACAAGTACATTGCCGAAGTCGACAAGGCGCTGGCAGCCAAAGAAGCCGAATTGATGGCCGTGTAAGGAGCGTTGCGTGTTTGCAAGTTCCACGCAGGGCGTGCCGGAGGTGCAGTCTGTGCCCCGGCACATTGCCATCATCATGGATGGCAATGGTCGTTGGGCCAAAAAACGTTTGCTGCCCCGAGTGGCGGGTCACAAGCGGGGCCTCGATGCGGTACGCGATACGGTCAAGCACTGTATCGATCTCGGCGTCGGCTATCTGACATTGTTTGCCTTTTCCACTGAGAACTGGCGGCGTCCGGCAGATGAAGTCAATTTCCTGATGGAGTTGTTCTTTGTGGCGCTGGAGCGTGAAGTTGAGCGTCTGCATCAGAGCAATATCCGATTGCGAGTTATCGGTTCGCGTGATCGCTTTTCTGCTGCCATCTGCCAGCGTATCGATGCGGCAGAAGCCAAGACGGCGGGCAATAGCGGTCTGGTGCTGACCATCGCGGCAGATTATGGTGGTCGCTGGGACGTGCTGCAGGCGGTAAATCGTCTTCATGCCTCAGGGGTGACGGACATCGACGAGGCCAGCCTTGCGGCCAACCTGTCGATGGCTTATGCGCCAGAGCCTGATTTGTTTATCCGTACCGGTGGCGAGCAGCGCATCAGTAATTTCCTGTTGTGGCAGCTTGCCTATTCCGAGCTCTATTTCACTGATTTGTTATGGCCTGACTTTGGCAAGGATGCGCTGGATGTGGCGCTGGCTTCCTTCCGCAGTCGCGAACGGCGGTTTGGTCGTACCAGTGAACAATTGCCGCAAGCCCATCGCCGAGGCTGATTCATGCTGATAACCCGCGTCATTACGGCGTTGTTACTGTTGCCCATCATGCTGGGCGCTGTGTTCTATTTTCCGGCCCCGCTGTGGGCGGCGTTTTCCTGGCTGGTTGTTGGTCTGGCGTTGCGGGAGTTCTCTCGCATGGCTGCTATCAAAGGTTGGCCGCAGGTGATCTACCTGCTGTTCAGCTCGTTGTTGGCAGCCGGTTTTTGGCAGCTGCCGGTCGCAGGGCAGGGGCAGGTAGCGGATGTTGTGCTTATGCTGGCATTGCCGGTGTGGCTGCTGCTGGCGCCGCTGTGGTTGGCACAGCGCTGGCCATTGCCGCGTGGTGTCAAAGCCATGCTGTTGGGCTGGGTGCTGATGTTTCCGGCTTGGCTTGGCTTTTTGGCCTGGCGGCCGGATGATGCGACAGCCAGCGGTATGCATTTGCTGGCCGTTATGGGTTTGGTGTGGATTGCGGATATTGCCGCCTATTTTGCAGGCAAGGCCTTCGGGCGACGTAAGCTGGCCCCGTCTATTAGTCCTGGCAAGAGCTGGGAGGGTGTGGTCGGCGCCGTGCTGGGCGTGGCGGCGTATGTCTGGTTGGTGCTGCAGCTGGGGTGGCTGCAGCTGGATCTGCCGTTGCCAGGCCTGTTGCTGCTCGCGCTAGGGTTGACCGCCGTGAGTGTGGTCGGTGATTTGCTGGAGTCCTGGTTCAAGCGTAGTGCCGGCATCAAGGACAGTAGCAATCTGTTGCCTGGCCACGGTGGTGTCTATGACCGTATTGACAGCCTGATTGCGGTGCTGGCGGTGTCTGCAGCCTTGCAGCGTCTGTTTGCCTGAGCAATTCTTGCCTTAAGGTTTTCATGAAGCTCCAAAAAATCACGGTTTTGGGATCGACCGGTAGTATCGGCGGCAGTACGCTGGATGTGGTGGCGATGCACCCGGAGCGCTATCAGGTATATGCGCTGGCTGCCAATAGTCAGGTCGATAAGCTGTTCGAGCAATGTCTACGCTTTCGCCCGGAATTCGCTGTGCTGGTGGATGTTGCTGCCGCCTCCCTGTTGCGTAATCGCCTGGCTGAGGTGGGTAGCCGTACCGAAGTGTTGCACGGCGCGGCGGCGCTAGAAGCTGTCGCCACTGCCGATCAGGTCGATATGGTAATGGCGGCAATTGTTGGTGCCGCCGGTTTGCGGCCAACTATCGCTGCGGCATTGGCTGGGAAGCGCATTCTGCTGGCAAACAAAGAGTCGCTGGTTGTGGCCGGTGATTTGTTCATGCAGGCGGTGCGCAATGGCGGTGCCGAGTTGCTGCCGGTGGATAGCGAGCATAATGCGCTGTTCCAGTCGCTACCCGCCGGATTTGATGGTGATCTTGCTGGCGCGGGTATCGAAGAGCTGATTCTGACTGCATCGGGTGGTCCGTTTCGCCAGCATACTCTAGAGCAACTGCAGCAGGTTTCGGCGGAAGATGCCTGCCGGCATCCCAACTGGGTGATGGGGCGCAAGATTTCGGTCGACTCCGCTTCATTGATGAACAAGGGTCTGGAAGTTATCGAGGCGCACTGGCTGTTTGCTACCCCGCCGGAGCGCATCAAGGTGGTGGTTCATCCGCAAAGCGTGATTCATTCCATGGTGCGGTACTGCGATGGTTCGGTGATTGCCCAGTTGGGGACGCCAGACATGCGTACTCCTATTGCATATGCGATGGCTTGGCCGCAGCGTATTGCTGCGCCGGTGGCGCCGCTGGATTTCATGGCCTTGTCGTCGCTGACCTTTGAACAGCCCGATCTGCAGCGTTTCCCATGTCTGCGGTTGGCCTTCGACTGTTTGCATGCTGGTGGGGATGCGTCGGCTGTATTGAATGCGGCCAACGAGGTGGCGGTGGCTGCATTCCTGTCTGGTCGTCTGGCTTTCTTGCAAATTCCCCGATTGATCGAGAGAGCGCTGGAGCAGAGTGACCTGGCATTGAGCCGGGATCTTGATGGCTTGCTGGAGAAAGATGCCATGGTGCGCAATATCGTACAGGGCTGGATTGCCGGATGACGGTGCTGGCATTCCTGTTGGTCATCGGTGTGCTGGTGACCTTTCATGAGTTTGGGCACTTTCTTGCTGCTCGCGCTTGCGGCGTCAAGGTGCTGACCTTTTCCATCGGTTTTGGCCGGAAGTTGTTTTCCTGGCAGCGTGGCGAAACCGAGTGGCGAATTGCGCTGATCCCGCTGGGTGGCTTTGTGCGCATGCTGGATTCGCGCGAAGGCGATGTGCCAGACGGAGATCGTGACCGCGCTTTCGATGCCCGTCCGGTATGGCAACGCATGATTGTGGTGGCGGCTGGTCCGGTGGCCAACCTGTTGTTGGCTGTGTTGCTGTTTTCCTGGACGATGTCGGGCATGCAGACTTCTCAGCAGCCGCTGGTGGGAACTGTGGTTGCCGAAACCGCAGCTGCCGCTGCGGGTTTGCGGGCAGGAGATCGCGTGCTGGCTGTAAATGGTCGCAATGTGCAGGATTGGGGGGAGTTGCGCGGCACACTGGAGGATGTTATTGCCGACGGCGGCAAGCCGCGATTGCTGATCCAGCGGCAGCAGCAACAATTGTCGGTGTCGCTGGATTTGCTGCGCTTCAATTTGCA
Source organism: Vogesella oryzae (assembly GCF_902829295.1). Lineage (GTDB taxonomy): Bacteria > Pseudomonadota > Gammaproteobacteria > Burkholderiales > Chromobacteriaceae > Vogesella > Vogesella oryzae. Next base: position 36,167 of record NZ_CADEPL010000029.1, read on the forward strand.
GACGCTGGATCAGCATACTTTTGCCCGGCTGGGGCTGATGCCGGTTCGATATTTGCCCAAAATTGGCGCGGTGTTGCCGGGTGGCGCGGGCGAGCGTGCCGGCCTGCGGTCTGGTGATGTGTTGCTATCGGTTGATGACAAGCCGGTGGTGAGTTGGGAAGGCTGGGTGCAGTGGGTGCAGAATCACCCGGGCAAGCTTATGCAATTGCGCGTGCTCCGCTCTGGCAAGGAACTGCCTTTGTCATTGCGTCCAGACTCGGTGGAGCTGGATGGACAGCAGCTTGGGCGTATCGGCGTGGCTCCTGTGCTGGACGAAGTATGGCTTAAGCAGTCATTGCAGACTCGCTATGTCGGCGCGAGGGACGCTGTTGTTGCCGCAGTAAAACGTACCGCCGATTTGAGCGCCAGCTCGCTACGGATGATGCTGGCCATGTTCGGTGGAACCGTATCGCTTGATGCGTTAAGCGGTCCGTTAACCATTGCCGAATATGCCGGCAAGAGCGCGGATGCCGGGATCAATGCGTTGCTGGAATTCATGGCGCTGATCAGTGTCAGTCTTGGGGTGTTTAATCTGCTCCCTATACCTGTATTGGATGGTGGACACTTGCTGTATCATGTCGTCGAATTGATTCGGGGGCGGCCGCTCCCGGAACGTGCGTATGAAGTCGGGCAGCGCTTGGGGATGGCATTCATCATGACTGTCATGCTGCTGGCCCTATTCAATGACTTCGCCCGGCTGCTGGCCCAATAGGGAAAACTAATGAATAAACGTTTTATTGCCGCTGCTGTTTCTGCCGTTTTCATGTCGCCGCTTTGGGCTGCCGACAGTTTCGTCATCAAGGATATTCGTGTTGAAGGGTTGCAGCGCACCGAGCCTGGCACCGTCTTCAACTACCTGCCATTGAAGGTAGGTGACAGCTTTACCGAGGATAAAGCCTCCTCAGCGATCAAGGCACTGTTTGCCACCGGTTTTTTCAATGATGTCCGCGTCGAGACTGACCACGATGTAGTCGTGGTGTCGGTGAATGAGCGTCCGGTTATTTCGCGCCTGGATATCAGTGGTGCCAAGGAGTTCAACAAGGATCAGCTGGTCAAGGCACTCAAAGATAACGGACTTGCCGAGTCGCGTATTTTTGATCAGGGCCTGCTGGATCAGGCAATCCAGGAACTGAAACGTCAGTATTTCAGCAAGGGCAAGTATTCGGTTGAAATCGTCCCGCAAATTACCAAACTCGATCGCAACCGGCTGGCGATTACTCTCGATATCGTCGAAGGTGTTACTGCCAAGATCAGCAGTATCCACATTGTTGGTGCGCGCCACTTCAATGAAGCCGACTTGCTGGACGAGTTTTCCCTGACGACCTCCGGTTACATGACCTGGCTGTCCAAGTCCGATCAGTACTCGCGGCAGCAACTTTCGGCCGATCTGGAAAAATTACGCGCCTTCTACCTGAACCAAGGTTTTGCCGAGTTCAATATTGACTCGACCCAGGTTTCCATCAGTGCAGATAAAAAAGAAGTTTACCTGACGATCAATATCACCGAGGGCCTGCAGTACAAAGTGTCCGAGGTGCGCTTGGCCGGTGATCTGAAAGTGCCGGAAGCAGAGCTCAAAAAATTGCTGACGGTTCAGCCAGGGGCACTGTTCAATCGCGAGAAGGTTACCGAGTCGGTTACCGCGCTTTCTGACCGGCTGGGGGCCGAGGGCTATGCCTTTGCCAATGTAAATGTTACTCCCGAGTTCGATAAAGATAAGCAAAACCTAGTGCTGACCTTCTTTGTTGATCCGGGTCGTCTGACCACCGTACGTCGAGTCAGCATTGCCGGTAACTTGCGTACCCGCGACGAGGTGATTCGTCGTGAATTGCGTCAGCTGGAAAGCTCGCAGTACAACGCTGCGGCGATCAAGCGCAGCAAAGAGCGCCTTGAACTGTTGGGCTACTTCGAAACGGTTGATGTCGAAACCCCGCCGGTGGCCGATACGCCTGATCAGGTCGACATGCTGGTAAACGTGAAGGAACGCTCTACCGGCGCGATCCAGGCCGGCATCGGCTATGCGCAGGATGATGGTCTGCAACTGTCGGCATCCGTGTCGCAATCCAACGTATTGGGTTCGGGCAAGTCGGTATCCGTCAACTTCAACCAGGGCAAGTCGTCCAAGGTCTATGCGGTTTCGTTTACTGACCCGTATTACACGCCGGATGGTGTCAGCATCGGCTATGACGTGTACCACCGTATTAGTACTCCGTATAACTCGAACACCTCCAGCTACGATCTGTACAAGAACGCAACGACCGGTGCAATGATGCGTTTCGGGGTGCCGGTTACCGAGTACGATCGCATCAATTTTGGTTTGGGCGCCGAGTTCAGCAACCTCACGCTGAGTAGTGACAGCCCGGAACAGTACCAGGCGTTTGTTGCGGAAAACGGCAGTCGCAACAAGACGCTGCTGAGTACGGCTGGCTGGTCTCGCGATACCCGCGACAGTGCGTTGTGGCCAACCCGTGGCTACAACATGAGCGTCAATGTCAACGTGGGCTTGCCCGGTGGTGATCTGCAGTACTACCGCGTTACGCATAGCGAGAACTGGTTCTGGCCGCTATCAAAGAACGTAACCTTCGCGCTGGGTGGCGATGTGGGTTATGCCAACAGTTATGGCCAGACCAAGACCCTGCCGTTCTTCCAGAATTTCTATGTGGGTGGTTTTGGTTCTGTGCGAGGCTATGACAGTGGCAGTCTGGGGCCGCGAGACTCCAGTGGCGATGCACTGGGCGGGACGCGTAAAGTGAGCGGTTCGGCCGAACTGCTGTTCCCGTTCCCGGGTATGCGCGACAACCGTAGCCTGCGTGCCAGTGTCTTCTTTGATGCCGGTACGGTGTGGGATGACAAGATCAGTTCGACCTCGGCAACGGATGCGCTGCGTTACTCGACCGGCGTCGGGCTGGCATGGCTGTCTCCGATCGGGCCGATGAAGTTCAGCTATGCCTTCCCGCTTGCCAAGAAAGAGGGTGATAACGTGCAACGCTTCCAGTTCCTGCTGGGGCAGACCTTCTAAGGGCGGCGTATGAGACTGAATCCTCTATTCCTAACGGGCCTGCTGGCTGCGCTGCTGTTATCCGGTGGCGCGCAGGCTGCTGATTTGAAAATTGGCTATATCAATACCGAACGCGTTTATCGAGAGGCGGCACCGGCGATTGTTGCGCAGAAAAAGCTGGAGAAAGAGTTTGCTCCGCGCGAGCAGGAGCTGAAACGGTTGGCCGCTCGTGGCAAAGAGCTTGAAGCGTTAATGGCGCGCAATCGTAATAGCGAAGTGGATCAGAAGGCTCAGGAACGGGAGCTAGCTTCGGTCGAGCGCGAATACCAGGCCAAGACCCGCGATTTTCGCGATGATCTGAACCAGCGCCGCAATGAAGAGTTTGCTGCGGTTCAGGAGCGGGCCAATCGCATCATCCGGCAGCTGGCCGAGCGCGAACAGTTCGATCTGATATTGCAGGATGCGGTGTATGTCAGCCCCAAACTCGATATCACGCCAAGAGTGCTCAAGGAGCTGGAGAAGTAAGCTTCAGCAGCCAGGAAAACCCGAAGCCGACAGCCTGTCGGCTTCATTGTTGATGACATCTGATGAAACTTTCCCAAATTGTCGCCGTGCTGGGCGGCGAGCTGCGTGGCGAAGATCGCGAGATTAGCCGTCTTGCGCCAATGGGCGAAGCGGCAGCGCAAGAGATTACCTTTCTTGCCAATCCGAAATTCCGCAGTCAGCTGGCGAGCTGTCAGGCTGGTGCCATTATCGTCAAGCCGGCACTGGCTGATGAGGCGCAGAAAGAAGATCGCAGCCTGATCCTGATTGCCGATCCGTACCTTTATTTTGCCAAAGTTGCCACGTTGTTCAACCCGCCGGCAAAGGCACGTGCCGGAGTGCATGCCAGTGCCGTTATCGGTGACGGGGCCCGTATTGCCGCCAGCGCCGAAGTGCGCGAACTGGTCAGTGTTGGCCGCAATGTGGTGATCGGAGAGCGCTGCATTCTGCATCCGGGTGTGGTGCTTGGTGATGACGTAGAGTTGGGTGACGACGTGGTGTTGTACCCGAATGTCACTGTCTATCACGGTTGCCGCTTGGGTAACCGCGTTGGCGTGCATAGCGGCACGGTGATCGGTGCCGATGGCTTCGGTCTGGCCTGGGCTGGCGACAGCTGGTACAAAATTCCGCAAACCGGTCGTGTCATCATTGAGGACGATGTCGAGATCGGTGCCAACACCACCATTGATCGTGGAGCGTTGACCGACACCATCATTCGCAAGGATGCCAAAATCGACAACCTGGTGCAGGTGGCGCATAACGTGGAGATCGGTGCACATACCGCCATTGCCGGTTGTGCCGGTATTGCCGGTAGTACCAAGATCGGCGCCAATTGCACTATCGGCGGCGCTGCGATGATGGTTGGCCACATAGAGATTGCCGATCATACCCACATTGGCGGCGGCACGCTGGTATCCAAATCCATTCGTAACGCCGACAATTACGCGTCGTCGTTCCCGCTTTCCACCTATAAAGACTGGCTGACAAATGCCTCGCACTTGCGGCACCTGGATCAGCTGGTCACCCGTGTCAAACAACTTGAAAAAGCACTGAAAGAAGTGCAACAGAACAAGGACGTACAAGCATGACCGACGCAGTTAACAACACCGACAACGCCGCAGTACACATCGACGTGCGCGAGATCATGAGCTATCTGCCGCACCGTTATCCGTTCCTGCTGGTGGACCGTGTTACCGAATTCGTGGCAGATACCCGCATCAAGGCGCTGAAAAATGTCACCATTAACGAGCCGTTCTTCATGGGCCACTTCGAGCAATATCCGGTAATGCCGGGCGTGCTGATCATCGAAGCGCTGGCACAGGCGGCAGGTATCCTGGCGATCAAGAGCCAGGGCCAGCGTGCCGAGAATGAGCTGTATTTTTTTGTCGGCATCGACAATGCCCGTTTCAAGCGCCAGGTGGTGCCGGGTGACCAGCTGGTATTCGAAGTGGAAACCATCACCGTCAAGCGCGGCATCGGCAAGTACAGCGCCCGTGCACTGGTGGATGGCCAGGTGGCTTGCGAAGCCGAAATCATGTGTGCCAAGCGCGAGGTGTAAGCATGGCAATCCATCCTACCGCCATTATCGCGGAAGGCGCCAAGATCGCGCCGGATGTGGAAATCGGTGCCTACAGCATTATCGGGGCCAATGTCAGCATCGACAGCGGCACCTGGATCGGCCCGCATGTGGTAATCGAAGGGCATACCAGCATCGGCAAGAACAACCGCATCTTCCAGTTCTGCTCGCTGGGTGCGGTGCCGCAGGATAAAAAATATGCCGGCGAACCGACCCGACTGGAAATCGGCGATGGCAATACCATCCGCGAATTCTGCACCTTCAATATCGGTACTGCGCAGGACGTGGGTGTTACCCGCATGGGCAACAATAACTGGATCATGGCCTATGTGCATCTGGGCCATGATTGCCAGGTCGGTAACAACACCATCTTCGCCAATAACGCGACCCTCGGCGGGCACGTACATATCGGTGACTGGGTCATCCTGGGTGGCTTTACCAGCGTGCACCAGTTCTGCCATATCGGCGCCCATGCCATGACGGCTTTCTCCAGTGCCGTGGCGCAGGATGTGCCGCCGTACGTGATGGCGCACGGCAACCGCGCGGTGCCCAGCGGCATCAACGCCGAGGGACTGAAGCGTCGCGGCTTCTCGCCGGAGCAGATCCGCAATATCCGCAATGCCTACAAGTCGCTGTACCGCAAAGGGCTGTCTTTTGACGATGCCAAGGCGGAAATCACCGCTGCGGCAGCAGGTAATGCCGAACTTGATTTGTTCGTGCAATTTTTCGAGACAGCCAACCGCGGCATTATCCGTTAATCCATGACTGCAAAGCTGTTTACCCGCCCGGGTGCCCTCAAGGTGGCCATGGTCGCCGGCGAGGCCTCGGGCGATCTGTTGGGTGCGCATCTGATGGACGCGCTGCGCCATGCCCATCCGCTGGTCGAGTTTGCCGGCATTGGCGGGCCGCGCATGGTGGCGCGTGGTTTTCATAGCCAGGTACCGCAGGAAAAACTGGCGGTGCGCGGCTATCTGGAAGTGCTGAAAAGCCTGCCAGCGTTGCTGCGTATCCGTCGGAATTTGCGCAAGACGCTAATAGCCGAACGGCCGGACGTGTTTGTCGGCATCGATGCGCCGGACTTCAATCTCGGCTTGGAGAAAAGCCTGCGCAAGGCCGGGCTGCGAACCGTGCATTATGTCAGTCCATCGGTGTGGGCCTGGCGGCCGGAGCGGGTAAGCAAGATTGGTGAGTCTGCCGATCTGGTGCTGTGCCTGTTCCCGATGGAAAAGCCGCTGTACGACGCTGCCGGGGTGCATGCGACCTATATCGGCCACCCGCTGGCAGGCGAAATCCCGTTTACCCCGGATCGTGATGCCATGCGCGAGCAACTGGGGCTGCGCAAGCAGGGGCCGGTGTTTGCCCTGTTGCCGGGTAGCCGCCGCAGCGAGCTGGATTTCATGGGCGGGTTGTATATCGAGGTGGCTCGCAAGCTGCTGCAGGAGTATCCGGACGCCGAATTCCTGGTGCCACTGGCCACGCGGCCAACCCTTGATCAGTTCGATCAGCTGCTTAGCCGCCACAAGGCGTGGGATCTGCCGATCCGCAAGCTGATTGGCCATGCGCAGATGGCGATGATCGCGGCTGACGTGGTGCTGGTGACCAGTGGCACCGCCACGCTGGAAGTGGCGCTGACCAAGCGGCCGATGGTGATCAGTTACAAGCTGTCGTGGCTGACCTACCAGCTGGTCAAGCGCAAGCTCAAGTTGCCGTATGTCGGCTTGCCCAATGTGCTGGCCGGGCGTTTCGTGGTGCCGGAATTGCTGCAGAAGGATGCTACGGTAGAGAAGTTGGCCGCGGCAGTCAGCAAGCTGTATCAGGACCAGGATAGCCGGCAGGAAATCATCACCACCTTCGAGCGCCTGCACGAGGAACTGAAGCAGGACTCCGCCAAGTTGGCCGCACGCGCGGTATTGCGGGTGGCGCGGTGCTGATCTGCGGCGTGGACGAAGCCGGCCGCGGCCCGCTGGTCGGCGCCGTTTACACTGCGGCAGTGATTCTGGACCCGGTGCAGCCGATTGCCGGGCTGGCCGACTCCAAGGTGCTGAGCGAAGCGAAGCGCGAGGCGCTGGCACTGGAGATTCGCGCCAAGGCGCTGGCGTGGTTCATCGCCCGGGCCGATGCCGACGAGATCGATCAGCGCAATATCTTCCAGGCCACCATGCTGGCGATGGTGCGCGCGGTAGACGGATTGGCGATTGTGCCGGACAAGGTGCTGATCGACGGCAACAAGATACCCAAGACGCTGCGTTTGCCGGCCGAGGCCATCGTCAAGGGCGATGCCAAGGTGGCGGAAATCTCGGCGGCATCGATTCTGGCCAAGACCGCGCGCGACGCCGAAATGATCGCGCTGGACCGGCAATATCCGCAGTACGGTTTCGCCCGCCACAAGGGCTACCCGACGCCCGAGCATCTGGCGGCCATCGTGGCTCACGGCGTATTGCCACAACATCGACGCAGCTTTGCGCCGGTGCGGGCGCAACTGGCGGCCCAGCAGGGTAGCCTGTTCTAAACGCACGCACGCTCGCCGATCCGGCGCAAGCCAACCCACTTATGCGCAAATCCAGTTTCCCGCCGGTCGTGAATCCGGCAACCCGGCTGCTGATTCTCGGCTCACTGCCGGGCGAGGCCTCGTTGCAGGCCGGGCAATACTATGCCC
>NZ_CADEPL010000030.1 GCF_902829295.1 Vogesella oryzae
CTGTGGTGGTGTGTCGGTGGGCGAGGAAGATCACGTCAAGGCCGCAGTAGAAGCCGAGGGTGAATTGCAGCTGTGGAAGATCGCCATCAAGCCGGGCAAGCCGCTGGCCAGCGGCCGGCTGGGTGAGGCCGACTTCATCGGTCTGCCGGGCAACCCGGTGTCCGGTTATGTGACTTTCGCGGTGCTGGTGCGCGATTTCCTGCGTGCGCGCATGGGGGAGACGGTGCAAGGTTGGCCGCAAACGCAACAGCTGCCGGCGGCGTTTGAATGGCACAAGCCGGACATGAAACGCGAGGAGTTTCTGCGCGTGCAGCTGCGCGAGCAGGACGGCCAGCTGGTGGTGCATCGCTACCCAAACCAGGGCTCCGCGGTGCTGACTTCCTGCGCCTGGGCCGATGCGCTGGTGCGCCTGCAGCCGGGGCAGCGGGTGGCGCCCGGCGATCTGGTGGCGGTTTGTCCGCTGTGAGCGGCCTGAGTTTCTGGCGCGGCGGCGAGTTGCTGGCGCTGATTGACGACGCCCAGCCCGGTGACATGCTGCTCGACGTGGCGCGCTTTCACGAGGTGCCGCTGCACTGGCGCTGCGGCCAGGGCACCTGTGGTACCTGCGCGGTGCGCATCCGCCATGCGGGGCAGCCGCGCGACGTGAAGGTTGGCCGCAAGGAGCGCAACGTGCTGCTGCGTGCAGCACTGGTGGATGCCGCGCAGGCGGCGCAAGAAGTCTGGCTGGATACCGAGTCGACGCCACGGCTGGCTTGCCACCTGCCACTGGAAGACATGGCTTGGCAAGTGCTGCTGCCCGACGATAATTAGTTGGCGATGCACTTGCGCAAACCGCGGGGCCGCGTACAATGCGCGGCTCTTTTATTGCATTGATTCGCAAAGGAAAAATCATGGCCAAGAAGCACGACGACGAACTGGACGACGAAACCCTGGCACTCTTGGCCTGGTGCACCGAGGTAGAAGCGCATCTGGTGGCGGCTGGTGCCCGCATTGAAGAAGCACAAGATCACATCGAAGAACAGGCCGAGTGGTACACCGACATGTTCTACGATGGCCTGAGCCCGGCCGAGGCCGCCAAACAGGCGCTGGCATGAAACAACGGCTGGCGGTCATCGACTTCGAAACCACCGGCATCACCCCCGGTGTCGGTTGTCGCGCGACCGAAATCGGCATCGTGCTGCTGGAACGCGGGCAGATCGTCGACCGCTACCAGAGCCTGATGAATGCCGGCGTGCGGGTGCCGGCGATGATCGAACAGCTGACCGGTATCAGCAACGCCATGCTGCGCAGCGCGCCGCCTGCTGCGCAGGTGATGCGCGAGGCGGCCGATTTTGTCGGCACGACGCCGCTGGTGGCGCATAACGCCAGTTTCGACAGCAAGTTCTGGGATTACGAGCTGGCGCAGCTGGGGCGCAGCCGGGCGCAAGCCTTTGCCTGCACGCTGTTGCTGTCGCGCCGCCTGCTGCCGCAGGCGCCGGACCACAAGCTGGGAACCCTTACCCGCTGGGCCGGACTGCCGGCCACCGGTCGCGCCCACCGTGCGCTGGCCGATGCCGAGATGGCGGCCAACCTGTTGCTGCATCTGGGCATTACTCTGCGCCAGCAGCATGGCCGCGGGACGGTCGATCATGGCTTGCTGTGCAAGCTGCAAAAAGTGCCGGCGGCCAAGGTGGCGCAATACTTGCGCGAGTTGCCAGCTTGAAGCGTCGGCTTGGCATGCTGCCGTTGTGGCATGCCAGTACCTAAAACAACCCTGCCAGGCGGCAGGGTTTTTTTGTTGCGCTCAGCTGCCGGCTGGCCGTGGTAGCGGTACCAGATTGCTGGCCAGCAAGGGGAGTGTGCTGCCGACGCGCAGACCGGCCGCTTCATCATGATCCAGCAGGATGTCGACCATGCTGCCACCGCTTTGCACCGTGACGCGCCACAGCAGGTCCGCCGGCTGGATTGCCAGCACGGTGGCATTCAGCTGCAACCGGCCGGCTGTGTTGCCGTGCAGATAGACCTGTGCCGGTGTGCCGCGCCGTACGATGCGGCCAGCGGCCAGCTGCAGTACCTGGTCGGCAAGTTTGAACACCTCCGGAATATCGTGGCTGACCAGTACCGTGGTGACCGCAAAGCGTTGCTGCAGTTGCAGCAAATCATCCTGTAGCCGGCTGCGTAGTGCCGGGTCCAGCGCCGATAGCGGTTCATCCAGCAGCAGCAAGCGCGGCCGGCGGGCCAGCGCACGTGCCAGCGCCACCCGTTGGCGCTGGCCGCCGGACAGCTGTGCCGGCCGTTGGCTGGCGTGGGGTGCCAGTCCGGTCAACGCCAGCAGCTCCTCGACCAATGGCTGGTCGGCAGGGGCGGCGCCGTAGGCGATATTGCGACGCACATCCAGATGCGGGAACAGTGCGTAATCCTGAAACACCATTCCCACGCCGCGCGCCTGCGGCGATAGCTGCTGGCGTCCGCTGATCCACGGCTCTCCATTGACCTCCAGCGTGCCGCTGTCGGCGAGGGTAAGACCGGCCAGCAGGCGCAGCAGCGTGGTCTTGCCAGCGCCGGAGTCGCCGGTGACGGCTGTGATGCGGCCGGCCGGCAGTTCGGCGGCGACATCCAGCGTCAGCTGTGCCGACAGCTGCTTTTGCAGGGCAAAGCGGATCATGCGGCCAACCTTTCGCTGTGGCGGCGCAGCAGATTGACGGCCAGCACCACCAGAAAAGAAAAGCTGCACAGTACGGCGGCATAGACATGCGCGGCAGGGTAGTTGAGCACTTCCACCTCGTTATAAATGGCGATTGAGGCCACCCGGCTGACGCCCGGGATATTGCCGCCCAGCATCAATACCAGACCGAATTCGCCCACGGTATGGGCAAAGCTCATCACCAATCCGGCCACCAGTGCCGGTTTGATACAGGGCAGTTCCACATGCCAGAAGGTGTGCCAGCGCGACTTGCCTAGCGTGTAGGACGCTTCGCGCAGGTTGGCTGGCAGGCTGGACAGCGCCGCCGCCACCGGCTGCACCATGAATGGCAGGCTGAACAGCACCGAGCCCACTACCAGCCCGGCAAAGGAAAAAACCAGCTGGAGATGGATGCTTTGCAGCCACTGCCCGAGCAGGCTGGCGGGCGAGAACGCCAGCAGCAGGTAGAAGCCGAGTACCGATGGCGGCAGCACCAGCGGCATCGCGACCAGGGTCTCGGCCAGCGGTTTGTACCAGCGGCGGCAGTGCGCAAGCCAGCCGGCCAGCGGCACGCCGAGCAACAGCAGAATGGCACTGGTAGTGGCCGCCAGTCTGGCGGTAAGCCACAGCGGTTGCAGGTCGATCATGTGGCGGCATTCTTCAGTAGCAGCATGGCGTGCGACTTGATCAGCGCGCTGACCCGGCTGCCCGGGGTAAGTTTCAGGCGCAGCGCGGACTGGCGGGGGATCAGGGCGGTGAACGACAGTTGGCCGCAGCACAGGCTGACTCGCGCCATCAGCGTGCCCAGCTGCACGTCGGTGACGGCGCTGGGCAGGATGTTGCGGATGCTGATGTCGCCGGCAAGGTCGCGCGCCAGCGCCACATCCATTTCGCGAAAACCCAGCTGCACCTGCTGGCCCACGGAAGCTGGCGCGTGCTCGCCCAGCGCCAGCGCGGTGCATTGCTGCTCGCCCACGCTGACCTGCAGCAGGTGGATGCCGTCGGCGCTATGGATGCCGGTCACAAAACCCGGGAGCCGGTTCATGGTAGGCGGTAGCCGTAGCGTTGCAGGATGGCGTGCGCGGCAGGCGAGGACAGGTAGTCGAACAGTTTGCGGGCATCCGGGTTGGCCGCGGCAGGCTTGAGTAGCAGCATGTCCTGCACGATAGGCTGGTAACTGGCGGCAGGGATATCCACCCAGCGGCCCTTGCCCTGCATCTGCGGCGCCAGCACCAGCGCCTTGGCGACAAAGCCGGCTTGCGCCGCGCCACTGTCGACGAACTGCGCCGCCTGAGCGATGTTGTCGCCCTGTACCAGCCGCGGCTTCACGCTGTCGGTCAGCCGGTAGTAGGCCAGCACCCGCAGCGCCTCCGCGCCATAGGGGGCGGCTTGCGGGTTGGCGATCGCCACCTTGCCGCTGGCGCTTTTCAGCCAGGACTGCCATTGCTTGCCATCGAAAGCCGGGTCTTTCGACCACAGCACCAGTGCGCCTAGCGCATAGGTCTTGGCCGGCAGCTGGGCCATGCCGGCGCTGGACAGCTTGCGCGGGGTTTCATCGTCGGCAGACAGGAACAGTTCGAATGGCGCACCGTTCAGAATCTGGGTGGCGATCTTGCCGGAAGATGCATAGGAAGCTTCCACCGCTACGCCGGTGCTGCGGGTGAAGTCGGCGGCGACATCGGCAAAGGCGTATTGCACGTTGGCCGCAACCGCGACTTTCACCGGTGCGGCAAGCGCGGGGTTGCAGGGCATGGTGGCGATCAGGCTGCCGAAGAGTGTCAGGAGATAGCGGCGCATCTGAGGGTCCTGTGTCAGTCGAAAATGCCCAGAATCACGCTCTGGGCAGAAAAGAGCGCCGTGACGGCGCTGCCGGATTGCAGTTGCAGGCTGGCGATGCTGTCGTTGTCGACGATGGCGCATAGCGTGCCGCCGCCAGCCAGTTGCACGATCACTTCGCTGTTGACCGCGCCCGCGGTCAGCCGGCCGATATGGCCGCTCAGCCGGTTGGCAACGGCAATGCGTCCGGCGGTGTCCGGTGTGGCCAGTGCCAGCCACGATGCCTTGATCAGCGCGACTGTCTGCTTGCCGACGCGCAGGCCAAGTTCTTCGCAGCTGCTGCGTGTCACCTGCGCGGTCAGCATCTGGCCACCGCTTAGCTGTATTAGCAGGGTGTCGTTGACGGCGCCCTGGTCGATGCGGCGAATGATGCCGGCGAGCTGGTTGCGGGCCGAGGTGCGTAGCGGCAGGCGTGACAGGTCGGTGAGGGTGGCGGGGTGATCGTCGCTGGTTTGCAGGGTGTTGCCGGCGTTGTCCCAGGCAAGCAGCAGTTTTGCACCTAGTTCGGTCAGCCGCGTGCCGCCACCGCCTCGGCCGCCAGTGAGGCGTTCGATCAGCGGGCTGTCGCTCTGGCGGTTCATGTTGTCGATTTGCTGCCAGGCCGCCTTGTAACTGATGCCGCAGCTTCTGGCGGCGGCACTGATCGAGCCCTGTGCGGCGATGGCGCGCAGCAGCTGCAGGCGCTGGCTGGCGCCACGGCCGGCAAACAGTTGCCAGGGGTCATTCATCGTTATTCTTCGCTATTCAAAATAAGGTTAACGATAGTGCGAAACAAGGCCGTTCGCGACGGCCCGTTGTTTAATCTTGCGGGGCGGTGCCTGCGGCCAGCCAGTGGCCGCTCTTGCCGCCCTGTTTTTCCAGCAGTTGCACGCCGCCGATGGTCATGCCCTTGTCTACCGCTTTCAGCATGTCGTACACCGTCAACAGGCCGGCCATCACGCCGCTGAGTGCTTCCATTTCCACGCCGGTGCGGCCAACGGTCTCGGTGGTGACTTCGATATACAGCCGGTTGGCCGCAGCATCGGCGCTGAACTCCACTGCCACGCGGGTCAGTGCCAGCGGGTGGCACAGCGGAATCAGGTCGGCGGTGCGTTTGGTGCCCTGGATGGCAGCCAGTCGCGCGATGCCAATCACGTCGCCTTTTTTGTTGTTGCCAGCTTGCAGCAGGGCGAAGGTATCGGCGGCCATGTCGATGTGGCCACTGGCGCGCGCAACGCGGCGGGGTTCGCTTTTGCTGCCGACATCGATCATGTGAGCCTGGCCGGCGGCGTCGAAATGGGTGAGACGTGTCATGAGCTTGGTGCGGGGCAGACAAATGAGCTGCTACCTTAGCGTGTGGCGGCGCGCTGCACAATCGGCCGGAAGATGTAGTTGGCTGTAGCGCTGCAGCAATGTCTGGTAACTCATGATTTTTACGGGTGCGATGTGCCCATCAAAAGCGTATCGGCATGTTCTGGTCGTCTGGCCGTGTGCGCTGTTCAATTCGACACTGCATGCTATACTCGCCCTTTGCTTTAGCCTGCTAGGCTTGCCCGCGCTGCGGGTGAGTGCACTGGTTTGAGTTCTGATTTCATGGCGCAGGAAAGCATCATCTGCAAGGTTCCTCCAGCACTACGCTAGGCCTCGGACTTTCCCGCTTCGGGCTTCAACCCCACACCCTTTTAAATCTAAGGATTGGAAATGCAAGTACAACTGGAAACGTTGAGCGGCCTCGAGCGTCGCATGAACATCGCACTGCCGCTGGCTGCCATCGACGCACAAGTCGCCGAGCGTCTGAAGCGCGTGGCACGCTCTGCGAAGATTCAGGGTTTCCGCCCGGGCAAGGCTCCGGCAAAGATCGTTGAAATGAATTACGGCGCACAAGTGCGCGAAGAAGTACTGGGCGAGCAGGTTCAGCAAGCGTTCTACAAGGCCGCTGCCGAGCAGAAGCTGCGTGTAGCTGGCTACCCGCGTTTTGAACCGGCTGAAGGCGATGCCGAGAGCTTCAAGTTCGCTGCTGCTTTCGAAGTGTTCCCGGAAGTAAAGGTTGGCGAACTGGCCGGCAAGGAAATCGAGAAGCCGACTACCGCGGTTACCGATACCGAAATCGACAAGACCGTCGACATCCTGCGCAAGCAGCGTACCCGTTTCAACCGCGTAGAGCGTGAAGCAGCCAATGGCGACCGCGTGATCATCGACTTCAAAGGCGCTGTCGATGGCGTGGCCTTCGAAGGCGGTTCCTCCGAGAACTTCCCGTTCATGCTGGGCCAGGGTCAGATGCTGCCGGAATTCGAAGCCGGCATCATCGGCATGAAAGAAGGCGATATCAAGAGCGTGGAAGTGAACTTCCCGGCTGATTACCACGGCAAGGACGTGGCTGGTAAAACCGCCGTGTTCGAAATCCTGGTGAAAAACGTGGCTGAAGCCCAACTGCCGGAAGTGAACGAAGAGTTCGCCAAGCAGCTGGGTATCGCCGATGGCGACGTAGAAAAAATGCGTGCCGAGATCCGCAAGAACGTCGAGCGCGAAGTGAAGCGTCGTCTGACTGCCAAGATCAAAGAAAACGTGATGCAGGCGCTGATCGACGTAACCCCGCTGGACCTGCCCAAAGCACTGGTTGACCTGGAAGTTGGCCGCCTGATGGATCAGGCTCGCCAGGATCTGGCTCAGCGTGGCATGCAGATGAAAGATATGCCGCTGCCGGCCGATCTGTTCACCCAGCAAGCCGAGCGTCGTGTGGCTCTGGGCCTGATCCTGTCCGAAGTGGTTGCGGCCAACAAGCTGGAAGCCAAGCCGGAACAGATCAAGGCACTGGTAGAAGAGTTTGCCGAAAGCTACGAGCAGCCGGAAGACGTGATCCAGTGGTACTACGCCAGCCAGGAACGCCTGGAAGGCCCGACCTCCATGGTGCTGGAAGACAACGTGGTTGAATTTGTGCTGGGTAAGGCCAATGTTGTCGAGAAGGAAGTTTCCTTCGAAACCCTGATGGGCCAGAACGCCTGATTTGTTGAATAACCGGAGAGGTCGATGAAATCGATGATTGAACCGCAAGGTCTGGGCCTGGTGCCCATGGTGGTAGAGCAGAGCGGTCGTGGCGAGCGCGCTTACGACATCTTCTCTCGCCTGTTGAAGGAACGCATTGTGTTCCTGGTCGGTCCGGTTACCGACGAGTCGGCCAATCTGGTGGTGGCACAGCTGCTGTTCCTGGAGTCGGAAAACCCGGACAAGGACATCTATCTGTACATCAATTCTCCGGGGGGCTCGATTACGGCCGGCATGTCGATTTATGACACGATGAATTTCATCAAGCCGGACGTATCAACCCTCTGCATTGGCCAGGCTGCCAGCATGGGCGCGTTCCTGTTGTCTGCCGGTGCCAAAGGTAAGCGCTTTGCGCTGCCGCATAGCCGCGTCATGATCCACCAGCCGCTGCTGTATGGCGGAGGTCTGACCGGTCAGGTTACCGATATCGAGATTCATGCCCGCGAACTGGTGAAAACCAAGGCGCAGATGAACGAACTGCTGGCCAAGCACGCCGGCCAGAGTGTGGAACAAGTACAAGCCGACACCGAACGCGACAATTTCATGTCTGCCGAAGATGCCCGTGAATACGGGCTCATCGACAAGGTGCTGAGTTCGCGCGCCGACGTGGCGGCTTAATTAGGACGTCGATCAGATGGCAGAAAAAGGCGGTAACGAAAAACTGCTGTACTGCTCTTTTTGCGGCAAGAGCCAGCATGAAGTGCAGCGCCTGATTGCAGGCCCGCAGGTTTACATCTGCAATGAGTGTGTCGATCTGTGTGGCGACATCATCCGCGAGGAAGTGGAGGCGAAGGTGGGAGCAGGCGAAGATGCGTCTGCTACACCGCCGCTGCCGACCCCGCAGGAGATTCGCACCTCGCTGGATCAGCACATCATCGGGCAGGAGCATGCCAAGAAATCCTTGGCGGTGGCGGTGTACAACCACTACAAGCGCTTGTATACCCCGAGCAGCAAGGACGATGTCGAGCTGTCCAAGAGCAACATCCTGCTGATCGGCCCGACCGGTTCCGGCAAGACGCTGTTGGCGCAGACGCTGGCCAAGCTGCTGGATGTGCCATTCGTAATTGCTGACGCGACCACGCTGACCGAGGCGGGCTATGTGGGTGAGGATGTAGAGCACATCATCCAGAAGCTGCTCCAGAAGTGTGATTACGACGTGGAGAAGGCGCAGCGAGGCATCGTCTATCTCGACGAGATCGACAAGATTTCCCGCAAATCGGAAAACCCGTCCATTACCCGTGACGTGTCCGGCGAGGGTGTGCAGCAGGCATTGCTGAAGCTGATCGAAGGCACCGTGGCCTCGGTGCCGCCGCAAGGTGGTCGCAAACATCCGAACCAGGAGTTCATCCAGGTTGATACCACCAATATCCTGTTTATCTGTGGTGGTGCATTCGATGGTCTGGAAAAGATCATTCGTCGCCGCTCGGAAAAAGGCGGGATTGGATTTGGTGCCAGCATCAGCTCCAAGGAAGATGGCAAGTCGATCACCACGCTGTTCAGCGAGGTAGAGCCGGAAGATCTGATCAAGTTTGGTCTGATTCCGGAATTGATCGGCCGTCTGCCGGTAGTGACCACGCTGGAAGAGCTGGACGAGGAAGCGCTGGTGAGCATCCTGACCCAGCCGAAGAACGCGCTGATCAAGCAGTACCAGCGCTTGTTCTCACTGGAAAATGTCGAGCTGGACGTATTGCCGTCGGCGTTGCGTGTTATTGCCAAGCAGGCCCTGATTCGCAAGACCGGAGCCCGTGGTCTGCGCTCTATCCTTGAGCGTGCGTTGCTCGACACCATGTACGAGCTGCCATCGCTGGAGGATGTGTGCAAAGTCGTTGTAGATGAAAAGGTTATCGAAAAAGGTGATAAACCGACCTTCATTTACCAGGGCGGCGACCAGTTGCCGGATGCGGCGCAGTCAGCCTGATGCCGCTAGAACAAGCCGCCCGCAAGGGCGGTTTTTTTATTTCCAGCTGTGCAGATGTGCTTTAGCATGCTTGATAAGGACGGATTTGCCCTAATTTGTCCAGTTAACAGAAATCCTAAAGAGCAAGGTTAGGTGATATGCCACAACCCGCCGAATTAAAAGACCAGACCACGCTGCCGCTGCTGCCGCTGCGCGATGTGGTTGTTTTCCCGCACATGGTAATCCCACTGTTTGTTGGCCGTGCCAAATCCATCAAGGCGCTGGAGCTGGCGATGGAGAGTGACAAGCAGATTCTGCTGGTCGCCCAGCGCTCCGCTGAAAAAGATGAGCCGGGCGTTGATGATCTGCATGACATTGGGGCGGTTGCCACTATCCTGCAGATGCTCAAATTGCCGGATGGCACGGTAAAGGTTCTGGTTGAGGGGCGTCAGCGTGCCCAGGTTACCAAGGTCGAAGACCATGGCGACTATTTCTCTGCTGTGCTTGACCCGCTATCGCCGGCGGTGGAAGAGGCAAGCGAGGTCGAGGCACTGCGCCGTGCGCTGCTGGCCCAGTTTGAGCAGTTCGTTAAACTGAACAAAAAAATTCCGAGTGAAGTGTTGTCATCGCTGGCCGGCATCGATAAGGCCGGCCGTCTGGCAGATTCCGTCGTGGTGCACTTGCCGCTGAAGCTGGAAAGCAAGCAGCAGGTGCTGGAGATGTTCGATATCAAGGAACGTATCGAGTATCTGCTATCGCTGATGGAAACCGAAATAGACATTCTTCAGGTCGAGAAGCGCATCCGTGGCCGGGTCAAACGGCAGATGGAGAAAAGCCAGCGCGAGTACTACCTGAATGAGCAGGTAAAAGCGATCCAGAAAGAGCTCGGTGAGGGCGAGGAAGGCAACGACTTTGACGAGCTGGAGAAGAAAATCAAGCTGGCCGGCATGTCCAAGGAAGGCAAGGACAAGGCGATGGCCGAGCTCAAGAAGCTGCGCATGATGTCGCCGATGTCCGCCGAGGCTACGGTGGTGCGCAACTACATCGAAACACTGACCGATCTACCTTGGAAGAAAAAAACCAAGATCAGCAAGGATATCGATGTTGCCGAAGAGGTGCTGGATGAGGATCACTTTGGCCTGGAAAAAGTCAAGGAACGTATCCTCGAATACCTTGCGGTGCAGCAGCGTGTCGATCGCCTGAAGGCGCCGATCTTGTGTCTGGTTGGGCCGCCGGGGGTGGGTAAAACCTCACTTGGGCAGTCGATTGCGCGTGCCACTAATCGCAAGTTTGTGCGCATGGCGCTTGGTGGCGTGCGCGATGAGTCCGAGATTCGTGGTCACCGCCGTACCTATATCGGCTCGATGCCGGGCAAGGTGCTGCAGAACATGAGCAAGGTTGGCGTGAAGAATCCGCTGTTCCTGCTGGATGAAGTGGACAAGATGGGGGCCGATTTCCGTGGCGATCCATCCTCTGCCTTGCTTGAGGTGCTGGATCCAGAACAGAACCATGCTTTTGTCGATCACTACGCTGAAGTTGATTTCGACCTGTCGGATGTGATGTTTGTGGCTACGGCCAACTCGCTGAACATTCCGCCGGCGCTGCTTGATCGTATGGAGATCATTCGCCTGTCTGGTTACACCGAGGACGAAAAGGTCAATATCGCCGTCAAGTATCTGGTTCCCAAGCAGGTGAAGGCGAATGGCGTGAACGAGGGCGAGCTGCAGATTCACGAATCGGCGCTGCGCGATATTGTGCGTTACTACACGCGTGAGGCCGGTGTGCGTAGCCTTGATCGCGAAATTGCCAAAATCTGCCGTAAAGTTGTCACTGTCCAGTCCAAGAAGAAGACTGCCGGAACCAGTAAAACGGTTGTAAACGCCAAGAATCTGGAAAAGTACCTTGGTGTGCACCGTTTTGACTTCGGCCTGGCGGAAGAAGAAAACCGCATTGGTCAGGTTACAGGGCTGGCCTGGACCGAGGTGGGTGGCGAATTGCTGACCATTGAGGCTGTGGCTTTGCCTGGCAAGGGTAATATCATCCGTACCGGCCAGCTGGGCGAGGTGATGCAGGAGTCGATTACAGCCGCCATGAGCGTGGTGCGCAGTCGTGCCAGTCAGCTTGGTATCAAGCCTGACTTCTACGAAAAGCATGATATGCATATCCATGTGCCGGAAGGTGCGACGCCCAAGGATGGTCCGTCCGCGGGTATTGCAATGACGACCGCACTGGTATCGGTGCTGACGGGCAACCCGGTGCGGGCGGATGTGGCTATGACCGGCGAGATCACCTTGCGAGGCGAAGTGCTGCCGATTGGCGGCCTGAAAGAAAAACTGTTGGCGGCGCAGCGCGGCGGGATCAAACGTGCGTTGATCCCCAAGGGTAACGTGAAGGATCTGGCAGAAATTCCGGCTAATATCAAAAACAAGCTGGAAATTATTCCGGTCAAGTGGATTGATGAAGTTTTGGCATTGGCCCTTGAGCGCCAACCGGAGCCTTTGGTGGCAGAAATCCCCGCCATTGCTACGCCTGTTGGTGATCCTGCGACAGCGTCGGCGCAAATGACGCATTAATGACGCATTGTTTTGATTTGCCTGAGAAAGCGCGCTAGCATCGGCTTCCAGAGGGGCGAGGAACATATCAATACCCCGCTGGAAGCCGCTTGACACAAGGATTTTGGCCTTGCTATAAAGCTAGCGGTTTTATTCAGTACTCCGTACACCGAGAACGACGAAAGGGGACTTTACGTGAACAAGTCTGAACTGATTGACGCGATCGCCGCCAAGGCAGACATTTCCAAAGCAGCTGCCGGCAAGGCACTGGACGGCATGATTGATGCTGTTGCTGACGCACTGAAAGCCGGCGACACTGTCACCGTTGTAGGCTTCGGTACTTTCTACGTAGGCGAGCGTGCCGAACGTAGCGGCCGTAACCCGAAGACCGGTGAAACCATCACCATCGCTGCAGCCAAGTCTCCGAAGTTCCGTGCTGGCAAGGCTCTGAAAGACGCCCTGTAATTGACGGCCCGGTAATCGCTCGGACGGTATCGTCGTCCGACCGTCTGTCAGGGGCTTGCTTGTCACGAGGCTCCATCAGATGGTGAACGGCCCGCCGTTCACCTTGTTTTTTTGTAAGACCCCATAGCCATGTTTGATTTCGTTCATAACAACAACACCGCCATCAAGATAATCCTGGGGGCGGTTGCCCTGACTTTCGTCGGCTTTGGCGTGGGTAGCTACAGCGCTGCGGTTGATGACCCATACCTGGCCAAGGTCGGGGATGCCAAGATTTACAAGCGTGATGTCGAGCGCCAGATGCAGGATCAGCCCGCCAATGCGGCTTCACGCCAGGCGGTGCTGGAGAACCTGATCCGTCAGGAAATGTTGCTGGCCGAGGCACGTAGCTCGCACCTGGCCGTGTCGCCGGCACAGTTGCGCGCGGTAATCGCTGGTGTGCCTGCATTCCAGGATAACGGCAAGTTCAGCCCCGCGCGTTATCAGGAGTTTCTCGCTGCCCGTAACCTCAATGCTGCCACCTTCGAGGCGCAGGTGAGTCGCGATCTGTTGCTGCAAGCCCAGGTGGCGCCATTCCTAAATGGCCAGTTTGTCTCTCGCAGCCTGCAGTCGCGCATGGCAGCGATGATGACCGAGGTACGTGATGTCCGCGAGCTGGTGCTGAAGCCGGAGCAGTTTGCCGCCAGCGTGAAGCTGGATGATGCAATGCTGAAGAGCTATTACGAGGCCAACCTCAAACGCTTCAAGACTGAAGAAACGGTAAAGCTGGATTATGTGCTGCTGTCGCAATCGCAGCTGGCGCAAGCGATTCAGGTTAGTGATGCGGATGCCCGTGCTTACTTCGACAAAAACCGCGCGGAATTCGGTAGCGAACAGCGCGATGTGTCGCATATTTTGCTGACCGTCAGCACTGGGGCATCGGCCGCGGAGAAGGCGAAGGTCAAAGCCGAGGCGGAGGCTATCCTCAAGCAGGTGCGTGCCAATCCGGCTCAATTTGCCGAGATTGCCAAGACCAAATCGCAGGATCCGGGCTCTGCTGCCAATGGCGGTGATTTGGGGTTGTTCGGTCGCGGCACCATGACCAAAGCATTCGAAGATGTGGCTTTCCGCATGCAGAAAGGCCAGATCAGCGAAGTGGTTGAAACCGAATTCGGCTACCACATCCTGAAGCTTAACGACATCAAGGGCGTGGATTTCGAGGCGCAGAAGGCTGCCGTCATTGCCAAGCTGCAACTGCAGAAAGCCGCCGCGCAATTCCGCAGTAGTGCCGAGAAGATGGGTGAAATCGCTTACCAGCAGGGCGACTCGCTGAAAGGTCTGGAGGCGTTGGGCCTGACGGTGCAGCATAGCGACGCACTGCCGCGCAGTGGCAAAGCTGGCGATGCGGTGCTGGGTAACCGCAAGCTGCTGGATGCTGCATACAGTGATGACGTGTTGCAGGGCAAGCACAATAGCGAGCCGATCGATCTTGGTAACAATACGCTTGCAGTGGTGCGTGTTGCCGAGCATTTGCCGGCACGGCAGAAGCCGCTGTCCGAGGTGCAGGACCAGGTCAAGGCAGAGCTGGTGCAGCGTGAAGGTGGCAAGTTGGCCGCGCAGCGTGGCGAGGCCTTGCTGGCCGAGCTGAAGGCAGGCAAGGGCGTTGATGCGCAATCCTGGGGTGGTCCCCAGTCGCTGTCGCGCCGCTCGCCGGGGCAGGTGCCACAAGGCGACGTGCGTGCCATCTTTGCTGTGTCTGGCAAGCAACTGCCGGGTTTTGCCGGCCTGAAGCGCGAAAACGGGGACTTTGTCATTTACCGTGTCGACAAGGTACAGGCTGCGCAGACGCTGAGCCCGGAAGAAACCGCTCAGCTTGGGGGCTTGCTGTCGGAGTTGTCGGCCAACAATATGTTGGTCGCCTATCTGGAACAGTTGCGCCTGAAGCACAAGGTGCTGATCAACCAGACGCCGGCTGAATGAAAAAAGGCCCCGTAAGGGGCCTTTTTTATTGCCGGGCTGAAGGATCAGGCGGCAAAGTTCTGGGCGACGAAGTCCCAGTTTACCAGCTTCCAGAAGCCTTCCATGTAGTTCGGGCGGCTGTTGCGGTAGTCGATGTAGTAGGCGTGTTCCCACACGTCGCAAGTCAGCAGTGCTTTCTTGTCGGTGGTCAGCGGGGTGGCGGCGTTGCTGGTGGATACCAGTTCCAGGCTGCCGTCGGCAGCTTTTACCAGCCAGGCCCAGCCGGAGCCGAAGGTGCCAACGGCACAGGCGGCAAAGGCTTTCTTGAACTCGTCGAAGGAGCCCCACTTGGCGTTGATGGCGTCAGCCAGTGCACCAGCCGGCTTGCGCTCTTCGCCGCTAGCGTTCGGTGCCAGACCGAACCAGTAGAAAGTGTGGTTCCATACCTGGGCTGCGTTGTTGAAAATGCCGCCGGAGGATTTCTTGACGATTTCTTCCAGGGAAGCGTTCTCGAACTCGGTACCCTTGATCAGGTTGTTCAGGTTGGTCACGTAGGTCTGGTGATGCTTGCCGTAGTGGAATTCCAGGGTTTCCTTGGAAATGATCGGTGCCAGGGCGTCCAGGCCGTACGGGAGTTCGGGCAGTTTGTGTTCCATCTTGCTCTCCAGGTTTGATTAGCAAAACAGCATGCGCTGTCAGACCGTTGAAGTTTACTGTAATTGGGCGAATGCGCCAATTGTTGACCAAATCACTAGACTAAAGGTTTCGGCTGTGCATTTCGATGTCATTGTATTGGGTGCCGGCGCGGCTGGAATGATGTGTGCGGCTACTGCCGGCCAGCGGGGGCGCCGGGTGCTGCTGCTGGATCACGCCGACAAGTTGGCGGAGAAAATCCGTATCTCCGGCGGTGGGCGCAGCAACTTTACCAACCTGCAGGCGCGACATGATTGCTATGTGTCGGAGAACCCCAATTTCTGCCGCTCGGCGCTGGCGCAATATACGCCGCGTGACTTTATCGCGCTGGTAGAGCGCTATGGCATTGCCTACCACGAGAAAAAACTGGGCCAGCTGTTTTGCGATGACAGCAGCCAGCAGATCATCGACATGCTGGATGAGGAGTGCCGTGCAGCGGGGGTGGAGCGCCGCATGGGTGCCCGGGTCGAGCAGGTTGGCCGCAGCGATGACGGTTTTGTGGTCGCCACCTCGATCGGCAGTTTCAGCGCCGAGTCACTGGTGGTGGCCACTGGCGGGCTATCGATTCCGCAAATTGGCGCCACGCCGCTGGGTTACCAGATTGCCGAACAATTCGGTTTGCCGGTGACCGCGCTGACCCCGGCGCTGGTGCCGCTGACCTTTCATGTCGACGATGCCACGCGCTTTGCGCCCTTGGCCGGTGTGTCGCTCGATACCGAAGTGCGTATCGGCAAGGTGCGCTTCCGCGAAAACGTGCTGTTCACCCACAAGGGCCTGTCCGGGCCGGCCATCCTGCAGATTTCCAGTTACTGGCAACCGGGGCAGGAGATCATCATCGACCTGTTGCCGGAAACGGATGCCGAGGCCTGGCTGGAGGAGCGTGCCGGCAGCGAGCAGCTGCTGGCCAATGCCATGGGCGAGCTGGGCTGGCCAAAGCGCTTTGCCGAGGCATGGCTGGAGGGGCAGGGGGCGAACGTGCGCGGCAAGGATCTGTCGCCCAAGAAGCGGCGTCAGCTGGCGGTGACGCTGCATAACTGGCGGGTGCTGCCCAATGGCACTCAAGGCTACAAGAAGGCCGAGGTGACGCGAGGCGGGGTGTCCACCAAGGCACTGTCGTCCAAGACCATGATGGCGAACGAGGTGCCGGGCCTGTTCTTCATCGGCGAGGTGGTGGACATCACCGGCTGGCTGGGTGGTTATAACTTCCAGTGGGCGTGGTCTTCCGGCTTTGTTGCCGGCAAAAACTGCTAGAATCAGCACCTTCTTTCGGGGTTGGCCGCGGCCAACCCTGCCTCTGTTTTCCGATTGCTGGGTTTTATGAGCGACTTCGACATCAACGACGCTAGCGTCACCGCCATCCGTACGCCGCCGCACTCCATCGAGGCCGAACAATCGGTACTGGGTGGTCTGCTGCTGGACAACAGCGCCTGGGAAAAAATTGCCGACCTACTGACCGAGGGCGATTTCTATCGTCACGACCACCGGCTGATTTTCAAGCACATGGCCCGGCTGGTGGACATGGCGCGTCCGGCCGACGTGGTGACCGTTTCCGAGAGCCTGGACAAAAACAACGAGCTGGCCAGTATCGGCGGTATTGCCTACCTGGCCTCGCTGGCGCAGAACACCCCGTCGGCGGCCAACATCCGCCGTTACGGCGAGATCGTGCGCGAGCGCTCCATCATGCGTGCGCTGGCACAGGTGGGCACCGAGATTGCCGAGGCCGCCTACAATCCGCAGGGTCGCGACGCGGCGCAGCTGCTGGACGATGCCGAGGGCAAGGTGTTCCAGATCGCCGAATCCACCGCCAAATCGAAGCAGGGCTTCCTGGAAATGCCGGCGCTGCTGAAAGAGGTGGTCGAACGGATCGACATGCTGTACAGCCGCGAGAACCCGGACGAAGTCACCGGCGTGCCCACCGGCTTTACCGATCTGGATGCCAAGACCTCCGGCCTGCAGCCGGGCGACCTGATCATCGTCGCCGGCCGTCCGTCGATGGGTAAGACCGCGTTCTCGATGAACATCGCCGAGCACGTGGCGGTGGAGGCGCACCTGCCGGTGGCGGTGTTCTCCATGGAAATGGGCGGCGCGCAGCTGGTCATGCGGATGCTGGGTTCGGTGGGGCGGCTGGATCAGCACGTGCTGCGTACCGGCAAGCTGGGCGACGAGGACTGGCAGAAGCTTACCTACGCCATCGGCAAGCTGTCCGAGGCGCCGATGTATATCGACGAAACCCCGGGCCTGACCGCACTGGAACTGCGTGCCCGTGCCCGCCGTCTGGCGCGCCAGCATGGCGGCAAGCTGGGCCTGATCGTCATCGACTACCTGCAACTGATGTCCGGCTCCGGTCGTGGCGATAACCGTACCGCCGAACTGGGCGAAATCTCGCGCGGCCTGAAAGGTCTGGCCAAGGAGCTGCAGGTGCCGGTGATCGCGCTGTCGCAGCTGTCGCGTGCGGTGGAGCAGCGTACCGACAAGCGCCCGATGATGTCCGACTTGCGGGAATCCGGCGCCATCGAGCAGGATGCCGACTTGATCATCTTCATGTACCGCGACGAGTACTACAACCCGGACACCCCGGACAAGGGTCTGGCCGAGGCCATTATCGGCAAGCACCGTAACGGTCCGGTGGGGCGGGTGCGGCTGGCCTTTATCGGCATGTATGCCAAGTTCGATAACGCGGCGGTGCATGGTGTTGCCGGCTGGGCCGACGCGGAAGGTTAATCACGTGCGGCCAACGTTGGCCGCAGTCGACGCAAGGAATCGCGATGAGCTTTTTCGACAAGCATGTATTCATCTGCTGCAACCAGCGCGCCGAGGGCGAAGCGTGTTGCAACAATCACGGCGCCAGCGAACTGCTGGGCTATATGAAAGACCAGATCAAGGCGCGCGGCCTGGCCGGTGACGGCAAGATCCGCGTCAACAAGGCCGGTTGCCTGGGGCGTTGCGATGACGGTCCGGTGATGGTGGTGTACCCGCAGGAGACCTGGTACACCTTCATCGACAAGGAGGACATCGATGAAATCATCGAACGTCACATGGTGGCCGGCGAGGTGGTGGAAAGGCTGAAGATCTGATGCTGAAGGCGCTGCAAAAAATCGATATTACCGGCCCGGTGGGCAAGCTCGAGACCATTGTCATTCCGGCGGTGGGTGACACCACCGGCATCGCGGTGATCTGTCACCCCAATCCTACCCAGGGTGGCACC
Organism: Vogesella oryzae; assembly: GCF_902829295.1. Taxonomy (GTDB): domain Bacteria; phylum Pseudomonadota; class Gammaproteobacteria; order Burkholderiales; family Chromobacteriaceae; genus Vogesella; species Vogesella oryzae. Next base: position 18,267 of record NZ_CADEPL010000030.1, read on the forward strand.
AATACCAACAAGGTGATCCAGACGGCGGCCAAGGCGCTGTCGCAACTGGGTTATGTCTGCTACCTGCCCAATCTGCGCGGTGTCGGCGATAGCGACGGCGAGCACGATTACGGTAACGGCGAGGTGGATGACGTGCTGGCGGTCATTGCCCACGCCAAGGCCGAGCAGGGCGAGTTGCCGCTGGCGCTGGCCGGTTTCTCGTTCGGCGGTTTTGTCGCCGCGCGGGTGCGCGAGCGCATCGACGCCGACAAGTTGCTGCTGATGGGCGTGGCGGTCGGCAAGTATGCGATTCCGACGCCGCACGTACCGGCCGATACGCTGGTGATCCACGGCGAGGCGGACGAGGTGATCCCGTTGTCGGCGGCGCTGGACTGGGCGCGGCCGCAGCATTTGCCGGTGGTGGTGTTTCCGGAGGCGGGGCACTTCTTCCACGGCCGGCTGGTGCAGCTGGCGGCGATGATCAAACGTTGCTGGTAAAACGCACCAGGCAATAAAAAACGGGCTGCTGTTGCAGCCCGTTTTTTATTGCGGCCAACGTTGGCCGCATGCGACCAGCGGAAACGGTCGCTTAATGCTTGAATACCGGCTTCGGCGGCGTGCCGTCAGAGGTAGTCAGGATTTCGTAGCCGGTTTCGGTGACCAGGATGGTGTGTTCCCACTGGGCAGAAAGGCTGCGGTCCTTGGTGACCACGGTCCAGCCATCGGCCAGCATGCGCAGGTGGCGTTTGCCCTGGTTGATCATCGGCTCGATGGTGAAGATCATGCCGGCTTTCAGTTCCAGGCCGGTGCCCGGCTGGCCGTAGTGCAGCACCTGCGGCTCTTCGTGAAATTTCTTGCCGATGCCGTGGCCGCAGAATTCCTGTACCACGCTGTAGCCGGCGGCTTCGGCGTGACGCTGGATCACGTTGCCGATATCGCCGAGGCGTGCGCCCGGCTTCACTTTCTCGATGCCTTTCCACATGCACTCGTAGGTCACTTTGCACAGGCGACGGGCAAAGTCGCTGACTTCGCCGACATAGAACATGCGGCTGGTGTCGCCGTGGTAGCCATCCTTGATTACGGTGATGTCCAGATTGACGATGTCGCCTTTTTTCAGCGGCTTGTTATCCGGAATGCCGTGGCAGATCACGTGGTTGATCGAGGTGCAGATCGACTTCGGGTACGGCGTGCCGCCATCGGGTGCGTAGTTCAGCGGGGCGGGAATGGTGCCTTGCACGTTCACCATGTAGTCGTGGCAAAGCTTGTCCAGCTCTTCGGTGGTGACGCCCGGCTTCACGAACGGGGTGATGTAATCCAGCACTTCGGCGGCCAGACGGCCGGCGATGCGCATTTTCTCGATGTCTTCCTGGGTCTTGATGACGATGGCCATGCTGTAATCGCTTAATAGGTGAGCAGATAATGATAGCAAATATCAAGTAATTACGGGCGCACAGGGCGCCCGTTGATAGTTGCCGCCTGGCAATCAGGCCAGGAACTGGTTGGGATAGACCTCGTCGATCAGCGTACGGCAATCGACGATGCGCAGGTCGTTATCCTTGGCGAAATCCATCAGGAAACGGAACACCGGCGGGTGCAGCTTTTCCATTTTCTTGTCGACTGCTACGCAACGGATGCCGTCGAGCAGCATCGGGCGCACAAACTGGTGGTAGGCCAGTTTCTGGTCATCTCCGAACGAGGACAGGATGCCGGCGAGACGTTCGGCCCAGTCGCTGGGGCGGAAGGTGCGGCCTTCGGAGGTAACACCTTGGATAACAATTTCGTAGGGGTTGCAGATCATGACGTAACCGGGCGCTTGTTCTTGTGGGGTGTGGTCTCTGTCCGTGTCCTGTCTGTTTTTTATGCGGGCGCTGTTCTGTTAAATATTCGGCCGACAGGTTTGCGGGTTATCCCTCGATTTTAACCGAAAACGCTTATCAAGACACCTGCAAAAAGGGGGGATTTCCCTAATGGCGTGTATCAGATACGGCGGAATGCCGGCAGCGAGGCCAGCAGTTTCTTGCCGTAGCTCTGGCGTACGATGCGGTTGTCCAGAATGGTGACGCGGCCGTAGTCGCTCTCGGTGCGGATCAGGCGGCCAACCGCCTGTACCAGCTTGATCGAGGCTTCCGGCACGGTCAGCTCCACGAACGGGTTACCACCGCGCTTCTCGATCCAGCGGGCCAGCGTGCGGCCAACCGGGTCATCCGGCATGGCAAACGGCAGCTTGGCGATGATCACGTGCACACAGGCTTCACCCGGCAAGTCCAGACCTTCCGAGAACGAATCCAGCCCGAACAGCACGCTGGCGCGGCCCTCCTTCAGCGCGCTGTAGTGGCGCTCCAGAATCACCGCCTTGGGCAGTTCGCCCTGGATCAGGATGTACTCGCGCAGACTGGGGTCGAGTCCGTCGGCAACCTCGTTCATCTGCTTGCGCGAGGTGAACAGCACCAAGGTGCCAACCGCTTCGCTGCAGTCGATCAGCCGCGGCAGCCAGCTGATGATTTCCTTGGTGTGGGCGGAAGGGTCTTTTGGGGTGGCGGCCAGCGGCGGCAGGTACAGCTCGCCCTGCTCGCTGAAATTGAATGGCGAATCCAGCGCCACGCAGGTGACTTCCGGCAGCCATTTCAGCCCGGTTTGCGATAGCAGCAGGTCAAAGTTGCCGAGCGAGCGCAAGGTGGCCGAGGTGAGCAGGGCGCCGGAGACGCGACGCCACAGTGTGGCCGCCAGACTGGCGGCGGCGCTGACCGGCGAGGCAGAGAAAATGTAATCGCCCTTGCCATCCAGGCGGCGGGTCACCCATTTGGCGATCGGCGGCGCGGCCTCGTCCGGCTCTTTTTCGAACAGATCCCATAGCGCCACCAGCTGCTCGCACTTGCCGACAAAAAAGCCGGCGTCGGCGCTGGTCTTGTCCAGCAGCAAGGCATCCTGCTGCTTGTCCTTGCGCTGCAGGGTGAGGGCATCGGCCATGCCGGCCAGATTTTTGTACAGCATGCGCGCCGACAGCGCCATGTTGGCTGCCGGCACTTTCATGTGTTCCGGCAAGGTGCCGTCTTCCACCAGCCAGGAGGGCTCCATATTGTCGCTGGCGGCTTCCAGCGACGGCTCGCCCTGCAGCAGCCACAGCCATTCGGTGAGGCTTTCCATGCAGGCGCCGGCGGCATCGATGGCATTTACCGACAGCTCCGGCTTGTCGATCAGCGAGTCCACGCGGGTGGCCAGTGCCGGCACCTTGTCCAGCCAGGCCATGGCCTGCGCCACGCTGTGCTCGGCGGCAAACTGGTTGACCGCCTTCTTGGCCAGGTGGTGCGCCTCGTCGATGCAATAGAAACTCTGGTCCGGCGCCGGCAGGATCACGCCGCCGCCCATGGTGATGTCGGCCAGCAGCAGGTCGTGGTTGGCGACCACCACGTCCACGGTTTCCAGCGTTTCGCGTGCCAGGTAGAACGGGCACTCGGCACGGTTGGGGCAGCCGGCCTTCAGGCAGCCGTGGCGGTCGTTGGTGACGCGGCGCCACAGGTCGTCCTCGATGTTCTCCGCCCAGGTGTCGCGGTCGCCGTTCCAGCGGCGGTAGTAGAAGGCATCGGACAGCTGGCGCAGCGCGTCGATCTCCGCCTGCTCCGGGTTGCGCTCCCACAGCGCCATGGTTGGGTCGGGGGCCAGCAGCTCGCCCTGAGCGTGCTCGGAGGTCAGCTGGTACAGCCTGTATGGGCACAGGTAACGGCCGCGGCCCTTGGCCAGCGCAAAGGTCAGCGCGAGGCCGCTTTTCTCGATCAGGAACGGCAGGTCGCGGTTGACCAGCTGTTCCTGCAGCGCAATGGTGGCACTGGTGACCACCAGCTTCTTGTTGCGGCACTTGGCCATCACGCCGCCGGCCAGCAGGTAGGCCAGACTCTTGCCGACGCCGGTAGGCCCTTCCACCACGGCAATGCTCTCGCCATTGCGCTCCACTGCCTCGCCCTCGGTATTCGGCGGCAGCGAGCGGCCGAAGGCGTTGGCGATCTCGGCCAGCATGCGGCGCTGGGCGGCACGCGGGCGGAAACCCGGCAGGTTGTCGGCAATGGCGCGGTAGTGGTACTGCCCCTAATAAACCCTGTCAGACCGGAGTCGAGAGCACGCTTGATCTGCAACTCTCCATAGGCATTGGCCGTCGGGGGCTTTGTCAGTCGGCGAAAAGGTTGTGGCCTCGACGGCCAATGCCTATGGAGAGTTGCAGATCAAGCGTGCTCTCGACTCCGGTCTGACAGGGTTTATTAGGGGCAGTACGGTCGATGCTGCCGCTGTTGGGATGTCAATCGGTGATGTCTCCGGGACGGGGGCTGCCATTGATTTGAGCGGTGGCGCCATTCGTTTCTATCTGAATCCCGGTAACTCGACGAGCGGGTCGCGGATGCTCATCAACAACAGCGGGCGGTTGCTAGTGGGTACGTCATCCGACTCTGGGTTGGATATGGTCCAGGTTAATGGCAGTTTGCAGGCCACTGTCCTGCGAACTGCCTCCTACACCAAGGCTACCGTACCAGCGGCCAGTGCCTACCCGCGCGGCATCATCTACGTATCCGATGCGGCTGGCGGTGCGGCCATGGCGTGGAGTAACGGCACCAGCTGGATTTCGCAGCTGACAAACGTGGCCATCTGATAAAGGAAAATCATGAAATACCCTTACGAAGTGCTGGTGCGGCTGTCGGCCGCTGGCGTGGTCGGTGCCCATGTGGTGTTTGCCGCCGATATGGAAAACCCGCTCACGGGTGAGGTGCAAACCCAGATCGGCAATGCCGAGCCGTTGGCGCTGGCCGATGGTCAGGCTGGTTTGTCGCTGGCCGAAGTGCTGGGCACGGTGGCCTCGCAAGCGCTGCTGGATCGTGAATCGGCCGTGGCTGCGGAGGCGCTGGCGCAGCAGCAGCTGTCTGCGGCCAACCAGGTGCTGCAGGAAGTCACTGCCGAGCGGGATGCCGCGCAGTCCAGCATCGCCACCCTGCAGGCGCAGATCGTCCAGTTACAGGCTGCGCTGTTGGCGGTCGGTGTGCAGAGTGCTGCGCAATGAGTGTTCTGATCATCCTGCTGATAGCGCTGCAACTGGCCGACATACTGACCACCGTGTATGGCTTAAAACTGGTTGGTGTCCGTGAGGTCAATGGCCTGCTGGCGCCGGTCATGAATTGCATGGGCGTGCTGCCATCGCTTCTGCTGTTCAAGGGGCTATTCGTCGCACTGCTGCTGATCGTGCGCCCGCCTGACTCGCCGTGGCTATGGCTGCTTGCGCTGTACTACGCCGCAGTCATCATCAATAACTGCCGCACCATCATCCAGGCCCGCAAATCGCGGGCCTGATGCATTTGTGGCGCATCAATCCCGGCGGCAGGCCGGGTTTTCATCCAAGGGGGAAATAATGGCGCGATTCAAGGCGGGACTATGGATGGCGGTGGGGGTGTTTGTAGCCGGCGTTATCGCCGCGTTGACCTTCCGGACTGCGCTGGCGGCTGTCGTGGCCACGGTGCTGGCCAGCGTCAGCGGCCTGGCGTATGCCGGTGCCAGTGGTGCAGGCAAGGCGGGCGCGGTGGGGGCTGGGGTGCATCTGCCGGCCTTTATCGGGTCGCTGTTCGGAGCGGCGCTGCAATGGCAGCAGACGCAGGGGCGGCCCAATCCGGAGCGGGTGTTGCTGGCGGTGGTGTCGATGGTGTCGGCGTACTTCGGTAGCCTGCTCACCGCCGAGCTGTGGCCGACGCTGGGCGCTGGCGCGGTGGGGTTGGGTGGTGTGATTGCGGCCAACCTGGCGGTGCCGATGATCGATGCGCTGCGTGTGCTGCTGCTGGCCGTGCGCGATGCGCTATTGGCGCTGCTGCACGATATTCCGTGGCTGCGGCGGCTGATTTCCAGCCGACTGGGCGCGCCGGCTGCTGCGGCGCAACCGCCATCCACAGAAACGGTGGATAACCCTGTGCAAGACCATGCCGGCGGCTAGTCCCGCAGTACTTGCTCATGCTGTTGCGTAAAAAATAACCAGCCCGCCATGCGCGGGCGTTTTGTTTTGAAAGGGTGGCTGATGGCTAAGAAAGTCAGCGAAGCGGATTTCCTGCGGCTGTTGGAGCAGCACGATGTGGCCGAGGTGGCGCGGCAGCTTGGCATCAGCGACCGCGCGGTGCGCAAGCGTCGCCAGCGCATCCGCGAGCGTGGCAATGTGGCGGCGGTCCAAGCTGCCGCGAAGCCGGAGGCCAAAGCCACAGACCCGGAAGTGCGCGCGCTGCGAGCCCAGTTGCGGGCGATCACCAGCGAGAAGCTGGACGCAGACTACGTGCGCCGCAAGATCATCGGCTTGGCTAAAGCGCCAATTGACACGCCGGACTGGCTGGTGCAGCGCCGCGCGCAGGCTGGCGACCTGGGTGTGCCAACCTTGTTTGCCAGCGACTGGCACTGGGCCGAGAAAGTGGACCCGCGTCAGATCGGTGGCGTCAACGAGTATGACCTGGCGATTGCCCATCGCCGCGCCCGCAAGATGATCGAGCGCACCATTCATCTGCTGCGCAACTGCATGGCCGGCGCCAGCTATCCGGGCATCGTGTTTGCGCTGGGTGGCGACATGGTGAGCGGTGATATTCACGAAGAGCTGCAGGCCACCAACGAAATGGAAATCATGCCCACGGTGCTGGATCTGGTTGGGGTGCTGCAGTGGTGTATCCAGCAGCTGGCAGACGAGTTCGGCAGGGTGTTCGTGCCATGTGTGTCCGGCAACCACGGCCGTAACACCAAGAAGATCCGCGCCAAGGGGCGCAACCATACCAGCTTCGACTGGCTGATGTATGGCATCCTGGCCAAGCTGTTCGAGGCGGATCCGCGCGTCACCTTCCTGATTCCGGAAGGGTCGGACGCCAGCTGGCGCGTCTATGGCATGCGCTACCGCCTGTCGCACGGTGATCAATTCCGCGGTGGCGACGGCATGATCGGTGCGCTCGGGCCGATCATCCGTGGCGATCACAAGAAGCGCAGCCGCGATGGCCAGATCGGCGAAGGCTACGACGTGCTGATGATCGGCCACTTTCACCAGCTCATCCAGCTGCAGCGCCTGATCGTCAACGGCAGCCTCAAGGGCTACGACGAATACGCCTACGCCAATAACTTCGGCTTTGAGCGCGCGCGGCAGGCGCTGTGGATCACTCACCCGGAGCATGGCATCACCTTCAGCATGCCGGTGAATGTGGATGACGCGCCAAAGTTGGCCGCAGACGAGGCGGCGGCGGGGTGGGTGAGCTGGCGGGATTGTGCTTAGAGGATGTAGCTCAGTAGTAGCGCGCCAAGGATGAAAACTGCTGCTGCAGCTACCTTGCCGGTCCCCCATGCTTGTGACCTGGCTTCGCGCTCGTCGCCAAGCTCCAGCCGCGCGTGGTGCAGCGCCATCTGGTAGACCACGATATCGATGATGCCGGCAAAGCCTGCCAGCCAGAAAAATGGCGTGATTCGATCGAGAAACGGTTGCAGGTCCATGTCGCTGTCTCCTGGTGGTTGTCGACCAGCTTAACAAACCATTTGCATATTTCAAGCCCCGCCAAGTGCGGGGTTTTTCCTTTTGTGGAGAGGCTATGTTGCCGAAAATCGTCGTCCTGGCCGGTGTTGCCGGTTCGGGTAAGTCCACCATCGCGGCCGAGTTGGTCAAGCATGGCTATCAGGTAGTCAAATTCGCCGGCTTGCTCAAGGACATGATCCGCGCGCTCGGCTTGACCGATGCCGAGATCGAGGGCGATCTGAAAGAAAAACCGTGCGCGTTGCTGGGCGGACAAACGCCGCGTCACGCTATGCAGACACTCGGCACCGAGTGGGGGCGGGAACTCATCGCACGGGATATCTGGGTCAATGCCTGGCGGCGCAAGGTCGAGGCGGTGCTGGCAAGTGGCGGCCGGGTGGTGGTGGATGACTGCCGTTTCCCCAATGAGCTGAACGCTGCGCTGGCGCTGGGCGGCGTGGCCGTGCGTCTGGTGCGTGATGGTGCTGGCACGGTAGCGCATGCCAGCGAAAGCGGGCTGGACGAAGTGAAAATGCCGGTGGTGTATAACGACCATCTTCCCCCGTGCGTGGCGGGTGATTTGCTGCGTTTGCTGCCGGTGATCGCGCCATGCCGCTGCTGACCACTGAAAACCAGCTGACGCTGATCCTGCCCCTCGCCAAGCCCGCCGCCGTGCGGGCTTTTTTGCGCCCATTGATCGATGCCATGGCGGCATTCGGTATCAACACCGTGGCGCGGCAGGCCGCCTATCTGGCGCAGATCGGGCACGAGTCCGGGCAGTTCAACTTCCTGCATGAGCTGGGCGGAAATGCCTACCTGGCCAAGTACGACACCGGAAAGCTGGCCGCGCAGCTGGGTAACACGTCAGAGGAGGACGGCGACGGCCAGCTGTACTGCGGGCGCGGCCTGATCCAGATCACCGGCCGCCGCAACTATGAGCTGTGCGGCTTTGCGCTGGGCGTCGACCTGGTGCAGCAGCCGCAATTGCTGGAGCAGCCGCTGTTCGCTGCGCTGTCGGCGGCCTGGTACTGGCACAACAACGGGCTCAACGAGCTGGCCGACAAGGGTGCGTTCGACGCCATCACCCGCCGCATCAATGGCGGCCAGAACGGCCGCGACGACCGCCGCGCCATCTGGGCGCGGGCAGGGCAGATTCTGAAAGGTTGAACATGTGGAGAAAAGCCATCCCCTGGCTGGTGCTGCTGGCCGCGCTGGCCGGCTCGCACTGGTGGGCATACAGCCACGGCAAGCAGGTTGTCACGCTCGCCCGCGACCTGGCCGATGCCACGCGTGAGCGCGACAACAACGCCACCATTAACGACCTGCAGCAACAGCGCCGCCGCGACGATGCCGTCGCCGCCACCAAGCTGTTGGCCGCAGAAGAAAGCTACCGAAAAGGATTGCTCGATGTTCAAGCCGAGAAGAACCGCATTCTTGCTGACGCTGCTGCTGGCCGGCTGCGCCTGTCCATCCCCGTCAAACCTGCCAGCTGCCCAGCTGCAGGCACTGCGGCCAACGTTGCCGAAGGTGGAGCCGATCCAGCGCCACGAGCCGAACTTTCTGACGCGGCTACAGAATTTCTTGTCGGACTCGCCAGCGAAGCCGACGCCGTAGCGGTGGAGTTGAACCGCTGCGCGGATAGGGTTGATGTGCTTGAAACCCATCTGCGTGGGTTATTTGCGGGCACCGGTGGTTGATCTGGCGGTTTTGCTGTAAGTTATTGAATATGAATGGCTGGATTGCATTGCAAATCCGTGCAGGTAAGTCGTGGTGGGGTTGTGTTGGTCGGCGTGCCGCCTGTCGCCGTCGCGACTTGGATATAGTGGTAATCTACGTGGTAAGAATTGCAAAAACTCCGCCATTGATTCCTGTTAAATCAACTGCTTATCTGTTTTGTTGTACGGACACCGCTTCCGCCAAGATTCAAATTAAAGCCCTGAAATTCAGGGCTTTTTTTGTTTGGTCGATTCTTCCGATTTAGTCAAATCTGGCCGTCAGATAAACTGGCAAGTCTTTATCTTCTTCATGCCGGCCAGACACGGCTTTCTGCGATTTTTATTATTCTGCTTCTTCCACAAAGTGTAGTGCCACAGAATTGATGCAAAAACGCTCCCCGCTGGGGGGGGGGCCATCCTCGAAAACATGTCCAAGGTGAGCATCGCACCGCGCGCAGCGGACTTCGGTGCGGATCATGCCGTGGCTGGTGTCGCGCAGGCGGACAATGCTGCCGGGGATGGCTTCTTCCCAGAAGCTGGGCCAGCCGCAGCCGGCGTCGAATTTGCTGCTGGAGCTGAATAGCAGGGCATCGCAGCAAATGCAGTGGTAGCGTCCGCGTCGCTGGTGAAAGTAATGTTCGCCAGTAAACGGTCGCTCGGTGCCGGCTTCGCGGGTGACGTGGAATTGCTCCGGCGTGAGCTGTGCGCGCCACTGTTGTGGTGTCTTGAAGACTTTGTCGCTCATGATGATCTCCTGGCAGAAGGCAATAAGTCGGTAAAAGCCGTGATTGCTTACAGTTCGTCCAGTGATTGTGTCAGGTGTGATTCGTCGGCCCAGCGTTCCAGTTGCCATTGCTGTCCGTCATGGCTCAGCCAGTTGAGCGCGGCATTGGGAATGGGTACCCGGCGTTGCTCATGCAGGGGTTGGCCGCAGGCGATGCGGTAGACCACGTCCAGTACGCCACCGTGACTCACCAATAGCACGGTCTCGCCGTGGTGGTCGGCGGCGATGCGCTCCAGGGCGGTGCGGACCCGCTGGGCAAACTGGTTCAGGCTTTCTCCGCCTTCCAGGTCATGCTCTACATTGCGGTTGGCGTAGGCTTGCCACGCGACGGGCTGTGCGCTGGGGCCTTCATGCAGGGCGATGCCCTGCAGTGCGCCGAAGTGCCGTTCGCGCAGGTCAGACAGCAAGGCGATATCCAGCCCCAGGGCACTAGCAACCGGTAGGGCGGTACGGTGGGCACGACTCAGGTCGCTGCTGTACAGGGCGTCGAAACGTTGGCCGCGCCGTTGCAGGGCCTGGGCCAGATGTTCGGCCTGCGCTTCGCCCCTGCTGTTGAGTGGAATGTCGGTCTGGCCTTGCAGGCGGCGCTCGGCATTCCAGGCGGTTTCGCCGTGGCGCACCAGGCAGAAGCGGGTCAGTTTGGTCACGCGGCCTCCGGAGGCAACAGATGAAAATGCGGCGAACCGGTCGCCGCAGTGCAGTACAGACTGTAGCCTGCCTTGGGCTACAGCGCAAAAGCCAGACCGAGCGGCACGAACAGCAGGCTCAGCAGGTTGCCGAGCAGTACGATGGATGCCATACGGTCGGCTTCCTGCTGATACAACTCCGCCATCAGGAAGTTCAATACCGCCGGTGGCAGGGAGCCAAACAGCATCACCAGTGCGGCCTGGTTGGTGTCCAGTTGCAGTAGCGGAATGGCTGTCGCAGCGGCAAGCAGGCCGGTTAGCGGGCACAGCACCGCGCCCAGCAGGCCGATATGCCAACCCTTGAAGCTGACGTCTACCATGCGCACACCCAGCGCAAACAGCATCAGCGGAATGGTGATTTCGCCCAGCATCTTGAGGCCGCGCATCAGCCAGTCCGGCAGCTGCCAGCCGGCAAGGCCGAACAGCAGGCCGAGGGCGGTGGCCAGTACGATGGGGTTCTTGCCGAGGCTGCGCAGGCTGGTGCGGCTGCTGAAAATGAAGGCGCCCAGGGTGAAGTGCAGCAGGTTGGAGATAACGAACAGCACTACAAAGGCATTGAAACCTTCACGGCCGAAGGCCAGCAGCGCCAGCGGCAGCCCCATATTGCCGCAATTGTTGAACATGACCGGCGGCAGCAGGGTGCGTAGACTGATGCCGGTCAACCGGGCTATGGGCCAGCAAAGCAGGCCGGAGACCACAACGATCAGCACTGCCGCCGGCATCAGCTTCCATTGTGCGGCAAGATGGAAGTCCTTTGCTGCCAGCGCCGAAAACACCAGTAGTGGCACGCAGACATCCATATTGAGCTTGTTGGTGGCGCGCATGTCCGGCCGGCTATGGCGGGCATACAGCCAGCCAATCACGATAATGACCAGGACCGGCAGGATGATGGAGAGGATGCGTTCAAACATGCTGCTGCTCGCTAGGGTGGCCGCTCATTGTGCGCTGATCGGCCAAGCCTTGGACTAGGGGTTTCCCGTGGTTTGGCACCAATATGTAGCACGCTTTGTTCGGCTGCCGGCCGCTCTGTACATGGCGGACCGGCAGCCGCGGGTAGCTACAGGATGCCGACGCCGGAAATTTCGCGTGCCAGGTTGGCCGCATAGTTGTCAGTCATGCCGCCGATGTAGTCCAGTACTGCCATATAGGCCAGGTACAGGCTGCCGCCGTGCTCCGGCTCTGCCGGCAACAAACCTAGCGCCAGCACCTGACGGGCGCTCAGTGCCTGCGGTCCTTGCGTGACCTTGGTGTAGACCGCCGGCACCACGATATCCAGTACTGTGCCGATGCAGGGGTAGGATGCCAGTTCGGTTACCAGCTTGGTGCGGTGGCGGTAGACCTTGTGGCTGGCCAGCTCCTTGGCTGCCAGCAGGGTTTGCTTGATGTCGGGGGCGCACACGTCGATCAGGTCCTTGCCCTGGAAGCTGCCGTCAAGCAGTGTGTCCTGATGCAGCATGAACTTTTCGGCAACCTCGGCCACGCAGCGGCCAACGGCAATGCCGCGCAGCATGGCGCACTTCTGGGTGATGTCCTCGGTGCGCCATACCCGCTCCATTTCGCCGAAGTGGCTGAACAGGGCTTCAAACTCGTGGACATCGAGGATGCCGATTTCCACTGCGTCTTCCAGGTCCAGAATGGCGTAGCAGATGTCATCGGCGGCTTCCATCAGGTAGGACAGCGGGTGGCGGGCCCACTGCTTTTCGCCTTTGCGGATCAGGCCCAGTTCGGCAGCAACGCGTTCGAAGTAGGGCAGCTCGGTGCGATACAGGTTGAATTTGCCGCGGGCCTGGGCCGGAGGCGCATCCGACGTCCACGGATATTTGATCAGGGCGCCCAGTGCCGCCGAAGTCAGGCGCATGCCGCCCTCGCCGCGATACATCTCCAGGGTGGCGACCATGCGCAGGCCGTGGGCATTGCCTTCATAGGTCTGGATGTCCTGTCGCTCGGCTTCGCTCAGACCGTGCAGCCATTGGCTGTGGGCCGGGTCACGGAACCATTCGCGAAGCGCATCTTCGCCGGTGTGACCGAATGGCGGGTTGCCGATATCGTGGGCAAGACAGGCAACCTGTACTGCACCGCCAATATCGAACGGGGTGTAACCGTCAGGCAGGCTGCCGGCGGCCTGCAGCATGGCGCCAACGCGGTTGCCAAGGCTGCGGCCAACGCTGGCAACTTCCACGCTGTGGGTTAGCCGGTTATGGGTGTGGTCGTTGTGGGCGAGCGGATGGACCTGGGTTTTGCGCCCCAGGCGGCGGAAGGCGCTGGAGAACACCACCCGGTCGTGGTCGATGTGAAAATCGCTGCGCAGGCCGGCAGCACCTTCCAGCGTCGCCGGTGTGCGGGTTTCACAGATGGCGCCATCGCGAACCTTGAAGCGGCGGGTGGATAGCAGTTGTTCCCAGTGCATGCGGCTGGAGCTCATGATGGCGTTCCGGTGATGGTGTGTCCGCATGATGCCAGAAACATAGCCGCTGCTGCAGTGCGGGCAGTCAGCCGGATGCGTGTCAATGACTTTGGCATGTATAATCGACGCCTTTTTTTTGTGGCGGCCTACTAGAGTGGGTTCTGTCGGCCAGCCTGCCGGCTGGGTCAGGATACGCCTGCTGATGCACGCGCTAATATGCATGCCAGCCGTTGCCTTTACGCGCGGCAATTCCTTGTAAAGATGATTACGTGATAGTTGCACACCCGAAACTGATTCTGCTGGCGGTATGCCTGGTGGCGCTGATGAGCACCGCGGGCGTGGCCATGCCATACCCGATCCTGGCGCCGATTTTTGTAAAGGCGCCTGCGGATGCTTTCAACCACTTTGCCGGCCTGCCGCCAAAGCTACTGCTGGGGATCGCGCTTGCGGCCAACCCGCTGGGTATTCTGTTGGGGAGTACCTTCATCGGTGCGCTGTCGGATCGGCTGGGTCGCCGCCGTATCCTGCTGGCAACCCTGGTGATGACGCTGCTGGGTTATTTGCTGACGGCCTGGGCGCTGGATATGCGCTGGTATCTGCTGTTTTTGTTTGCGCGTTTTCTTACCGGTGTGACCGAGGGCAATGTTGCGGTGGCGCGGGCCATCGTGGCGGATTTGCATCCGCAGCTGGATCGGTCCCGCAGTTTTGCCATTCTGAATGCCGTGCTCTACATGGGGTGGCTGGTGGGGCCGATGATCGGCGGCTTTACCTTGCCGCTGGGTGAGCCGGTGCCGTTCCTGATCGGCGCGCTGACCTTGTTGCCTTGTCTGGCGATCCTGCTCTGGGTGTTGCCGGAAACCGGCGAGGCCAAGGGTTTGCAGGGCTTGTCGCTGCTTGAGGTGGTGTGTCGGCAACATGCTTTCAGTCTGCTGCGGCAGGACAAACTGTTAGCGGCGATGTTCTGGATGCAGTTGCTGTTTGCGCTGGGGGTAAACGCTTTCTACGAGTTCTACCCGCTATGGCTGGTGGAGTTTGCGCGGCTTGGCAGTACCGGCATTGCCTGGGTGACGGCAGGCTTGTGTCTGTTGATGGCGTTATCCAGTGCCACGCTAGGCAGACGGGGTCACGGTAGCGAGCCGCTACAACTGGCGCGGCGCAATGCCTTGCTGGTTGCGGTGGGGCTGCTGGTGCTGGCCGTATTGCCCGCAGTGCCCGGCATATTGCTGATGGTAGCGCTTGGTTTGCCGCTGGCGATCTACAACGCCTTGCTGCCGGCTTGGTGTGCCGAGCAATTTGCGCATCACGGGCAGGGGGCGGTAATGGGGCTGCTGTCCACCGTGTTTTGCATCAGCAATGTGCTGGTGGCGCTGTTGGGCGGTGGTCTGACCCTGCTGGATACCCGGCTTACCATCGCTCTGGGGGGCGGGATGTGCCTGCTGGCGGTGTGGCGGCTGGGCCGGTTGGCCGCATGGCCGGTAACGGCAAAACAGGCGGCCTGATAGCTGTTACAGACTGAGCGCCGGGCGCTGTTTGCCGATTTTACGGTGTGCCAATGGAATCTCGTAGCCCAGCATGAAGAGCGCGGCTTCCAGATGGCGCAGCGCATTGGCGCCGCTACACCAGGATGCTGTGGTCTTTTTCAGTGCCTCGCAGGCAATCCAGCCGGCCTTGATTTTCCATTCGGCGTGAAAGCGGCTGCGATTGGCCAGCTGCTTGAAGTGCAGCAGGTCAGTGCTGGGGTTGCGGTTCATGGTCGAGGCGCCGGGGGCCCACGGAAAACACAATGCCTCCGGCAGCAAGATGCGGCGGCTTTCGCAAAACTGGCGGGCCAGGAAACCCATGGCGGCGCCGATGCGGCCGTCGTACATCATGATGTTGTCGCCGGCCAGCGCATATACCTTGGTGAAGCCGGCGTTCATGCGTAAATCGCCATCAAAGGCGGTGGTGTCAGGCTCGGGCGACTGCAGAATCGCCAGGCTGCTACCCATTTTTTGCAGCAATTGCTGGCTGTTAGCTACTGCCCAGTCGCGGTTGAAGGTGTAGAGCTTGATGACTTTGCCGCCGGAGCCCCATAGCAGGGCGTCGTCGATGACAGCAACCAGTGCGGCACTGTCGCCAGCGCGCATGGCATCGCGCAAGCGCAGGCGGTACTGGTCAAGCAGGGTCTGGTTTTCGTCGAAATACTGGCCGTTCCAGTAGAAACGCTGGAACGCTTCTTCTAGCGTGCTGGCATAGAATTCACGGTCATAATCGGCCGGCAGAATCTTGTCCCGTACGGTGAACTGGTGGGCGCCAAAACTTTCACCGTCGAGCCAGCGGGTAAGCTGAGAAGTGAATTCGATGACGGCTGGCTGGTGCAGGTATTGATTCTTGCTGGTCATTTCTTGTGGTGGTCCGTGATTGGTGTGCGGACTTTGTCTGCCGGTAGCGGGGTCTGCCAACGTTGGCGAGGCTAGCCAAGTATTCTCGCACACTACTTTCATTATACAAACCAGCAATATGCAAAATGCATTTCATAAAAAATCAATAAATCTCAGTGGTAACTTTTATTAATCATTTGCTTTAATCATGGTTTGATTAAAGTTTAAATATTGGTGTTTGCTTTAAAATGTACGGCACCGCAGGTGCTATTTTTGTTGTTTTTTAGCGACTGACTTACAATTCAAGCATCAGATACAGGGCGTGAGTCGCAAATGAAATACGAACACTTGGTTCAGATGTTCAACCCGCAACCAGTGGGGTTGACCATCAGTCGCTCCCAGCTATGGCAGGGGCTGGTATTGCGGGCAGAAGACCCGCAGCGCTTCGACGAAAACATCAGCGAAGCGCGCATTCTGGAGCGCAGCGAGGATGTCTTGTTGCGAGAGGTGCAGTTTGGCGGTCTGGTTGTGCGAGAGAAAGTGATCTTCACCGAGCTGCTGGAGGTGCACTATCACACCGAGCCCAGTGACCAGCACATCGGTGGCCAGATGAGTATGCGTATCGAAGAGCCGCGCCCTGGCGAGCTGTTCCTGCGCTTCTGCTACATCAATGATTTGCCGGAAGTGCCGAACGTGACCGATAGCAACGACCCCAGCTATTTCGTGCCGTACCTGAAGTCGGCCTATCACCAGGCCGACATGCAGACCGCGAAACGCATCCTGGAGTTGGCCGTCGAGGGTGTGTTGGGCAGTAGCTAGCAGCTAGTGTTGCCCCAAAAAAATCGCCACCGGGAAGGTGGCGATTTTTTTCGTGGGTGCGTGCCGGCATGCGGCCAACGCGGTGGCCAGCCATGGGCCGGATTACAGCGTGGCTGCCAGTTGCAGTGCCACAGCCGCCAGGCTGTCGCTGTCCAGTGCCGGTATCTGGATGGTCTGCTGGCCGGCGGTGTAGTGCTTGCCTTGCGAGCGGCGATACAGCGGGTCGTAGTGATTGAGCAGTAGCTCGCCAACCAGTGTGTCGAAGTCGCCGCTGCGCGCCATGGCATTCCAGGTCTCCAGCTGAGCCTTGCTGTAGACATTGCGCAGGAAGCCCAGCTGGGTGACCAGCAGTTCCGGTTGGTTCAGGTAGAACTCGTAATCCTGCTTCAGAAAAGCCACGCGTTCCTTGAGTGGCACTTCCACCTGCAGACAGGGGCTGGCATGCATGCGGCTGAACAGTGCATCCGGCAGCGACACAAAGCCGATCTTCTTGCTCTCCGCTTCCACGAATACCGGGCAGGAGAAGTCGAGCGCCTTGATGGCGGCAACCAGCTGGCTGTCGAAACCTTTCTGGCTGGGTTGCTCGCTATCTGGTAAGCGGCCCAGTACCGAGCCGCGGTGTACCGCCAGCCGCTCCAGATCCAGCACTTGCGCGCCGGCCTGCGCCAAGGCATCCAGCAGGCGGCTCTTGCCGCTGCCGGTGGGGCCGCCGATCACCCGCAGATCCAGCTGTGTGGGCAGGGTGGCCAGCTCGTCCAGCACCTGATGGCGATAGGCCTTGTAGCCACCTTGCAGCTGGTGCGCCGCCCAGCCGATCTGCGCCAGGATGATGGCCATCGAGCCGGAACGTTGCCCGCCGCGCCAGCAATACACCAGCGGTCGCCACGACTTGGGGTGGCCGGCAAACTGTTCATCCAGATGGCGGGCGATATTGCGGGCGGCAATGGCGGCGCCGACCTTGCGCGCCTCGAACGGCGACACCTGCTTGTACAGCGTGCCGACGCGCACGCGTTCCTCGTCGCTCATCACCGGGCAGTTGATGGCGCCGGGGATGTGATCCTCGGCGAATTCCGCCGGTGTGCGCACGTCGATGATCTCGTCAAACTGGGATAGCTGTGCTACGGTCGCGGCCTTGAACAACATGGTTTTGTGGGCTTCTTTACATGGCTGATATCAGATTGACGCAATTGTCTCACGGCGGCGGTTGCGGCTGCAAAATCGCACCGTCCGTGCTGCAATCGATTCTTGCCGGCGCCAGGGACCAGCTGCCGTATCCGGACTTGCTGGTCGGGCGCGAAACCAGCGATGACGCCGCGGTTTACCGCCTCAATGATCAGCAGGCGCTGGTGGCGACCACCGATTTCTTCCTGCCCATCGTCGATGATGGTCATGACTTTGGTCGCATTGCCGCCACCAACGCTATTTCCGACATTTACGCCATGGGTGCCACGCCGATCATGGCGTTGGCCATCGTCGGCATGCCGGTGAACACCCTGCCGGTCGAGGTGATCCGCGACATTCTGCAGGGCGGCGAGTCCGTGTGCCGTGAAGCGGGCATCCCGATTGCCGGTGGTCATTCCATCGACGCGCCGGAGCCGATCTACGGCCTGGTGGTGATGGGGTTGATGCACCCGGAACAGATCAAGCGCAACTGCGATGCCAAGGCCGGCGACGTGCTGATCCTGGGCAAGGGTCTGGGCGTGGGCGTGCTGGCGCAGGCAATGAAGAAGGGTCTGCTGGACGATGCGGGCTACCGTGCGCTGATTGCCTCCACCACCCAGCTTAACAAGGTGGGCGGCCAACTGGCGCCTCTGGATGCGGTGCATGCGCTCACTGACGTTACCGGTTTTGGCCTGCTGGGGCATTTGCTGGAAATCTGCCGTGGCTCCAACCTTGCTGCGTATGTGGACATAGCCAGCGTACCGGTGATCCGTGAGGCGCGCGGCTTTGCCGAGCAGGGCATCGGCCCGGGTGCTATCGAGCGCAATCTGGCCAGCTTCGGCGCCGACGTGCACTGCGCCGACAGCGTGGCCGAGTGGCAGCTGCGGGTGCTGGCCGATGCGCAGACCAGCGGTGGCTTGCTGGTGGCGGTAGCGCCGGAAGCGGCGGAACAGGTGCTGCAGCTATTCCACGCCGCCGGCTTCGGGTACGCCAGCCGCATCGGCGTGCTGGCCGACGGCGCGCCGGCTATCCACGTCAGCTGAAATGGTTGCGGCCAACGTTGGCCGCATCGGCAGCAAAAAGGCAGACCCTAGGGTCTGCCTTTTTCTATTGCCGCAGCGGAGTCAATCCGGCTGCGCGATCTCGAATGCGTCGCCGATGGCAAAGAAGTGCCCGCCGGCGATGTAGTGCAGCGTGCGCTTGGCATCGTCTGCTATCGGTTGCCAGTGCCCGTCCTTGAACAGCGCCGGGTCGGCCCAGGCGGAGATGACTTCGCCGATGAACAGGTCGTATTGCTGCTGGTTGTGCGTCTCGCGCAGCAGCTTGCACTCCAGCCAGCCGGCGCAGCCGGCCACGTGTGGCGCGGCAACAGTATGGCCTGGCTCGGCAGAGAGACCGCTGGCGGCGAATTTGTCGGCTACTTGCAGCCCGCTTTCCGAGCCGACCTGCAGTACGGCGGCGGCCTGCGCCTTCACCGGTACATTCAGAACAAACTCGCCGGAAGCCTCGATCAGCTGGCGACTGAGCGTGGCCTTGTCGATCACCACCGCCACCTTGGGCGGGTTGAAATCCAGCGGCATGCTCCAGGCGGCAGCCATCACATTGGCGCGGCCTGCATGGGCGCTGGTCACCAATACCGTGGGGCCGTGGTTGAGCAGGCGATAGCATTTGGCCAGTTCGACTGGCTGGTAGTCCGGCATGGGGGCTCCGTGTTTCATGGCAGGCACAGGCGGCGCAGGTAGCTGCCGGCGGTGCGCAAGTCCTGGGCGATGGCGTCTCGTACGCCGTCGGCATCGTTATTTTGCAGCGCGGAAATCAGCACGCTGTGGGCGTCGTTCATGGTTTTCCACACCTCCAGGTCCTGGTGCAGCTGGTTGGAGATCGGGCCGACGTGTAGCCACACCGTCTCGATCAGCGACAGCAGTAGCGGCGAGTTGGCCGCCAGGTACAGCTGCAGGTGGAACAGCTCGTTGGCATCGAGATAGCCCTTCACATCGTCGGCGGCGATGGCCACATCCATCTGCCGGCACAGCGAAACCAGCTGCTCGCGGCCGGCGGCATCCAGCCGCTGCGCACCGAGAAACGCTGCTTCACCTTCCAGCAGGATGCGGTTCTGCAGAATGTCATCGAACTGTGCCACCGTCAGTTGCGGCACTGTCACCCCGCAGTTGGGGATGTTCACCAGCGCCTTTTCTGCGGCCAACCGTTGCAGCGCGGCGCGTACCGGCATCTGGCTGACACCCAGCTCGCTGGCGAGGTGGTTGATCTTCAGCCGCTCGCCCGGCAGCCAGCGCCCCAGCATCAGCATGTGGCGCAATTTGTCGTAGGTATCGTCCTGCAGGGTGGAGGCGGATTCGGTCTTCATGGTCGGCGGGCTAACAAGGTTGGCCGCCAGCATAGCAGAGCGGCAATCCACCGCAACTTTAAATTTGATCAAATGTTGACATGGCTATTTGATCAAATTTACGATGCGCAGCATACGCTGTTCTGCAGCCGTATCTGCCCGTTTGCCTGTGTAAGCAGAGCCGGTGTCAGCTGCGGTCAGAACAGCCACAAAACCGGAGGAGAACCAGCATGAATGAGCAACTGGCCGCGTTCATACGCGAGCACAACATCCACGAAGTGGAATGCGTGATACCGGACATGACCGGTATGGCGCGCGGCAAGATCGTACCCAAGGGACTGTTTCTGGCCGAGGACAGCATGAAAATGTCCAAGGCGGTGCTGACCATTACCGTCAATGGCGAATTTGCCGAGTTCGAGCGCTTTGCCGGCGCCAACGATCCGGACATGGTGTGCAAGCCGGATCCGGCTACCATCCGCCTGGTGCCGTGGGCGATCGAGCCGGTGGCGGTGGTGATTCACGACTGCGAGGACTTCGATGGTCGCCCGGTGGGCTTTTCGCCGCGTGCCGTGCTGCGCAAGGTGCTGAAGTTGTACGAAAACCGCGGCTGGCGCCCGGTGGTGGCGCCGGAGATGGAGTTCTACCTGATCCGCCAGAACACCAATCCGCACGAGCCGCTGCGTCCGCCATCCGGCCGCGCCGGCCGCTCCGAGGTTGGCCGCCAGTCGTTCTCCATCGACGCAGTCAACGATTTCGACCCGTTCTTCCAGGAACTGTCGGCATTTTGCGAAGCGGCCAAGCTGAATGTGGAAACGCTGATCCACGAGGTGGGCGCCTGCCAGATGGAGATCAACTTCAGCCATGGCGACGCGATGGCGCTGGCCGATCAGGTATTCCTGTTCAAGCGTGCGGTGCGCGAAACCGCCTACCGTCACAATATCTTTGCCACCTTCATGGCCAAGCCGATGGAAGGCGAGCCGGGCAGTGCCATGCACATCCACCAGAGCATCGTGGACAGCGAAAGCGGCGACAATATCTTCTCGCAAGCGGATGGCAGTGCCAGCGAACTGTTCTTCCACCACATCGGCGGCATGCAGAAATACCTGCCGCAGGCGATGCCGATGCTGGCGCCGTACGTGAACAGCTACCGCCGCCTGAGCCGCCACACCGCCGCGCCGATCAATGTGCGCTGGGGCTACGACAACCGCACCTGCGGCATCCGCATTCCGCCGTCCGGCGCCGCCGCGCGCCGGCTGGAAAACCGCGTGCCCCGCGTGGATGTAAACCCGTATCTGGCGATGGCGGCCACCCTGGCCTGCGGTTATCTGGGCATGGTGAACAAGATCGAGCCGTCGGCACCGATGAACGACAGCGCCTACGACCTTGACTACGAGCTGCCGCGCAGCCTGGAGGACGCGGTGGAGCTGATGCAGGATTGCCCGGAACTGGCCGAGATCCTGGGCGAGGAGTTCGTGCAGGCGTTCTGCGCGGTGAAGGAAAAAGAGTTCGAAACCTTCAATCGCGGCATCACCGCCTGGGAACGCGAGCACCTGCAGCTGCACGTATAACCGCTTGCGGCCAACGTTGGCCGCCGCCGGCACCAAATCAGAATGACAAGGAGAGCATCATGAGCACCCGCCACGGCATCAACTGGGACAAGGCCCAGGCGCTGTACCACGCCGAGCGCGACACTTTCATCAGCCGCATGCCGCGCTCGCGCGAGCTGTCGGCCAACGCTGCCGGCCATCTGCTGTTCGGCGTGCCGCTGCACTGGATGAACGACTGGTCGACACCGTTCTCGCTGTACGTCGCCGCCGCCCAGGGCGCGCGCTTCACCGACGCCGACGGCCACGACTATGTGGATTTCTGCCTCGGCGACACCGGCGCTATGTTCGGCCACAGCCCCAAGCCGGTGGCCGAGGCCATCGCCCGCCAGGCGCAGCGCGGCTACACCGCCATGCTGCCCAGCGAAGACGGCGTATGGGTGGCGCAGGAGCTGGCACGCCGCTTCGGCCTGCCGTACTGGCAGTTCGCGCTGTCGGCTTCGGATGCCAACCGCTTCGCCATCCGCTGGGCGCGGGCGATCACCAATCGCAGCAAGGTGTTGATCTTCAACGGCTGCTACCACGGCACGGTGGACGACGTGTTTGTCGATCTGGTGGACGGCCAGCCGCAAACCCGCGACAGCCTGCTGGGGCAGGTGTACGACATCACCCAGCACACCCGCAGCGTGGAATTCAACGATCTGGCGGCGCTGGAAGCCGCGTTGCAGGATGGCCAAGTAGCCTGCCTGCTGGCCGAACCGGCGATGACCAATATCGGCATGGTGCTGCCGCAGCCCGGCTTCTGGCAGGCGGCACAGGCGTTGTGCCAGCGTTACGGCACCTTGCTGCTGATCGACGAGACCCACACCATCAGCAGCGGCCCCGGCGGCTACACCCGCGCCCACGGTCTGCGCCCCGACTTGCTGGTGGTCGGCAAACCGGTGGCCGGCGGGGTGCCGTGCGCGGTATACGGCTTCAGCGAGGACACTGCCCGCCGCGCCGAAGAGGCCAAGCGCAACGCGCCGCCCGGCCATAGCGGCATCGGCACCACGCTCACTGCCAACCTGCTGGCGATGGCGGCGATGCGCGCCAACCTGGCGGAAGTGATGACCGATAGCGCCTACCAGTACATGTTCGCACTGGCGGAAAGGTTGGCCGCAGGCTTGCGCCGGGTAATTGAACAGCAGCAGCTGCCGTGGTGCGTCACCCAGATCGGCGCGCGTACCGAATTCCAGTTCACCGCCGTGCCGCCAGTTAACGGCAGCGAGGTCGACAAGATTCTGGATAGCGAACTGGAACATATCGTGCACCTGTTCCTGCTCAACCGTGGCCTGCTGATCACGCCGTTCCACAACATGATTCTGGTGTGCCCGGACACCACCGAGGCCGATGTCGAGCGGCTGGTGGCAGCGTTCGGCGACTTCGTGGCGGCGGTGAAGTAACGGCGCGTCTGTTGCTGTCGTGTGGGTGATAGTGCAAGGGCGTGCGGCCAACGGGCGCACGCCCTTGTTGTTGCCGGCATGGCTGGCAAGCCGCGGGCAAAATTCTTATAGTGGCCGCTTGATTACCCGCTACCCGTGCCATGTCTGCCGATAACACCCTGTTCCAGCTAGCCCAGCGCCAGCATCTTGCTGGCGATCTTGCCGCCGCCGAGGTGCTGTACCGCCAGCATCTTGCGGCCAACCCTGACGATGCTGCCGGTTTGCACTGGCTGGGCTGCGCGCTGCATCAGCAGGGGCGCGATGCCGAGGCGTTACCGTGGTTGCAGCAGGCGGTGGCGGCGAAGCCGGAGCCGGCGGCATGGTGGTTCAGCCTGGGGATTGTCTGCGCCAGCCTGCGACAGTTTGCCGACGCGGTGCTGGCGTTTCGTGCCGCGCTGGCCCGCGATGGTGGGCAGTACTTTTTCTGGACCAATCTGGGCGCCAGCGAGGCGGCGCTGGGTAATGGCGACGCGGCCGAGCAGGCGTGGGTGCAGGCCTTGCAACTGCAACCGGAGTTGCCGGATGCCTGGTTTTTGCTTTCCGCCCACCATGCGGCGGCCGGTGACGCCGCGTTGGCGCAGCAATGCAACTACCGCGGCATTGTCTGCGAAGGTGCCGCCAAGCACCCGCCGGCGACGCTGGCGCAGGCATTGAGCGAAATCGGCCAGCCTCAGGCAGCGCAGGCCTTGCTGCAGCAGTGGCTGCAGCGCGAGCCGGATAATGCCATCGCCCGGCACTTGCTGGCGGCCTGCGGTGGCGACGCGGTGCCACCGCGCTGCAGCGATGCCTATGTGCAGCAGGCTTTCGATCAGTTCTCTACCAGCTTCGAGCGCAAGCTGGGCGAACTGGGCTATCAGGGGCCGGCGCTGGTGGCGGCCCTGGCGGTGGAGCAGGGTTGGCCGCAAGCCGGCTGGCGCATCGCCGATCTGGGGTGCGGTACCGGTTTGATCGGCGCCGAGCTGGCGCCGTATGCCCGCTATCTGCTGGGGGTGGACCTGAGTGCCGGCATGCTGCGCGAGGCGCAGGCGAAAGGGGTGTACCAGCAGCTGCTACAGGCCGAGCTGGGTGCGTGGCTGACGCAGCAGGACGAGCGCTTCGACCTAGCGGTATGCATGGATACCTTCATCTACATCGGCGACTTGTCGCAGGTGCTGCCTGCCATCGCCCGTTGTCTGTCGCCAGACGGGATGCTGGTGTTTTCCAGCGAATTGCTGTCGGACACTGCAGCGAGCGGTTTCCATCTCAATAGTAGCGGCCGCTACAGTCATAGGCCGGAGTACCTGGCTAAGCAGTTGGCCGCAGCCGGTTTTGCCCGCTGGCAGTGCCGGCCGGTGACACTGCGGCAGGAGTCAGGCGTGCCGATGTGTGGCGAACTGTACTGCGCCTGGCGGCAGGCATGAAAAAACCCGGCGTATGGCCGGGTTTTGTTTGCGGGGCGTTCAGGCATTTGCGGCCAACATCTCGCTGGCGTGCTGGCGGGTGGTGGCGGTGATGTCCTCGCCACCCAGCATGCGGGCGATCTCCAGTATCCGGGCCTCGGCGTCCAGCGCGGCGATGCGGCTGACGGTGCGGCCGCCTTCCGCCGCCTTGCTGACCCGCCAGTGCTGGTTGCCGCAGGAGGCGACTTGCGGCAGGTGGGTAACGCACAGTACCTGATAGCGCTCGCCCAGCTGTTTCAGCAGCTTGCCGACCACTTCCGCCACCCGGCCGCCGATGCCGACATCCACTTCGTCGAAGATCAGTGTCGGCACGCTGGCGACCTGGCTGATCACCACCTGCATCGCCAGGCTGATGCGCGACAACTCACCACCGGAGGCGACCTTGGCTAGCGGCCGCAGTGTGCTGCCCTGGTTGGCCGCCACCAGGTATTCGATGGTTTCCAGACCGTGCGCGGTCGGCTCGCTGGCGGCGGACAGCTCGATGGCAAAGCGGGCACCTTCCATCGCCAGGCGCTGCATTTCGCGGCCGATGCGCTCCGATAGCTCGGCGGCGGCCTGGCGGCGCTTGGCGGACAGTGATTCGGCCTGGGCGCGGTAACGCGCCATCGCCACGCTTTCCGCGGTGCTCAGTGCCTCGATGTCGGTGGCGGCTTCCAGTTCCGCCAGCTGCTGGGTCCAGTCGGCCAGTTTCTTCGGCAGGTCTTCCGGCTGGCAACGGTATTTGCGCGCCGCGCTCATCAGTGCATTGATGCGGGCCTCGACATCGGCCAGCTGGCCCGGGTCTTCGTCGAAGCCGCTGGCGTAGTCGCGCAGGCTGTACACCACCTCGCGCAGCTCGGCATCGACCGAATCCAGCAGCGCCAGCGACTCCGCCAGCCGGGTGTCGTAGCCTGACAGTTTGCCCAGCCGGCTCTGCACTTGTGACAGCAGCGTCAGGCAGCTGCCGTCCATTTCCGATAGCACATCCACCGCGGACTGGGCCGACTGTGCCAGTTCGGCGGCGTTGGCCAGCCGGCTGTGCAGCTGGTTCAGCTGCGGCCATTCGTCTGCGGCCAACCCCAGTTCGCTCAGTTCGCTGATTTGCCAGGTCAGCCGCTCGCGCTCCACTTCGGATTCGCGCTGCTGCTTGTCGGCGTCCTCGCGCGCCTTGCGGGCGCGCTGCCAGTCCTGCCAGGCCGCACGGGTGTCACGGGCCAGCTGGCTGGCGCCGGCGTAGGCATCCAGCAGCTCGCGCTGCGCGTCGGGGCGCACCAGTGACTGGTGGGCGTGTTGGCCGTGGATGTCGACCAGATACTCGCCCATCGCCTTGAGCTGGCCCTGGGTGGCCGGCATGCCGTTGATGAAGCTGCGCGATCGGCCGCCGCGGTCGACGATGCGACGGATCAGCAGCTCGCCATCGTCGCCGGCCAGTTCGTTTTCCGCCAGCCAGGCAATCAGGTCCGGCTGCTGGCGGATGTCGAGCTGGGCGGCGATTTCGGCGCGCTCGGCACCTTCGCGGATCTGGCTCACCTCGGCGCGATCACCAAGCAATAAGCCCAGCGCATCGAGGATGATGGATTTGCCGGCACCGGTTTCGCCTGTCAGCACGGTGAAGCCGGGCGCGAACTCCAGTTGCAGTTGATCGACAATGACGAAATCTTTGACGTTAAGCGAAAGCAGCATGGATGCCTCACAGCAGGCGCTCGCCCCAATGGAGCTTGTGGCGCAGCATGTCGTAGTAGTTGTAGCCGACCGGGTGCAGGATCTTCAGCGTATTGCGGTAGCTGCGGACGATCACGCGGTCCATTTCCATCAGGTCGCAGTGTGACTGGCCATCGAAATGCACCTTGGTGTCCAGGCCGCGGGTGAGCATGAACTCCACCTCGCAGTTGTTGCTGACCGCAATCGGCCGGTTGGACAACGATTGCGGACAGATCGGCACCAGTGCGAAGGCCTGCAGCGTGGGGTGCAGGATAGGCCCGCCGGAGGCCAGCGAGTAGGCGGTGGAGCCGGTCGGGGTGCTGATGATCAGGCCGTCGGAGCGCTGGCTATAGACGAACTGGTTGTCGACGAAGACCTCGAATTCGATCATCGAACCCAGCGAGCCGCGGCTGATCACCACGTCGTTCAGTGCCAGGGCGCTGGCAACTTCGGCGTCCTCGCGGATCACCGAGGCTTGCAACAGGATGCGCTCTTCCGGTACGAACTGGCCGTCGAGAATGCCGTCCACTGCAACCAGCATTTCGTGCAGTGGAATGTCGGTCATGAAGCCCAGTCGCCCCTGGTTGATGCCGACCAGCGGTACGCGATAGGGCGCCAGCACCCGTGCTACCGACAGCATGGTGCCGTCGCCGCCGAGTACGATCACCAGATCGGACATTTTGCCAAGGTCGTCGCGCTCGACCAGCGGATAGCCGCTAACCTGTTGCTGGTTGCAGCTTTCCTTGTCCACCAGCACGTGCAGGCCGCGCGAGGTCAGGTGTGCGGCCAACCCCAGCAGCGATTCGATGATGTGCGGTTTGCCGTGGCGGGCAACCAGGCCGATTTTGTTGAAGAGTCGGGTCATGATGGGTGCTTGCTATTGGCCGGGCTGGGTGGCTTCCAGCGCGCGCAGATAAAAGCGCACCAGCTCGGCCAGCGAATTGATTTCCAGTTTTTCGAACAGTTTGGCACGGTGTGCTTCTACCGTGCGTGGCGACAGTTCCAGCTCGCGGGCGATTTCCTTGCTTGACAAGCCTTCCGCCACGTGGCGCAGGATCAGCCGCTCGCGGTCGGTAATACGTTCCAGCTTCTGGCGTACATCCTGGGTGGCGGCAACCTGTTCCTGCTGCTGGATGCTGAGGCGAATGGCTTTTTTCAGGCTGTCCAGCAGTTGCGTGGCATTGATCGGTTTGGTGAGGAAGTCTACCGCGCCGCCACGGAAAGCGCGGCGGCATTCTTCGATGTCGCCGTGGCCGGTAATGAAAATGATCGGCATGCGGATGTCGCGCAGGTTCAGGATGTCCTGCAAAGCGAGGCCGGAGGTTTCCGGCATGCGGATGTCCAGTACCAGGCAGCCGATCTCGTCCGGATGGAAGCGCTGCAGGAATGCCTCGGCGTGCTCGAAGGACTGCACGCGCATGCCCTGGGTGCCGATCAGCAGGGCCAGCGAGTCGCGCACGGCAGGATCGTCATCGATGACATAGATCGTCGGGGTCATGGCTGGCATTACGCTAGTTCTCCTTCTGTTACGCCTAGCGGCTTGATCATGGGCAGTTCGAAATAGAATTCGGCGCCACCGGTTTCCAGATTGCCGGCGTGCAGGACGCCGCCCATGTTTTCGATAATGGTGTGGCTGATGGTCAGCCCCAGCCCCATGCCTTGCGACTTGGAACTGAAAAACGGCTGGAACACCTTCTGCAGGGTTTCTGCCGGCATGCCCGGGCCATTGTCGCGCACGCCGACGCGCACACGTTGGCCGCGTGGCTCGCTATAGATGAACAGGCGGCGCTCGCCGGGCAGATCCATCAGTGCTTCCATGGCGTTCTTGCACAGGTTCATGACAACCTGTTCCATCTGGATGGCATCGGCACGCACGCGCGGCAGGTCCCGGGCAAGGTCGGTGTCTATGGTCACGGCGTGGTCGCGCAACTCGGATTCGATCAGCGTAATGACGTTGAGCACGGCCTGGTTGACATCGACTGCGGCTAGCTCTGCCTGCTTGCTGGCGACGAATTCTCTTAGTTTTTTGACGATATGCCCAGCTCTTTGCGCCTGTTTTACCGAGGAGAACAGTGCGGTCTTGAGCAGGATGCGATCCGGCTCCTCGTCATCCAGCATGCTGAGGCAGGCCTCGTTATAACTGACGATGGCGGACAGCGGCTGGTTGATTTCATGCGCGATGCCGGATGTCATCTCGCCGAGGGTGTTGATACGGGTCACCCGTGCCAGTTCCGCCTGGTGCTGTTTCAGCCGCATCTCGCTGCGTTCCAGTGCCTCGGCCATACGCTGACGCAGCGGTGCCATGTCGCGGAAGGTGATGACGATGCTGCGCAGCGCGCCGTCCGGGTCCAGTAGCGGCGAGACGGTGCCTTCGATAAAGGCGCCCTGGCCATCCGGGCGCAGCAGGTAGGCATTCTCGGGTAGTTCCACCCGCTGCAACTGCTGGTGGCATGCCTTTACCGGGTCGGTAATGGCCTCGCGTGCCAGTTCAAAGCGCACGCGCCACACCAGCTCCAGCTGCATGCCGACAGCACGTGTCTGCGTCACGCCAAGCAGCAAGGCGGCCTTGGGGTTCAAATACTCCACCTGATAGTCGCAATCCAGTACCAGTACCGCATCGTCGATGCTTTCCAGCGTTATCAAGGCTTGCTGGCGCTCGCGTTGCAAGGTCTCGTGGTATCGCTCGCTCTGCAGCCGCTCGTTATTCTGTGAAGCGGCAATGAGCAGTAGTAAAGCCGTGATGAAGGCAGCGGACCCCATTGCCAGGCCATATAGCGGTAGCGGGATGTGGTTGGCGTCTTCGTGGCGGAAGACCTCCAGCCGGTACGGGAAGTAGTCGCGTTCGATGGCTAGCTGCATCTGGCGGGATGGTTGCAACAGTTTGTGCAGCCAGCCGCTACTGCCAACCGAGATCGATGGTGCAGGAGGGCTGCTGATGCTGCCTGCCTGCTGTTGGGGGTTGTTGGGTAGCAGGCGCAAGTCCAGCTGGCGGTCATTGTCACCTTGCACGGCTAGTAGTGCTTCGGCGCGAACGCCTAGCAGGATGATGCCGATCACGCCTTGCTGCCGGTCTGCCACGGTTTCCGGCAATACGCCATCCCGATAGATCGCCTTGAGGTAGCCAAAGCCGTGTTCGCCGTCCTGCAGCCTGAAGGGTGGCGTGACCTCGATCTCGCCGCTGCGGATCGCCTGACTGACGGCCGGTCCAAGGGTCGGGTCGCGGGCGAGGTCAAGGCCAAGCATGAAATCGTAACGACGGGCACTCGCCGGCTGGGTGTCGGCGAGCGGTATGTAATACGGCCGCGCGGGGGCAGGGCGCCAGAAACGGGCATCCTGCCAGCCGCTACCTGCTTTGCCGCTGTAATCCCGGATGGTGAACGGCTGCTTGTTGCCAAAACTGGTCGCTGCTTCAAAGCTGGCACGTTCTGCCAGCGTGACGGTGGGCTGGAGACCCATCAGGTAGATATAGGGATAACGGGTGCCGATGTTCTGGGCGAATTGCCGCAAGCGGTTCTGGCTGCTGCCATGATCGGCAGCGGAAAGACCGGCGTAACCGTAAATGGCGGTTTCGCAGATCAGTAGTCGTTCTTCCAGGGTTTTCTTGATGTGCAGGGTGGCCGATTCGAATTGCTGCTGACGGCTTTCTTCTGTCAGGAACAGGGCGGCTAGCAGGATGGCCAGTGACAGCAACAGCCATAACAGGACAAAGCTGGCCTTAACCCGGATGGAGAGGTCACCAATCATGCGCCACCAGGAATCAAGCGAGGGCATGCTGGCAAAAGGTTTCTCTGGTTTTCTTGTGGGCATCGGCGATGACATATGACTGGCGCAGGCAATGCCGCCATTGTAACGCATGGTTACCCGCCGGGGAGTCTGGACGGGGCGGTTGTTGCCGGCCCCGCAGCCATTCAGGCTTTCAGCAACTCCGGGTGCTGTTCGTGCAGCTTGTACAGCTTGGGTGCGATGACAATCTGGCAGTAGCCGGCTGTCTGGTTGTGCGAGAAGTAATTGTGGTGGAAGTGCTCGGCAGCATAGAAACGCGGGGCCATCTTCACTTCGGTAACGATGGGTGCGTCGTAACTGCCGGATGCCTCCAGATTGGCGATCATGTCGCGGGCTGCCTGTAACTGCGCCTGATCGTGGGCAAATATCGCCGAGCGATACTGCGAGCCGATGTCATGTCCCTGACGATTGAGTGTTGTCGGGTCATGAGTCAGGAAGAATACTTGCAGCAGGGTCTGGTAGCTGACTCTGTCCGGCTGGTACATCAGCTCGACAGCTTCGGCATGGCCGGTATTGCCGTGGCAGACACGCTCGTAATCCGGGTCCTCCAGATGTCCGTCTATATAGCCCGGGGTGACATCAACAACCCCGTCCAGCTGGCGGAAGACAGCCTCTGTGCACCAGAAGCAACCGCCGGCAAATGTGGCTTTAACAAGTTCCATAGATCAACCTCCTTTCGGGTGATGACGCGACAGTAGCTCTCGCACTGTCTGCAAATGGATATCGACCGTATCGCTGATCGGAACGGCGTAGCCGCCGGCCATGACCAGCACCATTGGCCATCGCTGCTGTTCGCACAGGTCGAACACGCGACAGTCACGGGCAAGCAATCCTTGCTTGCTTAGCGACAGCCTGCCAAGGCGGTCGCCGGCAAAAGGATCGGCGCCGGCCAGGTAAAACACCAGATCCGGCTGGAAGTTGGCCGCCAGGGTGTGCAGTGCGTCATCAAGCAACTGCAGGTAAACGCCATCCCCGGTGTTGTCGGCAACCCCCACATCCAGCGTAGACGGCACGCGGCGGAACGGGAAGTTCTTTTCGCCATGCAGCGACAAGGTAAAAACATTGCTGTCATGCTGGAACAGCTCGGCGGTGCCATTGCCCTGATGGACATCCAGGTCGATAACCGCCGCGCGGCGAATGCGCCCCTCCTGCTGTAGCAGACGGATGGCGACGGCCACATCGTTGAACACGCAAAAACCGCCACCCTTGCTATGGCCTGCATGGTGGGTGCCTCCCGCCAGATTGATGCCGGCGCCGTAGTGCAGCGCACTCCGCGCCGCGCCGATGGTGGCGCCGACCGAGCGGGCGCTGCGCTCTACCAGCGCTGCACTCCAGGGCAGGCCAATCTCGCGCATGATGCTGGCGTCGATGCTGCCATCGAACAAGGCCATAACATAGTTGGCCGCATGCGCGAGCATTAGTTCACTTTTTGTGGCTGCCGGCGCCGTCTCCAGCTGGGCCGCAGCCAGCTTGGCAACGGCATTCGCCAGCAAGGCGTATTTTTCGGCCGGGAAGCGGTGTCCGGCTGGTAGTGGCAGCGGAAACTGGTCGGTACGGAAAATTTGCATGCGCAGTAATCAGTCGGCCTGCAGCAAGCGAAAGCGCGGCTGGGATTGGCCGTCGACCTCGACCTGCTCGGTAAACATGCCCAGCGGGCGCACCCATAGCGCCATTTCGCCGTATAGCGGGCGATAGACCACCAGGAACTCTCCGCTTTCGGAGTGGCGTGCCACGCCCAGTACCTGGTACATGCCGCCCTTGTAATGCTGGTAGCGGCCTGTCGGTAGCGCGGGGTGCGTGATGTTGTGGGTTGGGTTCATGGTAATTGCCCCAGGCAGGTCGCCAACAGGCGGAAGAATCCGTCGGCATCGATTTCGGTCATGTACTGGACGTTGGCCGCACGGCCGCTGACGCCCCACCAGTCGATGACGGTGGCGCCCAGGGTCAGCTCGCTGCCGGTTTCCACGCAGACATTTACCTTGCGGCCGGCGAACAGGACGGGTTGCAGCAGATAGGCGATCACGGTCGGGTCGTGCAATGGCGCGCCGAATTCGCCGTAGCGCTGCACGTCGTAACGCTCCCGTGTGGTCATGGTATCTGCAGCCAGATTGCCGGCACGGTTGGGCAGGGCGCGCAGCCATTTGATGCGTTCGGCCGAGGTGCGGGCCTTGTGGGTGACGTCCAGCGGCATCATGACGATAGGCGCACCGCAGCGCAGTACGACATCGGCGGCATGCGGGTCGACGTAGATATTGAACTCCGCGGCCGGGGTGATGTTGCCACCTTCAAAGTAGCTGCCGCCCATCAGTACGATTTCCCGGATGCGCGGTGCGATGTCCGGTGCCATGCGCAATGCCAGCGCCAGGTTGGTCAGCGGTCCCAGCGCGCACAGGGTGACGCTGCCGGCGGGGCGCTGTCGCAGGGTATCGATGATGAAATCCACCGCATGCTGCTGTTGCAGCGGCATGGCTGGTTCGTGCAGTGGCACACCATCCATGCCGGTCTTGCCATGCACATGCTCGGCTGTCACCAGTGGCCTTAGCAGTGGCGCTTCCGCACCGGCAAATACGGGTACTTCCGGTCGGCCGGCCCACTCGCAGATGATGCGTGCGTTGCGCTGGGTCAGCGCCAATGGCACGTTGCCGGCAACGGCGGTAATGCCCAGTACATCCAGCTCGGCGGCACCGAGTGCGGCCAGAATGGCTACGGCATCATCTTGTCCGGGGTCGGTGTCGATAATGATGGCTCGTTTATCGGTCATGATGTTCCTGTGGGTGGGCCGGAAAAAAAGAGCGGCGAGAATCCGGATTTTGCCCGGTGGCGTCAAGCCCAGCTGCGCTGGCGACCAGTGGCCGGTGCCATGCAGATCGCCCGGGCGGTGGCATTGCCGTGCTATGGATGGACGGTTGTCGTGGTCTGTGCGGACCGGCTTCTATACAATCCCTGCTCCCGTTTACTGGCATGTTTCATGAAAATCGTTCTGGCTCCGATGGAAGGGCTGGTTGATGACATCATGCGCGATGTTCTGACGCGCATTGGTGGCATCGATCTGTGTGTGACCGAGTTTGTGCGGGTTACCAACTCGCTGCTGCCTACGCGCACCTTCCTGCGGCTGGCTCCGGAGCTGCACAACGCTTCCTCTACCCGTAGTGGTACGCCATTGCGGGTGCAGCTGCTGGGGTCGGATATTGACTGGCTTGCGGCCAACGCCGTGCGTGCTGCGGCAATGGGGGCATCGGCTGTCGATCTCAATTTTGGCTGCCCGGCACCTACTGTCAACCGGCATCGCGGTGGCGCCGTGCTGCTGAAGGAGCCGGAGCTGCTGTTCAAGATTGTCAGCGCCGTGCGTGCCGCGGTGCCAGCGGCCACGCCGGTAACCGCAAAAATGCGGCTGGGTTACGAAGACACCAGCCTGACACTGGCGTGCGCGCAGGCGATTGCCGGTGCCGGGGCGGATGAGTTGACGGTGCATGCCCGTACCAAGGTGGAAGGCTACAAGCCGCCGGCCCACTGGGAGTGGCTGGCGCGCATCCGCGAGGCGGTCAGTATTCCGGTGGTGGCCAATGGCGAGGTGTGGACGCCGGAGGACTATCGCGCCATCCGCGAGGTAAGTGGCTGCGAAACGGTCATGATCGGGCGCGGGTTGGTGTCGGCACCGGATCTGGCATTGCGCATCAAGCATCTGCAGCAGTTCGGCGAAATCCCCCCGCAAATGGCTTGGGAAAGCCTGCTGCCCTGGTTGCTGGATCTGGCGACGCAATGTCACTTGCGTGCGGCCAACGGTAACTATGCGCTGAGCCGTACCAAGCAGTGGCTGAAATTATTGCGGCGGAATTATCGTGAGGCGGATGAAATGTTCAATGAAATCAAATCAGTATCTGATTTTTGTGCGTTAGAAATTGCGCTGCGCGACGCCGCAAGGCGTGGGTAGGTATTTTTACGAATAGGCGCCGCCAGGGCGGGCGCTTATCATTCAAACAGTTCTTGGATTACTGCGCGTTCCTCGCTAGCGGTTCAGGAATCACGGCGAGTCCGTAACTTATAAAGCCTCCTGGACGTGACGATTCAGGAGGTTATTTTTTTGTCCGTTATTTCTGCTGTTTCCAACGCGCTATCACTTATCAGCGAAGTTACTCAGCTATTGCGGCTTTGAGGTCCTACATCTCCTCTTGAGCCGCGGTCCTATGTTTCATGGTTTCGCTGTGGCAGTCGTGATCGTGATGCCGTGGGTAAAGCGGCTAGGGTGCGGTCAACCGGGTCATCCAGCATGGATGGGCTGGTCAGACTGGCATTCGGCGCAGCTCAGCCCTGACTGCTCAGGCTGTGATACAGTTCTTCTTCCTGGGAAAAATGCAGATGCAATATGGCATCCAGTCCATATAGCAAGCGTTGCAGCTCTTGCACGGCTTGCGGGCTGGGGCCCTCTGCGGGCAGGTCGCCGATCAGGCAATCCAGCAGGCGGGTGATGCGGAATATTTCACGGTGCGTGCCGCTCATCGCGGCCATTGGGTCGTCGCCGCCCAGTTTTCTGGCCAGCTGCGGATATAGCTCGTGATCTTCCTGGCGCTCGTGGGGAAGTAATTGCTCATTTAGAGCCTGGTACAAAGCGTTGAGCTCGGCAACCGCTTGCGGTCCTGGCAGGTCTGGCAGCCGGTCGGCCAGTTGCGCCACCTGTCCGAGCAACGATTCCAGCTCACGGTGCTCGGCACTGAGTGCTGCCGCATCTTGCTGCGACATTTGACTGGCGGCAGCAGGCGGTGGCTGGCGGGCACGCAAGGCGTTAAGGATCACGGCTACGTCAATGACCTCCTGCAGTAGCGCGCCGGTAATTGGTGGCAGGTGTCCGAAGGCTGCGGCCAACATGGCCACAATAGACATGCCCATGCCCGCAATGACGCTCTGCGCCGCGATGCGGCGGGCGCGGCGGGCCATGAACAGTGCTTCTACCAACCGGTCCAGCCTGTCCACCTGCAGCACCACGTCGGCGGCCTCCGCGGCCGCTGCTGCCCCGCGAGCTCCCATTGCTACTCCGACATCCGCAGCGGCCAGTGCCGGCGCATCATTCACGCCGTCACCCACCATGATGACGATCCCATGGTCGCGAGCCTGGCGGATGGCTGCCAGCTTGTCGGCCGGAGTTTGCTCCGCCAGCACTTCGGTAACGCCCAGTTGCGTTCCGAGGGTGTTGGCAATGTCCTTGCGGTCGCCGGTGAGCATGACAATGCGGCGCATGCCGGCCAGTGACATGCGCCGCAGCGCGCGCGGGGTGTCCAGCCGCAGTTTGTCCACCAGCTGCAGCGCGCCCACCATCATGCCATCCATGCCGACAAACACCCCGCTGGCGCCCTCGTAGCCAAGCCGTTGCAGAAATAGCGGGCTCCACGGCGCCGGAATCGCCTGGCTGCTTACATAGGCGTAAGAGCCGACCACAACATGATGGCCTGCGATATCGCCGCTGATGCCGGCACCCGGGCTTTCCTCAATGTGTTGTGGCAGTGCCAGCGCAATACTGTGTTCGCGTGCCGCGCCGACTACCGACTCCGCCAGCACGTGATTGCTGGCTTGTTCCAGCGATGCGGCCAACCACAAGACATTATCGGCCTTGATGCCTGCAGAGGTCTGGATGACGGCCAGGCGGGCGTGGCCGCCGGTCAGGGTGCCGGTCTTGTCGAAAAACAGGGTGTCGGCCTGGGCCAGTCTTTCCAGTGCCGCGCCGCCTTTTACCAGTACGCCGCGACGGGCACAGCTGGACATGCCGGAGACGATGGCCACCGGCACGGCCAGAATCAACGGGCAGGGCGTGGCGACTACCAGTACCGCCAGCACCCGGGTCAGGTCGTGACTGATCAGCCAGGCAAACAGCGCGATGATCAGCGTGAGCGGTACAAACAGCAGCGCATAGCGGTCGGCCAGCCTGGCCGAGGGGCTTTGCTGTTGTTGTGCCTGGCGCATCAGCTGCACGATGCCGGCGAAGGTGCTGTGCTCGCTGTTGGCGGTTGCCAGCATCTCGAAGGCTTGGTCGGCATTGATGGCGCCGCTTTGCAATGGCTCGCCGGCGGCACGTTTCACCGGCAGCGATTCGCCGGTCAGCGTGGACTCGTTTAGCGTGGCTTCGCTGAGCAGGTTGCCGTCAGCCGGCACGACCTCGCCGTTGCGCACCAGCAACCTATCGCCAGGGGCAATCGCCTTGATATCGATCTTGTGCCATTCGCCGCTTTCAAACCGGTGGGCGTAGCGAGGTGCATGCTGTAGCAACGCGGTCATTTCACGCTGCGCTTGAGCGGTGGCGTAATCTTCCAGGGTTCGTCCGCTTGCCAGCATCAGGCCGATGACAGCCGCTGTCGGTATCTCACCCAGCGAAATTGCCAGCAGAATGGAAAGCAGGGCCAGTACATCGACTCCGGCTTTGCGCTGTAGCAGGCTGCGTACCGAGTCATGCAGCAGCGCGACCAGCACCGGTATGACACCGGCCAACCATAGCAGTCGGGCCAGGTCGGGGGCTGTCAGCAGATAGCTGATGCCGCCGGCCAGCAAGGAGGCGACAGAGATCAGCAGCAAAAAATGGTTAAGGCGCGAGGTAAACGGTAGCGACAAGTTTGGCCTTTCTGTCTGAACAGGTGGTTCCGGGTACGCCGGATCGGCTCATGGTTTTTGCAGGACACCACGCCGAATCTGGTCACGCTCCATCGATTCGAACAGAGCCTTGAAATTCCCCTCGCCAAAGCCGTCATCGCCCTTGCGCTGGATGAACTCGAAGAAAACCGGTCCCAGCAGCGTCTGCGAGAAAATCTGCAACAGCAAACGCTGGTTGCCATCAGCCGTACTGCCGTCCAGCAGGATGCCGCGCATTTGCAGTTGCTGCGGGTCTTCGCCGTGGCCGGGGAGTCGTTCGGCCAGCATTTCGTAGTAGGTGGCTGGCGGCGCGGTCATCAACGGTACCCCGGCCGCGCGCAGCCGGTCGACACTGGCCAGCAGGTTGTCGGTCAGCAGCGCGATATGCTGGATGCCCTCGCCATTGAACTGCATCAGGAATTCCTCGATCTGCCCGTGTCCGGAGCCGCCTTCCTCGTTGAGAGGGATGCGGATCAGGCCGTCCGGGGCCGTCATGGCGCGGGAGGTCAGGCCGGTGTATTCGCCCTTGATGTCGAAGTAGCGGATCTCGCGGAAGTTGAACAGTCGCTCGTAGAACGAGGCCCAGTAAGCCATGCGCCCGCGGTAGACATTGTGGGTAAGGTGATCGATCACCTTGAAGCCATAGCCCGGCGGATGCGGATCCACGTCTGGCAGAAAACGGAAGTCGATGTCATAGATCGACTTGCCGTCTTCGAAACGGTCGATCAGGTATAACGGTGCACCGCCAATGCCCTTGATGGCCGGCAGACGCAGCTCCATCGGGCCGGTGGGGATGTCGACAGGCTGGGCGCCTAACTCCAGCGCCCGGTTGTAGGCATGGTGTGCGTCGCGAACGCGAAATGCCATGCCGCAAGCGGCAGGGCCATGTTCGGCGGCGAAATATGCGGCCAGACTGTGTGGCTCGTTGTTCAGAATGAAGTTGATCCCTCCCTGACGGTAGAGATCGACGTTCTTGGAGCGGTGGTGCGCCACTTTGCTGAAGCCAAGCTTCTCGAATACCGGTTCAAGGATGCCTGGTGATGGCGAAGCAAACTCGACAAACTCGAAACCCATCAACCCCAGCGGGTTGTCGAACAGGTCAGTCATGGTGGTACTCCCGGTGATAAGTGTGGCAAGGGCATTGCGCGGCTCTTATCACCACAATAGCCGGCTTTAGGGTGGGTGACCGCTGATTATGCGATTGGTTTGTAGAGTTGAAATTGTTTTGTATGCCGTATGGGTGGTTTGTGCCGCCTTGATTATTTGCAAATTAATGCATGCAGAGTGCAACTATATTGGCATTGATTTTTTGTGGATAAAAATCACGGGCTATCACGGGCTTGCCGTTTTGGATTGTGTGATGATATTTAATAGGTGAGCCCGTTTTGTTATCGCTTGAGCTTTAAAATTATGTGGCAAGCTTGTCGTGCAAATGGCAAATGTCTGCTGTGAATTTATCCGGATTAAAAGAAAGAAAACCGCATGCTGCTTGTTGAATGGCGCATTCTGCTGATTGCCACCCTGCTGTGCTTGCTGCCGTTGTCGGTGCAAGCCGAGGGGGTGTTGCGCGTGCTGGCCTGGCCAGGTTACGCCGACCCCGATGTGGTCAAGGAATTTGAACAGCGCACACACAGCAAGGTGGAAGTCACCTATATCGAGTCCGATGCCGATATGTGGCGCAAAGTCAGCGAGGGAAATGCCGCCAATTTTGATGTGTTTGCGGTTAATACTGCGGAGCTGCAGCGTTATATCCAGCATGGTCTGGTGTCGGCGATAAATGTTGCCGCCATTCCCAATGTGCAGCGCCAGTTGCCGCGCTTCCAGCAGCGGCAGAATATCCCGGGCCTGGTGCATGAAGGGAAAACCTACGCCATTCCGTATACCTATTCGGAAATGGGTCTTATTTATGACCGCAAGCAGGTAACCACGCCGCCGGACAGCATTAGTGCGATGTGGAACAAGCGTTATCAAGGCAAGGTAGTCGCCTATAACGGCGGCGTGCACAGTTTCTCGCTGGCGGCGCAGTCGCTCGGTTTGCCGTCGCCATTCCATATCGGTGAGCAGCAGTGGCCGCAGTTGGTGAACCAGCTGATTGCACTGCGCCGTAATGTCAGTGCCTTCTATACCGGTCCGGACGAGTCGGTAGCACTGTTCCGCGAGCGTCACGCCGCGCTGATGTTTGCCAATTTCGGCTCGCAGCAGCTGCAGCTGCTCAAGGCGGCCGGAGTAGATGTCGGCTATGCCATCCCGCGAGAAGGGGCGCTGGCGTGGCTGGATTGCTGGGCGATGACCCGCAGTGTGCGCGATCCGCAGTTGGCCGCACGCTGGATCAGCTACTTGCTGGAAGACATGCCGGGCAAGGTGTTGTTGCAGCGTCAGGGCCTGGCCAATACCACCAGTCCGTCACCGTATTTCAATAACAAGGCGCGTATCGTCTGGCTGGAGCCGGCGGAAAGCGAGGAGCGCCGTGACAAATTGTGGGGGCGCATCCTGTCGGGAGACCGTGCGGCGAAGGTATTGCAGCCATGAGATACGGTATCGCGGTCAAACTGGCATTGCTGTTGGCCGCAGTCGGTATCTGCGCTTCGGCGCTGACCGGGGCGTATAGCTACTGGCTCAGCCGTAATCTGCTGGTGGAGTCGTCGCAGAAATCGCTGGTCGCATCAACGCAGGTGCTTGGCCGGCGGGTGGATACCTCGCTGGAGGAGGTCGCCCGCAATCTGCAGGTGCTGTCCAGCCATCCATCGGTACGCCGCACGCTACAGCAGCCGAATGCGGAAATGAATGCGCAGCTGGCCGAGCTATTCGAGCTGATGATGAAGGCCAACCCGGCGTATTTCCAGATCCGGCTGATTACGGCCGCTAACTTTGGTCTGGAGCAGGTGCGGGTTGATCGCCAGGGAGGCACGTTCATCAAGGTGGCGGATGACGACCTGCAGGAGAAGGGGCACTTCTCCTATGTGTCCGAGACGCTGCAGCTACCGGCTGGCGCAATCTATATGTCGCGCATTGCCATCAATCACGAACGTGGTGCCTATACCGGTGCCGAGCAGCCGACCATGCAACTGGCTACGCCGGTTAGAAGTGCCAAGGGTGAGGCGCTGGGGGTGGTGGTGATCAACCTCGACGTCGACGGCCTGTTCAACCTGCTGGCAACCGACCTGCCAAACGACTTCCGCCTGTTCCTGGCCAACGGCCAGGGCGATATCCTGATTCATCCGGATCGCAGCAAGACTTTCGGCTTCGACCGTGGCCAGCGGGTGCTGCTGCAGGACGAGTTTCCGCCGACGCGCGAGCTGGTCGAGGGCGTGGTCAATCAGGTGGTATTCCAGCAGCCCACTACCGATGGGCTGGTACAGCCGGTAGTAATGGCTTTGGTACGCCTGCCAGTGAAGTTACACTCGGAAGAGGGGCAGCTGTTTGTCGGTCTGGCAAAGCCCTTGGCCAGTGTGAAGGAAGGAGCCCGCCATCTGGGCACGCTGATTATGGTCAGCGTGCTGGGCTTCAGTGTGCTGGGCTTGCTGGTAGCACTGCTGCTGGCGCGGCTTGCCTTGCGGCCGCTACGACAGCTGATCGATGCGGCCAACCTGTTTGCCCACGGCCAGCCGGTGGGCGTGCTGCCGACTGCGCGGCAGGACGAGATCGGCGAGCTGGCCCGCAGCTTCCAGCACATGCACCTGCAGATCGGCGAGCAGCTTTCCTCCCTGCACGCCAGCCAGGAACAACTCAAGCAGATGGCGCAATATGACGCACTGACCGAACTGCCCAACCGGCGCATGCTGCAGGACCGACTGGAAGTCGCCATTACCCGTGCCAAGCGGCAGGGGGGCTGTGCGTCGGTGTTGTTCATCGATCTCGATAACTTCAAGGAAATCAACGACGGCTGGGGCCATGACGCCGGTGATGCCGTGCTGGTGGCGGTAGCGCAGCGACTGCGGCGTGCGGTGCGGGCGACCGATACTGTCGCGCGGCTGGGGGGTGACGAGTTCGTGGTGCTGCTGGATGGTCCGGACACCGAGCGCGACACCGACCTTATCGCCAACAAGCTGATCGAATGCCTGGCGCCTGGCATTCCGTTTCAGGGCGGCACCTTGCGTATTGCGGCCAGTATCGGCATCAGCATGTTCCCGCGGCACGGGGTGACCGCATCCCAGTTGTTGATGGCGGCGGACCGGGCGATGTACCTGGTCAAGGCCAGGGGCCGCGGCGGCGTGGGGTTTGCCATGTTGCAAGATTGAGACGAGTCAGTTCCGTGTTTTGCCATGCCCGATCAGATGATCGGGCATTTTTGTTTGCTTATCTGCCTGGTCATTAACATTTATTGCGTAAAAAGCGATTTGACATATTTTTGGTGTGATGCTGTTTATCAGCCAGCGTGTTGCGGTGGCATGGCACTTTTAGTTATGTACCAATGGGTACATAATTGGGCGATGCAACCAACAAGACGGAGGACGACATGAAGCATTCCATTGCCACCGTGTCACTCAGCGGAACGCTGCCGGAGAAACTGGAAGCCATTGCCGCCGCAGGTTTCGACGGGGTCGAAATCTTTGAAAACGACCTGCTGTACTTTGATGGCACACCGGCCACCGTGCGGCAGATGTGTGCCGACCTCGGGCTGGAAATCATGCTGTTCCAGCCGTTCCGCGACTTTGAAGGCGGCCCGCGCGAGCGTCTGCAGCGTAATCTGGATCGTGCCGAGCGCAAATTCGACCTGATGGGGGAGCTTGGTACCGACCGTATCCTGGTGTGCAGCAGCGTGGCGCCGGATACCAGCCGCGACGACGCATTGATTGCCGATGACCTGTTCCAGCTCGCCGAGCGTGCCGGCAAGCGTGGCATCCAGGTCGGCTACGAGGCGCTGGCCTGGGGCAAGCATGTCTATTCCTACCGTCATGCCTGGCAACTGGTGCAGGCGGCCAACCATCCCAATCTCGGCATCATTCTGGACAGTTTTCACACGCTGTCGATCAAGGATGACCTGTCGCTGCTGTCGCAGATTCCCGGCGACAAAATCGTGTTCCTGCAGCTGGCGGATGCGCCGATCATGAACATGGATGTCATGGAGTGGAGCCGCCACTTCCGCAGTTTCCCCGGTCAGGGCGATTTCGACCTCGGTGCCTTCCTGGCGCCGATCCTGCAGGCGGGATATCGCGGTCCCTTGTCGCTGGAAATCTTCAATGATGGCTTCCGCGCCGCGCCGACCCGTCTCACTGCCGGTGATGGCCTGCGCTCGCTGTGCTACCTGGAAGAGATGACGTTGGCCGCACTGGCAAAGCAAGAGCAGGCGCAACCGGATGTGCCATTGTTTTCGCCGCCGCCGCCGGCGCAGTACCAGGGAGTCGAGTTCCTGGAGTTCGCGGTGGACGAAGAATCTGGCGCACGGCTGGGCAAGGCGCTGCAGGGTTTCGGCTTCACCCGCACTGGCGAACACAAGTCCAAGGCGGTGACCTTGTACCAGCAGGGCGACATCAACCTGATCCTGAACGCGGAGACGGATTCGTTCGCGCACGCCTTCTACGTGTCGCACGGTCCGTCGCTGTGTGCGGCGGCGTTCAGTACCGATAATGCGGCACAGGCACTGCAACGCGCCAAGATGTACGGCTGCAAGTCGTTCGAAAGCCGTATCGGGCCAAACGAGCGCCATATCCCGGCAGTACGCGCACCGGATGGCAGCCTGCAATACCTGGTGGATGCCGGTGAAGGCTCGATTTACGAATCCGACTTCACGCTGCGGCCAACCACGGGGGCGCCGCTGCTGCAGCGTATCGATCACTTTGCCATCGGCCTGCCGGCCGAGGCGATCGACAACTGGATTCTGCACTTCCGTGCCGCGCTCGGCTTTGTCACCGAACACGAGTGGACGCTGCCGGACCCGTATGGCCTGATGAAGAGCCGGGTGGTGCGCAGCAGTAACGACAGTGTGCGCATTCCGCTCAACATCTCGGAAAACCGCAACACCGCCATCGCGCGCTCGGTGTCCACCTACAAGGGTTCCGGCCTGCAGCACATTGCCTTCTCCACCGGCGATATCTTTGCTGCGGTAGCGCAGGCACGGGGGAATGGTGTGCCGCTGCTGGATATTCCGGACAACTACTACGACGACCTGCTGGCACGTTTCAATCTTGATGACGACTTCGTTGCCCGGCTGCAGGCGCATAACGTGCTGTACGACCGTGACGCGCAGGGAGGCGAATTCCTGCATGTGTACTCGGCGCCGTTCGAGGAGCGCTTTTTCTTCGAGATGGTGCAGCGCATCGGCAGCTACGACCAGTACGGTGCGGCCAACGCTCCGGTACGGTTGGCCGCACAGGCACAGCTGCGTCGCCGACAGGCGGGTTAATACGGTTTGCAGCTCATCGGCAATCTCTCCTTGGCGCCCTGACCGGGCGCTTTTTTTTTGGTGCGCAGCCTGGCGGTGTACCGGCTGGCTGGGTTGTGGGGTTGCCGGGATTGCTGTGCCGCGGCTGCGGGCACGGCCAAAGGGCTGGCGGGTAGTGGCAATAATGTAACGTGCGGTACAAAAACATGGTTTTGTCCGTAATCGTGCATTGACAGCAGGCGCAAGCTGTACCATTCTCCAGTTATGTACCGCACGGTACATAACTATAAAAAAACGGCACAGACCAACAAGAGGAGAGCAGCATGTTCCGTCCTATTCCGTCGCAGCCCGCGACCGCACCGGAGGTGGCTTGACATGGCCGTCGACATTCTGGTGCTCAATGGCCCCAACCTCAACCTGCTGGGCAAGCGCCAGCCGGAAATCTACGGCCACGCAACACTGGCCGATGTCGAGCGTGGCTGCCGAAGCGTGGCACGCGAGTACGGTTTCACCATCGACTTTCGTCAAAGCAATTCCGAAGCGCAGTTGATCGACTGGGTGCACGAGGCGCGCGAACAGCATCGCAGCATCGTGATCAATCCGGCCGGCTATACCCATACCTCCATCGCCTTGATGGACGCGCTGTCTGCCTTCGATGGCCCGATCATCGAGGTGCATATCAGCAACATCCACCGTCGCGAAGCATTCCGCCACCTGTCCTATGTTTCCAAGGTGGCCAGTGGCGTGGTGTGTGGTCTGGGAATCAATGGTTACAGCCTGGCGGTGCATCACCTGGCATGCCATCTGAACAAGCAAGCGTAACGGAAGCGGTTGGGCGCGGCACCGGCGTGCCTGCGGCCAAGCTGTAGGAGGTTGTATGGATAAGTGTATCAAGCGGGTGCTGCTCGCACTCAAGGCCATGATGGCGCTGCTGCTGGCCATCATGGTGGTGCTGGTATTTATCAATGTGGTGCTGCGCTATGCCTTCAATAGCGGCATCACCCTGTCGGAAGAGCTCTCGCGCTGGAGCATGGTGTGGATGACATTCCTCGCCGCCATTGTCGGGGTGTACGAAA
Organism: Vogesella oryzae; assembly: GCF_902829295.1. Classification (GTDB taxonomy): domain Bacteria; phylum Pseudomonadota; class Gammaproteobacteria; order Burkholderiales; family Chromobacteriaceae; genus Vogesella; species Vogesella oryzae. Next base: position 61,948 of record NZ_CADEPL010000030.1, read on the forward strand.
AAGGCCATCTCAATGTCGATAGCCTGACCCGTCACCTGCCGGCACTCGGCCAGCGCATCTGTCATCTGCTGTGCCAGGGCATCATCCTGTATCTGCTGTGGCTGTTCGGTAACGGCAGCTGGGAACAGATGCTGATCAATATGGCTGTTCCGGCGCCGATGTCGGGTCTGCCTACCGGTCTGCTGTATGCGGCGGGTGTGGTGTTCAGTGTGCTGTCTGCCTTGCTGGTGGCACTTGATGTGGTACGGGTACTGGGCGGCGGAGCGCTGACCGATGTGGGTACCCAGCTGAACCTGGCCGAATAAGCGGAGCGCGTAATCATGGTATTGACTATTTTTCTGGGCTCCCTGCTGGGGGGCATGGCAATCGGCTTGCCTATCGCTTTTGCGCTGCTGCTGTCCGGCGTGGCGCTGATGTACCACATGGACATGTTCGACGCTCAGATCGTGGCGCAGAACCTGATCAACGGCGCGGACAGTTTCACCCTGCTGGCGGTGCCGTTCTTCCTGCTGGCCGGCGAGGTGATGAACGTCGGCGGCCTGTCGCGGCGTATCGTCAACGTGGCGCTGGCATTGGTAGGCCACGTTCGTGGTGGCTTGGGCTTTGTTGCCATCATGGCGTCCTGCATCCTCGCCAGCCTGTCCGGCTCGGCGGTGGCCGATGCGGCCGCACTGGCGGTGCTGCTGGTGCCGATGATGGTGCGGGCAGGGCATGACCAGGCGCGTTCCAGTGCGCTGATCGCTGCCGGTGGCATCATTGCGCCGATCATTCCGCCCAGCATCGGTTTCATTCTGCTGGGGGTGGCCGGCAACCTGTCGATTTCCAAGCTGTTCCTCGCCGGCATTGTGCCGGGCATCCTGATCGGTCTGGCGCTGTGCGCCGCCTGGTGGTGGGTGTCCCGCCGCGAGAACATCGAGCCGACGCCGCGCAAGTCGCGCGCCGAAGTGCTGGCCGCGCTGCGTGAGGGTTTCTGGGCGCTGCTGCTGCCGGGCATCATTGTTGGTGGTCTGAAATTCGGCATCTTTACTCCGACCGAAGCAGCGGTGGTGGCGGCGGTGTACTCGCTGTTCGTGGCCATGGTGGTGTACCGCGAGCTCAAGCCGTCGCAACTGTTCCACGTGTTTACCCAGTCGGCCCAGACCACCGGCGTGGTGATGTTCCTGGTGGCGGCCTCGCTGGTATCGGCATGGATGATCACCGTCGCCGATCTTCCGTCGCAAATGGCCAGCCTGCTGTCGCCGCTGATGGGCAACCCGACACTGCTGTTGCTGGTGATCATGCTGATCATCGTGGCGGTGGGTACCGCCATGGACATGGCGCCGACCATCCTGATTCTGGCGCCGGTGCTGATTCCGGTGGTGACCCAGGCCGGTATCGATCCGATCTATTTCGGTGTGCTGTTCGTGATCAACACCGCCATCGGCCTGATTACCCCGCCGGTTGGCACCGTGCTCAACGTGGTGTGCGGATCGACACGCACCTCGATGGGGGCGCTGGTCAAGGCCATCATGCCCTTCCTGTTTGCCGAGCTGGCCGTACTGTTCCTGCTGGTGCTGTTCCCCAGCCTGGTAACCGTACCGGCCGCCTGGTTCAGCCACTAACTGTTTCATGCCGTACCCCGGGGAGGAGAGCCCCGGGCCCCATAACACTAGGAGAGACACCATGCAGAAATTCAGCAAAATTGCAGTCCTGACCGGCGTTGCCCTGCTGGGCCTGGCAGTAAGCGGCCAGATCCTGGCGGCAGACATCAAGGAGCGCACGCTGCGCTTTTCCTTCCTGAATGCCAAGGATCATCCGCAGGGTCTGGGCGCTGCCAAATTTGCCGAACTGGTGGCTAAGGCATCCGGCGGCAAGATCCAGGTCAAGCTGTTCCCGTCCGGCATGCTGGGTGGTGACATGCAGACCGTATCCGCGCTGCAGGGTGGCACCATCGATTTCACCGTGCTGAATGCCGGCCTGCTTTCCAGCCAGGCCAAAGAATTCGTGATGTTTGATCTGCCGTTCCTGTTCAACAGCGGCAAGGAAGCCGACGCCATCGTCGACGGTCCGGTGGGCAGCAAATTGCTGGCCAAGCTCAACGGCAAGGGTCTGGTGGGTCTGGGCTACTGGGAACTGGGCTTCCGTCATGTGACCAACAACGTGCGTCCGGTTGCCAAGATGGAAGATATCGCCGGTCTGAAACTGCGAGTGGTGCAGTCGCCGCTGTATATCGAGATGTTCTCCGCGCTGGGTGCCAACCCGGTGCCGATGCCGTTCACCGAGCTGTATACCGCGCTGGAAACCAAGGCTGTCGATGGCCAGGAAAACCCGGAAGCCACCATCCTGGGCACCAAGCTCAACGAGGTGCAGAAGTACCTGTCGCTGACCGGCCATACCTACAACCCGCAAGTGCTGCTGGTGAGCCAGAAGTCGTGGGACAAGCTGTCCGCCGACGAGAAGGCGCTGATTCAGAAAGCCGCGCGTGAAGCCACGCTGTACCAGCGCAAGGTGAACCGCGAAGCCACCGGCCAGGCGCTGGCCAAGCTCAAGACCACCATGGTGGTGAACGAGCTGTCCGCGGCGGAGAAAACCCGCATCCGCATCAAGCTGCAGGGCGTGACCAAGAAATTCAGCGCCGATGTTGGTGAGCCGCTGATGAGCGAGCTGAACAGCGAGCTGGCCAAGCTGCGTTAAGCCGGTAGCGGCGCTCTCCGGCGCCGTGGCGGCGCCGGAACTAATTTACCGAGGCAACACATGATCACTGAAGTATCCACATTCGCGACCGAAGCCGCTGCGCCCAACAAGGTGCTGGTCGGCCTGATCGGTGCCGACATTCAGCGCTCCAAATCGCCCTATCTGCACGAGCAGGAGGCGGCAGCGTCCGGCTTCCAGCTGCATTACCAGCTGATCGACCTGACCCGGCTGGGCAGGGGCGTGGAGGCGTTGCCGGAGTTGCTGGCGGCAGCCGAATCCTGCGGTTTTGCCGGGGTGAACATTACCCACCCGTGCAAGCAGGCTGTGATTCCGTATCTGGACGAGCTGTCGGAAGATGCCAGCCAGATCGGGGCGGTGAATACCGTGGTGTTTCGCAACGGCAAGCGCTATGGCCACAACACCGACTGGTCCGGCTTTGCTGAGCCGTTCCGCCGCCACTTTGCCGGTGACGATCTGCACCGTGTGGTGCTGCTCGGTGCCGGTGGTGCCGGTTCCGCAGTAGCGCATGCGCTGCTGGTGGCAGGTGCCCGGGAACTGGTGATTGTCGATCAGGATGCCGCGCGCGCTGCAGGGTTGGCCGCAAGGCTGCAGGGCTTCTTTGCCGATCGCCAGGTACATGGCACGACCGATGTGCAGGCGGCCATGCAGGGCGCCAGCGGTCTGGTGCATGCCACCCCGACCGGCATGTACGGCCATCCGGGCCTGCCGTTGCCGGCCGCACTGATTCACGGTGGCTTGTGGGTGGCCGAGGTGGTGTATTTCCCGCTGGAAACCGAGCTGCTGCAACTGGCACGCGAGCGTGGCTGTCGCGTGCTGGATGGCGGTGGCATGGCGGTCTGGCAGGCAGTCGGTGCTTTTGCGCTGTTTACCGGCCGCGAGCCGGACAGCCAGCGTATGGAGCAGCACTTCCGCAGCATGATCGCTGCGGGATAGTTGTTACGTTGTCGCTTTTTTCTTTCTTCTCGGCGTTGCTTTGGCCTTGCCCGGTTCCCCCGGCAAGGCCGTTTTTTTGCCTGCGGCCAACCTTGACGGCGGTTTAGACGCGGCGCAGATAGGCCAGCACCGCCTCGACCAGCATCTTGCGCTGCGATTCGCGGGCCGACTCGCTGACCATGTTGCGGCCGAAAATCGTTTCGAAGGTGTAGCGGTTGGCGACGCGGAAGAAGCAGAACGAGCTCATCAGCATGTGCAGGTCGGTGGCATCCACCTCCGGCCGGAACAATCCCTGCTGTTTGCCGCGGGTTAGCACGGCGTCGATCTCGTCGATAATGCTGCGGTTCAGCGACTTGATCTTCTGCGACTGGGCGATGTGCTTGGCGTGGTGAATGTTCTCGATGCTGACCAGGCGGATGAAGTCGGTGTGGCTGGCGTGGTAGTCGAAGGTGAACTCGGCCAGGCGGATCACCGCCTGCTCTGGCGACAGCTCTTTCAGGTCCAGTCCGGTTTCGATGTCACGAATCTCGCCGTAACAGCGTTCCAGCGCCGCGATATACAGTTCTTCCTTGCTGTGGAAGTAATACACCACCATGCGCTTGATGGTGCCGGCGCGTTCGGCGATGGCATCCAGCGTGGCGCCGCTCAGCCCGGTCTGGGCGAATTCCGTCACTGCGGCGTCCAGAATGCGCTTCTTCATGCCTTCCGGGTCGTTCTTGCGGCGCGGGGCGGTTTTCTTGCCGGGGGTGGTGGCGTCGTGGCTGGTCATGGTCATCGTGTCTGGGTCGGGCGAGCCGGGCGGCCGGCGCGCAGGCTTACAGGTGTTGCAGCAGTTGCAGCGGGTGATCGATGGCGATGTCGGCCTGCCAGCTGGCGGTGTCATCGTCGGCAGAGATATAGCCCCAGTTCACCAGCACGGTTTTCATGCCCACGGCACGACCGGCCTGCATGTCGCGCTCGGCGTCGCCGACATACAGGCAGTCCTCGGGGGCTATGCCCAGT
>NZ_CADEPL010000031.1 GCF_902829295.1 Vogesella oryzae
GAGCAGTACCGCCGGAGCATGGCAGACGGTGGCCAGCGGCTTGCCGGCGCCGATGGTGGCGGCAATCAGCGCCAGCGAATGCGGATCGTTGGCCAGATCCCACAGCGGGCCGTGGCCGCCGGGGTAGAACACCGCGTCAAAATCGCCGGCGGTAATGCCGGCCAGCGGCAGCGTCTGCGACAGCTTGGCTTGCAGCGCGGTATCGGCATTGAAGCGCTCGGTGGCCGGGGTGCTGAACGCCGGATCGGCACTCTTGGGGTCGATCGGCGGATGGCCGCCCTTGGGCGAGGCCAGGGTGATCTGCACGCCGGCATCGGCCAGCACGTAGTAGGGGGCCGCGAATTCCTCGACCCAGAAACCGGTCTTGTGGCCGGTGTCACCCAGCCGGTCGTGGCTGGTCAGTACAAACAGAACGTGTTTCATGCTGTGTCCTCGGGAACAGGTTGGCCGCATGCGGCCAACCATGGCGGCATGGCTTAGTCAGCCAGTGCCGGATAGTCGGTATAGCCTTCGGCGCCGCCGCCGTAGAAGGTTTCCGGGCGCGGCGGGTTCAGTGCGGCGCCGCGGGCAAAGCGTGCCGGCAGGTCCGGGTTGGCGATGAACGGGCGGCCAAACGCCACGGCGTCGATCAGCCCGGCACCGATCAGCTGCTCGGCCTTGTCTACGGTATAGCCGCCGGCAGCGACAATCGGGTGCGGATAAATGTCGCGCACGGCACGGCGGAACGCGTCCGGCCACGCGGGGCCACCGGCCCAGTCCGGCTCCGACAGGTGCAGGAAGGCGATATTGCGCTTGGCGATCTCGCCGATCAGGTACAGCGCCATCTCCTGCTGGTCGGTTTCCGACAGGCCGTTGAAGACGCCCAGCGGCGACAGGCGGATGCCGACGTGCGCGGCATCCCATTCGGCGATCACCGCGTCCAGCACTTCCAGCACGATGCGGGCGCGGTTTTCCACGCTGCCGCCGTACTGATCGCTGCGCACGTTGGCCGCCGGCGACAGGAACTGGTCCAGCAGGTAGCCGTGGGCGCCGTGGATTTCCACCAGATCGAAACCGGCGCGACGCGCGTTGTCGGTGGCGCGGCGATAGTCTTCGATCAGGTCGGCGATCTCGGCGGTTTCCAGCGCGAGCGGGGTAGAGGTGGGGGCACGCACCAGCTGGCCGTTGGCGTCGCGGATATTGGTGTTGCTGTCGGCCTTGATGGCGGACGGTGCAACCGGGGCATCGCCATTCGGCTGCAGGCTGGTATGCGAGATGCGGCCGGTGTGCCACAACTGGATGGCAATCTTGCCGCCCTCGGCATGCACCGCGTCGGTGACTTCGCGCCAGGCGCGTACCTGTTCCTCGCTGTAGATACCGGGCGCGCCGGCATAGCCCTTGGCAGTCGGCGAGATGTGGGTGCCTTCATTGATGATCAGACCGGCGCCGGCACGCTGGCGGTAGTATTCGGTGGCCAGCGCCGTCGGCACATCACCCGGCTCGGTGTTGCGCAGGCGGGTCAGCGGTGCCATCAGCACGCGGTTATTCAGGGTGATGGCGCCAAGGCGCAGCGGGGTAAGCAGTTTGTCGGCTTGCATGGTGTGTCCTCTGGCTGGGGTTACTGGTCGAATCCGAAGCCCTGCTGGCGGGCAACCGGGGCAACGTTGGGGAAATAAACCTGCTGGTAATAACGGGCGGTATTGCTGCTCCATGGCTCGCCATCGCTGCGGCCAAGCTGTTGCCAGTGTGCGCTCAGCTCGGCGTCGTAGGCGGCAATGTGCGCCGGCAGTTCGGCGGCGTGGTAGTGCTCCGGGTGGGCAAAGCTGGCCAGCGGCAGGCGTGGCTTGATGTCGCCTTCGGTGGCGGCATAGCCGATGGCGACGCCGGCCAGCGGGAAGGTCAGTTCCGGTAACTGCAACAGGTCGATCATGGCGGCCGGATCGCGGCGGATGCCGCCGATCGGCACCACGCCCAGGCCGGCGGCGCGGGCGGCAGTCATCAGGTTGCCCAGGGTGATGCCGGCATCGACGGCGGCGACCGCGAAGCCTTCCACGCTGTTGTGGATTACCTGCTGTTTGCCGGCCTGTTCCACGCCGAGACGGGTCTTGTAGAAATCGGCCACCACGGTGATGAACACCGGCGCCTGCGCAATCCAGGGTTGGCCGCCGGCCAGTTCGGCAATTTTCTGGCGGCGGGCGGCATCCTGTACCACCACCAGCGACACCTGCTGGCCATTGACCGAGGTCGGGCCGTGCCAAGCCGCCTTGAGAATGGCGTCCAGCACCTCGGCGGGGACCGGTTTGTCCTGGTAGCTGCGGATACTGCGGTGTTGCTGCATCTGTTGAATGGTCGCGTTCATCAATGGCTCCAATACTGGCAATATAAATTAGACCGGTCGTCTAGGTTGCAACTCAAAAAAACCGTCTGCACGCGGCAAACGGTAGCGTCATCAGGCTGCGTCACACGGCAGCAGCAGACCCTGGGTATGCGTCATCGCCGCCTGCAGCGGCAACAGGCTGTGCTGGGTCTTGTACATCAGCGCCGCCCCCAGCCACAGGCTGTACAGTGCGTAGGCGGTGGCATCCGCCGGCAGTTGCGGCTTGATCGAGCCATCGGCCTGGCCGGCACGGATACAGGCGGCCAACTTCTGCACGATTGCCAGCATGCCTTCGTCCAGCGCTACCCGCATCGGCTCGGACAAATCGGAGACCTCGGCCGCCAGCTTCACCGCCAGGCAGCTCTGTGCCTCGCAGCGGGCGTGATTGTCCAGCCAGTGTTGGAAGTAGGTCAGCAGCCGCTCGCGGCCGTTACCCATGCTCTCGTCGGTCAGCAGCTTGCCGACGCGCTCGCGGTAGCCGCTGAAATAGCGCACCAGCATCGCTACGCCGAAGTCTTCCTTCGACTTGAAGTAATGGTAGAACGACCCCTTGGGGACACCGGCTTGTGACAGCAGCTCGGTCAGGCCCAGTGCGGTAAAACTGCGGCCATGAATCAGCTCCTCGCCGGTGGCGAGGATGTGTTCGCGGGTGTCGGGTAGCTGGCGTTCTTTCATCATGGGTGCACTATAGTTCAATTAGACCGATCGGTCTAGTGAGGCAGGGAAATTTTGCCTTAATGAGTTGTTCATGCCAATTAAAGTCGAAAACAAAACATTAAAGTCGAAAACGATTTCAAAGCCTTGCCAGTCATGGCTTTGAAGCCGATGGCATTTTATTATGTCATTTGAAAGTTGCTGCAGATGGCTAGCTTGGATCGGCCACTCTTTGGAGTTAATGTATCTAGCGTCGACTCCCCGGGGTGATTCACAGCTTGCCGCCAAGTGTTACTAATGTCGTCTAAAAGCAAGTTGACTGGCATTTGGAGTAAGTTATCAAAAAGGTAGAAAAATAGTATCAAGGTTCCGAGCCTGACAGATTCAGCGTGCTCTCTTTCTTTGGGGGATTAAAATGCGTGGACGCGCTTTGCTCGGTGTTATCGCTGCTGTTTTTGCGGCATTTTCCTGGTCGCTAAACTTTGTGGCCCCGTATGTGCTCGGGCCATACTCGATTTACGACCTTGCCGTCTGTCGTTTCCTCATGTCTGGCCTGATGGGGCTCGTTATTTTATATGTGCTGCGTAAAACGGCGCCGCAACTGGGCCTGCTGGACTGGTTTGTGGCGGGCTGGCTGGGTTTTGTCGGGTATGTCGGCTACTTCTTGACCATTATGGGGGCCGTGCTTTTTGCCGGGCCGATTGTGCCGCCTGCATTCGTTGCGCTGGTGCCGGTTGTGCTGGCGTTGACAAGTAATCGGGGCAAACATGCAATACCTTGGACCGCACTGATGTTTCCGATTGCGCTCACATTTACTGGGTTGCTGCTTGTGAACGCAAATGCCTTCATGCAGACGGCCCGATTATCTGGCAGTACTGCTATCGGGATCGGGTTTTCAGTTGGTGCCATCGGTCTGTGGACGCATTTTGCCATGGCCAACCGCGCGGCGCTGGCGAAGCGGCCTCAAATCAATGCTTGGAAATGGACTGCCGCCATGATGGTGGCGGGCTCAGTTGAAATCCTGGCGTTTGTGCCGTTTGGATATTACTTTCACCTGCTGAATTTGCCGCAAGTCGGTTTCTCTTGGGCGTTGTTTGCGCCTATTTTCTATGCGTCTGCGGCCCTTGCCGCCATTGGGTCAATTGGCGGGTCATGGGCGTGGACGATGGCGTCCAAACGCTTGCCCATCGGGCTGGCAGGGCAACTGATTGTGACGGAAACCATTTTTGCGACTTCCTTTGGCCTGATGGCGCATCATCGGTGGCCTACCTGGCAGGAGATATCGGGCGTTACCTTGCTTGTGATTGGTGTGGTAAGTGCTCTCAGGGCGTTTTATGGCTGTCTGCAGCATGAAACTGTACAACTCCTTACAAGCATGCAGGACTAGAGTCTCGGGTACTCAGCGTGTCCGAAATCCTTTGTAAACCGGCCATTACTCTCCACCATACTGACAGCCAGCTTCGGCCGACATCCCACCGATCAAGCTGCTGAATGGTAGTTGCGGGCCTCTGTGTTGGTTGTTTTCGACTTTAATTGATGGTTCGTGAACGACTTACTTCAGTAGGCCCGGTTTGTTTTCGACTTTAGCCAAACTCTCGCGTAAGACAGGACCTTTGCAACTCTTGGCTGATCAGCGAGCTTGTTTTCAACTTTAATAGGCCAGAACAATGAGTATTCCGGCCAGTTAAAGTCGAAAACAAAACAGTAAAGTCGAAATCTGGACTGCCCCGGTTCCTGTCGGCAACCATGTCCATGGTTGGCCGCAAGGTGGTAGCGCGCAGACAGGCCGGCTTAACGCTTGCCGGCCGCCTCTTCGCGCCGGCGCTTGGCCTCTTCCAGCAGGTAGACCTGGTAATCGTCCAGATCGCCCGCGAAATCGCTGACCCCGCCGCGCGACACCATCCAGAATTCGTCGCACACCGCGCGCAGCAACGCCCGGTCGTGGCTGACCAGCATCACCGAGCCTTCGAACTCGTTCAGCGCCACGCTCAGCGCCTCGCGGGTGGCGAGGTCCAGATGGTTGGTCGGTTCATCCAGCAGCAGCAGGTTAGGCCGCTGCCACACGATCATGCACAGCACCAGCCGCGCCTTTTCGCCGCCGCTCATGCTGCCGACCGGTTGCTTCACCATGTCGCCGCTGAAGTTGAAGGTGCCGAGGAAGTTGCGCAGCCCCTGCTCGCGACAATCGTTGGCCGACGGCCGCATCGCCGCCGGGGTGTCGCGCACCAGACGGAACATGTGCTGCAGCGGATCGTCCTCCGGCCTCAGCACGTCCAGCTCCTGCTGTGAGAAGTAGCCGATATTGAGCCCCTTGCCGCGAATGATCTCGCCGCCGACCGCCTGCAGCGCCTCGGCCACGGTTTTCACCAGCGTCGATTTGCCCTGGCCGTTGGCACCGAGAATGCCGATACGCTGCCCCGCCAGTACGGTGCGGTTCACATTGCGCACAATCACCGTCGGCGGCGTATCTTCCGGCGCGCCTTCCGGCGCCGGATAGCCGAACACCGCGCCGGTCATAGCCAGCATCGAGTTCGGCAGGCTCTGCGGCTCTTTGAATTCGAACTGGAACTCGGCATCGGCCAGCACCGGCGCGATCTTCTCCATCCGTTCCAGCGCCTTGACCCGGCTCTGCGCCTGCTTGGCCTTGCTGGCCTTGGCCTTGAAGCGATCGATGAACTTCTGCAGGTGCGCCATCTTTTCCTGCTGCTTGGCCTGCGCCGCCTGCTGCAGGACCAGCTGTTCGGCACGCATGTCCTCGAACTTGCTGTAATTGCCGCCGTAGCGCACCAGCTTGGCATTGTCGACGTGCAGGGTCACCGTGGTGACGGCATCGAGAAATTCGCGGTCATGGCTGATCACCACCATGGTGCCGGCGTACTGCTTCAGCCACGCTTCCAGCCATACCAGCGCGTCCAGATCCAGGTGGTTGGTCGGCTCGTCCAGCAGCAGCAGGTCGGACGGGCACATCAGCGCGCGCGCCAGCTGCAGCCGCATGCGCCAGCCGCCGGAAAAACTGTTCACCGGCTGCTGCAGCTCGGCGACGCTGAAACCCAGGCCGAGAATCAGCGCCTGCGCCCGGGCCGGTGCGTCGTGGGCGCCGGCATCGTTGAGCGCGGTATAGGCGTGCGCCATGCGCATGTAGTCTTCGCCGGCCTCTGCCTCGGCCACCTCCCGCTGCGCGGCGAGCAGGGTGGTATCGCCTTCGATCACAAACTCGGTCGCCGTCTGCGCCGTTTCCGGCATGTCCTGCGCCACCTGCGACATGCGCCACTGCGACGGGATCGACACATCGCCGCCGTCTTCGTGCAGCGAGCCGTTCAGCACCGCGAACAGCGAGGATTTGCCGGCGCCATTGCGGCCAACGAGGCCGACTTTCTCGCCGGGATTGAGCGTCACCGACGCGTTGTCGAGCAGGACTTTGGTGCCGCGGCGCAAGGCCACGTTTTTCAGAATGATCATGAGCAAGCGCCGTGCGGCGGCAGAAAACAGGTTACGCCGCGACCGGCAACAAGGCGGGAAGACGACAGGCAATGCGGCCAACGTTGGCCGCATCGGGACAGGGAGCCGTTACATGCTGCAAAGCAATAAAAACGGCGCGGCGCAGATGGTAACACGCCCCTACTACGGCAAAGGGGAAGAAAGCGGTCGTTCGGTGCCGACAACAAAGAAATGGGCGGTATGTGGTTCTGAGCAGACGCTCAGGATCAATGGGGTAACCGATCGCGTTGGCCGAACTGCCGACGACCTGGCTGACGCCTGGTCAGTTGTCGGCCGAAGCAGACGTGCCTGCACAAACAATTGCGTGCGTTTCAGCTTTGGCAGCAGCTTGATGTTTCTAGCAAAACGAGGGCGATTCATTGCTCCTGTCTAGCCTGATTGTTTTCGACTTTAGCGAAAGCGCCAACTGAAGCAGTGCGTCTGAAAGCCTTGCTAGAGCAGGGTTCTTGTTTTCGCCTTTAATGGGCCAGAACAAATGAGCCCGTATGGCCAGTTTGCTGTGAAGTAATGACATGACAATCGGTCTGGCGTGTCATCTGTTGGCAATTGTGTCGGCAAGATTTGATTACCCGCTGGGCGGGCAGTATCAAGCTTGCCATATGATCGTGCGGTTACCGAGGATGGCAAACATGAAGAAAGAAGACAACCTGTTCAAGAAAAAGGCAGCGACACGCATTGCGTTAATCAGTTTGCTGCTCGCGGCGCTGGTAGCGCCACTGGCCTGGTATGTGGAAAAGGAAGGTTCGGAAGCCGCCGTGGTGTCACTGGCGACAGAGGAGTCGAAAAGGTTGCTGCTGCATGTGGATGCTATCGATCTGGCTGGCAGCGATGCTCCGATTAAGGCCAGGCTTGCTGCCCATGCGCTTACTGGTGGCTTGTTCGAAATTGTGGAGATTTACGGGCCAGCCGGTAACAAGTTGGCCGAAGCCGCGACCGCGCTGGGAGGCAGCATCGAAAAAGACATCCCCAAGCACGGGCGCCCGGCGTATACCTCGGCGGCCTACGAGAACCTCACACTGCCATCCGGCCAGTGGGGCATCCGAGTGTTTGTGCCATTACGGCTTAGCCGGTCCGGCAACAACATCACCGGCTACTTCGAGGGTGTGCGAATCATTCCGGCCTGGCAGAAGGGTGAAATCGATGCGACTGCGCTGAAAATGGCACTGATTGCAGCGCTGGCTGCCTTGTTTTGTGGTGGCGGGATTTACCCGATCGTTGTGCTGCTGTCTGCTGAGAACAACCGCAAAACGCTTGAGGTGCTGGATTCCCATATTTCGATGATGGAGGCACTGGGACGGGCTATTGCCAGGCGTGACTCGGATACCGGCGCGCATAACTACCGGGTGGCGTGGATTGCCGCGCGCATTGGCGAGGAGATGGGGGTGTCCGGCGCGAACATGCAGTCGCTGATTGCCGGCAGCTTTCTGCATGATGTGGGGAAAATCGGTATTCCGGATGCCATCTTGTTGAAACCCGGGCGGCTGGATGAGCAGGAAATGACGATCATGCGCAGCCACGTCGATCTGGGGGAACAGATTGTTACCGGCATGGGCTGGCTGGATGGTGCCAACGAGGTCGTGGCGGCACACCATGAAAAATGGAACGGCAGCGGCTATCCCAGAAAGCTTGCCGGCAGCGAGATTCCCCTGGCGGCCAGGATTTTTGCCATCGCCGACGTATTTGATGCGCTATCGTCGAAACGGCCTTACAAAGAGCCGCTGCCGTTCGAACAGGTGATGAGCATCCTTGCCAAGGATACCGGTAGCCACTTCGATCCGGCGGTGATGAAGGTGTTTGAGCACATTGCCGAAGAAGTGCGTACCAATATCGCTGAAGGTTTGGAAAGCAATGCGCGGCGATTGCTGGAAGAAATCATCCGCAAGCATTTTGTGATGTAGCCGCTATACCCTGCGACAGCCTGGCTTACTGTGTCCCGGCAAAGTCGCGCGGCGTTTCTTGCAGTATCGTTGCGGCCAACGTTGCAGCGTACTGGTTGCTAATTACCGGCATAGAAAACAGGGCCAGCTTTTGGCTGGCCCTGTTGGTCTGTCGGGATCAGGTAACGAATCCGGTGTGGATTCCTAACCGATTATTCCCACTCGATGGTTGCCGGCGGCTTGCCGCTGACATCGTAGACTACGCGGTTGATGCCGCGCACTTCGTTGATGATGCGGTTGGAGGCACGGCCGAGCAGGCTGTACGGCAATTCTGCCCAGTGGGCGGTCATGAAGTCGCTGGTGATCACCGCGCGCAGTGCTACCACATAGTCGTAGGTGCGGCCGTCGCCCATGACGCCGACCGATTTCACCGGCAGGAACACGGCAAAGGCCTGGCTGGTCAGTTCGTACCAGTTCTTGCCGGTCTTCTCGTCGATGGTGTTGCGCAGTTCTTCTATGAAGATGGCATCGGCGCGGCGCAGCAGCTCGGCGTATTCCATTTTCACTTCGCCGAGGATACGCACGCCGAGGCCAGGGCCCGGGAACGGGTGACGGTAAACCATGTCGTGCGGCAGACCCAGCGCGACGCCCAGCTGCCGCACTTCGTCCTTGAACAGGTCGCGCAGCGGCTCCAGCAGCTTGAGGTTCATGTCTTCCGGCAGGCCGCCAACGTTGTGGTGGCTCTTGATGGCATGTGCCTTGCCAGTCTTGGCGCCGGCGGATTCGATCACGTCCGGGTAGATGGTGCCCTGAGCCAACCACTTGGCATTGGTCAGTTTGCCGGATTCCTGCTGGAATACTTCCACGAATTCGGCGCCAATGATCTTGCGCTTCTTCTCCGGGTCGGTTTCGCCGGCCAGTTTGCCCATGAACTGCTCGGTCGCATCGACCTGGATGACTTTCACGCCAAGATTCTGCGCGAACATTTCCATCACCATCTTGCCTTCGTTCAGGCGTAGCAGACCGTGGTCGACAAACACGCAGGTCAGCTGGTCGCCGATGGCGCGGTGTATCAGCGCGGCGGCAACGGAGGAGTCCACTCCACCGGACAGGCCGAGGATGACTTCCTCGTCACCAACCTGCTCGCGGATCTTTTGTACCGCTTCTTCGATGTAGTTCGGCATGGTCCACGACGGTTTGGCGCCGGCCACATGCAGTACGAAGCGATGCAGCATCTCGGTGCCGCGCTTGGTGTGGGTCACTTCCGGATGGAACTGTACGGCGTAGAAGCCGCGGTCCTCGTCGGCCATGGCGGCGATCGGGCAGGACGGGGTCTCGGCAATCACCTTGAAACCAGCCGGCAGCGCAGTCACTTTGTCGCCGTGGCTCATCCACACGTCGAGGAAACCGTTGCCGGCGTCATCGATGCGGTCCTGCAGACCTTCCAGGATCTTGGAGTGATGGCGCGCCTGGATTTCGGCGTAGCCGAATTCACGCTTGTCGCCGGCTTCCACCTTGCCACCCAGGCTTTGCGCCATGAATTGCATGCCGTAGCAGATGCCCAGTACCGGTACGCCCAGCTGGAAGACCTGCTGGTCAGCCTGATAGTCGGACTCGTATACCGAGTTCGGGCCGCCGGACAGGATGATGGCCTTGGGATTGAACGCACGGATCTCGTCGATGGGCATGTCGAACGGATGCAGCTCGCAGTAGACGTGGGCTTCGCGTACGCGGCGGGCAATCAGCTGGCTGACCTGGGAACCGAAGTCGAGGATAAGGATTTTGTCCATGGGAGTCCTTGCGTGAATAAACCGGCTGGGGTTGGCCGGTGTCATTTTGAATAGGGTGTTTCTTTCCGGCGGCGTGGCAGGCGGCGGTCCGGTATGCGGTCGCTGCGCGCTACCAGCAGCAGGATGCCCAGCAGCATCATGCCGATCGCGATGGTATGGCTGAAGCGCACCAGGTAATGGTCATAAAGATAGAGCGCGGCACCGGAGTAGATCAGCAGCGGGCTGCTGACGATGGTGGATTTGGTCACGCCATCAAGCAGCAGCAAAACTAGACCGGCTGCGGCCAACAGCAGCGCCAGCAGGGTGCTGGTTTCGGGCAGCATGGCGCTGCTTTTCAGCAGCCACAACGCGCCCAGGGTGATCAGCAGGATGGGTTGGATGATGCCGGGTTTCATGCTCAGCCCTTGTTGCGCATCAGGCGCTGCTTTTCACGCTGCCATTCGCGCTCTTTTTCGCTTTCGCGCTTGTCATGCTGCTTCTTGCCTTTGGCCAGGCCGATGTCGGCCTTGATATTGCCTTTGCTGTAGTGCAGGTTGAGCGCGACCATGGTGTAACCGGCACGTTCCACCTTGCCGATCAGGCGGCTGATCTCTTGCTGCTTCAGCAACAGTTTGCGGTTGCGGGTCGGATCGGGTTTAACGTGGGTAGACGCGGATTGCAGCGGGGTGATATGGCAACCGAACAGGTAAAAAGCGCCATCGCGGTAGATGACATAGCTTTCTTTCAGCTGCACGCGACCGGCGCGGATCGCCTTGACTTCCCAGCCTTCCAGCACCAGGCCGGCTTCGAGCTGCTCCTCGATGAAGTAGTCGTGAAAGGCTTTGCGATTGTCGACAATGCTCATGGGGTCCAAGGCGGGTATTGCAGGGAATCGCGCATTCTAGCAGATCGGCCGCATTCGCCAAAGCGCTGAAAATTCATGGGCTTGATCTGGCGGCTTGCCGCTGGTGCTAGCGATTGTGTACCCTTCGCTCTTTCCCTCGTTCCGTTTCAGCATGCATGTCATCGAAAAGAGCGTCCTGGTGGCGCACACCCCGGAGCAGATGTTCCGGCTGGTGGATGATGTAACCCACTACCCGCGCTTTCTGCCCTGGTGCGCCAAGGCGGAGGAGCACGAGCGCGATGGCGATCTGTTGGTGGCCAGCCTGCATATCGATTACCTGAAGGTGAAGCAGCACTTCACTACCCGCAACCGCAACGAGCCGCACAGCACCATTCTGATGGAACTGGTGGATGGTCCGTTCCAGCATCTGGAAGGGCGCTGGCACTTTCAGCCGCTGGGCGAGTTTGGGTGCAAGGTGGAATTCCGGCTGAGCTACCAGTTCTCCAGCCGGATTCTGGAAACCATCATCGGTCCGGTCTTCGGCCATATCTCCGGCACGCTGGTCGATGCCTTCATCAAGGAAGCGGATCGCGTCTATGGCGATGACTGAGCGTATCCAGGTCGAGGTGGCCTTCGCGCTGCCGGCGCGGCAAAAGATCGTGAGCTTGCAGGTGGCCCCGGGGACGACGGCGCTGCAGGCGGTTGAGCTCTCGGGGTTGGCCGCAGAGTTTGCGGAAATAGACCTGGGTGCACTGAAGCTGGGTATTTTCAGCAAGGCGGTGAAGCCGGAGACGGTGTTGCGCGAGCATGATCGGGTAGAGATCTATCGTCCGCTGCTTGCCGACCCGAAAGAGGTGCGACGCCAGCGCGCTGAGGCGGGCAAGGTAACGAAAAAGGGTGGCGCCGAGTAGCGTGCGGTGCCAAACAAAAACGGGGCCGAGGCCCCGTTTGTTATTTGCTGTTGGCGACTAGCCTTCTGCCGACAGTGTGCGGTTCTTGCCGGCCAGCTTGGCCTGGTACATCACACGGTCGGCGCGCTCGATCACGTTGACATCCTGTTCGCCACGATGCCATTCGGCCACCCCGGCACTGAAGGTCACTACCAGCTTCTCGTTACCGGTCAGGAAGAAATTTTTGGTCAGCTCGCGTTGCAGACGCTGCATCAGCTCCACGGCTTCTGCTGCCGCGGTATCCGGCAGCAGCACGATGAATTCCTCGCCACCGAAGCGGCCAACAATGTCAGAGGCGCGTACACAGTGGCGGATCATGTCCACCAGATACTTCAGCACGTTGTCGCCGGTCAGGTGCCCGAAGCTGTCGTTGACCTGCTTGAAATTGTCGACATCCAGCAGCGCGACCGATAGCGGTTGGCCGCTACGCTCGGCCCGGCTGATCTCGCGGGTAAAGTGTTCTTCCAGCCCGCGACGGTTGTAGGCGCCAGTCAGCTGGTCTTCCTTGATCTTGGCACTGGCTGCCTCCAGCGCCTGTTCCAGCTCGCGGATGCGCGATTGCGCCGATTCCACTTCCTGCTTGGCGTCCTGCAGCTCCTGCTGCGAGCTTTGCAGATTGTTCTGCATGCTGGCAGTGTCCTGCAGCAGCTCCTGCATGATCTGGCCCAGCGCTTCGCCATCCTGGGCGGTGCGTATGCGTTCGCTGTGTTTGTGCAACTGTTGCTGGAACTGGCCGGTGCCGCTGCTCATCAACGACAGCTTGCCGAGGAAGGTATCCAGCAGTGCTCGCAGCGAGTTGGTGGCTTCATCCAGCGAGCTGCGCAGCGAGCCTTGTTTGTGGATAACTTCCTTGAGGCTGGACTCCAGGTGGTAGATGTGCTGGATCGAGATATTGGGCTGCGCCAGGATGGCTTGCAGCGAGCTGATCTGGCCCTGCAGATAGTTATCGCCACGGTTCAGCTCGGCCACATTCTGCAGCATCAACCGCATCAGGTTGGACAGGCCGGATACCAGCCGCTCGTCTTCTTGCGACAGTAGTTCCAGGCGGATCAGGAATGCGCGCAGCTTGGGGAAGAAGATTGCCAGCGCCGCTTCGTCACTGCACTGCTGCAAGCTTTGCTGTACTTCCTCGAATTGCGGCATCAGATCCGGATAGTGCAACAGCCGCGGGGTGATGCCATAGCGCATTGCGTACTCAAGCGCATCGCGCCAGGCCAGACTGTCGCCGGACTGCGGCTTGCCGTGCGCGTCTTCCTCCGCGGGTTCGGGCTGGTTGCTGCTGGTTTCAGCGCTGGGCCGTTCGATGCCGGTGGCAGGGTTCTCCGGCTGCAGCCAACTCTTGACCAGATTGCCGAGTTTTTCGTTGAGTTCCTGGGGGTTGTTGCCAAAGGTGGCAACCACGCGCTCCAGTGCCGATTGCTTGTAGCGCTGCCCCATTTCCGGGCTGCGGATATCCCAGGCCAGGATCAGGTCGAGAATCAGCTTGCCCCAGTGTTGGTTCAGTTCGCGACTGCGCTGGTGCAATACCGACAAATCCATGGTCAGCTGTGGCACCAGCTCCCATTTCTCTTCCTGAATGGCTTTGCGCAGCTTGGCGAGGGAAATCTTGTAGCTGGTATCGGTGACCGGCAGCTTTTCGAAGGCATGAAACAGCAGATCGGCGAGCTTGTTTTTCTGCTCGTCCGGTGCGACGCCGGCAATTTCGCAATACAGGCGCTCGAAATTATCGGGTGTGGGCAAGAGCTTGCGCTGTGTTAGCTGTTTCAGCGTTTCACGAGCGGTGTCGATAGGATTGTGCGTTGTCATGGACCAGACCCTGGAGCCTTTTTTACCAACCATGTTTGTCGTTATCGCTTGTGGTCCGTTTCCCGTCAATCCTTGTTACTGGGGCGCCGGGGTAGGAGGATGAGACGGATCAAGAAGCTGGAAAAATACTTCACCTTGCCGAATCATGCCAAGTTCGTTGCGGGCCCGCTCTTCAATTGCATCAGTTCCTTGCTTCAGATCACGAACTTCTGCATCCAGGGCCGTATTGCGGCCAACCAGCAGCTGGTTGGCCGCACGTTGCTCCTCAACCTGTTTATCAAGTTGCCAGACCCTGAGCCAGCTACCCTTGCCCAGCCATAGTGGCCATTGCAAAGCGGCGAGCAGCAGAATAAGCAGCAGGGTCAGGCGTTTCATGATTACTTCAGGTTATAGAATGCGGAACGGCCCGGGTACCAGGAGGCATCACCGAGTTCTTCTTCGATGCGCAGCAGCTGGTTGTATTTGGCCATGCGGTCGGAACGGGACAGCGAGCCGGTCTTGATCTGCATGCAGTTGGTGGCAACTGCCAGGTCGGCAATGGTGCTGTCTTCGGTTTCGCCGGAGCGGTGGCTCATCACGCTGGTGTAGCGCGAGCGCTTGGCCAGGTCGACTGCCTTCAGGGTTTCGGACAGGGTGCCGATCTGGTTCACTTTAACCAGCAGGGCGTTGGCGACGCCGCTCTCGATACCCTTGGCCAGAATCGCCGGATTGGTCACGAACACGTCGTCACCCACCAGCTGGACACGGCCAGCCAGGCGTTCGGTCAGCAGCTGCCAGCCGGCCCAGTCGTGTTCGCTCATGCCATCTTCGATGGAGATGATCGGGTAGTTGTTGACCAGGGTTTCCAGGTAGTCGGCAAACTGCTCGGAGGTCAGCGCCAGACCTTCGGCGGTCAGGTGGTACTTGCCGTCCTTGTAGAACTCGGAAGAGGCGCAGTCCAGGGCCAGCAGTACGTCCTGGCCGGCAACGTAACCGGCAGCGTCGATGGCTTCCAGAATCAGCTTGATGGCATCTTCGTGGCTGGCCAGGTTGGGGGCGAAGCCGCCTTCGTCACCGACGGTGGTGGCGTAGCCCTTGCTGTCGCACAGTTTCTTCAGGGTGTGGAAGATCTCGGCGCCGCAACGCAGGGCTTCACGGAAGGACTGCGCGCCAACCGGCATGATCATGAATTCCTGGATGTCCAGGGTGTTGTTGGCGTGCGCACCGCCGTTGATCACGTTCATCATCGGAACCGGCATCGCCATCGGGCCGGCACCGCCCAGGTAGCGGTACAGCGGCAGACCGGCATCCTCGGCGGCTGCGCGGGCAACTGCCATGGATACGGCCAGCATGGCGTTGGCGCCCAGACGGCCTTTGGTCTCGGTGCCATCCAGCTCGATCATGGTCTTGTCGATGAATGCCTGATCGGAAGCGTCCAGGCCGATGATGGCTTCGCAGATTTCGGTGTTGATGTTCTCAACCGCTTTCAGCACGCCCTTGCCCAGGTAGCGGCTCTTGTCGCCGTCACGCAGTTCCAGTGCTTCCTTCTCGCCGGTGGAGGCGCCGGATGGTACGGCAGCACGGCCCATTACGCCGGATTCCAGCAGTACATCGGCTTCAACAGTCGGGTTACCGCGCGAATCCAGAATTTCGCGGGCAATCACGTCAACGATCGCACTCATCTATGTTCCCTTTAGATTTCTAAGTTGGATAAACCGGAGTTCGGTGCGGCCAACCTTGAAACAGGCTGGCCGTGGAGTCAATCTGTTACAGCGAAAGCTCGGCCAGCGGTTGCGCTTTTACCAGCTTGTCGATGGCGATCAGCGTGCTCAGCAGTTCCTTCATGCGCGGCAGCGGCCAGGCATTGGGGCCATCGGACAGCGCGCACGGCGGGTTGGGGTGGGTTTCCATGAACAGGCCGGAAACACCGGCAGCCACTGCGGCGCGGGCCAGTACCGGTACGAATTCACGTTGGCCGCCGGAGCTGGTGCCCTGGCCGCCCGGCAGTTGTACCGAGTGGGTTGCATCGAATACTACCGGGCAATTGGTCTCGCGCATGATCGCCAGGCTACGCATGTCGGATACCAGATTGTTGTAGCCGAAAGAGGCGCCACGCTCGCAGGCCATGAAGCTGTCCGGATCCAGGCCGGCTTCGATGGCGGCATCGCGTGCCTTGTCGATGACGTGCTTCATGTCGCCGGGCGCCATGAACTGCCCCTTCTTGATGTTCACCGGCTTGCCGCTTTGCGCTACGGCACGGATGAAATCGGTCTGGCGGGCGAGGAAGGCCGGGGTCTGCAGTACGTCCACCACCGCCGCCACGTGCGGTACCTGCTCTTCGGTGTGAATATCGGTCAGCACCGGTACACCGATCTGGCGCTTCACTTCCGCCAGGATGCGCAGGCCTTCTTCCATGCCGAAGCCGCGGAACGACTTGCCGGACGAACGATTGGCCTTGTCGAAGCTCGATTTGTAGATGAAGTTGATGCCCAGTTCCTGGGTGATTTCCTTCAGCTGACCAGCAGTATCCAGCGCCATCTGTTCGCTCTCGATCACGCAGGGTCCGGCGATCAGGAACAGCGGGTGGTCGAGGCCGACGTCAAATCCGGCAAGTTTCATGGTGTGTCCTTTCAAGACAAGGTTGGCCGCATGGGCCGCGAAGCGTGTGCTTCGCCACCTTGCGGCCAACTTTGGTCAGACTGGCTGGCAGCGGCTGCCAGCTCAGGCTTTGGCCTTGTCTGCCTGGTAGGCCAGAGCTGCCTGTACATAAGCGATGAACAGCGGGTGACCGTCACGCGGCGTGGAGGTGAACTCCGGGTGGAACTGGCAGGCAAAGAACCAGCGGTGATTGGCCAGTTCGATGGTTTCCACCAGCTTCTCGTGACCGGCGGACAGGCCGCTGATGGTCAGGCCGGCTTCCTGCAGGCGCGGCACGTAGTGGTTGTTCACTTCGTAGCGGTGACGGTGACGCTCGGTAATTTCGGTGTTGCCATACACGCGAGCGGCCAGCGAACCGGCGGTCAGATCGCATTGCTGGCTACCCAGGCGCATGGTGCCGCCCATATTGGAGTTCTCGTCGCGCTTTTCGATCTTGCCGTCGTGGTTCACCCACTCGTCGATCAGCGCCACTACCGGGTAGTCGGTTTCCAGATCGAACTCGGTAGAATTGGCACCAGTCATGCCTGCCACGTCACGGGCGTACTCGATCAGCGCGATCTGCATGCCCAGGCAAATGCCGAGGTAGGGGATGTTGTTCTCGCGTGCGAACTTCACCGCCTTGATCTTGCCTTCCACGCCGCGCTTGCCGAAACCGCCCGGTACCAGGATGGCATCCATGTCTTTCAGCGACTCGGCGCCATCGCGCTCGATTTCTTCGGAGTCGACATAGATGATGTTGACGTTGGTGCGGGTGTGCACGCCGGCGTGCTTCAGCGCCTCGGACAGCGACTTGTAGGATTCGGTCAGATCGACGTACTTACCCACCATGGCGATGTTCACGCTGTGGTCCGGGTGCTCGATGGCGTCGATGATGCGGTTCCAGGTGGACAGATCGGCCTTCGGCAGCTCCAGTTGCAGTTGCTCGGCGATGATGTCGTCGATACCTTGAGCATGCAGCATCGCCGGTACCTTGTAGATCGAGTCGGCATCGTAGCAGCCGATAACCGCGTTCTCTTCCACGTTACAGAACAGGGCGATCTTGCGCTTTTCGTCTTCCGGCAGCTCGCGATCCATGCGGCACAGCAGAATGTCCGGCTGGATGCCGATTTCGCGCATCTCTTTCACCGAGTGCTGGGTCGGCTTGGTCTTAATTTCGCCGGCAGTAGCGATGTACGGCACGTAGGACAGATGCACGAACAGGGTGTTCTTGCGGCCAAAATTGGAGCGCATCTGGCGGATGGCTTCCAGGAACGGCAGCGATTCGATATCACCCACGGTGCCGCCGATTTCGACGATGGCTACATCCACGTCACCAGCGCCTTCGCGGACTTTCAGCTTGATTTCGTCGGTGATGTGCGGGATCACCTGTACGGTGCCACCCAGGTAGTCGCCACGGCGCTCCTTGGTGATCACGGATTCGTATACCTGGCCGGTAGTGAAGTTGTTGCTCTTCTTCATCTTGGCGTGGATGAAGCGCTCATAATGGCCAAGGTCGAGGTCGGTTTCCGCGCCGTCTTCGGTCACGAAGACTTCACCGTGCTGGAAGGGACTCATGGTGCCCGGATCTACGTTGATGTAGGGATCCAGTTTCAACATGGTGACCTTGAGACCGCGGGATTCGAGAATGGCGGCGATGGACGCGGCTGCGATGCCCTTGCCCAAAGAGGACACCACACCACCGGTAACGAAGATGAACTTGGTCATGGGATTACGGCTCTATGAGAATCCGGAATTCTAACAGCAACGCCCCTGTTTTTGAATGGGGCGGCGCGAGAGTTTGTGCTGCGTGTGCGATTTTTGTGTTGCGGGACGGGGGCTTGTTGTTTTTGTAGCCTGATGATTTAAATGCGTTTTTTATTGATCTTTCAGTATTGGTTTGGATGGGTTGAGGTTTTTGCTGCAAGTGGCTGCGGCTTTCGGTATCATCCCCGCTTTCTTTGAAAACCCGATGTCGCTGTCTGCAGCGGTCTTGAGTCGTTGTGCTCATGGGCTAGGCTTGTGCGGCGGTGTCGATTTATGGTATAAGTCTTTCTTTTACCGGCTTTTGGGAGTGACTCACCATGGCGCGTGTTTGCAAAGTCACCGGCAAGCGTCCGATGACCGGGAACAATGTGTCCCACGCCAATAACAAGACCAAGCGTCGTTTTCTGCCGAACCTGCAGTACCGCAAGTTCTGGGTAGAGAGCGAAAACCGTTGGGTGCGCCTGCGCATCTCCAACGCTGCTCTGCGTACCATCGACAAAGTAGGTATCGATGCCGTTCTGGCCGACCTGCGTGCTCGCGGCGAACTGTAATTTAGTCGACCGACAGCTCTTTAAGGAATAAGCCATGCGCGACAAGATCAAACTGGAATCGACCGCTGGTACCGGTCATTTCTACACCACCACCAAGAACAAGCGTACTATGCCGGAAAAAATGGAGATCAAAAAATTTGATCCCGTTGCCCGCAAGCATGTTCTGTACAAAGAAACCAAACTGAAGTAATTCATTCTGGTTTCATGCAAAAAGCCCTCGTTGACGAGGGCTTTTGTTTTGATGCCCCGCTGTTGCGGGGCATTGCTATTTCTGGTTTAGCAATTGGCGTACACGACACCAGTCCTGCCAGGCCTTGGCTTTTTCGCCTGGGCTGCGTAAGAGATAGGCGGGATGGAAGCTGACCAGTACCGGGTAGCGGCCGTACTGGTGTAACTTGCCGCGCAGGCTGCTCAGCGACGCTTGTTCTTGCAGCAGGCTCTGGGCGGCAAAGCGGCCGACTGCAACGATCAGCTCGGGCTGGACTGCGTCAATCTGCCACTGCAGAAAGTGGCTGCACTTGCTGATTTCATCTGGCGCCGGATTGCGATTGCCCGGGGGGCGGCATTTGAGCAAGTTGCAGATGTATACCTCGCGCTCGCTATCGATGCCGGCAGCGGCCAGCATGTTCTCCAATAGCTGGCCGGCTTTACCGACAAACGGTAGCCCATGTCTATCTTCTTGTTCGCCCGGCGCCTCGCCGATCAGCAGTAGCCGTGCCTTTTGATTGCCGCGGCCAACCACGATATTGGTTCGGGTGCCGGCAAGCTGGCACTGCTGGCACGCGTTGATCTGCTGTTGCAGGTCGTCCCAGTCGGTAATCGGTGTCGCGGTGACAGGGTTTTCGTACGGAGGGGCGGGAGCTTGAACGGAGTTATCCAGGGCTTCGCTGATCGGTTGTGGCTGGATTGGGCTCACAGCGGTCGTAACTTGCAGCTTGGGCAAATTCACTGGCGTATCTAGGGGGAGGGCGCTAGGTGTGGTGACTGCCGCCGCGCGCAACTTCCATAGTGGTCGGTAGCCGATTTCGCTTAACACCAACTCACGTCTGCTCATAACGATGCTTCCATCAGGATGGCATTCTCGCGCGGGCCACTATCGCTACGGTAGTACTGTTTGCGTAAACCTGTTTCCTTGAAACCGCACGACAGATAAAGCTCGCGGGCGGCCAGATTGCTCTCCCGCACTTCCAGCAGCATGCGTGAGCAGTTTTGCTTGGCAGCCAACTCCATCAGCAGCTGCAAAAGCTTGCGTCCGTACCCTTGGCGCTGCCAGGGCTTGCTGATGAAAATATTCTGCAGCTGGATTTCATCCAGAACTTGCAGAATAACTGCGTAGCCAATGGTTTGTGCTGAAGCAGAGTTGTAGGCGAAAACCTGGTCCTGACCCGAAATCGATTCCGCATACATGGCGGCAGACCAAGGGTGCGGAGTGCAGGATGCTTCAGCTTGTGCAATCGCTTCTGCTGTGGTGATGTCGTCGACCAGGTGCAACTCAAGCACGGTGTTGTTCCTGTTGCTCGGCTGTGGTCAGGGCAACCTTGTCACGTACATAGAGCAAGTCGGCGCTATCGCTGCGTGGGTAACGCTCCGGCGAGCGTTGAAAAAGCTGAATATAGTTCTCTGCAAGTGGCTCGCAGGAGATGAAACGCTGCGGCAGGTCGCTGAAAAGGTTGGCCGCATCGCCAGCAAGAACATCTTCCGGTTGCAATTGCAGTTGTGCGGGTGAGCAGACAGAGATGTTCGCTGCCTGCCCGTTCTGATAGCGGGCGACGTACACTTCCTGCATACGCGCATCAAGGACGGCAATGCCACTTTCCTGCGGTAAATTCAAGGCAATTGCATCCAGTGTGCAAATGCCATGCACCGGGATGGCCGCCGCGGTGCCGAGACCGGTCACGATGCCGGCTGCAATGCGCAGACCAGTAAAAGCACCTGGGCCTTTCCCGAACAAAATGGCATCAAGTTGCTGCAATGCGATGTTAGCTTGTTGCAACAGGTCTGCAATTACACTCAGGGCCAAATCGGAATGTCCCTGTTTGACGGTCTGGTGATAGCGATACAGCCGTTGCTCACTCAGCAGTGCGACTGAAAGGTTGTAATTGGAGCAATCAAGGGCAAGCAGGTGGGTCATCAACAATAGTTTCGATCAGAGTTCTTCTACCCAGGCGAGGGCAGCGGTATGTAGCAAATTGAGCTGGTCAGGCTCGAGACTTAGGCCTTCCGCCAACTGCGGCAGTGTCTCCAGGCCCTGTTCCAGCGCGAGTGCTAGCCGGTAAATATTGGCGAAGCTGCCTTGCTGGTAAAGCAGGACTTGTTGCACTTCATGCGGCAGGTTGATGTGCTCAAGAATCTGCGGCATTGGCATGTCAAAAATGACATCCAGAAGTGAAAACATGCCGACAATGAAAGCGTTATCGCAAAACTCACTGCCATGACTGGTTTCAAAAGCCAGCAACTCCATCACTCGAGCTCGGGTTATGGCGGTTTTTTGCAGGGCGGGTGCGAGTTTGTCATTCTCGTTACTGGTCACCAGCAGCAGGGTTAGCCAGCGGTAGAGTTTCTGGTAGCCCAGCACGGTTACTGCATGCCCAAAGGAGCTGATGGTCGTATTCAGTCCAGCTGCAGCGGAATTGACATAGCGTAGCAGCTTGAATGAAAGCGCAACATCGCCCTTCAGTACCTGTTCAATATCACGCAAAGGCGCATCTGCTCTGAGCAGATTGAGCAATTTCAGGGTGTTGCTGAAAGATGCATGAATAATCTTGGCGGAGAGGGTTTCCGGACGGGCAAAATAGTAACCTTGATAACCGTCCAGTCCCAGATCGCGACAAAGATTGTAGTGCTCATATGATTCGATACGTTCGCCGATACGGATTACCGGGTAGCTACGCAGGCGGGCGGCCAGGGCCTGGTACTGCAGTTTGTCCATCGCCTGGACATCCAGTTTGACGTAGTTGGCTAACTCGAGCAGCGGTGCGGATGGCTGTTCAAAGGTAAAGTCATCAAGCGAAATGCCGAATCCCAGAGAGCGCAGGTAGCGAACGCGGGAAACAAGTTCATTGCCCGGCTGGATGTTGGCCGCAATGTCTAGCACGACGCGTCGCGGTGGCAATAGCTCGAGAAAGTCACTGCCAAGCATGGCTTCGCCGACATTGATGAAGGCCAGTTTGCTGCCTATTAGCCAGTTAGTGCCCATATTATTGAGGGCATTCACCAAGACTTGGGTATCGGCTTCCAGCGGGGCATGCGGAGCTGCGGATGCGGCATCTCCGGTACTACGAAAAAGCAGCTCATACCCGATGAGCTGCTGGTTCCTGTTCAATACAGGCTGACGCCCTAGATAGGCGGAATTGGACATCATGTACAGTCTTTAGTAAGCGTAGTTGTCAGCGTTCCTGGCCATGATGCTTCCGGCTGTTGCATTATCCAGCTGCCCGGCAAGCAGATCTTCCATATCCAGCACCAGTACTACAGAACCATCACCAGAGAGTGTTGCACCTGCAACCCCTTTCGGGCGGATGTTCTGCAGGGGCTTAATGACAACATCGTCGCGACCGACAAACGAATCCACTGCCAGAATGAAGGATTTTTCAGCCGATTGCATCAGGACGCCAAAGTTCGGTTTTTGTGTCGCTTCCCAGTTGAGCAGGCCGGACAATGTCTTCAACGGAAGAATCTCGTCGCGTACCACGATGGTTGGGCGGCCAGAAACCTCCTGAATGGCTGTGGTGTCGATCGGGATGATCTCCCGTACCATCGCCAGCGGCACTGCAAACGGCTGATTACACGCACGAACCACCAGCACTGGCAGAATCGCCAGCGTCAGCGGCAGGGAGATACTGATACGCGTGCCTTCGCCCTGAATGGAGTTAATGTCGATGCGACCATTCAGCTTCTGAATGTTGGTCCGCACTACATCCATACCGACACCACGACCGGATACATTGGAAATCTGGTCTTTGGTGGAGAAACCTGGCAAGAAGATCAGTTGCAGGCACTGTTTCTCATCCAGCGAGTTTGCAGTTTCGGCATCGATCAGCCCCTTGGCAATTGCCTTGCGGCGCAGCACCTCTGGGTTCATGCCCTTACCATCGTCGGTAATTTCGATAACGATATGGTCGCCAACCTGCTCAGCAGTGAGTTCAACCAAGGATTGGGGTTTTTTGCCGCTGGCAATACGCTCTTCCGGCGACTCGACACCGTGATCGACAGCATTACGTACCAAGTGTACCAGTGGGTCGTTCAGATCCTCGATCATGGTTTTGTCGAGTTCGGTTTCCTCGCCGGTAATAACGAGTTCCACTTCCTTACCCAGTTGGCGGGCCAGGTCGCGAGCCAAGCGAGGGTATTTCTGGAACAGACGCCCAATTGGCTGCATGCGCGTTTTCATTACCGCGTTCTGCAGATCGCTAACCAAGAGGTCTAGCTGGCTGATAGCCTCATCCAGGGAGCGGAGGGTATTGGTTTCCATGTTCCCCTGCAGAATTTCGGTACGCAGGGTTGTCAGGCGGTTCTTGGTCAGGCCGATTTCACCAGACAGGTTCAATACCTGGTCAAGCCGCACCGTATCGATGCGGATGGTATTTTCCTGGCCGGAAATCGACCCAGAGCCACCAGAGGAAGCTGCTTTTACCGGTGCTTTGGGAGCAGGTGCTACAGCTGTGGATGGTGTGCTCACTGGTGCGCTGGCCGGAATGACCTCGACAGAGGTTGGGACCGGTGCGGCTGGTTGTGCAGCAGGAGTCGGGGTGCTGGCGACCGGGGCCGCTGCGTGTGTTTCTTGACTGCTGGTCACTGCAACGTGTAAGGCATCCCAGTCGGGCTCGTTGGTGCTGGTTTGAGCAACTATGGGGGCGCTCTCTACAACGGCCTCAAGATTGCCGGCAAGTGCTGCATCCAGTGCAGCAAGGAGTGCCGGGTCTGGTGTGGCGGGAGGGGGGCCTTGCGATAACGTGGTAAACATATCGCGGACTGCTCCGGTCGCATCCAAGATGACATCCATCAACTTGGTTGAGAGTTGGAGCTCCGAGTTGCGTAGCTTGTCGAAAAGGTTCTCTGTGCGATGGCAGACTGTCACCATCGGGGCAACATTCAGGAAGCCAGCACCACCTTTAATGGTGTGGAAACCACGAAAGATGTCATTGAGCAATGCACGGTCATTCGGGCGCTTTTCCAGTTCGACAAGCTTGTTGTCTACATCGGAAAGCAACTCTGTTGATTCAAGCAAAAAATCTTGCAACAGTTCTTCCATGCCAGCGAAGTCGCTCATTTTTACTTCCTTAATTGAATGTCTGCCCGCTCAAGTCAGGCGGCAAGTATGCGCTTAGAAGCCCAGGCTTTCGAGCAGGTCGTCGACCTGCTGCTGGCTGGTAACAACATCTGTACGACCGTCCGGGTTAACCACGGGTCCTTGCAGCAGGTCGGAGTTCAGTTCCATTTTACGGTCTGCCGGCAGGTATTCGATCAGTACGGAAAGCAGCTCGTTTTCCAGTGTTTTAACCATTTCCATGACTTTTTTGATCACTTGACCAGTCAAGTCTTGAAAGTCCTGGGCCATAACGATTTCGAGCAGCTGATTGCTAGTGGCTTCGGTCTGCTTGGGAACTTGTGCCAAGTAGTTGCGAGTTTCCAGGGCGAGCTGCTTGAACTCGGCGGTACTTAGCTGATTGGCGAACAGTTTTTCCCACCGCTGGTTAAGCGTTTGTGCCTGATTTTGCAATTCGTCCTGAATCGGCTTGGCAATGTCGGTGGCATTCAGGACGCGCTCGGCGGCATTGGCTGTCAGTGTGGCAATGTACCCCAAGCGATCTTTGGCGTCGGGAATTGCGTCTGCTACCTTTTCGAGAGACTTGTCGTAACCAAGCTCACGCAGTGTATCGTGCAGTTTGCGAGTCATTTGACCTATTTGCGCATACATGCCCATCACGGCTTCCGGGGACATGTCGGCTGGAATCTGGACGGGAGTATCGCTGCCGGTTGCGTTATTTTGTTGGGCGATACTGTCGAACAGGGCTTCCAGATCTGGAGAGTCGCCACTTTCAAGAATGTGGTCTGGCACGTTAACTCCTCCTGCGCGTAGCACTGAGTGCTTGCTTAATAATTAATGTTATTTGCTCAGGTTCTGGAAGATTTTGTTCATCTTTTCTTCCAGCGTTGCTGCCGTAAACGGCTTGACAATGTAGCCGCTCGCTCCAGCCGTCGCAGCCTCGATGATGTTCTCGCGCTTGGCTTCCGCGGTAATCATCAGGAACGGGATCGGCTTGAGCTGGGCATCGGCACGTACAGCGCGAAGCAGTTCAATACCTGTCATATTGGGCATGTTCCAGTCCGACACGATGAAGTCGAAATGCTGGGTTTTCAGTTTGTGCAGGGCAACTTGACCATCTTCCGCTTCATCAACGTTGGTAAAGCCCAGTTCCTTGAGCAGGTTGCGCACAATACGTCTCATTGTGGAAAAGTCATCTACCACGAGGAAACGAAGATTCTTGTCTGTCATTAGCGTTGTCCTGACCTGGGTGGTGGTTAACCCGTTATTTTAACGTTGCAGGAACGGAATTAAAGTATCTGCAAGAACTGCCGGATCAAATTTTGCGACGTAAGCATCAACACCAACACTGGCGCCCATTGCCCTGTTGGCATTCGAGGAGAGTGACGAGTGCATCACAACCGGGATGCCGCTGAAGCGATGATCTGATTTGATCAGCTTGGTTAGAACGTAACCGTCCATTTCCGGCATCTCGGCATCTACCAGGATCAGCTTCAGGGTATCGTGCAATGATTCTTCTTCGGACCAATTGCGATTTGCCAGTACCTGCAGTTTGTCCCAGGCTTCCTTGCCGTTGTTGGCCTGATGGTATTTGATTGCCATTTTGTCGAGCACGCCGCAGATCTCTTTGCGTGCCACAACCGAGTCGTCCGCAAAAAAAACGTACTGGTCGAGTTCCAGTGGGGCTTGGGGTAGGTCCGGTACGTGAGACTCGCCGACAACACTTGCCAGAATCTGCTCTACATCCAGAATGGATACCAGTTTCCCGTCTTCGAGTTCGGTAACGGCTGTGATCAGCGTTTGCTGAGACGTGCTCATGACGTTTTCAGGCGCCCGTACTTTATCCCAGTCAACCCGAATGATGCGATCAACAGAGTCAACAAGGAATGCTTGAGTGCTCTTGTTGAACTCGGTGACGATCATGGTGCTGTAGCCGGCTTCGGTCGATTCACAGCCGATGAACTTGGCCAGCGAAATCACTGGAATAATATTGCCACGCAAAGACAATACGCCTTCTACGCCGAATGGCATATTCGGGGTCTTGGTGACAAATGGGGTTTGCGATACTTCGCGAACCTTGAAAACGTTTATGCCAAATGTTTCCCTGGTGCCGAGGGAGAACAAGAGGATTTCCATCTTGTTGGAGCCTGCCAGCTTGGTTCTTGCATCAATACTGGCCAACAGAGAAGCTTCAGATGCCGCCATTGCGATTCCTTTTTTCTGTGTCGCTGGATCAGATTTTCAACATCTCGCGGATCTTCATCGACAGCTTTTGAGGCTCGAACTTGGATACGTAGGCATCAACACCTACGGATTCGCCCAGCTTCTGGTTCGACTGACCGGACAGGGAGGAATGCATCAGTACTGGGATGCCAGCAAAACGAGGGTCCGATTTGACCATTTTTGTCAGCATGTAACCATCCATCTCCGGCATTTCCACATCGGTCAAAATCAGGTGTACCACTTCATTCAGTTTGCGACCGGCCAGTTCGGCCTGCCCTGCCATCCGCTGCAGGTCGTCCCAAGCGCGCATGCCGTTGATGGCGTAGGCGTACTTCACCTGCATGGCCTGGAAGGTGCGCTCAATCTGCTTGCGGGCGACTGCGGAGTCGTCGGCAAAATAAACCATACGCTCTTCGCGTAGCGGCTCAATGTTAAGGAACTGGTGTTCATCACTGTACATGGCGGTCTCGGCCAGTACTTTTTCCACATCCATCATCATTACCAGCGTCCCGTTTTCCAGTTCGGTAACAGCGGTAACCAAGCCCCCCATCCGGTTGGTAATCATTTCCGGTGGGACACGCATGGCTGCCCAGTCCAGGCGAAGGATAGTGTCTACTGCCTCGACCAGAAAGCCCTGGGTGTGACCGTTGTATTCGGTCACGATCATGATTTCCGGTTTTTTCTCGCTGATAACACCGGCGTACTTTGCCAGGTCGATGACAGGAACCAGGCTGCCACGGAGGCTGACCATCCCCTCTACTGACGACGGCATTTCCGGCGCCGATGTGATCTCCGGGGTGCGCATCACTTCACGAACTTTGAACACATTGATGCCAAAGGTTTCTTTTCTTCCCGTACGTTGGTCCACGCCAAGCGAGAAGAGCAGGATTTCCAGTTTGTTAGTGCCTGCAAGTTTGGTGCGGGCATCAATTTTTTTAAGCAGTTCTGACACGGAAACCTCCGGAGGGTTGGCCGTCGTGTAACGGATTCGCTGACAATACTATTAATACAAGTTTCGCGCAAAAAGGCCAGCCCAGCTAGCTGACTGGTTGGACGGCCTTGTGCAAGCTGTCAAGCAGGTCTATGCGCATTATCATACTGTTCAAGCAAGTTTTACAAATCATGCGCTACTAGTGTGTAAGGATTTTAACAATGCAGGGCAATAGCGAGCAGTTGCGCGAGGTCTTCGAGCACTTCAATAGCGTCACGGATGAGTTGATCCGTGCTTACAAGTTGCTGGAAAGCCAGGTGGCCGAGCTAAACGGCAAGTTGCAGCAGGCAAACGATGAGCTGCTACAGAAATCCGAGGCAAATGAAAGGTTGGCCGCCAAGTTAACCGCCTTGCTGGCAGCGATGCCGGTAGGTGTGGTCGAGCTGGATAGAGAGGGGGTTGTCTCTGCGGTCAATGAGGCTGCTACTGCACTACTGCCTGATTTGGAAGTAAAGCAGTCATGGCAGCTGGATGCTTTGCTGGATCGGGATGCTCAGGATGGCGAGTTTCTGGGGCGACGAGGGGATGGGTCTATCGTTTTTGTTTCTGTCGCCGAGGTGGCGCTGCAGGGGCAGGGGAGTTTTGTATTGCTGGTTGACGTAACGCATTTACGGCAGTTGCATGAGCAACTTGCCCAGCAAGCCAAGCTAGCATCAATGGGGCGGATGGCGGCATCGCTGGCGCATCAAATCCGGACGCCGTTGGCGACTGCGTTGCTTTATGCGGCCAACCTGTGCCGCAGTGATTTGCAGGAGGAGGCCAAGGGGCGCTTTGCTAGCAAAGTTGTCGACAGGCTTAGGGCCCTGGAATCATTGGTGCAGGATATGTTGAGCTTTGTTCGCTCCGGTGTGGTGGAGGGGGTGCAGGAGCGGTTTGATGTGGGCCTGCTGCTGCAGGAAGTTGAGCTGATCGTGTCTCCCTTGCTGGAAAAAAAGCATCTGCACTGGCAACTACGGGTGGGGGAAGCTGGTGCTGTACAGGCTGTGCGATCCGATCTTGTTGGCGCGCTGGTCAATTTGATTGAAAATGCATGCCAGTTTTGCCCGGATTACGGGCAGGTGTGGTTGGAGTCATCTGTCCAGGCAGGACAGGTACTACTGAGGGTGGCTAATGAAGGCGAGGCCATCCCGGATGGGCTGCAACAGCAAATTTTTGATCCATTTTTTACTACAAGGGCAAATGGCACAGGACTTGGACTTGCCATTGTCAAAAGAGTGGTCGAGGATATGAAGGGATCGATCAGATATACGCGCGATGGTGGAATGACAGTTTTTGAGCTGAGAATTCCAATCGCTGTCGGCGCGGCCATCAAGGGGAAGTAGTGGTATGAAACCTATCGTCAGGATAGAAGGTAAATCCGGGTCAATTGTGCTGGTCGGTCAGTTTGACTTCAACGTGCACAAGGACTTCCGCGCGGCCAGTCAGGAGTTGCTGGAGAATAGTGCGATATCCCATATCGAGGTGGATTTCGAGCAAGTGCCATATCTCGATAGCTCGGCCTTGGGCATGCTTTTGCTGTTGAAGGAGCGTGCCGGTGCCGCCGGTAAGGATCTGGCGCTGGTGAATTGTCGTGATACCGTGCGGCAAGTTCTGGAAATCGCGTGCTTCACCAAACTGTTCACTATTCGGTGATATCTGTTTGTCCTGTAGTAGGAGGCGGTCGCCTTTGCTGCAGGGCTGTCGGCCTTGGTAATCGGTTCTTGTGCGGCAGGTAGCAGAACTGGTTCCGGGGCGGCAATGCTACATTCCAAGGAATGATTGGATACCGGCTATGGCCAAAAAAATTCTCACTGTAGATGATTCTGCCTCTATCAGACAGATGGTGACCTTTACGCTGAAAAGCGCTGGATATGAAGTAATAGAGGCTGCCGATGGCAATGCGGGTCTTGCCAAGGCGCAGACGTCTCAGGTCGATCTTGTGCTGACTGACCAGAATATGCCTGGCATGGATGGACTTACGCTGATCCGCTCGCTCCGTCAGCTTCCCAATTATCTGTCTACCCCAATCCTGATGCTGACTACCGAGTCCAGCGATCAGATGAAAGCACAAGGGCGTGCTGCGGGTGCTACCGGCTGGTTGGTCAAGCCGTTTGATCCTCAGAAGCTGATCGACGTCGTGCGTCGTTTGGTGGGCTGAAGTCTGCGTTGATCTGTCCCGAGGGGGCCGCCGATGTCATTTGATATGTCCCAGTTTCATCAGGTGTTCTTTGATGAAACGGCCGAACATCTGGCCAGCATGGAGTCTTTACTGCTGGTCATCGATATTGACCGGCCGGACAGCGAAGATTTGAATGCCATTTTCAGGGCCGCCCACTCTATTAAAGGTGGTGCAGCGACTTTTGGTTTTACCGATCTGGCCGACCTTACCCATGTGCTTGAAAATCTGCTGGATAAAGTTAGGAAGCTGGAACTGCCTCTTAGCCGGCAGATTGTAGATGCATCGTTGCAGTCTGGTGATTTGCTTAAGGACATGTTGGCACACCACCGTGGTGCTGATGCAGTTCCCTCGGGGCGAATTCAAGAGCTAAAACAGATTCTGATCCAACTGTCGCAGGGGGAGGTCGTCGTGGCGGCGCCCGCGCCGGTAGTCGAGCCGGTCAGCGGGCGTTTGCATATCGAGTTGCATCAGCCGCTGGCTTTGCCTGAGGCTGATATTTGGCAAAGGTTGGCCGCGCTTGGACAGGTGGAAGTTATCAGTAGCCTTCCGGAGGATGGCAGGGTTGGCCTGCCTGCGATTGCATTACTAACCACTACTGTCAGTTGTGACGAAGTCAGCGAAATGCTGGCCTTTGTGCTTGATCCTGCTTCTTTCCGGGTGCTGCAGAATGTCACTACCGAGGATGATGGCTTTGGCTTGTTTGGCGCTTCGGAGTCAGCGGCTGCTCTTGGGGTGTCTGCAGATGGCGCCCTGCTGGAAGAAGATGGTTTTGGCTTGTTTGAGCCGTTGCCCGAAGTAGCAATTGCCGCCGATCCGCATATCGCTTACGAAGAGCCCGGCTTTGGTTTGTTTCAACCAATGCCGGCGCTTGCTACGGCAAGCACCCCGGCTGTGATCGCAGATTCGCCCGCCCCTACCAGCTCTAATGCTGTCAGTCGTACCGAGGCTCGTTCTGCCAGTAGTAACAGCCAGGCAGGCGAGAGTTCCATTCGTGTCAGCACCGATAAAGTCGATTTATTGCTAAATCTGGTGGGGGAACTGGTTATCACCCAATCCATGCTGGTGCAGTACGGTGGCGGGCTTGATACCGTGGCTCACGAGAAGCTGCTCAACAGCATCTCGCTGCTGCAACGCAACTCCCGGGAGTTGCAAGAGGCGGTGATGTCCATCCGTATGATGCCTATTTCCTTCGTTTTCCAGCGCTTTCCCCGTGTGGTTCGTGATCTTGCCGCCAAGCTCGACAAACAGGTGGAGCTGAAAATGGTCGGGGAGAGCACCGAGCTGGATAAGGGCTTTATCGAAAAGCTGTCTGACCCGCTTACCCACCTGGTGCGAAATAGCCTGGACCACGGTGTGGAGTCTCCTCAGGAGCGGCTGGCCAAAGGCAAGCAGGCATGTGGTCTGTTGACGCTGCGGGCTTTTCACGAGGGCGGCAGCATCGTTATCGAGGTTACCGACGATGGGGCGGGGCTGCGCCGCGACAAAATCCTGGCCAAGGCGCGCGAGCGTGGACTGCCGGTGCAGGACAGCATGACGGATGGCGATGTGTGGGCGCTGATTTTCGAGCCCGGCTTTTCTACTGCGGCCGAAGTGACCGATGTTTCCGGCCGCGGGGTGGGCATGGACGTGGTGCGCAAGAACATTGTCGCGATGGGCGGGCGTATCGATATCAGCAGCATGGCAGATATCGGCACGACCATGACCATTCGGTTGCCGCTGACCCTTGCGATCATGGATGGCATGTCGGTCATGGTCGGTGATGAAACCTACGTACTACCGCTGAACTATATTCTGGAGTCGCTACAACCGCAGCCCGGTGATGTGAAGAACATTGTCGGTCGCGGCAGGATTGTCAGTATTCGCGGCGAATATCTGCCGATCATCAGTATTGCCGACGTCTTTGAGATCACCCCGCTTAATGCGTTGCCGGAACAGGCCATCCTTATCGTGGTAGAGGCTGGAGGACAGAAGTTTGCGTTGATGGTCGACGAATTGCTCGGGCAGCAGCAGTTTGTGGTGAAAAACATTGAGGCGAACTACCGGAAGGTGGAGGGGCTGTCCGGCGCCACCATTCTGGGGGATGGCCGTGTCGCACTGATTCTGGACGTAGGTGCGATTGTCAGAATGAACATGCAGAAAGTACCGCAGACCGATGCGGTGACGGTCTGATCTAACCGTAACGGGGTACGGCAAACATCATGACGGATACACGAATAATGGCAGAAACCGATGCCCAGCGCCGGGAGTTCCTGGTCTTCACGTTGGGGCAGGAAGAATATGGTATCGACATTCTGAAGGTGCAGGAGATTCGCGGCTATGACGCTGTAACCCGCCTGGCGAAATCGCCCGAGTTCATTAAGGGCGTTATCAATTTGCGCGGCCATATCGTTCCTATCATCGATATGCGTATCAAATTCGGCGTCGGAAACATCGTTTACAACGACTTTACCGTGGTAATCATTCTGAATGTGCTGGGTCGTACCGTCGGTATGGTGGTTGACGGCGTTTCCGATGTGATCGAGCTGGCAGGGGAGGATATCAAGCCGGCTCCGGAATTCGGTTCGGTGATGGATACTGCCTACATCCAGGGGCTGGGCGCCATTGGTGAGCGCATGATCATCATGGTGGATATCGAAAAACTGATGAGCAGTCAGGAAATGGCGTTGATGGATTCCGCGTTGGCGGCCAACGTTTAAGGGGGTGACAAACATGAAAGTGAAGAACCTGTTATGGCTGGGCTTTGGTATCTTGCTGGTTCTGATTGCCTCCGCTTCTGTGTTGGCTATCGTGCGGTTGGATGTGATGTCTGGCGATATCGACAAGGTTGCTAGTTATCATTTGCCACGCTCTGGAGCGGCCGGTCGTATCGTTGATAACGTTAACGAGACTGCTAGGGGCGTACGTACCGCTTTGCTGAGCAGTGATCCAGTGCTGGTACAGCAGCAGGTGCAAGATCTGGACAAAGCTCTGGCGGGTATGGACGAGGCATACGCCCAGCTCAAGCAATATCCGGCTGATGATGTCGCCATGCCACTCGAAGCTGCTGTGCGTCAGGCCGATGCAAGTTATCGCGCTGACCTTGGGCAGTTTGTTGTCTTGTTCAAGGCTGGGCAACTGGAAGAGGCAAAGGCTTTTCTGTTTGCCAAGTTGCGTCCGGGTCAGAAGAACTACCAGACGGCCGTGAATAAACTGGTGAGCTACGAGGAAGCGCAGGTTAATGAGCGGACTACCGCCGTGTTGCAGTCTGCTCGACATACCGGGCAGGCCTTGCAATTGCTCTTGGCAGTTTCGCTTGTTGTTGGTTTGCTGGCAGCCTGGCTGATCAGCCGTCGTCTGTTCCGTACTCTGGGGTGTGAGCCGGCAGTTGCTACGCAACTCATGAAAGAGCTGGCATCGGGCCATCTGGAAACTGATTTTAAAGTGGCCGAGGCAGATACTACTAGCCTGGCTTACTACATGAAGTTGGCCGCAGACAAGGCGATAGAGAATATTCTGGTGCGCAATGCGCTGGATGTTGCTGCGACCAATGTCATGATCGCCGATAGTAATAACGTGGTGGTGTATACCAACCAGGCGGTGCAGGACATGCTGGCCAATGCAGAAGCGGACATTCGCAAGGAGCTGCCGAGCTTCTCTGCCCGCAGTGTGATTGGCAGCAATATTGATGGCTTCCACAAGCATCCGGAATACCAGCGCAAGATGCTCTCCAACTTGCGCAGCACACACCGGGCCCAGATCAGCGTCGGTGGTCGCTCCTTTACCTTGCTGGTTAACCCGATCAGCGACAACAAGGGGCGCGGTCTCGGCATGGTGGTCGAGTGGCAGGACATTACCGAGCAATTGAAGCTGCAACAGCTGGAGCAGGATAAGCGCCTGGAAGAGCAGCGTCAGATGGCGGAGAACACCCGTATCCGCAAGGCGCTGGATAATGTTTCCGCCAATGTGATGATTGCGGACAACGAACGCAGCATCATTTACATGAACCGCAGTGTGCAGGAAATGCTGCGCGAAGCCGAAGCCGATATCAAGAAGGTGCTGCCTAACTTTGATTCGCGAACCCTGCTGGGTTCCAGCATGGATGGCTTCCATCGTAATCCTGCGCACCAGCGTGAGCTGCTGGCCAACCTGAAGCAAACCTACACTGCCGATATCGTGGTGGGTAATCGCTCGTTTACCTTGATTGCCAACCCGGTGTTTAGCGATAGCGGCGAGCGTCTTGGCTCGGTAGTGGAGTGGGCGGATATGACCGAGAAGCTTCATGCCCAGCGTCTGGAGCAACAGCGCCGGGAAGAAGAGCAGGTCATGCTGGCGGAAAATACCCGCATCCGCAAAGCACTGGATAATGTCTCTTCCAATGTGATGATTGCCGACAATGACCGCACCATCATCTACATGAACCGCAGCGTGCATGACATGCTGCGCAATGCCGAAGCCGACATCAAGAAAGCCCTGCCCAACTTTGATGCGCGTAATTTGCTTGGAACCAGCATGGATGGTTTCCACCGCAATCCAGCGCATCAGCGTGACCTGCTGGCGGGTCTCAAACAAACATATACGGCGCAAATCGTGGTGGGTGGCCGCACCTTCCGCCTGATTGCCAACCCAGTATTCAGCGACACTGGCGAGCGACTGGGCTCCGTGGTGGAGTGGGCCGACCGGACCGAAGAAGTGCGTGTTGAGAAAGAAGTCTCCGACATCGTTGGTGCTGCCGTACGTGGCGACTTCCTGCAGCGTATCCCGATGGATGGCAAGAGCGGTTTCTTTGCGACACTCTCCGAGCAAATCAATCAATTGATGGAGGTTTCCAACCAGGGGCTATCTGATGTGGCGACCGTGTTGGCCGCACTCGCCAAGGGTGATCTGACCCGCACGATCTCTGCCGACTACCAAGGCATGTTCGGGCAGCTGAAGTCCGACACCAATATGACCGTTTCACGACTGCGTGAGATCGTTGGCAACATTCAGGAAGCCGCTTCTGCCATCAATACCGCGGCGCGGGAAATTTCTGCCGGTAACAGCAACCTGTCCAGCCGTACCGAACAACAGGCCGCCAGTCTGGAAGAAACAGCGTCCAGCATGGAAGAAATCACCAGTACGGTGAAGCAGAATGCGGATAACTCGCGCAAGGCCAATTCGCTGGCCGTGGGGGCATCGGATATTGCCTCACGCGGTGGGGTAGTGGTGGGTCAAGTGGTTTCCACCATGAACGAGATCAACCAGAGTGCCACCAAGATCGTCGACATTATCAGTGTGATTGACGGTATTGCTTTCCAGACCAATATCCTGGCGTTGAATGCTGCCGTGGAGGCTGCGCGTGCCGGTGAACAAGGACGTGGCTTTGCCGTGGTGGCCAGCGAGGTGCGTAACCTGGCGCAGCGTTCAGCGGCTGCGGCCAAGGAAATCAAGGGGTTGATCGGCGATTCGGTAGATAAGGTGGAGTCCGGTACCCGTCTGGTGGATGAGGCCGGTCGCACCATGGAGGAGATCGTTTCTTCGATCCGTCGGGTAGCCGACATCATGAGCGAGATTTCTGCCGCCTCTATCGAGCAGAGTTCCGGTATCGAGCAGGTAAACCTTGCCGTTAGCCAGATGGACGAAAATACCCAGAAGAATGCGGCGCTGGTCGAGGAGGCTGCCGCTGCCGCCGAGTCGCTGGAAGAGCAGGCTTCGGTATTGCTGGATGCCGTATCTATTTTCCATCTGGACGGAAGTATCAGAACACCAGTTGTTACTCCCGCTACGGTTAAGCCGGTGCACGAGCCTCTCCCGAGGGTTGCTGTTGCCGAGATGGTGGCGACACCCCGTCGCGCACCACAGCTGATGCACTCGCCACTGAATTCCCAGCCAACCGATGAGGGCGAATGGGAGGAGTTCTGACATGGCGGCAGAGGCAGAAGCGATCTTTCCGCGGGATTTGCATTTTTCCGAGGCAGACTTTCTCGCGGTAAGGTCGCTACTGTACAACAAGACTGGCATTGCCTTGAGTGATGCCAAGAACCACATGGCTTATGCCCGACTAGCCAAGCGGGTGCGTCACCAGGGTTTCAAGTCGTTTGCAGATTATCTGGCGTTACTCGATTCAGCTGCAGGGGCGGGGGAGTGGGAGCATTTCATCAATGCACTCACTACCAACCTGACATCCTTTTTTCGCGAAAGTCACCACTTCGATATTTTGCGGCAGCATGCCCAGCAGCATGCCGAAGGCAGCAATCCATATCGGGTCTGGAGTTCGGCAGCGTCGACCGGTGAAGAACCTTATTCCATTCTGTTTACGCTAGCGCAAACGCTGCAAGCTGGACGCTACGATATAGTGGCATCAGATATCGACACTCAGGTGCTGACCAAGGCTGCCTCTGGTGTCTACAGTGCGGATCGGGTTGCCAAGCTTGATCCATCGCTGTTGAAGCAGTTCTTTGTACGCGGCGTGGGGAGTAATAACGGCAAGGTCAAAGTGAAGTCTGTCTTTGCCCGGCAAGTCCAGTTTCGGCAGATCAATCTGGTCGATGCCAGTTGGCCGCAATTGGGAGTGTTCGATGTCATTTTTTGCCGTAACGTACTGATTTATTTTGACAAGCAAACTCAGGCCGGCATTCTCGAGCACTTTGCCCGGCATCTGAAACCGCATGGTCTTTTGTTGCTGGGGCATTCGGAGAATATCCAGCATATCAGCAATACCTTTGCGCCTTGTGGCAAGACAGCCTACCGCCTGGCGCGTGGATAACACTATGGTGCAGGGGCGAAAAATCCGGGTTGTAGTGGTGGATGATTCTGCTTTGATCCGCGAGGTTCTGGGCAAGATTATCAATGCCGAGGCGGACATGGAGGTGGTGGCATTTGCCCCCGACCCGGTGGCGGCCCGGGAGCGTATCCGCGAGAGCAATCCGGATGTGATTACGCTGGACGTAGAAATGCCGCGCATGGATGGGCTTGAGTTTCTGCGACGGCTGATGAGTCTGCGGCCAACCCCGGTGTTGATGATTTCGTCGCTGACCGCCACCGGGTCTGACATTGCCCTGCGCGCACTGGAGTTGGGTGCGGTCGATTGCATCGAGAAACCGCAGGTCAATATCAGTCGCGGCATGCAGGAATACGCCGAGCTGATTTGCGACAAGATTCGTGCGGCGGCGGCCGCGCGAGTACAGTTACCTAGCCGCTTCATCCAGCAAGAAGCGAATCAGTCCAAGGCTGCCGGCAACGTCACTATCTTGCGCAAGGATGCGGTGATAGTCGTGGGGGCTTCCACCGGTGGAACCGAAGCACTGCGCGAATTCCTGAGCGGCCTACCGGCTAATACGCCACCGGTACTGGTGGTGCAGCATATGCCGGAGCATTTCACGCTGTCGTTTGCTCAGCGGCTGGACCAATGCTGTGCCATGAGTGTGTGCGAGGCCAGCGATGGTCAACCTCTGGTCGCCGGCAATATCTACATTGCACCCGGACATTCCCATTTGAGT
Source organism: Vogesella oryzae (assembly GCF_902829295.1). Taxonomy (GTDB): domain Bacteria; phylum Pseudomonadota; class Gammaproteobacteria; order Burkholderiales; family Chromobacteriaceae; genus Vogesella; species Vogesella oryzae. The sequence goes on from NZ_CADEPL010000031.1 coordinate 36,778, forward strand.
ATCGTCAGCCGGAGCGGGCAACTGTTTACCCATCTTGAGCAAAGTGAGCTGGTTAACCGCCATCGTCCGGCCGTAGATGTCTTGTTTGACTCGGCGGCCAACCTGCTTGGCAAACGCGCGGTGGGCGTGATCCTTACCGGAATGGGAAAAGATGGCGCCGCAGGGCTGCTGCGTATGCGCGAGGCTGGTAGCTACAATTTCGGCCAGGATCAGGCATCGTGTGTAGTGTATGGCATGCCGCGCGCCGCGTACGAAATCGGGGCGGTACACGAGGTAGTACCGCTATCGCAAATGGCCACGCAGGTATTGGCCTATTTGTGCGGCCAACATAAACGGGAGGCCTGATGCTGGGTGGTCATGCAGCACATCGCTATTTCGACAAGCATTTCAACAAGAATGCAGCCAAGCTGTTGCCGGGCGAGTACCAGGCTACCGATGATGGCCTGCTGCTGGTGACGGTGCTCGGCTCCTGCGTCTCTGCCTGCCTGCGCGACCGGGTGACCGGCATCGCCGGCATGAACCATTTCATGCTGCCGGATCAGGGCAGCGGTAGCAGCGACCGTCTGATGCCGGCCCGTTTTGGTACCCATGCCATGGAGCTGCTGATCAACGACATGCTCAAGCTTGGCGCCAACCGCCGTTCGCTGGAAGCCAAGGTTTTCGGTGGCGGTAACGTGCTGGATGGCATGACCAAGGCTAACATCGGGCAGCGTAATGCCAGTTTCGTGCATGCATTCCTGGCGCAGGAGCATATCCCGATCGTGGCCGAGGACCTCGGGGCGGATATTGCCCGCAAGGTGTACTTTTTTACCGATACCGGCAAGGTGCTGATCAAGAAAATCCGTCCGCAACACAATCTGGTGCAGGAAGAAGAAAGCTATCGCCAGCGCATCGACCGCGACAGCGAGCGCAAGGTTGGCGGAGACGTCGATCTGTTTATCTGACGGTGTTGCCGGTCGATTGCACATGACCGGCAGCATTGCCGTGATCAGCGCTCCAGTAGCGGTAACTTGCCTTCTACGCCTGCCCATTGCTCATGATCGGGGAGTGGCGCTTTCTGTTCGGTGATGACCGGCCACAGTCTGGACAGCTCGGCATTGAGTGCCAGCATGGCGTGCTGGGCCGGTGGCAGTTCTTCTTCGGTGGTAATTGCGCTGATCGGGCATTCCGGTACGCACAGCGTGCAATCGATGCATTCGTCCGGGTCGATAACCAGAAAATTGGGGCCTTCGTGAAAGCAGTCCACCGGGCAAACCTCTACACAGTCGGTGTATTTGCATTTGATACAGGCTTCGGTTACAACGTGCGTCATCTCTCGCCCTCCGTACGGCCAGCCGGCTGATTCCGGACCGTTCCAGCTGATTATTGTTGCCATCTGCCTGTATGTCTGCCCCTGATTTTTCCTATCGTGGCCGTTTCGCTCCCAGCCCTACCGGTCTGCTGCATGCCGGCTCGCTGACTACCGCGGTCGGCAGCTATCTGGAGGCCCGCAGCCGCGGCGGACAATGGCTGCTGCGCATGGAGGATCTTGATCCGCCCCGCGAAATGCCCGGCGCTGCGACCAATATCTTGCGCACGCTGGAGGCCTTCGGCTTCGAGTGGGATGGCGAGGTGGTTTACCAGAGCCAGCGTCATCATTTGTACCGCGCTGCGCTGGAGCAACTTATCCGGCAGGGCGATGCCTATGGCTGTGGCTGCAGCCGCAAGGAAATCTCGGCGCATGGCCTGCGTGGTCTTGATGGCATGGTCTATCCCGGCACGTGTCGCCACGGGTTGGCGCCGGGACGCAGCCCGCGTGCCTGGCGCCTGAAGGTGCCGGATCGCACCCTCGGATTCGAAGACCGCTTGCAGGGGTACTACGCGCAACAACTGCAGCAGGATATCGGTGATTTTGTGCTGTTGCGCGCCGACGGGTTCTGGGCCTATCAGCTGGCGGTGGTGGTGGATGATATCGAGCAGGGCATCAGCGATATTGTTCGCGGGGCTGACCTGCTGGTGTCGACGCCACGTCAGTTATGGCTGCGGCAATGCCTCGGCGGGCCGGCCATCAGCCACTGTCATCTACCGCTGATGGTGAATCTGGCGGGAGAGAAGCTTTCCAAGCAGACACTGGCGCCTGCGATCTCGCCACGGTTGGCAGCAGATGAGCTGCGGCTGGCGCTACTGCGCTTGGGGCATGCCGCACCGGCCGATGTCCAGTCGCTTGCCGAGTTGTGGTCGTGGGCATTGACGCACTGGTCGTTGTCGCGGGTTCCTGCCGGTCCGGTGGTTATCGGCTAACAGCATGCGCTAAGGGATTGGCAGCAAAGCGAATTATCACGCCCGTCAGCTAAACAGTTGTCGCAAGTGACTGAAAACTGGACAAAACCCGACTTGCCAACCAGACGGTGGGCGACGATAATCGCCGCATTCCGCAGGAGAGTGCGGCCGCCGTAACCGGCAGGCTGCCGCCGAAGGCGCAAGTGCACCCGCAATCGCTCAGGCAAAAGGACTGTAAGAATCTGGCTGCAAGGCCAGCAGAATCTGGAGAGCGGCGCGACAAGCGTCCACCGAAGGGGCTAACGGCGCAATGCCGGAAAATCTCAGGTGCATGGACAGAGGGGTGTGAGCTAGCGGAAAAACTCACTCCGAGGACTTGCCATGACGGCCCCGAAACGTACCCCCCTGTTTGATGCGCACATTGCGGCCAGTGCAAAAATGGTCGATTTTGCCGGTTGGGAAATGCCGATCCATTACGGCTCCCAGCTGAAAGAACATGAAATCGTGCGTAGCGACGCCGGCATGTTCGACGTATCCCACATGACCGTGGTCGACATCACCGGTAGCGATGCCAAAGGCTGGCTGCAAAAGCTGATCGCCAACGATGTGTCCAAACTGGGCTTCGAAGGCAAGGCGCTGTATTCCGGCATGCTCAACGAACAAGGCGGCGTGGTGGATGACCTGATCGTCTACCTCACCGCGACCGGTTATCGCATGGTGATCAACGCCGGCACCACCGAAAAAGACCTGGCATGGATGGACAAGCAGTCCGCCGGCTTCGATGTCAAGCTGCAGGTGCGCCGTGATCTGGCGATGCTGGCGGTACAAGGCCCGAACGCGATTGCCAAAGTCTGCACCGTCAAGCCGGAGCTGGCCGAAGCCATCCAGGCGCTGAAAGTATTCCAGGGCCTGCCGCAAGGCGAGTGGTTCTACGCCCGCACCGGTTACACCGGTGAAGATGGCCTGGAAATCATGATTCCCGCCACCGAAGCCATTAACTTCTTCAATCAATTGCAAGCCGCAGGCGTGGCACCGATCGGCCTGGGCGCACGCGATACCCTGCGTCTGGAAGCCGGCATGAACCTGTACGGCCACGACATGGACGAAACCGTGTCGCCGCTGGAAGCCGGCATGGGCTGGACCATTGCCTGGAATCCGGAAGAGCGCGACTTCATCGGCCGCAAGGCACTGGAAGCACAGAAAGCTGCCGGCGTCGCCATGAAGCAGGTTGGCCTGGTGCTGGAAGGCCGCGGCGTGCTGCGCGAAGGCCAGAAAGTGGTTGTCGATGGCCAGGAAGGCATCATCACCAGCGGCACCTTCTCGCCGACCCTGAAACATTCCATCGCCATTGCCCGCGTGCCGGCCAGCACCGGCGCTACCGCCCAGGTGGACCTGCGCGGCACGCTGACCGACGTGCGCGTGGTGAAAATGCCGTTCGTACGCAATGGCAAGAAAGTTTTTGAATAAGCTGGTGTATAACGACGTGGCGAGAGCGTCACCCCGGTAATACCCAACCAAGATCCAAACTATCTGCATCAGGAGAATCACATGAGCAACATCCCCGCCGAACTGAAATACGTATCCAGCCATGAATGGCTGCGTCTGGAAGCTGACGGTACCGTTACCGTGGGCATCACCGAGCATGCACAAGAGCTGCTGGGCGACATCGTGTTCGTGGAACTGCCGTCGGTAGGCAGCGCACTGGGTGATGGCGAACAGGCTGGCGTGGTGGAATCGGTAAAAGCCGCCTCCGACATCTACGCCCCGATCGCCGGTGAAGTGCTGGCCGTGAACGCCGAGCTGGAAGCCGCTCCGGATCTGGCCAACAGCGAGCCGTACGCTGCAGGCTGGTTCTTCAAGCTCAAGCCGGCCAATGCCGCCGATCTGGACAAGCTGCTCGACGCGGCTGCCTACGCAGCCGAAATCGGCGCCTGATCGAATGGCCCTGCTGTCACACGACAGCGGGGCTTTTTTGTTTCTAGCCACGAAGACACACGGAAGGACAGGCCCCTGACCGCCACTGCGGCCAACCTTGCTGGCTGTGTTTCCGTGTGTTTTCGTGGCCATTGAAAGACGGAATCGAAGACATGTCGCTCTCGCAACTGTTCAATCATCAAGAATTCATCGAACGCCACATTGGCCCGTGCGAGGCCGAGAAGGCCGAGATGCTGGCCTACGTGGGTGCTGCCTCGCTGGAAGACCTGGTCGCGCAGACCGTACCGGCCAATATCCGCTTCAACCGCGCGCTGGACATTCCGCCGGCACAACGTGAAGCCGATGCCCTGGCCGACCTCAAGGCTGTGGCCAGCAAGAACGTAGTGAACAAATCCTTCATCGGCCTGGGTTACTACCCGGTGCTGACCCCGGGCGTGATCCTGCGCAACGTGCTGGAAAACCCGGGCTGGTACACCGCTTACACCCCGTATCAGGCAGAAATCGCCCAGGGCCGTCTGGAAGCGCTGCTGAACTTCCAGCAGATGATCATCGACCTGACCGGTCTGGAAGTGGCCAACGCGTCGCTGCTGGATGAAGCCACCGCCGCTGCCGAAGCCATGGCCATGGCGCGCCGTGTATCCAAGTCCAAGTCCAACCAGTTCTTTGTCGACAGCCGCGTGCTGCCGCAGACCCTGGACGTGATGAAGACCCGCGCCGAATACTTCGGTTTCGAGCTGGTGCTGGGCCATCCGGAAGAAGCCGGCAATGCCGACTACTTCGGCGTGCTGTTCCAGTACCCGGGCGAATCCGGCGAACTGCTGGATCTGACCCCGTACATCGCACCCCGTACATCGCTGCCGCCAAGGCGCGTGGTGCGCTGGCCGTCGTGGCTGCCGACGTGATGGCGCTGGTGGCACTGAAGTCGCCGGCCGAAATGGGCGCTGATGTCGCCGTGGGCAACACCCAGCGCTTCGGCGTGCCGATGGGCTTCGGTGGCCCGCACGCTGCCTTCTTCGCCTTCAAGGACGACATGAAGCGTTCCGCTCCGGGCCGCATCATCGGCGTATCGGTGGATGCCAAGGGCAAGACCGCGCTGCGCATGGCGCTGCAGACCCGCGAACAGCACATCCGTCGCGAAAAGGCCAACTCCAACATCTGCACCTCGCAGGTGCTGCTGGCCAACATCGCCGGCATGTACGCCGTCTACCACGGTGCCGAGGGCGTGAAGCGCATCGCTGCACGCATCCACCGCATGGCCGCCATCTTTGCCCACGCGGTGAAGGCTGCCGGTGGCAAGCTGGTGTTCGACCGTTTCTTCGATACTGTACAGGTTGACCTGGGCGCCAATGCGGCCAACGTTTACGCCGCTGCGCTGGCAGCCGGCATCAACCTGCGCGATGCCGGCAACGGCGTGCTGGGTGTGGCCTTCCACGAAGCCGCCACCGAAGCCGACCTCAAGCAGCTGATCGAGCTCTTCACCGGCAAGCCGGCCGACATCGCCGCGCTGGACGCCGCCGCTGCCGACGCCATTCCGGCCGCGCTGAAGCGTGAATCCGCCATCCTGTCGCACCCGGTGTTCAACACCCACCACAGCGAACACGAGATGCTGCGCTATCTCAAAAAGCTGGAAAACCGCGACCTGGCGATGAACCACTCCATGATCAGCCTCGGCAGCTGCACCATGAAGCTGAACGCCACCAGCGAGATGATCCCGATCACCTGGCCGGAATTCGCCAACATGCACCCGTTCGCCCCGCGCGAACAGACTGCCGGCTACCTGGAAATGATCGAAGGCCTGCAGCAGCAGCTGATGGCCATCACCGGCTTCGACGCCATCTCCATCCAGCCGAACTCCGGCGCGCAGGGCGAATACGCCGGCTTGCTGGCGATCCGTCGCTACCACGCCAGCCGTGGCGAAGCGCACCGCACCATCTGCCTGATCCCGCAATCCGCACACGGTACCAACCCGGCTACCGCGCAGATGCTGGGCATGCAGGTCGTGGTGGTGAAGACCGACGACAACGGTAACGTGGACATGGCCGACATGCGTGCCAAGGCCGAGCAGCATGCGGCCAACCTCGGTGCGCTGATGATTACCTACCCGTCCACCCACGGTGTGTTCGAGGAAGGCATCAAGGAAATCTGCGAGATCGTGCACGCGGCCGGTGGCCAGGTGTACATGGACGGCGCCAACATGAACGCCCAGGTGGGTCTGACCCGCCCGGCCGACATCGGTGCCGACGTGCTGCACATGAACCTGCACAAGACCTTCTGCATCCCGCACGGCGGCGGCGGCCCGGGCATGGGCCCGATCGGCATGAAGTCGCACCTGGCGCCGTTCATGGCCAACCACGTGGTGTCCGCCGTACCGGGCGCCGTGGCCGGCCAGAGCGCGGTATCCGCAGCGCCGTTCGGCTCCGCTTCCATCCTGCCGATCTCCTACATGTACATCCGCATGATGGGCGCGGAAGGCATGAAGCACGCCACCGAAATGGCACTGCTGAACGCCAACTACCTGATGAAGAACCTGTCGGCGCACTACCCGGTGCTGTACACCGGCCGTAACGGCCGCGTGGCACACGAGTGCATCATCGACCTGCGCCCGCTGAAGGCCGCCTCCGGCGTGACCGAAGTGGACGTGGCCAAGCGCCTGATGGACTACGGCTTCCACGCGCCGACCATGAGCTTCCCGGTAGCGGGCACGCTGATGATCGAGCCGACCGAATCCGAATCGAAGGCCGAGCTGGATCACTTCATCGCCGCGATGCTGTCCATCCGCCAGGAAATCGACAAGGTGCAGAACGGTGTCTGGCCGGCGGACAACAACCCGCTGGTGAACGCACCACACAGCAAGGCCGACATCGCCGGCGAGTGGACCCGTCCGTACAGCCGCGAAGAAGCCTTCTTCCCGCTGCCGTACGTGCTGGAAAACAAGTTCTGGCCGAGCGTGAACCGTATCGACGACGTCTACGGCGACCGCAACCTGATCTGCAGCTGCCCGTCCATCGACAGCTACCAGTAAGCTGCTGACGTTGGCCGCATGCGGCCAACCCGGCATGACAAAGCCCCGCGCAAGCGGGGCTTTTTGTTATCGGCCGGCGATGGGCGGAAGCGTCAGCAACGTTGTACGTCGCGGTAAACACCGCCGGCTATTGCCTTGGCTGGGGCGAATCAGGCCGGCTGCTGCTGTTGCAGAAACACCGGCAGATCGGTTGTTGGCGGGAAAACATCCAGACTGTACAGCATGCCCGCCGCATGGCCGCGGTGGTAGCTGGCGTGATTCACCACGTGCAGCAGGATGTCACGGCGGCGCATGCGGCCGGCACCGCCGCCGATAAATTCAAAACTGACCATTTCATCCCGTTCGGCTTCGTCCAGCGCGGCGGCGTAGTCGACATACCACTGGTTCAGCGCTCGCTGGCGATCGACCAGTTCCACAATGTCCGGACAGTGTTCCGGATTGCGGCTCGTCAAGCCATGCGCGGTGCCGAGCAGGTGGCATTGCCAGACATAGTCGATGGCAAGGGCGTGGTTGAGGGTGCGGATCAGGCTGCCAAACACAATCGGCTGCGGGGCGAGCAAGTCTGCTTCCGGCAGTGTGGCGACGGCGGACAAGAACAGATCGTCGGCCCAGGCCTTGTAGCGGGTAAGCGTTTGCGTGTCTGTCATGGCTAGCTCCTGCGGGTTTCCCGTGGTGATTAAACGGCAACGGCCGAATCAGGCAGATTATACGACATTGTCGTAGCAATCCGTTTGGTGGCGTCAGCCATCAGCCAGTGGCGCATCCGCTGGTGTCAGCTGGCGGCGGGCAGGTCGACCACCACTCGCCACAGTGCATGACCGGAGTGGTGGTATTTGCGCTCGAACGGGGTGAGGAAGTCGTGCGGCTGCCAGCGTTCGGCGTGGCAGGGTTGGCCGCATAGCTGGCTGACCGCCAGCGCGTGTTCTTCGGCATAGGTCTGCCAGTTGCTGCGCAGCTCCAGCCGTCCGCCCAGCGCCAGCGCCACCGGGAATACTGCGTGGCCGTGCCAGCGGCGCTGCAGGTGTTCAGGCTTGGGCCACGGGTTGGGGTACAGCATCCATTGCTGTGCCGGGCGGATGCCGTCGGCGGCCAGCAGGCGCCAGATGTCCACCATGTCGGCACGCAGCAGCAGCGCGTTATCCGGCAGCGGTGCCGGTTTGCCGCGCTGCAGCCGGTCCAGCGACTGGTCGATGCCGACCACGAAGTGATCCGGCTGCTGCGCCGCCAGGTTCTGTGTGGAAGCGCCCACGCCGCAGCCGGTGTCCAGCACCAGCGGGCTACGGCCGTCCCAGGCTGCCAGCAGGGTGGCGTAGGCGGCGCGGTTGTAGTCGGCGAACGGTTTCTGGAACGGATGCTGGGCATGGCGCGCCACCACCTCGGCCAGGCGGCTGTGTGGGCCGGGTTGCGAACTGGTGACGGGGCGGGAGTTGGCGAACATGAGGAATCCGGAAGTGGAAAAGGTTGGCCGCATGCGGCCAACCCGGGTGAATCATTTACCGCGCATGAACAGGTTATCGAGATCGCGCATGCTGAGCCGGCTCCAGGTCGGACGGCCGTGGTTGCATTGGCCTGAGCGCTCGGTGGCTTCCATGTCGCGCAGCAGCGCGTTCATTTCCGGCAGTGTCAGCTGGCGGTTGGCGCGCACTGCACCGTGGCAGGCCATGGTGGCCAGCAGCTCGTTGCGGCGCTCGGTCAGCACTTCGGTGAGGCCGAATTCGCGCACGTCTTTCAGCACTGCACGCGCCAGTTCTACCGGGCTGCTGTCCTGCAGCCACACCGGCACACCGCGCACGGCGATCTGGGTGGGCGACAGCGGCGCCAGCTCGATGCCGAGGCGCTGCATGGCGGCGCCGTGCTCGTGCACGGTGGCGACCTCGAACTTGTCGGCGGCGAACGATACCGGCAGCAGCAAGGGCTGCATCGGGATGGTGTCGGCCTCCAGCGCGGTTTTCAGCCGCTCATAGACGATGCGCTCGTGCGCGGCGTGCATGTCCACCACGATCAGCCCGTCCTCGCACTGGCTGAGGATGTAGACGCCGTGCAGCTGCGCCAGCGCGAAACCCAGCGGCGGAATGCCGTCGCTGGCGTCGGGCAGTCGTTGCGGCGCACTGCCGGCCGGCGGCAGCACGTAGCTGGCAGGGGCGGGGATCGGGCTGCGCTCTTCGTCGCGCAGACCGGAGAACATCTTGTCGTAGACGCCGACCGCCTCGCGCGCCACGTGCAGCGGGATAGTCTGCTGTTCATAGCGGAACGGCGTCGGCGTGCGGCCAACGTTGGCCGCACTGCTGCTGCTACCGGGTGACGGCAAGCGCGTGTCCTGGCTCGCGCTGCTGGCGGCGGGACTGGCGGCTGCGCTGGCTTGCCCGTCGTCCAGTTGCACGGCGGGGCTGGCGCCGGCGGGGGGGCTGGCCAGCGCGCGGTGCACGCTGTGGAACAGGAACTGGTGTACTGCCTGGCTTTCGCGGAAGCGCACCTCGATCTTGGTCGGATGCACGTTGACATCGACGTTGGCCGGATCCAGCGTAAAGAACAGCGCGTAGGCAGGGTGGCGCTCATGGTGCAACACATCGCGATAGGCCTGGCGCAGCGCGTGCTGTGCGGTCTTGTCGCGCACGAAGCGGCCATTGACGTAGAAATACTGCGCGTCGCGGCTGGCCTTGGAGTAGGTGGGACTGGCGATGAAGCCGGTCAGTGTCAGGCCGGCGGCCACGGTTTCCACCGTTAGCGCGGCGTCGACGAAATCCTTGCCCAGCAGGGCCGACACCCGGTCGGCCAGGCTTTGTTGTGGCAGCCGCCACACTACCTTGCCGTTGTGGCGCAGGATGAACTCCACCTGCGGGTGCGCCAGCGCGATGCGCTCGAACGTGGCGGCGCAGTGGGCGTACTCGGTGTTTTCACTCTTCAGGAATTTGCGCCGCGCCGGGGTGTTGAAGTACAGGTCTACCACTTCTACGCTGGTGCCGGTCGGGTGCGCCGCCGGCTCCACCGGGTGCAGCGTGCCGTCGATGGCAATGATCTGGTGGGCGTGATCGGCATCCTGCGGCCGGCTGGTGAGGGTGAGGCGCGACACCGAGGCCACGCTGGCCAGGCCCTCGCCGCGAAAGCCTAGCGTGGCGACGCTTTCCAGGTCGTCCAGACTGCCGATCTTGCTGGTGGCGTGGCGGTCCAGTGCCAGCGGCAGCTCTTCTGCGGCAATGCCGCGGCCGTTGTCGGTGACGCGGATCAGCTTGATGCCGCCCTGCGCCAGATCGACGCTGATCTTGTCGGCGCCGGCATCCAGGCTGTTTTCCAGCATTTCCTTCAGCGCCGAGGCCGGGCGTTCCACCACCTCGCCGGCGGCGATCTGGTTGACCAAATGGTCCGGCAGCTTGCGGATGTGCTTCATGCGCGATTGGCCTTGGCGGCAAATTTGTTGCGCAGGATGGCGATGAAGGTCGGTGCCAGCGACACGGCGATGATGGCCAGCATCAGCAGCGACAGGTTGTTGCGCACCACCGGCAGATTGCCGAAGGCAAAGCCCAGCAGGCAGAAGCCGCCGACCCACAGCATGGTGCCGACCACGCTGGAAGCGAGGAAGCGCAGGTAGCGCATATGGCCCATGCCGGCGATGAACGGGGCGAAGGTGCGCACGATGGGGGCGAAGCGCGCCAGGATGATGGTCTTGCCGCCGTGCCTGGCGTAGAAGGCTTCGGTGGTGGTCAGGTACTGACGGCGGAAGATGCGCGAGTCCGGATTGGCAAACAGGCGCTTGCCGACGGTACGGCCGATCAAATAATTGCAGCTGTCGCCGAGAATGGCGGCGCTGCCCAGTGTCAGCATCACCAGTGCCAGCGCCAGCTGGCCGCTGGCCGCCAGCGCACCGGCCATGAACAGCAGCGAGTCGCCGGGCAGGAACGGGGTGACCACCAGCCCGGTTTCGCAGAACACGATCAGGAACAGGATGGCGTAGACCAGCGTACCGTACTGGGCGATCAGTTCCGCCAGGTGCACGTCGATGTGCAGGATGAAGTCGATCAGGAAGCTAATGATGTCCATGAGAGAGTACCGGAGTGGCTGACAGGGCAGGGCTGCGAACAACCCGGCCGTGTCAGGCACCCAAAAAAGTTGGCCGCAGGGTATGCGGCCAACCTTGGTGCCCGGAAAAGCACGTGGTCAGACCACGGCTTCTTCTTTCGGTTTCACGATCTTGATCATGTGCTCGCGCTTGGTGCCCAGCGCTAGTGCCAGCGGGCTGGCGACCAGTACCGAGGAGTAGATGCCGAACACGATGCCGATGGTCAGCGCCATGGCGAAGCCGTGCAGCGCCGGACCGCCGAAGATCAGCATCGACAGCACCATGGTCTCGGTAGAGCCGTGGGTGATGAAGGTACGGCTCATGGTGGCGGTAATGGCGTTGTCGATCACCTCGGCAGTGCCCTTGCCACGCATGGCCGGACGGCGGAAGTTTTCGCGGATACGGTCGAATACCACCACCGATTCGTTCACCGAGTAGCCCAGCACTGCCAGCACGCCGGCCAGCACGGTGAGGCTGAACTCCCACTGGAAGAAGGCAAAGCAGCCGAGAATGATCACCACGTCGTGCATGTTGGCGATGATGGCGGATACCGCCAGACGCCATTCGAAACGCAGCGCCAGGTAGAGCACGATGCCGAGGCAAACCAGTGCGATGGCGGTCAGGCCGTGGGTGACCAGTTCTTCGCCGACGCTGGGGCCGACGAACTCCACCTTGCGCAGCTGCACGCCGGCATCACCGGCCTTGAGCAGGCCCATGACCTGTTCCGACAGCTTGCCGGAGTTGGTGCCCGGCTTGTTGGGCAGGCGGATCATCACGTCGCGGCTGGTGCCCAGGCTCTGTACCTGCACTTCGCCCAGCTTCAGGCCATCCACGCGGTGGCGGATGTCCGGCAGGTTGGCCGCTTGCTGGTACTGCACTTCCATCACCGTACCACCGGTGAATTCCACCGACAGGTTCAGCCCCTTGGTGAACAGGAACACCACGGCCAGGATGAAGGTCACCAGCGAAATCAGCGTGGTCACCTTGCCGTAGCTCATGAACGGGATGTCCCGTTTGATGCGGAAAAACTCCATCTTGCAGGATCCTTATTTGGTTTCCGGTTTCCACACCTGGCCGATGGATACGCTAGCCAGGCGACGGCGACGGCCGTACCACAGGTTGACGACAGCGCGCGATACCAGCACCGCGGAGAACATCGAGGTCAGGATGCCCAGGCAGTGCACCACGGCAAAGCCGCGCACCGGGCCGGAACCGAAGATCAGCAGCGCGAGACCGGCGATCAGCGTGGTGACGTTGGAGTCCAGAATCGTCGCCCAGGCATGGCCGTAACCGGCATTGATCGCCGATTGCGGCGGTATGCCGTTACGCAGCTCTTCGCGGATACGCTCGTTGATCAGTACGTTGGCGTCGATGGCCATGCCGAGGGTCAGCGCGATGGCGGCGATACCCGGCAAGGTCAGCGTGGCCTGCAGCATCGACAGGATGGCGACCAGCATGAACAGGTTGGCCGCCAGCGAAATCACCGAGATCACCCCGAACACGCCGTAGTACAGCATCATGAACACGGCGATGGCGGCGAAGCCCCACATGGTGGAGTGGAAGCCCTTCTCGATGTTTTCCTTACCCAGGCTCGGGCCGACGGTACGCTCCTCGATGATGTTCATCGGCGCGGCCAGCGAGCCGGCGCGCAGCAGCAGGGCAGTATCGTTGGCTTCCGCCGGGTTCATGCTGCCGGAAATCTGCACGCGGCCACCGCCGATTTCACTGCGGATTACCGGCGCGGTTACCACTTCGGCCTTGCCTTTTTCCACCAGGATCATCGCCATGCGCTTGCCGATGTTCTGTGCGGTGACATCGCGGAAGATGGCGGCACCGGCGGCATCCAGGTTGATGTGTACCGCAGCACCGCCGTTTTCATCAAAGCCGGCCTGGGCGTCATTGATGTTGTCGCCGGTCAGCTCGACATCTTTCTTCACCAGGATCTTCTGCGGGCCTTGCGCGGTCAGCTCGTCCAGCAGGTCGTAGCCGGCGGGCGTGTTACCGGCTAGTGCTTCGGCCATCTTGGCGGAGTCGTCCTCCACCATGCGGACCTGCAGCGTAGCGGTACGGCCGAGGATGTCCTTGGCCTTGGCAGTGTCCTGCACGCCCGGCAGCTGTACCACGATGCGGCTCGGGCCGGCTTGCTGGATCACCGGTTCGGCGACGCCCAGCTCGTTGACACGGTTATGCAGGGTGGTGATGTTCTGTTTCACCGCATCACCCTGAATGCGGGTGATTTCTTCCGGCTTCAGCGTCAGGGTCAGGCGGTTGCTGGCCTTGTCGGCATTGAACGACAGCGTCGGCAGGGTACGGGCCAGCTGGTCGGCGGCGGAGCTCAGGGTGGCCTCGTCACGCAGCTGCACTTCCAGCGTGGTGTCGCCGCTGCGCTTGATGTTGCCGTAGCGGATCTTGGCGCTGCGTAGTTCGCGGCGGATATCGGCGGAATAGCGCTCCATGGTCTTGTCGACCGCGGCTTTCATGTCCACTTCCAGCAGGAAGTGCACACCACCGCGCAAGTCCAGACCCAGGAACATCGGGTTGGCGTGCAGGCGGGTCAGCCAGTCGGGGGACGCCGGCAGCAGGTTCAGCGCGATGATGTAGTTGTCGCCCAGCAGTTGCTGGATGGCATCGCGTGCCTTGATCTGGGTGTCCGGGTCCTTGAAGCGGACTTTCAGGCTGTTGCCGTCCAGGAAAATGCCCTGGGGTGCAATGCCCTGTTGTTTCAGGGTGTCTTCGATGCGGGCCATCAACGCCGCGTCCACCGGAATGGACTGTCGGCTGCTTGATCCCTGCACCGCCGGCGTTTCGCCGAAGAAATTGGGCAGGGTGTAGATCGCCGAAGTGATCAGCGCCAGCGCAATGAGTAGGTATTTCCAGATCGGGAAGCGGTTCATGGAAGGCTAGGCAGGAAAAGGGCCGCGCAGGCGGCCCGGGGTTTTACAGGGACTTGATGGTGCCTTTTTCCAGCTTGGAGCCCACGGCGCCGCGCTGAACATTGATTTCTACACCACTGGCGATTTCGATGCTCAGGTACTGCTCGCCGGTTTTGGTCACGCGGCCGATGATGCCGCCCTGGGTGACCACTTCATCGCCCTTGACGATTTCGGACAGCATCTTCTGGTGTTCCTTGGCGCGTTTCTGCTGCGGACGTACCAGCAGGAACCAGAACAGCACGAAGATGACGATCATCGGCAGGAACTGCATGAATTCGGTGGCGTTAGCCATGGGGGTCTCCCTTGAAGGTGTTGATCTTGTATATGGGACGGGCATTGTAGCCACGGCCTGCGGGTTTTCCAACCGTACCAGGTTGGCCGCAACAGCGTGAGACTGCGGCCAAGCCTGCGGGTTCAGTGTCGCGTCAGTTCACGCCACGGGCGCGACGCTGGTGGAAGCCGGCTTTCCAGTCTTCGAACTGGTCGGCATCGATGGCATCGCGCATCTCCTGCATCAGCGCCTGATAGTAGTACAGGTTGTGAATGGTATTCAGTCTGGCGCCCAGGATTTCGCCGGTGCGATGCAGGTGGTGCAGGTAGGCGCGGCTGAAATTGCGGCAGGTGTAGCAGCCGCAGTGCTCATCCAGCGGCAGCTTGTCGGCCTTGTAGCGCGCGTTCTTGATCTTGACGTCGCCCCATTGGGTGAAGATCCAGCCGTTGCGGGCGTTGCGGGTCGGCATCACGCAGTCGAACATGTCGATGCCGTTGGCCACGCCGTGTACCAGGTCTTCCGGGGTGCCGACGCCCATCAGGTAGTGCGGCTTTTCTGCCGGCAGCATGTCCTTCAGCTCGGTGAGCATGCGGTACATCTCGGGCTTGGGTTCGCCCACCGACAGGCCGCCGATGGCGATGCCGTCAAAGCCGATCTGCATCAGGCCGTCCAGCGACTCCTGGCGCAGGTCCTTGTACAGGTTGCCCTGCACAATGCCGAACAGCGCGTTGGGGTTTTTCAGGTCATCGAAAGCGCGGCGCGAGCGTTCTGCCCAGCGAAGGCTCATGCGCATCGACTTGGCGGCGGTGGCATGGTCAACCTGCCCAGGGGTGCACTCGTCGAAGATCATCACGATGTCGGAGTTGAGCACCTTCTGGATTTCCATCGATTTTTCCGGCGACAGGAACAGCTTGTCGCCGTTGACCGGGCTCTGGAAGGTGACTCCCTCTTCGGTAATCTTGTTCAGCGCACCCAGGCTGAACACCTGGAAGCCACCGGAGTCGGTGAGGATGGGCTTGTCCCAGCCGATGAAGTCGTGCAGGCCACCGAATTGTTCGATGATTTCCAGACCCGGGCGCAGCCACAGGTGGAAGGTATTGCCGAGGATGATCTGGGCGCCGATGTCGGTCAGCTCGTGCGGGCTCATGGCCTTCACCGAGCCGTAGGTGCCCACCGGCTGGAATACCGGGGTTTCCACGGTGCCGTGGTTCAGTTCCAGCGTGCCGCGGCGGGCGCCGCCAGAGGTTTTGTGCAGGGTAAACTTCAGCATGTGCTTGATATTAATCGCGAGATTTCCGAATTCAGCCGCGCAGTATACACCGCTGAACCCGGCTCTGTGCGCCGGCAGCTTGTCAGTCGGGCGATTTGCCGCTAGTATTGCTCCCCTAGACAACAGGCACGTAGCTCAGCTGGTTAGAGCACCACCTTGACATGGTGGGGGTCGTTGGTTCGAGTCCAATCGTGCCTACCAACAGAATATCGCTGTGGAGAAGATCATGGTTTTCCGAACTACCACCACCCGTATCTCGAAATGAGTTCGAGCCTACGGGTGTTTGCGTAAAGCGGAACACTCCTCAGCAAAAAAGTGCGGCTCAAGGCCGCACTTTTTTTTTGCCGTTTTGAAAACTGTCCACCTTTGAGCTGGAGTTGCTATGCCTGACATTCGCCTGCCTGACGGTTCCATCCGTTCCTTCGACAAGCCGGTAACCGTGCATGAAGTGGCTGCGTCCATCGGCACCGGTCTTGCCCGTGCGGCGCTGGCTGGCCGCGTGGACGGCAAGCTGGTTGATACTTCGTCCCAGATTGCGGCCAACGCCGATCTGGCCATCATCACCGACAAGGATGCTGACGGCCTGTCCATCATCCGCCACTCCACCGCCCACCTGCTGGCCTACGCGGTGAAGGAGCTGTTCCCGGAGGCCCAGGTCACCATCGGCCCGGAAATCGAAAACGGCTTCTACTACGATTTCGCCTACAAGCGTCCGTTCACCCCGGAAGACCTGGTGGCGATCGAGAAGAAGATGAGCGAGCTGGCGAAGAAGGATATCCCGGTAGAGCGCTACGAGCTGCCGCGTGACGAGGCGATTGCCTACTTCAAGAGCATCGGCGAGGCGTACAAGGCCGAGATCATCGCTTCCATCCCGCAGGGGGAAGTACTGAGCCTGTACCGCGAAGGCGAATTCACCGACCTGTGCCGCGGCCCGCACGTGCCGTCCACCGGCAAGCTGAAGGTATTCAAGCTGATGAAAGTGGCCGGCGCCTACTGGCGTGGCGACAGCAAAAACGAGATGTTGCAGCGCGTATACGGTACTGCCTGGGCCAAGAAAGAGGACCTGGACGCCTACCTCTACATGCTGGAAGAGGCGGAGAAGCGCGACCATCGCAAGCTGGGCGTGCAGCTGGATTTGTTCCACCTGCAGGACGAGGCGCCGGGTATGGTGTTCTGGCACCCGAAAGGCTGGCAGCTGTGGCAGAGCATCGAGCAGTACATGCGAGGCAAGCTGACTCGCGAAGGCTATCAGGAGGTGCGTACGCCGATGATGATGGACGCCACCCTCTGGGAGCGTTCCGGTCATGCGGCCAACTATCGCGAGAACATGTTCATCACCGAGTCCGAGAAGCGCGACTACGCGGTGAAACCGATGAACTGCCCGGGTCATGTGCAGATTTTCAACAGCGGCCTGCGCTCTTACCGTGAGCTGCCGCTGCGTTACGCCGAATTCGGTTCCTGTCATCGCAACGAACCGTCCGGCGCGCTGCACGGCATCATGCGCGTGCGTGGTTTTGTGCAGGACGATGGTCACATCTTCTGTACCGAAGATCAGATCAATCAGGAAGCCAAGGATTTTCACCGCCTGGTGATGGAAGTTTACGAGCGCTTCGGTTTTGACAAGGTTTCCATCAAGCTGGCGCTGCGCCCGGAAAAGCGCATCGGTGCGGAAGAAACCTGGGACAAGGCGGAAGAGGGCATGCGCGAAGCATTGCGCGCCTGTGGCGTTGAGTGGGAAGAATTGCCGGGCGAAGGCGCTTTCTATGGCCCGAAGATCGAATACCACATCAAGGACGCGCTGGGTCGCTCCTGGCAGTGCGGTACGCTGCAGCTGGACTTCATGTTGCCGGAACGTCTGGATGCCGAGTACGTGGCCGACGATAACAGCCGCAAGCGCCCGGTGATGCTGCACCGCGCAGCGCTGGGTTCGCTGGAGCGCTTCATCGGCATCCTGATCGAAAACCACGCCGGCGCCTTCCCGCTGTGGCTGGCTCCGGTGCAGATGGTGGTGATGAACATCACCAGCAATCAGTCCGAATACGCGCAACAGGTGGCAGACAAATTGCGTTCTCACGGCTTCCGTGTCGATCTTGACTTGAGGAACGAAAAGATCGGCTATAAAATCCGCGAACACAGCCTGCAAAAGCTTCCATATCAAGTCGTTATCGGCGACAAGGAAATGGAAGGCGGGTTGGTGGCCGTACGCGCCCGTGGTGAAGACCTGGGCCAGATGTCGGTGGATGCCTTTGTGCAGCACCTGACTGCTGCGCTTGCGCAGAACTGATAGCCGTACCGGCCGATCTGAATTTTTTAAGGAGTAATAGCTATAGCTCAGGAACGCGAATCGCGGATCAATGGCGAGATTACAGCTCGCGAAGTCCGTCTGGTAGGTGAAGAAGGCGAACAGCTTGGCATCGTGACCGTGCGTGAAGCACTGGCATTGGCCGAGGAACGTGATGTGGATCTGGTGGAGATTTCTCCAACTGCCCAGCCGCCGGTATGCAAACTGATGGACTACGGTAAATTCAAATACCAGCAGTCCAAGAAGAAGCATGAAGCCAAGCTGAAGCAGAAGCAGGTGCAGATCAAGGAAATCAAGTTCCGCCCGGGTACGGACGACGGCGACTACAACGTCAAGCTGCGCAACTTGATCCGTTTCCTGGGTGAAGGCGACAAGGCCAAGATTACGCTGCGTTTCCGCGGCCGTGAAATGGCTCACCAGGACATCGGTCTGGCCCTGCTCAAGCGGGTAGAGGCTGATCTGGCCGAAGTTGGCACCGTAGAACAGTTCCCGAAACTGGAAGGTCGCCAGATGGTCATGATGATTGCCCCGAAAAAGAAATAATCGGGTATAATCATCGACTTCCGCACGGCAGGTTCGCCTGCCGTGTTGGTTTTGTAGGTCGCAAGACTTGCAACAAAAGCGTGACGCAGCGGTTTCAAGTGCCGATGGCCACCCTGTGTCTAATCTAACGAAAATTCAGCAGGAGATTTCCATGCCGAAGATGAAAACCAAGTCGAGCGCGAAAAAGCGTCTCAAAGTGCTGGGTAACGGCGGCGTTAAACGCTCCATGGCCTTCAAGCGTCACATCCTGACCAAGAAGACCACCAAGAACAAGCGCCAGCTGCGCGGTACCACCATGGTACACGCTACCAACATGGCCTCTGTTCGCGCCATGATGCCCTACGCATAAGGAGACTGAATAATGCCACGCGTAAAACGCGGTGTAACCGCACGTGCTCGTCACAAGAAAATCCTGGCCCTGGCGAAAGGCTATCGCGGCCGTCGCAAGAACGTCTATCGCATCGCCAAACAGGCGGTGATGAAAGCCGGTCAATATGCATACCGCGACCGTCGTCAGAAAAAGCGTCAGTTCCGTCAACTGTGGATTGCTCGTATCAACGCAGCTGCTCGTGAAAACGGCCTGCCGTACAGCAAGTTCATGAACGGTCTGAAGAAGGCTCTGATCGAAATCGACCGTAAGGTTCTGGCCGATCTGGCCGTGTTCGACAAGCCGGCATTTGCTCTCATCGTTGAGAAAGCGAAAGCCGCCCTCGCTTAATAGCAGGACATCTGAAAGGGAGGCTGATGCCTCCCTTTTTTTTCGATTTACCGCCCAAGAGTGCTGATTCGAGCGGCCAACGTTCCGGTCAGTTTTCTTACGCATACTGGTGCGACCCATGAGCAATGTTGACGTGATTCTGAAGGAAGGTCTGGCGGCACTCGACACCGTGACAGACCTCGTGGAACTGGAACAGGTCAAAGCCCGCTACCTCGGCAAGAGCGGTGCGATGACCGAGCTGCTCAAGCAGCTGGGCAAACTGTCGCCGGAAGAGCGCAAAACCGCCGGTGCCACCATCAATGCTGCCAAGCAGGCATTCGAAGGCCGCCACAACGAAGTGCGCGATGGCATCAACAACGCCAAGCTGGAACAGCAACTGGCTGCCGAGGCGCTGGACGTGTCGCTGCCAGGCCGCGGCCAACTGCCGGCCGGTCTGCACCCGGTGACGCTGACGCTGGAGCGCATTACCGAGCTGTTTGCTACCCTGGGCTTTGCTGTGGCCGATGGCCCGGAAATCGAGACCGATTTCCATAACTTCCAGGCGCTGAACATTCCGGAAAATCACCCGGCGCGCGCCATGCAGGATACCTTCTACGTGGAAGGCGGCGATGTGCTGCGTACCCATACCAGCCCGATCCAGGTGCGCTACATGCTGGACAACCAGCCGCCGATCAAGATCGTGGCGCCGGGCCGGGTGTACCGCGTGGACTCCGATGCCACCCACTCGCCGATGTTCCACCAGATGGAAGGCCTGTGGATTGACCGCGACGTGAGCTTCGCTGATCTGAAAGCCACCATCACCGACTTCCTGCGCCGCTTCTTCGAGCGTGACGATCTGCAGGTGCGTTTCCGTCCGTCGTTCTTCCCGTTCACCGAACCGTCCGCCGAGATCGACGTGCTGGGCGAGCGCGGCTGGCTGGAGGTTGGCGGCTGCGGCATGGTGCATCCGAACGTACTGCGTAACGTGAACATCGATCCGGAGCAGTTCACCGGCTTTGCCTTCGGCATCGGCCTGGATCGTTTTGCCATGCTGCGTTACGGCGTCAACGACCTGCGCCTGTTCTTCGAGAACGACCTGAACTTCCTCAAGCAATTCAACTGAGCGCGCGGAGACCGAGCAATGCAATTTTCCGAACAATGGCTGCGTAGCCGTGTGAATCCGTCGCTGACCACCGACGAGCTGTCCTACCTGCTGACCATGGCGGGTCTGGAAGTGGAAGAAGTCGAGCAGGCCGCGCCCGCGTTCAGCGGCGTGGTGATTGCCGAAGTCAAAGAGTGCGTCAAGCACGAGAATGCCGACCGCCTGCGCGTGACCAAGGTCGATGCCGGTACCGGCGAGCTGATCCAGATTGTGTGTGGCGCGCCGAACGTGGCTGTCGGCGTGAAGATCCCGTGCGCACTGCCGGGCGCCATCCTGCCCGGCGATTTCAAGATCAAGCCGACCAAGATGCGTGGCGTCGAATCCGGCGGCATGCTGTGTTCCGGCAAGGAGCTGGGCGTGCCGGATGACGTTGACGGCCTGCTGCTGCTGCCAGCCGACGCACCGGTCGGCCAGTCCATTCGCGACTACCTCGGCCTTGACGACGCACTGTTCACCCTGAAGATCACCCCCAACCGCGCCGACTGCCTGTCGCTGCGCGGTATTGCTCGCGAAGTGGCCGCGCTGACTGGTGCGCCGCTGGCACCGCTGGCCATCGATGCCGTGACGCCGCAATGCGACGACAAGCGTAGCGTCAAGATCGATGCGGCCAACGCCTGCGGCCGTTACATCGGCCGTGTGATCAAGGGCGTCAATGCCGCTGCGGCAACGCCGGAGTGGATGCGTCGCCGTCTGGAACGCTCCGGCCTGCGTCCAATTTCCGCCATCGTCGATATCACCAACTACGTGCTGCTGGAGCAGGGTCAGCCGATGCATGCCTTCGATCTGGCCAAGCTGGATGGCGGTATCACCGTGCGTTTTGCCCGTGACGGCGAAAAACTGGTGTGCCTGAACGAGAAGGAAGTGGCACTGACGCCGGAGCTGCTGGTGATTGCCGATGACAGCAAGCCGCTGGCCATCGCCGGCATCATGGGCGGGCTGGACAGCGGTGTTACCACTGAAAGCAGCGAAATCTTCTTCGAAAGCGCGTTCTTCAATCCGGACATCATCGCCGGCAAGGCGCGTGATCTCGGCTTCGGTTCCGACTCCTCCTACCGCTACGAGCGCGGCGTCGACTTCGTGCTGCAGCAGGAAGCGATCGAACGCGCTACCGCGCTGACGCTGGAAATCTGCGGCGGCGTGGCCGGTCCGCTGGTGGAAACCGTGGGTAAGCTGCCGGCGCGCAACCGCGTGAAAGTACGTACCGCGCGCGTGGCCAAGGTGCTGGGTGTAACGTTGGCCGCAGAGCAGATCGCTGCCATCTTCACCCGTCTGGGCTTCGGTTTTGACGCGGTGGAGGACGGTTTCGTGGTGGAAGCGCCGAGCTTCCGTTACGACATCGCCATCGAGGAAGACCTGATCGAGGAAATTGCCCGCGTCTACGGTTACGACGCGATTCCGTCCGATGCGCCGCGTTCGCGTCTGGCCATGCTGCCGCAGCCGGAAACGCTGCGCCCGCGCGGTGAAGTGCGCCGCCTGCTGGCTGGCCGCGATTTCCAGGAAATCGTCAGCTACGCCTTCGTGGAAGAAAAATGGGAGCGCGATTTCGCCGGTAACAGCAACCCGGTACGTCTGCAAAACCCGATCGCCAGCCAGATGAGCGTGATGCGCTCCAGCCTGATCGGCGGTCTGGTCGACGTGCTGGCGGGCAACCTCAACCGCAAGCATAACCGCGTGCGCGTGTTCGAGATCGCCCGCGTATTCCTGAAACAGGCCGATGGTAGCCTGTTGCAGCCGGAACGCGTCGCCGGTCTGGCCTACGGCAGCCGTGTGGCCGAGCAGTGGGCCAGCAAGGCCGAGCGCGTGGATTTCTACGATGCCAAGGCTGATGTCGAGGCGCTGCTGTATCCGCGCGTGGCCGAATACCGCAAGGGCGAACATCCGGCCTTCCACCCCGGCCGTTGTGCCGAGGTGGTGCTGGACGGTGCCGTGGTCGGTCATGTCGGCGAGCTGCATCCGCGCTGGGTGCAGGCGTACGGCCTGAGCACCGCGCCGGTACTGTTCGAACTGGCCGCCGAGGTGGTCGAACAGAGCCGCCGCGTAGCGGTGCAGCCGGTCAGCAAATTCCAGCCGGTACGCCGCGATTTGGCGCTGGTGGTGGCCGAGGAAATCACCTTGGCCGCACTGCAGCAGGCCATGCAGGCTGCGGCGCCGGCGTTCGTGCGCGAACTGGCACTGTTCGACGTGTACCGCGGCAAGGGCGTGGAAGAAGGCAAGAAGAGCCTGGCACTGCGCATCATCATGCAGGCGGATGATCGGACGCTGGTGGACGATGAAGTCGAGCAGGGCGTTGCCGCCATGCTGGCTGCCGCCCAGGGTTGCGGCGCCGAACTGCGCGCCTGATTGTTATCTGTTTACGCCACCCGCGCGGTGCGGGTGGCCAGTTTCACGTATCTGATTTTGTAGTGAGGAATTGTCATGACTTTGACCAAGGCCGAGTTGGCCGATTTGCTGTTCGATAAAGTGGGCCTGAACAAGCGCGAAGCCAAAGACATGGTGGAATCGTTTTTTGAAGAAATCCGTGCCACGCTGGAATCCGGCACCAGCGTCAAACTGTCCGGTTTCGGTAACTTCCAGTTGCGCGACAAACCGCAGCGCCCGGGCCGCAACCCGAAAACCGGCGAAGAGATTCCCATCACTGCCCGCCGCGTGGTAACTTTCCACGCTAGCCAGAAACTCAAGGGAATGGTTGAACTCTATCATGCCGACAAACAAGGCTGAGCTGCCGCCGATCCCGGCCAAGCGCTACTTCTCCATTGGTGAGGTCAGCGAGCTGACCGGTGTGAAGCAACACGTATTGCGTTACTGGGAACAGGAGTTTTCCGAGTTGCGCAACGTTACCCGCCGCGGCAATCGCCGCTATTACCAGCATGCGGAAGTGTTGTTGGTGCGTCGTATCCGCGCGTTGCTCTATGACGACGGTTTTACCCTGCACGGTGCGCGCCAGCGCCTGTCCAGTGATGAACCGGCGCCAATGACCGCGCAGCAGGTACGGGCGGAACTGCAGTCTCTGGTCGATTGGCTGGATATCTCGCTTGGCAAAAATTGATTCATTGCCTATAATCTTTCCCTCTTTAGTCGGGGCGTAGCGCAGCCTGGTAGCGCACCTGCATGGGGTGCAGGGGGTCGGAAGTTCGAATCTTCTCGCCCCGACCAAATACCCGTTTCAGACAGAAAAGCCATCCATAAGGATGGCTTTTTTGCATTCTGCGGCATACTTGTTGGAGATTTGAACTCAACTTGCGGAGCTCTCGATGAAACACGGGTTATGGGCAGTGCTGCTGGCCATGCTGCCGCTGCTGGCGCAGGCAGAAAAAGTGGGTGACGTGTCTACCGCCTTCAAGCTGATCGGGCCGAATCACAAAGTGGTGGTCGAGGTGTTCGACGATCCGCTGGTGACCGGGGTGAGTTGTTACCTGTCACGCGCCAAGACCGGCGGCGTGTCCGGTGCGCTGGGGCTGGCCGAGGACAAGGCCGAGGCGTCGGTGGCTTGCCGCCAGGTGGGAGCAATCGCCTTCAAGGGGCCGCTAGCGCAGGAGGACGAAGTCTTCACCGAGCGTGCCTCGATTCTGTTCAAGCATGTGCGCGTGGTACGCATGGTGGATGCCAAACGCAATACCCTGGTGTACCTGGTGTATTCCGATCGCCTGATCGACGGCAGCCCGAAGAACAGCGTTACCGCGGTGGCGGTGCCGGCTTCGCTGAAAATCCCGCTCAAATAAGCCGTGCGGCCAACCACGGCCATGAAAAACGCCCTGTCGTGCAGTACGGCAGGGCGTTGCTGTCTGGCGCGGCACAAGCTTGGCCGCAGGCGGATTCAGGCGCTGAAGGAAAAGCTGCGCAGGGTATACGGCTGCTCGCCCAGCTGCGCTTCGCGCCGCGCCAGGGTGACGACCTGCTCGTGCTGCGGCGAGCGCTCGCACACCGGGTCCAGCGTGTCGGCGCTGCCGGCCAGCGCCAGCGCTTGACAGCGGCAGCCGCCGAAATCGCGCTCCTTGTGCTCGCAGCCGCCGCAGGGTTCCGGCATCCAGCTGCTGCCGCGATAGGCGGCAAAGGCCGGCGAGTCGTACCAAGCTGCAGCCAGGGTGCTGTGCGGCACGCGCGGAAATTGCAGGTGCGCCAGCGTCTGCGCCGCGTGGCAGGGCAGCAGGGTGCCGTCCGGCATCACGTTGAGGAAGCGCTGCGCCCAGCCGCCCATGCAGGCCTTGGGGCGACGCGCGTAGTAGTCCGGAATCACGTAGTCGATCACCATGCGGCCACGGGTTTGCTCGCGCCATTGCGTCACCGTGGCGGTCATCGCGTCCAGCTGTGCCTCGCTGGGAATCAGCGCCGCGCGGTTTTGCAGCCCCCAGCCGTAGTACTGGGTGTTGGCCACTTCCACGCGGGCGATGCCGTGCTGCTCGGCGTAATGCAACATGGCGTCCAGCTCGTGGGCGTTGCTGCGGGTGATGACGAAGTTCAGCGTCAGCGCCAGGCCACTTTGCTGCACCAGCGTCAGTGCGGCCTGTTTTTTCGCCCCCC
The DNA here is from genome assembly GCF_902829295.1 of Vogesella oryzae. Taxonomy (GTDB): domain Bacteria; phylum Pseudomonadota; class Gammaproteobacteria; order Burkholderiales; family Chromobacteriaceae; genus Vogesella; species Vogesella oryzae. The sequence goes on from NZ_CADEPL010000031.1 coordinate 61,744, forward strand.
CGCCGCGAAAGCCGGACAGCCGCTCCGCCTGCGTCTCTTCCTGCCCCTGGAAGCTCAGCTGCACGTGGTTGAGGCCGGCGGCCTGCAATGCGGCCAACCTTGGCGCATCCAGCAGCACGCCGGAGGTGATCAGGTTGCTGTACAGCCCCAGCTCGCTGGCGTAGGCCACCAGCTCCACCAGGTCGGCCCGCGCCATCGGCTCGCCGCCGGAAAAATGCACCTGCAGCATGCCCATGTCGGCAGCCTGGCGCAGCACCTCGCGCCAGCCGGCAGTGTCCAGCTCGGCGCTGGCCGGGGTCAGCGCCAGCGGGTTGGAGCAGTAGGCGCAGCGCAGCGGGCAGCGGTGGGTAAGTTCCAGCAGGATGGCCAGCGGCGGTTCCAGCAGGCGCGAGGTGGTGGGATCAGTCATGGCGCAGAAAGCCTTTCTCGCTCATGGTGGTGAACAGTGCCAGCACGTCCTGCTGCACGGTGGCCAGCGGCGCGGCGAACTCTGCGGCCAACCCGTCGCACAGCTGGCCGATGCTGACACCGGCGCTGCGCTCCAGGCACAGCCGCGCCAGCTCGTCGATGATCAGCATCCGTTCCGGCCCCAGCAGCACCCAGCGCTGGCGTACCTTGTCGTGTTGCAGCCGGGTGCCGGGTGCCAGCTGCACGCGGTGGCTGAGGCTCAGCATGGCGGCAGCGCCGGGTCGAAGGCGCCGGGCGGGATCATGCCGGGCGCCACGTAGGCGCTGTACAGCGCGTCCAGCTGCGCCCACAGCACATTGCACTTGAAGGTCAGCGCGTCCAGCACGCCTTGCTGCTCGGCCACGGTCAGCGCGTGGCGCTTGACGTAGTCCAGCGCGAAGTCGGCATCGCGCGGTGCCTGCGACAGGCGGCGGCGGAAGTAGGCCAGCACCTTGTCGTCGATGAAGTCATAGTTTTCCAGCAGCCCGATGATGCGCTCCTGATGGATGGCCGGAGCGAACAGCTCGGTCAGGCAGGAGGCCACTGCCACCACCGGCGGGTGGCGGGCGACGAAGTCGACGTAGGCTTCCACCGCGAACACCGTGGCCGGCAGCGCGCCCTGGCGCGAGATCACGTAGTCGCGCGGCAGGCCGAGGCCGTCGGTGAGCACCAGCCAGCGCTCGATGCCGCCTTCCTCGTCGCCGTAGCCGTCGTGGTCGAGGATGCGTTGCACCCATTCGCGGCGAAGCTCGCGGTCGTGGATGCGGCTGATCAGCGCCGCGTCCTTGCGCGGAATCGCCGCCTGGTAGCAGTAGCGGTTCAGCGCCCAGGCCTGTACCTGGCCGAATTCCAGCTTGCCACCGTGCAGCAGGTGATGGAACGGATGGCGGTTGTGATAGCGCGCATGGCCGATGGTGCGCAGCGCGTCTTCCAGTTCCGCCGGTGACAGCGGGGCAGTGAGGGGCTTATTCAACGCTGAACTCCATGCCGTCGTGCGCCAGCTGCCAGCCGGCGGCGGCGATGGCGGCGCGCTCGGGGCTGTGCGGCAACAGGACGGGGTTGCTGTTGTTGATGTGGATGAAGCGCTTGCTGGCCAGCGGCACATCGTGCCACAGCGCCATGCTGCCGTTCTCGCCGCTCATCGGCAGGTGGCCCATGCGGGCGGCGGTCTTGTGGCCAAGGCCGGCGCGGATCATCTCGTCGTCGGTGTAGGTGGTGCCGTCGAACAGCAGGCTGTCGCCGGGACGCAGCCGGGCCTTGATGTCGTCCGGCAGCGCGGCACAGCCCGGCAGGTAGATCAGCCGGCCGACGCTGTCGGCGCTGGAAATCGCCAGCCCGATGGTGTCTTCCGCCACGCTGCCAAAGTTGGCCGCCGCCGGGTCTTCCAGCCACAGCGCCACCTTGCCGGGGATGGTGAACGCTTCCACCCGCACGCCGCTGTCGGCGCCATCGGCATCCAGCACTGGCTGCAGCGTGTCCAGTGCCAACGCGCGGCGCGGCACCAGCTGGCGGTCCAGCACATTGAACACCGCGTTGGCGGCGAGAATGCCCTGCACCCGGCCGGTGGCGTACAGCGCGAACGGTTGCCCTTCGCGTAGCGACAGCAGACCGGCGATGTGGTCGACATCGGCATTGGTCAGTACCGCCGCCTGTAGCGGGGTGGAACGCGGAAAATGTTGTGGTTGCAGCGCCGGGGTGGCCGCCAGCTGCTGGCGGATATCCGGCGAGGCATTGATCAGCACCCAGCGCGCGCCATCGGCCGATACGGCGATGGAAGATTGTGTCTGCGGGGCCAGCCGTCCTTCACGGGCGGCGCGGCAGGCATCGCAGGCGCAGTTCCACTGTGGCAGGCCTCCGCCCGCCGCAGCACCCAGCACGATGACGCGCAACATGATGCTGGCCTCAGCGCTCGGCGCACATGTAGCAGTTGATCTCGCAGCCGAGGGAAACTTCGATCACTTTCGGGGTAGTCCAGGTACGCATGGTGATTCCTTCACAGAGATAAGCAATGCCGGGATGGCCAGATCACTATAAGAAGCTGACGCCGCGGGGAGAATGCGACTTTAGTCGCAAGAATGGCGGCCGGCTGGCAGATAAAAAAACACCCGCCGAGGCGGGTGCCAAAAGGCCCGAACTTACGCCACCCGGAGGAGATGGGCGGTGGCAGCGGGGGCTGCCGATCGGTGCCGGGGTGAACTCGGGGTCAGGGGCGCAGCGCCGGCAGTGCCTCCTGTTCGTAGCGGCCGTACAGAAAGCCGGTGCTGCGGCGCCACTCGTCGCGCGCCTCGGCCCAGCCGGCAAACTCGGCGGGCAGCGGCAGCGCCATCACTTCGTTGGCCGTCAGGCCGAGGTTGGCCGCACGGCGCAGCGTGGCATCCAGCCATTGCAGATAGCGGCGCGTGGCGCGGATCGGCTCCTTGTCATGGCTCACCGGCCCGTGCCCGGGCACCAGCACCGTAAACGGCAGTGCCTCCAGCCGCGCCAGCGACTGCAGCCAGCTGGCGATATCGGCATTCGGCAGCGTCGGCGTGCGGCCATTGAACACCTGGTCGATGGCGTACAGCACGCCGCTAGTGTGGTCGAACACCGCGATGTCCGACTGGGTGTGGCCGGGCACGGCGATGAACTCCAGCCGGTGGCCGCCGATGTCGCGCATGCCGGTGGCCAGCGGCGCGGTCGGCAGCTGCACCTCGGTACCCTGCATGCGCTCGCCCACCAGCCGGTACAGGTTTTCGGCCAGCCCGTCCGCCTCGCTGCGCAGCATCGCCGTGGTGCGCTCGTCGGCGCGGATCGGCACATCGCGGAACGCCTGGCTGCCGAGGAAATGGTCCGGATGCTTGTGGGTGAGGATCAGCTCGCGCACCGGCTGGCCGGTGGTGGTCGCGATGACCCGGCGGTACTGCTCGCCAAAGGCGCGCGATGGCCCGCTGCCGATCACCACCACGCCGTCGCCGGTGGCGATAAAGGCGCTATTGACCAGAAAGCCGCCGTTGGCCGCGGTGAAGTAGCCGGTGTCGGCGATCACCGCCCAGCTGTCCGCCGCCACCGGCTGCGGCTGGATCGGATAGTCCTGGGCATGGGCCGTGGCGGCCAGCAACGCCAGCCACAGGCAGCAACGTTGGCCGCGGCGCTTCATGGCAGTGCCTGCAGCCGGGCGTGGTAGAAGTTGCCGTCGCTGTCGCGGGCGCTCACTTGCAGCGGACCGGGCAACGCTTGCGGCAGCCGGAAGGTAAACAGCGGGTTTTCCGCCAGCGGTGCCTGCAAGGTCAGCGTGGCCAGCGGCTGGCCGGCGCCATCCGCCAGCTGCAGCGCTTCCAGATAAAACGCCGGAATATTGCCGACCAGCCCGGTATCCATCGGATGCATGATGCGCAGCCGGATGCGCTGCTGGCCGTCCTGCTGCCACACGCGGCCGTACAGCCGGCCCAGCAGCGTGCTCCAGTCGGTGCTGTTGCGGGTGGGGGTGGGCAGCGCACAACCGCCACCCGGCGCGTCTACCCGCTGGCCGCCGACATGCCACACGCCATCGGCGGTGCGGGCGGCGGCACGCACCGGCGTGGCCTGGTTGACGCGTATCGCCACCGACAGCACCGGCGCCAGCCGCAGCGGCGTCATGCGCAGGGCCAGCGGCAGCGGGTTGTAATCGGCAAACAGCAGCAGCTCCTCGACCTGGCCCAGCGCGCTGGCATCCACGCTCACCGGCACGCGCTGGCCGTCTTCCACTTGTTGCGGCAGGGTGACTTTCACCCGCTGGTCGAATACTGCCGGCGCATCCTGCAACACGGTGTGCTGCATCACCTCCCACATCACCGAGTGCAGCGGGTCATCGCCCTGGCTGGCGGCCAGTGCCGGCAGCGGCAGCAGTGCCAGCAGCGCCAGCGTGCGGCCAACGTTGGCCGC
>NZ_CADEPL010000032.1 GCF_902829295.1 Vogesella oryzae
GGCGGTGGCAGCGGCGGTGGGCGGCGATGTCAGGCCGGTAGCGGCCACAGTGAACCCAGCTTCTGCAGGTGGCGAGCCTCCACCTGCACGGTCAGCTGGCTGGCGATGAGGCTGCTATCGGCATCCAGCCTTTGCTCCAGCTCGCGCAGCGGGGCCAGCAGCGGCAGGTTGAGCTGTTCGCCCTGCGCCACCACGATGGCGGTATCGCCGCTGGCCAGACGGACAAAGCTGCCGGTGGGGTAGACGCCGAGAATCTTGACCAGCTGTGCGGTATGTTGCGGGTCGAACTGCTCGGTACTCTGGGTATACAGCTGCGCCAGCGCCCGCTGCGCCGGCACCGGCTGGCGATAGCTTCGCGGTGTCAGTTTGGCGGTGGAAATATCGATCACCCGCAGCAGCTGTGCCAGCTCGGAAATCTGCTCCTGCGGCAGATGGAAGGGGTAGCCATTGCCGTCGAAACGCTCGTGATGCCCCAGCACGCACTGGTGCAGCAGCGGGCTGTCGAAGCCAAGCTCGCGCAGCAGTGCCGAGCTGACCAGCGGGTGGATTTGCAGTTGCTTGCGCTGGCTGGTGGTGAGGTGGCCTTCGTGGCGGGCCAGCTCGTTGTGCAGCCCGGACGAACCGAGGTTCATGCACAGTGCGGCCAACATCAGGCTGTGTTGTTCGTCTTCTGCCAGCTGCAAGGCGCCGCCGAGCAGACAGGCCAGCAGCGCGGCGTTGATGCCATGCTGGGCGGCGTAGTCCTGCCACGGGCACAGCATGATGGCGGCGATGGCGCCATCCGGGCTGTGTTGCGCCAGCGTTTGCAGCCGGGTCAGCAGGACGGCAATGTCCTCGCCCTGCAGCTTGGGCGGTTGCAGGTACAGCAGGCGGGCAAAATAGCGGGCCAGTACCTGCACTTCCTGCACGGCATCGAGCTGGTGCTCCGGCACCGGCGGCAAGGTCTTGTCCTGATGCGGGGCATACAGCCGCTGGCGGAATTTGTCGGTCAGGACAAAGTGCCAGTCGCCGCCTTGCTGCAGGCGGTTTTGCACGAACAGGCCATCGGGCAGACGGTAGTGGCTCGGATCGGTCGGCATGGCATCGCATCACTTAAGGTAAGGCTGGCGGCGTCCACTGCGGCAGCGCCAACTTGCAACTGTTCGCTAACATGACTTAACAATGTACCTTTAATGCCTGGTGAATGGAACCGCTGCGCGCTATGGCAACAGCGGCGGCAGCCGGCGCAGCACCGGGCTGGATTTGACGATGCTGGTGGCGGTGGTGGCCAGCTCGGCAAATCCGTCCAGAATCTCGTCCAGCTGGCCGATGTCGCGCAGCAGCAGGCGGGCGATGAAGCAGTCCTCGCCCGTCACCTTGTCGCACTCGGTGAACTGCGGCGTGGCGACGATGCGCGCCTCCAGCGCCTTGAGCTGCCCCGGCAGCGGGCGCAAACGCACGATGGCCTGCAGGGTATAGCCCCATTGCTGCCAGTCCAGCTCCGGGGTGTAGCCGCGGATGGCGCCGTGTTCTTCCAGCCGCTTCAGCCGTTCCGATACGCTGGGGCCGGACATCTTCAGCTGTCGTGCCAGCTCGGCAATGCTTTGCCGTGCATCCTGCTGCAGCAGGCCGGCCAGCTGCACGTCGATCCAGTCTTTCATGGCAGGCAATCCTGTCGATTTGGCGATATTTGCAAGGTAGCAAGCCGGTTTTGCCTTGCAAAGCCCATTCAGCCAGCTGCGCAGGCTGCTTATGCTGTTGCACACTAGTCGGCAAGGAGAGCTTGATCATGACGCAACAGAATTTACGCACTGGCGTGTGGCAGATGCTGGCCGCCATGGGCCTGTCCGGCACCATCGGCTGGTTCGTATTGCAATCCGGTCAGCCGGTATGGAACGTGGTGTTCGTGCGCTGTGTGCTGGGCGCATTGGGGCTGGGGCTGTATGCCTGGTGGCGTGGGCTGTGGCAGACGTGGCCGTTTACCCGCAACAGCCTGCTATGGTGCATTGCCGGCGGGGTGGCGCTGGTGAGCAACTGGCTGCTGCTGTTCAATGCCTACCACTACAGCTCGATCGGCATCGCCACCGTGGTGTATCACACCCAGCCGTTCTGGCTGCTGCTACTGGGCCGGCTGGTGCTGGGCGAGGCGCTGACCGCACGCAAGTTGGCCGCGGTGGCGGTGGCGTTCGCCGGCATGCTGTTCATCGTGCAGCCGGGGCAGGGCGAGGCAGGCGGGCTGCTCGGCATCCTGCTGGCGCTGGGCGCCGCCATGCTGTACGCGGTGGTGACGCTGATCAGCAAGCAGTTGCCGAAAACGCTGGCACCAACCCACATTGCCTGCGTGCAGACGCTGACCGGCGTGCTGTTGCTGTGGCCGCTGCTGGACAACGGCAGCCTGTGGGTAGCCGGGCCGCATTGGGCTTATCTGGCAACGCTGGGGCTGGTCCACACCACGCTGATGTACATCATCATGTATGCCGCCTTCCGTCAATTGCCCACGCACTGGATCGGCCTGCTGGGGTTCAGCTACCCGGTGGTGGCGCTGCTGGTGGACTACCTGGCCTACGGCCACCTGCTGGATGGCTGGCAAGTGCTGGGCGTGCTGCTGATCATTGCGGCCAACGTGTGGGGGCTGCAGCGCGCGCCAGCGCAGGTGGCCACGCCGGCTCGGGCCTGAGCTTGCCGCGCGGGCCGGCCTTAGCCGGCCGCGCGCGCTATACCCGGTACACCGCTACCTCGTGCTCCATGCTTTGCGACAGGTTTTGCAGCCGGCTGGCCAGCTGGGTCACATGCGAGGCGGCGGCGGAGTTTTCTTCCGCCATCTGTGCCACGCTTTCAACCTGGGTGGCGATGCTGTTGGCGGCGGTGCCCTGCTCGCGGATGGCATGGCTGATCTCGCCGACCAGGTGGCGGCTCTGCTCGGCAACATCGGCAATTTCCTGAATCGCGCCACGCGCCTTGCCGGCTTCGCCGACGCCGCTTTCCACGTTCTGCACCACGCCCTGCATCCGCACGGCTGCACTTTCCGATACCGTCTGGATGGCGCCGATGATGGCGGCGATCTCTTGCGTCGATTGCGCGGTGCGTTCCGCCAGTTTGCGCACCTCGTCGGCCACCACCGCAAAACCGCGGCCCATTTCGCCGGCACGGGCCGCCTCGATGGCGGCATTGAGCGCCAGCAGGTTGGTCTGGTCGGCCACATCCCGGATCACGTTCACCACTACCGCGATTTCGCGGGTGCGTTCCGACAGCTGGTTCATTTCGCTGGAGGCATGTTCGACCGCGCCGGCAATGCTTTCGATCGACTGGCTGGTGCCGGTGATCACCGCCGCGCCGCTCTGGGCACGACTGCCGGTGTCTTGCGCCAGGGTGTTGGCTTCCTGGGTACGGTCGGCCACATGGTTGATGCTGACGGTGATCTGTTCCAGCGCGGCGGCCATGGTAGAGGCCGATTCGCTCTGTGCATTGGAGCCGGAAGCCACCTGCTTGGCTGAGCCGGCCAGTTCGGTGGCCGACTGCGATACGTCGCGCGAGGCGCTAATTACCGTGCGCAGGCTGCCCTGCAGTTTTTCGATCAGCTGGTTGAACGCCGCCAGCATCTGGGCGATTTCGTCCTTGCCGCGTACTTCGCAGCGGGTGGTGAAGTCCAGCGATGCGGCCAACTGCTGGATGCTGGCCTGGCCACGCTGCACGCTGCCCACGACCTGGCGGTAGGTCAGCAGGCCCATCACCGCCAGCAGCGCAATCGACAGGATCGCTACGCCGGCGGCCATCATGCCGGCCTCGCTGCTGACAGCCTCTGCCTGAGCTTTGGCGTCAACAGCGGCCTTCTGGTTGTAGGCCAGATGTTCCTGGGCGACTTTCTGGACGGCAAGAAAGCGCTCGCGCATGGCGTTGGCCAGCTGTATCGCTTCTTCGGTCTTGCCGGCGGCAGAAGCGGCCAGCGCCGGTGCATACAGTTTGTCCAGCTCGGCCACGCCGTCTTCCAGCTGTTTCAGGTAGGCGGCATCCTTTTCGCCATCAACCAGCGGCTTGTAGTCCTGCAATGCCTTGCCGATGGCATCGCGATGACTGCGAACCGACTGTTCGATAGCCGGTTTCTGTGCCGGATCGGTGGCCAGGATATATGCCAGCAGCGAATTGCGCTCTTCCAGCAGCTCGCGGTTGAAATCCCCCAGCACCATCACACTGGGCATGGCGAAATCGCTGATCGTGTGCAACTGCTGGTTCATACGGCTGAATTGCAGGAAGGTGGTGGCTGTCATTAACAGCAGGCCGGCGATGGCTACCGAAATCAGCAGGGCAAGGCGCTGGGAAATGGTCATGTACGTCTCCGTGGTGACGGCAGTTGGTGTTTATTTCTAAGTTAATAACGTTTTAATTAGCAAGTAATAAACTGCAGCCGGAAAAGCCGCCTATCCGGCTTAGTATGTTTAAAACCTTGCATGTTGCATGCTCGGGCAGAAATCAGCCGAAATGGCACCGGCAGCGGCCGGAGTTTCTAAAGACCGGGTGTGGTGAACAATATGCGCAGGCACGACTCGCGCGGTGATTCGTGGTTGCCGGGGCGGCAACTGCCATTAATGTAGCTGCCGGACTTTACGCCTATATGTTATGAATCAGCCGTTACGGTGTGCCGCTGCGGCGTACCCGGGTTGGCACTGCCGGCCTGTTTTCTGATCACTTGCTTTGCCGTGGAACCGCCTTGTCATGATCCAACTGCCCGCCATGCCGCCATCCGCAACCAAGGTTGCGAGCAAGCTGTCACCGCTACAGCTGGCAGTACGGATCTGCATCCTGATCGGTGCTCTGTTGCTGTTGCAGTTGGTGTTTGCCGGCTGGCTGCGGCTGCCGGATTACGCTGCCATTCACACGCTGCTGGAAATCATGTCGATTGCCATGAGCCTGCTGGTGGCGGTGATGTCGTGGTTCAAGACCGACAGCAGCCGCCGTTTGCGGGTGATGGCGATCGGTTTCATGGTGGTGGCGGGGCTGGATATCCTGCACACGGTGTCCTATCCGGTGCTGCCGGCCTTCCTGGGACTCAATACCCCGCACAAGGCGATTGTGTTGTGGCTGGGCGCGCGTAGTGCCGTGGCACTGGCGATGCTGTTCCTGCTGTTGCCGGAGCGGAACCAGCGCAGCGCCGCGCCATTGTTGCTGGTGTACGGCCTGCTGTTTGCCGTGCTGGGGGTGGCCTATCACGGCAGCTTGCCGCTGCTGTTCGTGCCGGGGCAGGGCTTGTCGCCGCTGAAAGTGTTGCTGGAATGGCTGCTGGTGGGCAGTTACCTGTTGCTGGCCTGGCGCATTCAGCGCGCGGGGCCGGCGATTGCTGCCGGGCAATGGTTGGCCGCGGGTCTGCTGGTGCTGGCGTTTGGCGAGCTGTTCTTCTGCTTTTACCAATTGGTGGATGACCTGGCCAACGGCCTGGGCCATGTGTTCAAGGTGATCGGTCAGGCGTTCTTTCTGCGCGGGGTGATCGAGACCCGGCTGCTGCAACCGTACCAGCAACTGAATATCGAAAAAGCGGCGCACGAAGATGCGCTGGGGCGGCTGAATGCCTTGGTGGCGGGAGCGCCGCTGGGCATTCTGGTGGTGGATGCGGGTGGGGTGATTACCAGCAGCAACCACACCGCCGAAAGCATGTTCCTGGCCGAGCCGGAGGCGCTGGACGGACTGCTGGTGGAAGAGCTGGTGGCGGCGGAACTCCAGGCAAAGCATGTCAGCCACCGCGTTGGCTACTACACGGCGCCGCAAATCAAGCGCATGAGCGAACGGCAGGGATTGCAGGCGGTGCGTCGCGACGGCAGCAAGTTCTATGTCAACGTGGCGCTGGCGCCGCTGCAGTGGGGCGGGCGCATGTATACGCTGGCGTTTGTCAGCGATGTCAGCGCCGAGGTGCAGCAGAACCTGCAGCTGCAATGGCTGGCCGATCACGACGAGCTGACTTCGCTACCCAACCGCCGCGCCACGCTGGAGCGGCTGGCGGCGGTGGTGAAGCAGCCGGGGCAGGGCGCCTTGCTGGTGCTGAACATCGATGCGCTGGGGCGCATCAACCAGGTATTCGGTCACCGCGTCGGCGACGAGCTGCTGGTGGCGTGCAGCCAGCGCCTGAAAAGCATGCTGATGCCGGGCGAGGAAATCATGCGTCTGCAGGGCGACAGTTTTGCCGTGATCATGAGCGGGGAGAGCTGGATCGAGGCGCGCGGCGAGCTGTTGCTGGCGGCATTCGACCATCCGTTCCAGCTGGGGGACGAAGTCAGCCTGCAGGCCAGTGCTTCCGCCGGTTACAGCCGCTTTCCGCAGGATAGCCAGCAGCCGGACCAGCTGCTGCAATATGCGGAGCTGGCGATGGCCGCCGCCAAGCGCAGCGGCCAGCATGGGCTGAAGGCCTTCAATCCGGCGCAGCCGGCCAAGACCCGGCGCTGGCTGGAGCTGGCCAGCCAGATGCCCGCCGGCTTGCGGCAGGACGAGTTCTACCTGGTCTACCAGCCGCGCATTACCCTGGACGACAGCCAGGTGGCCGGTTTCGAGGTGCTGGTGCGCTGGCAGCCGCCATCCGGCAGTGTCAGCCCGGGTGAATTCATACCGGTGGCGGAGGAAACCGGCTTTATCCTCGAGCTGGGGCGCTGGATTTTTGAGCGCGCGCTGGCACAGCTGGCGGCATGGCAGCGCGAGGGCGTGTGTGTCGGCCGCCTGGCGATCAACCTGTCCACCCGGCAGCTAAGCGATAGCGGCCTGCCGGAGTTTCTGCTGCAGTGCTGCACCCGCCACGGCATCGAACCCTCGCAGCTGGAGCTGGAAATCACCGAAACCGCGGCGATGGAAAATCTGGAATGGGCGCTGCCGGTGTTGCAGCAACTGCGTTTCCTCGGGCTTTACATCGCGCTGGACGATTTTGGTACCGGCTATTCCTCGCTGGCCTATCTGCAGCAATTGCCGGTATCGGTGCTGAAGATCGACCTGGCCTTTGTGCGTAATCTGGATCGCGAGGAAGGGCGCGCGGTGGCACGTACCATCATCACCCTGGCGCAGAACATGGGCTGCAGCACGGTGGCGGAGGGGGTGGAAACCGAATCGCAGAAAGCCTGGCTGCTGGCGAACCACTGCGATGAAATGCAGGGCTTCCTGGAAGCGAAGCCGTTGCCGGTAGAAGCGGTAGCCCCCTATCTGCAGCACAAGCGCGCCGCCGGTCAGCAGGCGCTGCAGCTATAGTCTGCGTTCGGTCGCGGCCGGTTTTAGGCGCCGGATTTAACCCCTCTGTTGGTAGGGCGACTGGCTAATACCCTGCCTGCTGCCGCATAATGCCCGCTTTCTTACCGCGGGTGCATGCGGCCAACGTCGTATCAGCCCGCCAATCGTTCAAGGTATTTGTATGAGCCAGCTGCCCAATTGTCCGCAATGTCATTCCGAGTTCACTTACGAAGACGGTAGCAACTACGTTTGCCCGGAATGCGCGCATGAGTGGCCGCAAGTGGCTGCCGAAGAAACCGAAACTGCGCGCGTAATTCGCGATGCCAATGGCAACGTGCTGCAGGACGGCGATAGCGTTACCGTGATCAAGGACCTGAAAGTGAAGGGGTCCTCGCTGGTGGTGAAAGTCGGCACCAAGGTGAAGAACATCCGTCTGGTGGACGGCGATCACGACATCGATTGCAAGATCGACGGCATCGGCGCCATGAGCCTGAAGTCGGAGTTCGTCAAGAAAGCGTGATGCCTGCCATCGCTTTACCAAGCCGGTCGCCAGCGACCGGCTTTTTTGTTGCCGCGCCGGCCATACCCTGCCGGCTGCCGGCACGGGGCTGTCGTCGCGGCAGTAGCGAACGATGGCGCAGCGCAGCGTAACTCCCTAAAATGGGCGGGCTAACCTGAAACAGCCCCACGCTGGAGATCGCAACAATGACCATCATCCGTCAGGAAGACTTCATCCAGAGCATCGCTGATGCCTTCCAGTACATCAGTTACTACCACCCGAAAGACTATATCGACGCGCTGTATCAGGCGTATCTGCATGAAGAAAGCCCGGCGGCCAAAGACGCCATGGCGCAGATCCTGATCAACAGCCGCATGTGTGCCGAAGGCCATCGTCCGATTTGCCAGGATACCGGCATTGCCGTGGTGTTCCTGAAAGTGGGCATGAAAGTGCAGTGGGACAGCACCCTGAGCGTGCAGGAGATGGTCAACGAAGGCGTGCGTCGCGCCTACCTGAACCCGGACAACAAGCTGCGCGCCTCGGTGCTGCTGGATCCGGCCGGGCTGCGCAAGAACTCCAAGGACAATACCCCGGCGGTGGTGCACTTCGAGATCGTCGAAGGCGACGGCGTGGAAGTGATCTGTGCCGCCAAGGGCGGCGGTTCGGAGAACAAGTCCAAGTTCTACGCGCTGAACCCGTCCGACAGCATCGTCGACTGGGTGATCAAGACCGTACCGACCATGGGCGCCGGCTGGTGTCCGCCGGGCATCCTCGGTATCGGTATCGGCGGCACGCCGGAAAAGGCGATGCTGCTGGCGAAAGAATCGCTGATGGACCACGTCGACATCCATGAGCTGAAGGCCAAGGCCGCCAGCGGCGCCGAGCTGAGCCGTGTCGAGCAGCTGCGTCTGGAAATCTTCGAGAAGGTGAACGCGCTGGGCATCGGCGCCCAGGGCCTGGGTGGTCTGACCACCGTGCTGGACGTGAAGATCCTCGACTACCCGACCCACGCCGCCAGCCTGCCGGTAGCGATGATCCCGAACTGCGCCGCCACCCGTCACGTGCATTTCCACCTGGACGGCAATGGCCCGGCCAAGCTGGAAGCGCCGAAGCTGGAAGACTGGCCGGAAATCACCTACGACAGCTCCAACGGCAAGCGCGTGGACCTGGACAACATCACCCCGGAAGAAGTGGCCAGCTGGCAGCCGGGCGATGTGCTGCTGCTCAACGGCAAGATCCTCACCGGCCGCGACGCCGCGCACAAGCGCATGATCGACATGCTGAACAAGGGCGAGAAGCTGCCGGTGGACTTCACCAACCGCTTCATCTACTACGTGGGCCCGGTTGACCCGGTGCGTGACGAAGTGGTTGGCCCGGCTGGTCCGACCACCGCCACCCGCATGGACAAGTTCACCCGCCAGATGCTGGAGCAGACCGGCCTGTTGGGCATGATCGGCAAGGCCGAGCGCGGCCAGATCGCCATCGACGCCATCAAGGACAACAAGGCGGTGTACCTGATGGCAGTGGGCGGTTCCGCCTACCTGGTGTCCAAGGCGATCAAGGCATCGAAAGTGGTCGGCTTCGAAGACCTGGGCATGGAAGCGATCTACGAGTTCGAAGTCAAGGACATGCCGGTTACCGTGGCGGTGGACTCCTGTGGCACCTCGGTGCACAACACCGGTCCGGCCGAGTGGCGCGTCAAGATCGGCAAGATTCCGGTCAACGCCGGCTAAGCTGTCTGCTGCGGCCAACGTTGGCCGCATGACACAACGCCCGCCCGTCACAAGGCGGGCGTTGTGCTATCCGGACGCATGACAGGGGTTTTCAAGCATTTGCTTTCAGACCTTTACCGGTAGCGGCGGTGGACATCGTGTTGCCATGCCGAGGGGGCAGTAGCTGCCTGCTCAGGCATGGGGCACAATAGCGGCCCCGACCTTGTCCTCCGCGCCGCCGTTGCCTGCGACAGCCGTTTTTTAAGAAAGCGTTAAGATGCTGCCGCTATGGTGCGCCGGTTTGCGCCCCCGCGCAGCGGCTACCCGAATGCAATCTGGAGCTTTGCCATGCTTGATGCTGCTACCCCTACCTGCCGCCTGTCATCTCCATTGCGTCGTAGCACGGTGGGCATGGTGCCGCGTCCGGAGACGCTGGCGGGCGTCGCCGTCAGCTGCATCGTGCCCGGGCTCAACGAGCACGACAATCTGGCACAACTGCTGCCGCAACTGTCGGCCTTGCTGGAACAACTGGGTACCCGCTGGGAAATCATTATGGTGGATGATGGCAGTACCGATGCCACGCCGCAGCTGATGGCGCAGTGGACGCAGCGCCCGGGCTTCGGCTACGTGCAGCTGTCGCGCAACTTCGGCAAAGAGGCGGCGCTGAGCGCCGGTCTGGAAGCGGCACAAGGCGAGGTGGTGATCCTGCTGGATTCCGATATGCAGCATCCGATCTCGCTGATTCCAGTGCTGCTGAGTCGCTGGCTGGAAGGCTACGACAACGTGTACGCGGTACGCGAAAACCGCGATGACGAAGGGCCGGTCAAGCGCATGGGCTCCAGCCTGTTCTACGGCCTGCTCAGCAGCACGCGCGGTGTGCGTGTGCCGCCGCATGCCGGTGACTTCCGCCTGCTGGACCGCACGGTGGTGGACGCCTTGCTGCGCTTGCCGGAGCGCACCCGCTTCATGAAAGGGCTGTATGCCTGGGTAGGGTTCGCTTCCATTGCGGTGGACTACACCCCGGACGAGCGCCTGCACGGCAGCAGCCACTACAGCATGTTGCGGCTATTGCGGCTGGCGTTCGATGGCCTGACCGCCTTCACCACCTGGCCGCTGCGCATGGTCAGCCTGCTTGGCTTCCTGCTGGCCATGCTGTCGGTGGCGTATGGCCTGTATCTGGTAGTGAATTACTTTATGCACGAGCACCCGCTGTCCGGCTGGACCACCATCGTGACGCTGCAGCTGTTCTCGGCCGGCATCATCCTGATTTCCATCGGCATCGTCGGTGAATATCTGGCGCGGGTGTTTGACGAGGTCAAGGGCCGCCCGCTGTATCTGGTGCGGCAACATCTCCCCAGCCGGCTGTCCGCGCCGGCCCACGACAAGGAAAACGAATGACTCCCCAGCCACGTGATTGGCTTGCCCGCCTGCAGGCACTGCCGTTGTCCGGCATGCTGCTGCTGGTGTTTGCCTGGCTGGCGTTGACCGCCGGTATCCGCCCGCTGATGCTGCCGGACGAAGGACGCTATGTCGGTGTGGCCTGGGAAATGCTGTCCAGTGGCCGGCTGGCAGTGCCGCTGCTGGACGGCATGCCGTTCTTTCACAAGCCGCCGCTGTTTTACTGGCTGACGGCTTTCGGACTGAAGGTTTTCGGCCTGAATGTCTGGGGCGCGCGGCTGGCCTCCATTCTCGGCGGCACCGCCGGTGCCATCAGCCTGTGGTGGTTCCTGCGCCAGCATGTCGGCCAACGTCCGGCGCTACTGGCCTTGCTGGTGCTGGTGACGCAGCCGTTCTTCTTTGCCGGTTCGCAGTTTGCCAACCTCGACATGCTGGTGGCCGGCATGATTTCCGCCACTATCGTGCTGGCCGCGCATGCAGTGCTGCTGGCCGAGCGCGGGCAGGCTTACCGCGGCGCCTTGGCGCTGGCCTATCTGTTTGCGGCCCTTGGCATGCTGGCCAAAGGCTTGATCGGCTTCGTGCTGCCAGGTGGGGTGCTGGTGCTGTGGGTTCTACTCACCCGCCGCTACCGCGCCATTGTTACCCTGCTGTGGCTGCCGGGCATCGTGCTGTTCCTGGCTGCCGGGCTGCCGTGGTTCGTGGCGATGCAGCAGCAGTATCACGGCTTTTTCGACTACTTCGTGATCTACCACCATTTCAAGCGCTTCTCGCAGACCGGCTTCAACAATAGCCAGCCGATCTGGTTCTATCTGCCGGTACTGCTGCTGCTGACGCTGCCGTGGTCCTGGCGGCTGTGGCCGATGCTGCGCCAGGGGCGGGCACCGGCCGGCATGGCGCGGGACGTGCAAGCCTTGTTGTGGTGCTGGCTGGGGCTGATCCTGCTGTTCTTCTCGTTGCCGGCGTCCAAACTGGTGGGTTACATCCTGCCGGTAGTGCCGCCGTTTGCCGCGCTGCTGGCGCTGAGCATGGGGTGGGGGGCAGAGTCTCGCGGCAACACGGTTGGCCGCGCCTTTGGCTGGCAACTGGCGCTGGCCGCCAGCCTGTGTGTGGTCGCCGTGGTGGCGGTGTCGCGTCATGAAGGCGAATCGGCGCACGTACTGGCGCAGCAGATGCATGGCCAGATGGCTGGCGGCGACCGGCTGGTGATGCTGGACGAATACCAGTATGACTTGCCGTTTTATCTCAAACTACAGCAACCGGCGTGGGTAATCAGCCGCTGGAACGATGCGGACATCCCGCTGAAAGACAACTGGCGCAAGGAATTGTATGACGCCAGTCTGTTCGACCAGGCGGCCGGCAAGCAGACCTTGCTGACCTCCAGCGATTTTGCCGCCCGGCTGTGCGACAAGTCGATCGGTGGAGACTGGTGGCTGTGGGGGTATGGGGATGATGCGACGCGCTACCCGTGGCTGGCCCAGCTGCCGGCGCTGCTGGCGCACGGCAAGCAGCGCGTGTGGCGGCTGACACCGGCGATCAGGCAGGCTTACTGCGGAACACCCAGTAACGGCTGAGCAGAAAGGTAATCACCGCCATGCCCAGCAGCAGCAGGAAGAGCAGCACGTCGTAGCGCAACACCTGCAGGCGCAGCAGCAGCGCGTAGGCGGCTTCGTTCACCGCGAAGCCGCCGGCCGACACCAGAAAGAAACGGCGACAGGCATGCCACAGCCCGACGCGCTGGTGGCGGAAGGTCAAGCGGTAATGGCCGCTGAATGACACCACGAAGGCAGTAAGCCAGCCCACCACATTGGCCAGCAGTGGCGGCAGATGCGCCAGCTCGACGCAGAGTACGGCGATCAGCCAGTGCGTGGCTGCCGCTGCGCAGCCGACCACAATGAACCAGCTAGCTTGTTTGAAGAGTCGAGACATGAACAATTGCAACCGGTCCCCGGTAACGGAGCACGCGGCTGGGAAGAAAATGGCAGCGCGCATCGTAATCTGTGCCGACGATTTCGGCCAGTCGCCCGCCATTAATGATGGCATCGTGCAGCTGGCGCAGCAGGGACGGTTGAGCGCGGCCAGCTGCATGACGCTGGCGCCGGCAATGAGCTATCGGCTGGACGAACTCAAGGCCAGCGGCATCGCGCTGGGCCTGCACCTGAACTTTACCCAGCAGCTGGGGAGCGAAGGCTATGTGCTGCCGCTGGCGTCGCTGATCGTGAAAAGCTATCTGCGCTTGCTGGACCGCACCGCCATCGCCCGCGAGATTGCCCGCCAGCTGGATGCTTTCGAGCAGCATGTTGGCCGCGCTCCGGATTACGTGGATGGCCACCAGCATGTACACCAGTTGCCGCAGATCCGCGAGGCGCTGCTGCTACAGCTGCAGCAACGCTATGCCGCGCAGCCGCCATGGTTGCGCAACACCCGCAGCAGCCGCGCGGCGAGCATGCCGGCCAGCTATGCGCGCAAGGCGCGCATCATCGCCATGCTGGGCAGCGGCATGCTGCAGCGTCTGGCGCGCCAGCGCGGCATGACCATGAATGCTCATCTGCTGGGGGTGTACGATTTTGCCGCCAGTGCCGACTATCCGGCGTTGCTGGAAGCCTGGCTCGCCAGTGCCGGCGACGGTGATTTGCTGATGTGCCATCCGGCTGCAGCCGCCACTGCCGGCGATGAACTGGGCGAGCAGCGGGTGCGCGAGTTCGCCGCGCTGGCCGCGCCGGAGGGGCTGCCGCAGTTGCTGGCGCGTTACCGGCTGCAAGTTGGCCGCCTGCCGCTGGCTCACTGATGACAGTTCCCTTGCCCGCAGGGTGGCAGGCAGGCGCTTAACGCTGCCCCAGCTTGATCTGCTGCAGCTGCGGGCTGCTGACGATGCGCGCAATGCGGAAGCGGGCATCGTCCAGCCAGCTGCCGGACAGCTCGCGAAAGTGCGCCAGGTCGCGGCAGCTGACCCGTAGCTGGTAATCGAACTCGCCGCTGACCAGCCAGCAATCCTCTACCTCAGCGCAGTCGCGCATGGTCTGCTCGAACGCCAGCTGCGCGCTGCGCCCCAGCTTGTCGCCCAGTGCCACTTGCGCCAGTACCACCACCCCTTCCGGCTGCGGCAGGACCACATCGGCATGGTAGCCGCGGATATAGCCGGCCTGCTCCAGCTTGCGCACCCGTTCCTGGCAGGGGCGGGCGGTCAGGTGCACCTGTTCGGACAGTGCCTGATAGGTGATGCGGCCGTCCCGGCGCAGGATGTCGAGGATTTGCCGGTCGATGCGGTCCAGTTGCATGGCATAGGCAGCGGAAACCGCTGCGGCGGGAAATGATAACGACGGCAAGTGTGCGTCAGATGCCCCTGTTTCGTCGTTTATCAATGCGACACCTTTTGCACAATCCCCCCATGTTCACCACCCGGCCAATGTTGCCCCGCATCATGCAAACTACTTCCCGCGTCCTGATGGTTCGTCCCTGCCGTTTCGGCTTCAATCCGGATACCGCCGCCAGCAATGCCTACCAGCAGGCGGTGCTGGAACCGGCGGCAGCGCAGGCGGCGGCACTGGCCGAGTTCGATGCCTATGTCGGGTTGTTGCGCCAGCATGGCGTGACGGTGGATGTGTTCGATGACACTGCAGAGCCCCACACGCCGGATTCCATTTTTCCCAACAACTGGTTCTCTACCCACACCGACGGCAGCCTGTACTTGTACCCGATGGAGGGCGTCAACCGCCGGCTGGAGCGACGGGTGGATATCGTGGCCTGGCTGCGCGGGACGTTCGACGTACGGCGGCTGGTGGATCTGTCGCCGGCGGAGCGGCACGGGCGCTATCTGGAGGGCACCGGCAGCATGGTGCTGGATCGTACGCACCGCCGGATCTATGCCGCGCTGTCCAGCCGTACCCATCATGAAGAGCTGCGGCAGTTTGCCAGCCGCATCGGTTATCAGGTGACGGCGTTTACCGCCACCGATGCGGCCGGGCGGCCGATCTACCATACCAATGTGCTGATGTGTGTCGGCCCGACGTGGGCAGTGGTGTGTCTGGAGGCGGTGGCGGATGCCGAGGAGCGCCATGCCCTGCAACAGCAGCTGGCGGCCGATGGCAAGGAGGTGATCGCCCTCAGCCGCGAACAGGTGGTGGCGCTGGCCGGCAATATGCTGGCGCTGCACAATGCCGCCGGCGAGCCGCTGCTGGTGCTGTCACAGCGCGCGCATGCAGCCCTGACGCCGACCCAGTGCCAGCAGTTGGCCGCACATGGCCGGCTGGTGACGCCGGCCATTCCGGTGATCGAGACGCTGGGCGGCGGCGGCGTGCGCTGCATGCTGGCCGAGCTGTTCCTGCCGGAGCACCCGGTCGCGCCGGCGAGCTTTACGCGTCGATACTGATCTGCTGGCTGATGATGGTGATGTTGGCGCCGTCGTACTGGCGCAGCATGCCCATCAGCCGCTGCAGTGCCTGCGGCGCGATCAGCTCGTTGCTGTTGTCGCTGCTGCCGGCGCTGGCCTCCTGGCTGCGCTGCGTCTGCTCGAAGGCGATGCTTTCCTGGAAGCTGACCTTGCCGTCGCCGTTGCTGTCCGCGCTGTCAAAGTTGGCTGCCAGGCTGGCAAAGCGGTTGGCCGCAGAGGTGTCGCCGCTGCTGGCGGCATCACTGGCCAGCGAACTTAGCTGTGACTGGTCCAGACCGCCATTGTCATCCTTGGGCGGCGGTGGCGGCGGCATGCCGCCGGCCATCATGTCCGGCATGCCCTGCGTGCGCATGGCGTTGAATTCGTCGCCCATCTGCGCCTCGATTTTCTTCAGCGCCGAGGAGACTTCTTCCTGGGTCACCTTGCCGTCGTTATCACTGTCCAGTGCCTTGAACAAGGCCTGGCCGTCGGTGGTGGTATCGCCGACGCTGCTCAGTGCCGAGCTAAGGTCGCTGGCCTGGATGTAGCCCTGGTTGTTGGTGGCCAGTTGCTTGAACAGATCGGCGGCCATTTCGTCGGCATTTTGCCGGCGCGGTCGCGGACCCTGGGTGGCAGGCATCGTATTCTGATAGCCGCCGTAACTGCCGATTGCACTAGTCATGATGCATCTCCCTGTTGCGAGGTTACGGGCACACGTGCGCCCGTCTTACCGCACGGGCAGCCGCTAGTGTGCAGGCATCATGTCTATTGCATGTATTGGCTTGGTATCAGGCTTGATACAAAGTGGCGGCGGTATTCAGCGGCAATTCCAGCCGGGCGGTGAGTCCGCCTTCCGCAGCATTGAACAATTCCAGTTTGCCGCCCATGCGTCGCGCCGCATCGCGGGCGATGGAGAGGCCAAGGCCGGTGCCGCCGGTGTGGCGATTGCGCGATTCCTCCAGCCGTACAAACGGCTCGAACACGTGCTCCAGCTGCTGCTCCGGAATGCCCGGGCCGTGGTCGTGGATATCGATGCGCAGCTGGCCGTCACTGCACAGCAGGGTAATGTCGGCGGCACCGCCGCCGTAGCGCATGGCGTTTTCCAGCAGGTTTTCCAGACAGCGGCGCAGGCTGGCCGGCAGGGTGTAGACGCGGTCGGCATGGCCGCTGGTGCTGACATTGTGGCCCAGCTCGCCGGCGTCTTCCGCCATCGCCTGTACCAGCGCGGTGACGTTCAGCCATTGCCAGGCTTCCTCCTTGGCATCGTCACGCAGGTAGGCCAGGGTGGCATCCAGCATGGCGGCCATGTCGTCGATATCCTTGCCGAGCTTGGCTTGCAGTGCCGAATCTTCCAGCTGGGCGCTGCGCAGGCGGATGCGGGTCAGCGGGGTGCGCAGATCGTGCGATACCGCAGCCAGAAAGCGGCTGCGCTCGGCCATCTGCTGGCGCAGCTTGTCCTGCATGCGGTTGAACAACCGCGCGGCCTGGCGGGTTTCTTCCGGCCCGGCTTCCTCGACCGGCGGGGCTTGCAGATTGTCCCCCAGCAACGCGGCAGCGTGTGTCAGCTGCTGGATGGGGCGGACCAGCCGGCGGGCGCCATACCAGGCCAGCAGGCTGATGATGGCGAGGGTAACCAGTTGCGCCAGCCAGAAGTCCGGCGGGAAATGCGGGCGGTTTTCCCGCGGCGGCGGCGGGCGCAGCAGGGGCGTGCCTCCCGGTGGCAAGGTTGGCCGCACGCTGCCAGGCGTCGGCTGGCTGCTGGCCGGCGGCGGCGGGAAATCACGCGGCTGGGGCGGACCGAGATACCAGAACAGGCTGGTCATCACCAGGTGGGAGGTGAGCAGCACCGCGACCACCAGACCGAACAGACGGGTGAATACGGTATCGGGAAGCAGCCGGAGCAGGCGTTTCATCAGGGGGTTCCTGTCATTCCACTTTGCAGTCGAACAGATAGCCTTCGCCGCGCACGGTTTTCAGCAGCCGCGGCGACTTGGGGTCATCGCCCAGTTTCTGGCGCAGGCGCGAGACCAGCAGGTCGATGCTGCGGTCGAATGCCTCGATGGTGCGGCCGCGGGCGGCATCCAGCAGCTGCTCGCGGCTGAGTACCCGCTGCGGGCGCTCCAGAAACACGCACAGCAACCGGTATTCGGCATGCGACAGCGGGATCAGTACCTGTTCCGGTGTGGTGATCTCGCGTTTGATGTGGTGCAGCGTCCAGCCGGCAAAGCGGACTTCCTGCACTTCCAGCGGCTGCAGCTGGCGCTTGCTGCGGCGCAGGATGGTATGGATGCGCGCCACCAGCTCGCGCGGATTGAACGGCTTGACCACGTAGTCGTCGGCGCCCAGCTCCAGCCCCACCACCCGGTCGGCCGCCTCGCCGCGTGCGGTCAGCATCAGGATCGGCGTTTCGCCCTGCTGGCGGATGTGGCGGCACAGCGTCAGGCCATCTTCGCCCGGCAGCATCAGGTCGAGAATGATCAGGTCGAAGCTTTCCTGCTCCAGGGCGGTCTGCATGGCGCTGCCATCTGCCACCGTGGTGCAGGTCATGGCGTAGCCCTGCAGATAGTCGGCTAGCAGGCTGCGGATATCCGGATCGTCATCGACAATCAGCAGGCGTATGGTTTGGGTTGACATAGCGTATTCCGTGGCTGGGGTATGGGCTGGTACCGCGGCGCGCTGGGCGCCGCAGCCGGCCTTACGGTCTGGGCTGCTCGCCCTCGCGTGGCATGCCGGGTGATGCGGGCGGCATGTTATCACCCGATTGCGCCAGCAGGTATTGTCGTACCAGGCTTGCTTGCTGCGCAGACAGGCTGTCAAAGAAGCTGGCCCACTCGCTACCGGTAAACGGGGCGTCTTTGGCGGCCGGCTGGGCATCGCGCAGCGCCACGCTCAGCGGCACTTTCGGATTGGACAGATTAGCACGCAACGCGGCCTGTGCCTGCTGTGCGGCGCGGCGCTGCGCCACCATGCGCGCCAGACGGGCGGTTTCCGCCTGCTGCCACAGCATTTCCTGGCGGGCGCTCAGCTGCAGTTGCGGCAGCAACGGTTCCAGCGAGCCCGGCTCTGCGTGCATGCGGCCTTCGGCGTGCGGTGGCGGGCAGGCGCCGGGGGCTGCATTCGGCGGCAACGGCTGGGCGGCAATGGCGCTGGCGGCCAGCAGGCTGGCGCACAGGGCAAACAGGCTGTGGCGAAGGGTCGGGTGTGACATGAGTTTTGGCTCCGTGTAGGGGGCAGTACGCCCGTCAGCCTGCAGTGTTGCAGCCGGCGTTATCACGCTGTTGTCGGCTTTGTATCATCGCGCTTACAGCCTGCGGAGTAGGGTGCGATGGCGCAATCTGTCCGTTAGCGGGCCGGATGTTGCCTCGTCAGCCGTGCCGGTGATGCGCAGAATGATGCTATCGATTGACCTGACCCAGGTGGCGAACTGTCCTGTTCCGACCTCGCCGCCGCTGATGAGGAGTCTGCCATGCTGGCCTTGCGTCCCGGCTGTGAACAATGCGACCGCGATCTGCCCGGCGATAGCGCCGAGGCACTGATCTGCAGCTTCGAATGCACCTTCTGCCGCGACTGCGCGGCGGCCATGCAGCACCAGTGCCCAAACTGCGGCGGCGAGCTGCTGCCACGGCCGCGGCGCAGCGGCGCCCGGCTGGCGGCCAACCCCGCCAGCAGCGTGCGCGTGTTCCAGCCGCGCCGGCTGTAACCACTGCCGGGCGAACACACTGTTGCTGTTGCCACTGGCATTGGCGCGGTAAGGTGGGGGCGTCTGGTTGGCGCCGCCAGGGGCGGTCCATCTTTTTGAGTGCGGTTACGGGAGTGCAGGCCATGAACTGGCAAGACCGTCTGATTGCCCTCGCCATCGTGGCGGTATGGGGTTTCAACTTTGTGGTGATCAAGTGGGGCGTCGCCGGCGTGCCGCCATTCCTGCTGGGGGCGCTGCGCTACAGCGCCGCCGCCGGCATCGGCCTGCTGTTCGTGCGCCGCCCGGCCCTGCCGTGGCGCTGGCTGGCGCTATACGGCGTCACGGTCGGGCTGGGGCAGTTTGCCTGCCTGTTTACCGCCATCAAGCTGGGCATGCCGGCGGGCCTCGCCTCCATCGTGCTGCAGTCGCAGGCATTCTTTACCCTGCTGATCAGCCTGCTGTGGCTGCGTGAAAGCTTCACCCGCTGGCAGCTGGCCGGGCTGGCGGTCGGCAGCTTCGGCTTGTACCTGATCGGCGGTCTGGGCGCGGCGGGCCTGCCGCTGGCAGGTTTCCTGCTTACCCTGTGTGCGGCACTGAGCTGGGCATTTTCCAACGTGGTGGTGCGCCGTATCGTCGCGGCCGGCCACAAGCCGGACATGCTGGGGCTGGTAGTGTGGAGCAGCCTGGTGCCGATCCTGCCGTTCTTCGGGCTGTCGGCGCTGACCGAACAGGCGCAGATCGACTGGTCGCTGGTGTTCAGCAGCAAGAGCCTGTTCGCCGTCGCTTACCTGGCACTGATCGCCACCCTGTTCGGCTACGGCCAGTGGAGCAAGCTGCTGGCGCGGCATGCGGCCAACGTGGTGGCGCCGTATTCGCTGCTGGTGCCGTTGTTCGGCGTGCTGTCCTCGGCGCTGGCGCTGGGGGAGCGGCTGAGCTTCTGGCAGCTGGCCGGCGGTGCGGTACTGCTGGGCGGACTGGCGATAAATGTGCTTGGTCCCCAGCTGGTCGCGCTGCGGCGTTCGGGGGCCATGGCCGGGGGACGGGCATGAACGGTCTGCTGGTACGCGCGCCCCGGGTTGACGACCAAGCCGCCTGGCGCAGGCTGTGGGATGGCTATCACGCCTTTTACGGCCGGCAAGGGCCGACCGCGCTGGATGCCGGGCAGATTGCGCTGACCTGGCAACGGCTGCTGGACGAGGCCGAACCGATGCAGCTGCTGCTGGCAGAACTGGACGGCCAGCTGGTCGGACTGGCGCACTGTATCTACCACCGCAACACGCTGCTGCCGCAGTACGCCTGCTATCTGCAGGATCTGTATACCGCCCCGCAGGCACGCGGGCAGGGGGTGGCGAGGGCGCTGATCGCGGCGGTAGAAGCCGCTGCCCGCGCGGCCGGCTGCCCCAGCGTGTACTGGCATACCCACCAGGACAATGCCACCGCCCGTCGCCTGTACGACAGGCTGGCGGCGAATACCGGCTTCATTGTTTATCGCGCCATGCTGTGAGCGGCGCCCGACTCAAGGACTCTCTGCATGAAACTGTACCGCCTGCTGACCGGCCCTGACGATGCCGCCTTCTGCCATCGCGTAAGCGAGGCGCTGAACCGTGGCTGGCAGCTGCACGGCAACCCGACGCTGACCTTCAACGGCGAGCGGGTGATCGCCGGCCAGGCCATCGTCAAGGAAGTGGACGGCGACTACGCGCCGGAGATCAAGCTGGGCGAGTTGTAGTCCGGCATTACGCACAGGTTGGCCGCATGCAAGACATCTGGTTTCTGCTCACCCCGCGTTACCTGGCACTGGATTTCGTCGGCCCGGCCGAGGCATTGCGCATGGCCATCGACGAGGGCGCGCCGTTCCGCCTGCACGTGGCCGGCCCGGCGCGCGAATGCGTCAGCTCGCTGGGGCTGGCATCACTGATCGACCCGCTGCCGGACATCCTGCCTAGCGGCAGCCTGGTGCTGCTGTGCGGCACGGTGGACGAGGATGCCGATTACGCCACGCCGGAGGCGCAGCAACTGGTGGCGTGGCTGCGCCGGCACATCACGCCGCAGGTGCAGCTGGCCACCATCTGCTCCGGTGCCTTGCTGGCCGGCATGGCCGGGCTGCTGGATGGCCGTGCCTGCACCACCCACCACAGCATCGTCGCCAAGTTGGCCGCAGTGGCGCCGGCGGCGCGGGTGCTGGACAACCGTATCTATGTCGAGGACGGTAACATCGCCACCTCGGCCGGCATTACCACCGGCATGGATCTGGCGCTGACGCTGATCGAACGCCACGCCGGTGCCGATATCGCCGGCCGCGTGGCGCGGCGCATGGTGCTGTATGCGCGCCGTGCCGGTGACGATCCGCAGCTGTCGCCGTGGCTGGCGTTCCGCAATCACCTGCATCCGGCGGTGCACCGTGCGCAGGACCTGATCGCGCGCGAACCGGCGCAGCGCTGGCCGGTGGAAGTGCTGGCCGAACGGGTGCACCTCAGCCCGCGGCATCTGACGCGGCTGTTCCGCGAGCAGGCCGGTGTCGGCATCGTCGAATACCAGCAGCGTTTGCGCATCGCCGTGGTGCGCCAGTTGCTGCAGCAGGGCAGCAGCGTGGAGCGCGCGGCGGAGGGCGCCGGCTTCGCCTCGGCGCGCGACCTGCGCCGGGTGTGGCACAAATACCAGCCGGGCAGCCCCGGGCAGCACGGCGGCTAAGCCTGTAAGTCAGCGGCATGCGCCGTAGCACGCCGGCCGGCCACACAAAGGTTGGCCGCAGTCCTGCAGCGCGGGCCAGAAATCCGTACAATCCGCCGATTGATCTTGCGGTACCTGCCATGACTACTCCTGCTTCCGACAGCAAACCGGGCCTGCACTTTCGCAGTGCCCATCGCAACCCCTACGATTTTGCCGCGCTGATCGCGGTGAACCCGGAGCTGGCCGAGTTTGTGCGTCACAACGAACACGGTATCGAAACCGTGGACTTCCACAATCCGGCGGCGGTGAAGGCGCTGAACCGCGCGCTGCTGATGCATCACTACGGCGTGCTGTTCTGGGACATTCCGCCGGGCTACCTGTGCCCGCCGGTACCGGGCCGTGCCGACTACCTGCACCACGCCGCCGACCTGCTGGCCAAGAGCAACAAGGGCACCATCCCCAAGCGTGTCACCGTGCTGGACGTGGGCGTGGGCGCCAACTGCATCTACCCCATCGTTGGCCGCAGCGTATACGGCTGGCGTTTTGTCGGTTGCGATATCGACCCGGATGCGCTGCGCATGGCGCGCCTGCTGGTGGATGCCAACCCGCAGCTGAAGAGCGGCCTCAAGCTGCGGCAGCAGACCAATCCCGCCGACGTGTTCGACGGCATCATCAAGCGCGACGACCGTTTCGACCTGACCATCTGCAACCCGCCGTTCCACGGCTCGGCGCAGGAAGCCGACGCTGCCGCACGGCGCAAGGTGGCCAACCTTACCGGCCAGCGCATGGCCAATGTCGAGCTGAACTTCGGCGGCAAGCATCACGAACTGTGGTGCGACGGCGGCGAGGAATACTTCCTGGCCACCATGGCGCGCCAGAGCGTGCGCTACGGTCACCAGGTGGCGTGGTTCAGCTCGCTGGTGTCCAAGGTGGACAATGTGCGCGGCCTGCAGCGCGAGCTGGAAATGTGCGACGCACGCCGCGTGGTGGTGCTGGAAATGGCGCAGGGCAACAAGGTCAGCCGCGTGGTGGCGTGGACCTTCCTCGACAAGGAAGAAATGGCCGAGTGGCGCGAAACGCGCTGGGAGAGCTGATCCGTCGTGCTGCCGTGACAATGAAAACCCCGCCGGCTGGCCGCGCGGGGTTTTTTGTTGCCTGCCGCCGGGAGCCGCATCTGTCGCGCGGCGCGGAAGCTGTTTACCATGCCTGCCGTGCCACCGGGAGCCTGTTGCTGTCTGCGGCGGCACACCGTGAATACGGCAACGCGGGATGTTACCCAGGCAAGCCTCAGCAGGAGCGGATATGAAGTTTCAGCAGATCAGCGCATTCAAGGCTGTGATCGAATTGGGCACGGTGACGGCTGCGGCCAACTATCTGCATATTGCGCAACCGGCGGTGAGCCGGCTGATTGCTTCGCTGGAGGAGGCGGTGGGCTTTCCCCTGTTCGAGCGCATCAAGGGGCGTTTGCAGCCCACCTCGCAGGGGCGGGCTTTTTATCTGGAGGTGGACCGGGCGTTTGTCGGGATGGAACGGCTGCGCCAGAGCGCCAGCACCAGACTGCCGCTGTGCTGCTGGCGGCGATGCCGCTATTGTCCAACCTGTTCCTGCCGGAAGCGCTGCGGCTATGCCTGCAGCAGGGCTTTCAGGGGGCGATGACGCTACAGACCTTTCGAAGTGAGGAAGTGCTGCAGCGGGTAGCCATCCAGACCTGTGATATCGGCTTTGCGCTGGGGTGCGAGGCTGGCGAGGGCATGAGCGGGCTGCGGCTGCGCTGCGACAGTGTCTGTCTGCTGCCACCGGCGCATCCGCTGGCGCAGTTGCACCGGCCGCTGACACCGGGCGATCTGGCCACCACCGTGCTGATCCGCAACGAACAAGACCCGGCGCAGCAGCTGCTGGATCATGTGTTCCGCCAGGCCGGCATGCATCGGCATGACCCGATCGAAGTGTCCTTCGCCAGTGCCCTCGCCAGTCTGGTGGCGGCCGGTGTTGGCGCGGCGGTCACCGATCCGTTTACCGCCCATATCGCCCGCAACCAGAACGAAGCGGTGACCATTCACCGCTTCGAGCCGGCGCTGCCGTTCGAATTCCTGATCCTGCTGCCTACCTTGCGGCCGCTGGCGCCGTCGACCCATGTGTTTCTGCGCGCCTTTTTCGAGCTGGCGCGCGAGGAGGGCATCCTGTTGCAGGTGGAGTACCTGCCGCACGGCGAGGCGCTGTTCGGCGGTGCGCCGCCGTGGCTGCCATAAGCCATCCATAACGTTGCGGCATGGATTCAGCTGGAAATAGCATTTTTTCTGGTTATGGAGTTTGGCCAAGATGGCACTGAAGATCACTCACC
The DNA here is from genome assembly GCF_902829295.1 of Vogesella oryzae. Classification (GTDB taxonomy): domain Bacteria; phylum Pseudomonadota; class Gammaproteobacteria; order Burkholderiales; family Chromobacteriaceae; genus Vogesella; species Vogesella oryzae. The sequence continues at coordinate 23,839 of NZ_CADEPL010000032.1, forward strand.
AGAGATTCAGTCCATGTCATCGCTCCGCGTTTCTGTTCTCGGGGCCGGCAATGCCGGCCTGACCGCCGCCTACCACCTGAGCCGCGAAGGGGTGGAAGTCTGCCTGTATGGCGCCCCCGGATTCGATCAGCAGCTGGCTGTCATTGAAGAGCTTGGCGGCATCACCGCCTTGCCGGCGCTGGATGGCGAAGCGCTGCAACTGGCCGGCCACGCGTCGCCGCACACGCTGACCCGTTCGCTGGCCGAAGCCGCCGCCTTTGCCGATATCCTGCTGCTGCCGGTGCCGTCGTTTGCCCAGGAAGCGCTGTTTCTGGCGCTGTTGCCGCATCTGCGCAGTGGCCAGCTGATCTGCCTGATGCCCGGCAATTACGGCTCGCTGGTGTTGCGACGCTTGCAGCGGGAGCATGGTTATGCGGCGCTGGATCTCACCTTTGTCGACTGCATTTCCATTCCCTGGGCGACGCGGATTGTGGCGCCGGCACAGCTGGCCATCTTCGGCATCAAGCGCCACCTGCCGGCCGCCGCCTTGCCGGCCAGCCGCACCGCGGAGGCACTGGCGCGGCTGCAGCCGCTATTGCCGCTCCCCCTGACCCCGCTTGGCAATGTGCTGGAAGCCGGGCTGGAGAACATCAATTTCGGCGGCCACCCGCTACTGACCATCTGCAGCATGGGGCTGCTGGAAAACAGTGCTGGCCGCTTCAGCTTCTACCGCGATTGCTGCTCGCCGGGCGTGGCGCGTGCCGCCGAGCAGCTGGATGCCGAACGGCTGCAGGTTGGCCGCGCGCTGGGGCTGACACTGCGCAGCGAGTTGGCCGCGATGAACGATCTGTACGGCACGCAGTTTGACAGCGTGCTGGCGCTGAACCGGCAAAGCGACACCCACAGCAAGCTGCATAGCGCCCCGGAGGGGCCGCAGTCGCGCTACATCAGCGAAGACGTGCCCTATCTGCTGGTGCCTTGCCACGAGCTGGCCCGCCTGTGCGGGCTGGCGACCCCGATTCTGGATGCCTGCCTCAATCTGGCCGGCGCCTTCAACCAAACCGATTACCGCCGGCATGGCCGGACGCTGGCCAGCATGGGCCTGGCCAGCACTGCACCGGATGCCTTGCTGGCGGCGCTGGACTGATTCGGGCGGTAATCTCACAACGACAAAGGAGAACATCATGAACACACCGATCAAACAGCTGGCATTGGCCGGCATGCTGCTGGCGATGCTGGGCACGGCCCAGGCCGAGACGCTGCGCTTTGGCATGGACGGCAATTACCCGCCGTTCACCAGACAGGGGGCGGATGGCAATCTGCAAGGCTTTGACGTGGATATCGCCCAGGCGCTGTGCCAGGCCATGCAGGTGACCTGCCAGATCGTGCCGCAGGACTGGGACGGGCTGATCCCCGGGCTGAACGCCAATAAATACGATGCCATCCTGTCCTCGATGTCGATTACCGCCGAGCGCAAGAAGGCGGTGGATTTCACCAACAAGTACTACCATGTGCCGGCGCGCATGATCGCCAAGGTGGGCACCAGCATCGGTGCCAAAGACTTCAATGGCAAGCGCATCGGCGTGCTGCGCGCTTCGACCCAGGAAAAATATGCCCGCGATGTGTGGGGCAGGAACGGCGCCAGCATCGTGGTGTATGGCAAGGCGCCGGAAGCGTTTCTGGATCTGAAGTCCGGGCGCGTGGACGGGGTGTTCGTCACCAGCGAAGTCGGTGACCAGGACTTTATCCAGACCAAGCAGGGGGTGGGCTATGCCTTTGTCGGCGCGCCGATCACCGATGCCCGCTACTTTGGCGAAGGCGCCGGTATCGCGGTGAAGAAGGGCAATGCCGGGCTGGTGCAGCGGCTGAATCAGGCCATCAGCCAGATCCGCAACAATGGCAGCTACGGCAAGATTCAGAAAAAGTACTTCTCGGCGGACATCTTCGGCGATTAAGCCGGCGGTTCCATCATCCGGCACGCAAACACGCCCTGCGGCCAACCTTGTCTACCGGCAAGGTTGGCCACAGGGCGTGTTGCTGTCGGGGCTTATTCCGGCTGGCCGGCGGCCGCCGCGGCGGCGCGCAGCTTGTCCTTCTTTCTTCTGTCCCTTATACAAATCTGTCGCTGCCGACTATACACAGGGTGGTGAGCTCGAAGAGAGCATGTTCACATTAAAAAAAAAACTCAACTATGACTAGAAACAGTGGAACTACAAGTTGTCAAAGCATGAGTGATATCAATAACGCAAGTGGGTTACTATAGTGAAGATGA
>NZ_CADEPL010000033.1 GCF_902829295.1 Vogesella oryzae
CGCCTGATCGAAAAGCGCCTCGGCCTGAAACTGCCGCGCGAAGTGCTGCCGGGTTTCGAGCCCACCGACCAGCCCGAGGCGCTTTTCGATCAGGCGGAAGTGGGCGCGGCTATCGGCGTCGATCAGGCTTACTGCCACGCCGCGCTGGCCGGCGCGACCGGTACGGCCGATGCGATGGGTGTAGTCCTGCGGCGAGCGCGGCAGCGCCATGTTCACCACCGCCGGCAGCGCCGGCACGTCGATGCCGCGCGCCGCCAGGTCGGTGGCCACCAGCACCTGCAGCGTGCCGTTCTTCAGGTTATCCAGCACCCGCTCGCGCCGCCCCTGTGCCAGCTCGCCGTGCAGCGCGGCGGCGCGGATGCCTTCGCGTTGCAGCCACTGCGCCAGTTCGGCGGCATCGTGCTTGCTGTTGACGAACAGCATCACCTGCGGCCAAGCCTCCTGTTGCAATAGCTGCAGCAGCAGCGCGTTGCGCTGGCGTGCGTCCACCTCGATGGCGCGCTGGACGATGTCCGGCACCTGCTCGGCGGCGATGTGCACCCGCTGCGGCTGTTGCAGCAGGCCGGCCGCCAGTTGCTGCACGTTGGCCGCAAAGGTGGCGGAGAACAGCAGCGTCTGCCGTTTGGCCGGCAGCAGTGCCAGGATGCGGTTCAGCTCGTCGGCAAAGCCCAGCGCCAGCAGGCGGTCGGCCTCGTCTAGCACCAGGCTGTCGATGCAGCCGCAGTCCAGCGCGTTGTTGTCGATCAGGTCCAGCAGCCGCCCCGGGGTGGCGATGACGAAATCGGCACCGCCGCGCAATGCCATGAGCTGCGGGTTGATCGACACCCCGCCATAGGCGGTGACGATCTTGCAGCGCGGCAGGTGCGCGGCCAACTGTTGCAGCGTGCTGCCGACCTGCTGCGCCAGCTCGCGGGTCGGCAGCAGCACCAGCGTGCAACGCTGGCGGCCGCCCTTGCGTGCCAGCCAGTGCTGCAGCAGCGGCAGGCAGTAGGCGGCGGTCTTGCCGGCGCCGGTGTGGGCGGTGGCCAGCAGGTCGTGGCCGGCCAGAATCAGCGGGATGGCGGCTTGCTGGATGGCGGTGGCGGCCGGGTAACCGGCTTCATCCAGCGCGTGCAGCAGCGCCGGGTCGAGGGCAAAAGAGGAAAAGGGCATCGGCATGCGTGGCGGCGCCACGCGACAAACAGGGAAAGGCGGCAGTCTACGGGGTTTCCACTGTGGTAACTAGCGCAGCAGGGCGGGCGATGGCCGGCGCGTTCCGGTTGACGCGACCGCTCCGGTTGGGGTTTATTCAATCGATTGTTTGAACGGCTGCGCAGACAGCCGGCGGCAACACCACAACGGGGAGGAAACATGAAGATTGCCCAGCAAGACATCCATGTGCCGGTCAGTGCGCACGAGCAGTTGTATCTGAAGCGGCTGTGGCAGCCGGTGCGGCAGGATGCGCCGGCGGTGCTGCTGCTGCACGGGGTGATGGCCAACGGCCGCACCTTTTATTCCGCCAGCGGCAAGGGGCTGGCGCCGTATCTGGCGGCGCATGGTTACGACGTGTTCGTGGCCGACTTGCGCGGGCGCGGCAACAGCACGCCGCGCATCGACCGCCATGCCCGCCACGGTCAGACCGAGATCATCACCGAGGACCTGCCGGCGCTGCATGCCGCCGTGCGCCATATCCGTGGCGACGCGCCGCTGCACTGGCTGGCGCATTCCTGGGGCGGGGTACACATGACTAGCTGCCTGCTGCGCCAGCCGCAGCTGATCCCGCAGGTGCAGAGCCTGGTGTACTTCGGCAGCAAGCGCAGCGTGCATGTGCGCAACTGGCGCAAGCGGCTGGAAGTGGACCTGATGTGGAATATCGTTGGCCGCCTGCTGTGCCGCACGCTGGGTTATCTGCCGGCGCGGCGCATCGGTCTGGGGGCGGACGATGAAACCGACAAGAGCCACCGCCAGAGCAAGCAGTGGGCGCAGGTGGCGCCGTGGGTGGATAGCGACGACGGCTTCGATTACGCCGCCGCCGCCCGCCAGCACCGGCTGCCGCCGGCGCTGTATTTCGCCGCGCAGAACGACCCTTGCCGCGGTCATCCGGAAGACGTGCGCCGCTTCCGCGATGAAAGCGGCAACCATCTGTCGCGGCTGCGCCTGCTGGCGCGGCACAAGGGCCATCGCCACGATTACGATCACCTCAGCCTGCTGACGCATCCGGACGCGCCATTCGATCACTTTCCGCTGGTGCTGCACTGGCTGGCCGGGCAGTACGACCGGGTGGTGGAAAACTACTGAGCCGCGCGGCATCAATATGTCTTGTGATAGTTAATTGCAATGTATAGTGGCTGCTCTGTTTGATGCATGGAATGCAGTCATGGTTGCTTACTTTCCCCACGGCTTCGAGCGCTACCTCAGCGGCGGCCTGCTGATCGGCTGCGGCGTCGCGCTGCTGTTCATCACCACCGGGCGTCTGGGCGGCGCCAGTACCTTTTTCAGCGCCATCTGGGGCTACCTGCTGCGCGCGCCGTTTTTCCAGCAGCCGCTGCTGCGTGACAGCCGCGGCTGGCGCGTGCGGTACGCGCTGGGCATGGTGCTGGGTGGCGGTTTGATGCTGCTGCTGGGGCTGGCGCAGCCGCATACCGCCTTGCCGGCGTGGAAGTTGCTGCTGGGCGGCCTGCTGGTGGGCTTTGGCGCCCGCCTCGGCGGCGGCTGCACCTCCGGCCACGGCATCTGCGGCATGGCCTCGCTGTCATGGGGCTCGCTGCTGATCGTGCTGACCTTTCTGGCCACCGCCATCGTCACGGCGCAGCTGTTCACTTTCTGGGGGCTGTAACCATGGCGCATCAGTCATTGCTACGCGCGGCCGCCACCTTGCTGGCCGGCTTGCTGTTCGGTATCGGGCTGACTTATGCCGGCATGACGCGGCCGGAGACGGTGCTGGATTTCCTCAACTTCCGCGATCTGGGGCTGCTGCTGGTGCTGGGCGCTGCGGTCAGCGTCAACCTGCTGGTGTTCCAGCTGTGGCCACGGCTGCGGCCAACCCCGCTGCTGGGCGGCAGCTACCAGCAGCGCCCGTTCCGGGTAGACCGCCGCAGCCTGGCCGGCGGCGTGCTGTTCGGCCTCGGCTGGGGCATCTGCGGCGTGTGCCCGGGGCCGGCGCTGGCTGGCAGTGGCGCCGGAGACATGAGCCTGCTGCTGGCGCTGGCCGGCATTGTGCTGGGCGCCGGCCTGCATGGCTGGTGGGCCGGGCGCCGCTAGCCGGCGGCAGCATCCAGTTGCAGGAACGCCTGCATGCTGCGGCTGGCTGGTTTGTCGCGGTGGCGCACGCACCATAGCGTACGCGCCAGCGGTGGCAGGCCGGCGGCCAGCTCCACCAGGCTGCCATCGGCCAGCAGCTCCGCCACCACCCGCCGCGACAGGCAACTGATGCCCAGCCCGGCGGCCACCGCGCGCTTGATCGCCTCCGAATCCCCCAGCTCCATTTCCAGCCGCAGGCTGCCCAGCTCCGGCAGCAAGACGCGCTCCACCTCCTCGCGGGTGCCGGAGCCGGCCTCGCGCAGCAGCCATGGCGCCGCGGCTAACTTTTCCCTAGTCAGTGTCCCTTGCGCCAGCGGGTGCTGCGCGGCGGCGATCAGCACCAGCTCGTCCTGCTGCCACGGCGTCGCAAGCAGCTCCGGGTGATGACAGGGGCCTTCGATCAGGCCGAAATCCACCCGCAGCGCCGCCACCGCCGCCACGATGTCGCGGGTGTTGGCTACCTGCAGGAGCACCTTGCATTGCGGCCAGTCGCGGCGCAGGGCGGCCAACCTTTGCGGCAACAGGTAGTTGGCGATGGTGGTACTGGCGCCCAGCCGCAGCGACAGCGCTGCGTTGCCGAACAGATCCTGCAGCGCGGCGGCGTCGTCCAGCAGCGCCCGCGCCCGCGGCAGCAGCGCGCGGCCGTTTTCGTTCAGCTGCAGGCGGCGGCCGACGCGGTCGAACAGCGTGGCGCCCAGCGCGGATTCCAGCTGCGCCAGCGCCTGGCTGGCGGCGGATTGCGACAGCGCCAGCGCGTCGGCGGCGCGGGTGACCGATTCGGCATCGGCGATGGCGGCAAACACTTCCAGTTCGCGTAGGCTCAGTTTCAGGGTCATTGATCGGTTTTGCTAATTTTAATTATCGATATTATCTGTTTTACCACTAAAAGGCGGCGCCGTAAGCTGGCGGCACTGTTAAACCCTTTGGTGCTATCGATATGCAAAAAACTGCATATTTACCCGGTCTGCTGGCTGCGCTGCTGCTGGCGCTGGCCGCCGGACAACTGGCCAGCCTGCCATGGTTGGCCGCGCATGGCGGCTCGGCGCTGACGCTGGCCATGCTGGGCGGCATCGTGCTGGCCAATCTGCGGCCGCTGCCAGCCCGCTGGCAGCCGGGGCTGCGGCTGTGCAAGCAGCAACTGCTGCGCGCCGGCATCGTGCTGTTCGGCCTGCAGCTGACGCTGGGCCAGCTGCTGCAACTGGGCGGGCGGGTATTGCTGATCGACGTGCTGGTGCTGGCATCTACCTTTGGCATGGCGCTGTGGCTGGGACGCAAGCTGGGGCTGGATCGCGACAGTTGCGTGCTGATCGGCGCCGGCAGCGCCATCTGCGGCGCGGCGGCGGTGCTGGCCACCCAGCCGGTGATCCGCGCCAGCGGCGAGCGTGCCAGCGTGGCGGTGGCCGGGGTGGTGCTGTTCGGCAGCATCGCCATGCTGCTGTATCCGTGGCTGTATGGCGTGCTGGCGCCGCTGGGGCTGAATGAAGGCGCCTATGGCGTGCTGACCGGTTCCACTATGCACGAGGTGGCACAGGTGGTGGCCGCCGGCCGCGCGGTGGGCGAGGGCGCCGCGGCCAACGCGGTGCTGACCAAGATGCTGCGGGTGATGCTGCTGGCGCCGTTCCTGCTGCTGTTGGCCGCGGCATGGCAACGCCGCACCGCACAGCCGGGCGCGCGGGCGCCGATCACCATCCCGTGGTTTGCCTTCGGCTTTATCGCCGCGATCGCCGTCAACAGCAGCGGCGTGCTGGTCGCCGGGCTGCGTGACAGCCTGCTGATGCTGGATCGCCTGTTGCTGGCCACCGCCATGGCCGCGCTGGGGCTGGATACCCGGCTGGCCGCCATCCGCGCGGCCGGCTGGCAACCGCTGCTGCTGGCGGCACTGCTGTTCGGCTGGCTGCTGCTGGGTGGCGGTGCCATCAACTGGCTGCTGCAATAGCCGGATTGACCTGGCGCATTGGCGCCACCGCGCGGGCATGGTAGAAAGCCGCCTGACGAAATTTTGCCGAATGCCCGCGATGTCCGATCTGCAATTCGATATTGATGCCGTACTCGACCGTCTGGCCAGCGATGGCTGGGTGGTGATTCCCCACGCCTTGCCGGCGGCACTGACGGCCAACCTGCGCGAAGCCTGCCTGCAGGTGTGGCTGCAGGGACGTTTTCACGAAGCCGCCACCGGCCGCGGCGATGGTCAGGCGCGCCGTGCCGAGATTCGCAGCGATTCGGTATTGTGGCTGGATCAGGTGGCCGAATTGCCGGCGGTGCAGGCCTATAACGCGGCGATGGACGAGGTGATGCAGGCGGTGAACCGTGGCCTGTACCTGGGACTGGCCGAGCTGGAATCGCACTTTGCGGTGTATCCGGAAGGCGCGTTCTACAAGAAGCACCTCGACCGCTTCCGCGACGACGACGCGCGCACGCTGACCACGGTGTTCTACCTGAATGAAGGTTGGCCGCAGGATGGCGGCGGCGAAATCCGCCTGTATCTGGATGCCGACTGCACGCAGCACATCGATGTCACTCCGGAGGCCGGCACGCTGGTGCTGTTCCTGTCCGACCGTTTCTGGCACGAAGTGCTGCCGGCCAGACAGCAGCGGCTGTCGGTCACCGGCTGGTATCGCCGCCGTGGCGGCAGCGTGCCGTGGTAAGCCTGCGAAATTAGCGCGCCGCGGCTAGCGGCGGCAGTCCCGCCGGCCAGACTTGCGCCGGGTCCGGCTCGGCCACCGCCCGTTGCAGCAGCCATTGCAGCCACTGGCGGTGCAGCTGCCAGATGGTTTTTCCCTCCGTACCGCCTTCCTTGGCGTACTGCATGCCGGTATCGCTCATCCGGTAGTAATACTGTGCCAGCGCCGCGAGTTCGGCCGGCGGCCAACGGCAACCATAGTGCCGCAGCCGTTCGCTCCAGTAGGCAATCTGCCGTGCCTCGTGCTGTGTTTCCAGCTCCTTCAGCGCCGGCACCAGATCCATTCCCTGCCACAGTGGTCCGTAGCCGCCGAACTGTTCGTCCAGTCTCTCCAGCGCCGCATCCAGCGCATCCAGCAAGGCTGGCAGCGCCAGATCCTGCTGCGTCAGTTCTTGCTTGACCGCATTCACCGCCTCCAGCCAGCCGCTGGCCAGCTGGCAGATGATGGCCTCCTTGTTGGGAAACAGGTGGTACAGCGACTTGATGCCCACCCCGGCGCGCGCGGCAATGGCGTTGGTGTTCAGTGCCGGATAGCCCTGCTCGGCCAGCAGGGCCAGCGTGGCCAGCTCGATCTTGCGCTTGGCTTCCTGGCTGCGTTGCTGGCGCGGAGTACGGCGCATGGCGAGGTCGGTGGACAGGGCGGTCTGGTTCATGGCGAGGGCAGGCAGGTGTGACGGTTAACTGTAGGGCCTGGCGTGTGGCAAGGCAACGACAGTACAGGGTTAATTGCAGTAAATACTGAAATTATAGCGCTGGCCTGTGCTATGGTTCTCAAAAAATGCAGTAAATACTGCAAATAAAAGAGCGCTGCGGGATCCAGGCCCTGCACTGCGCCGCCAATGTGTGGACAACGCCAGGTTCACCGGGCGCGAAATCCGGCGTCCGCTTCCGATCGCCCCCCATGACGGCCGTTACCGGCTGTTGCGATAACACTAGAAGCAAGCAAGGAGAGGATAGATGAGAAACATCCTGATGGCGGCGCTGCTGGGCGCCCTGATGTCACCGCTGGCGCAGGCCAGCGGCAAGCTGAACGTGTACAACTGGTCGGACTACATTGCGCCGGAGACCATTCCGCAGTTCCAGAAAACCACCGGTATCAAGGTGCGCTACGACGTGTACGACAGCAACGAGACGCTGAAGGGCAAGCTGCTCACCGGCAGATCCGGCTACGACATCGTGGTGCCCAGTCACAACACCCTGGGTACCGGCGTGCAGGCTGGCATCTTCCAGCCGCTGGACCGCAGCAAGCTGCCGAACTGGAAAAACATCGATCCGGCGCTGCTGAAGCTGATGGCGCGTTTCGACCCCGGCAACCGCTACGGCGTACCGTACTTCTGGGGCATCAATACGCTGGGCATCAACGTCGACAAGGTGAAGAAGGCACTGGGCGGCAAGCTGCCGGAAGACCCGTGGGATCTGGTCTTCAAGCCGGAAGTGGTCGCCAAGCTCAAGGATTGTGGTGTCAGCGTCTACGATGCGCCAAGCGAGTATTTCCCGGCGGCGCTGCATTACTTCGGCAAGGACCCGAACAGCGAAAATCTGGCCGACTACCAGGCCATCATGCCGGGGCTGAAGCAACTGCGCAGCAGCTACACCCTGTTCTCGTCGTCCAGCTATATCAACGAACTGGCCGGTGGCAGTCTGTGCGTGGCGATGGGCTTCTCCGGTGATCTGAACATGGCGAAACAGCGCGCCCAGGATGCCAAGAACGGGGTGAACATCGAGGTGCTGCTGCCCAAGCACGGGCTGGATGTGTGGGTGGACGTGATGGCGATTCCGAAGGATGCGGCCAACGTCGCCGAGGCGCATGCCTTCATCAACGCCATGCTGGATCCGAAAACCGCCGCCAACAACGCCAAGGCGGTGAGCTCCCCGCCGGGGGTGCTGGCCGCCCGCCAGTATATGCGGCCGGAACTGGTGGCCAACCACACCATCTTCCCCAGCGCGGAAGACCTGCAGGACAGCTTTGTCAGCGTTACCCGCAAGCCGGCCACGGTACAGGGCTTTACCCGCCTGTGGCAGCGCTTCCGCACCGGCCGTTAAGGTCTGCAAGGTTGGCCGCATGGCGGCCAACCTTACTTTGCACACCGCTGCTTAGCTGTTCGCGGCACCCGGTTTTTTCGGCAGCGCCGGATTCATGACCTCCCAGGCGGCGGCGCTGGCGACATGGAAATCCAGCTGCGGCACATAGCGTGAAGTGTCGTCGAGGGTGCCGGCCTTGATGCCCAGCATGCCTGGCAGGCTGCCAAAGCTGGCAAACAGTTGCGAACCACACTGCGGGCAGAAACCCCGTTGATGGCTATTGCCGCTGTCTGCCGCAGATTCGAAAAACCGCGCCTCGCCGCTAATCAGCACGCTGCTGGCCGGGAAAATCATCGCGGGGGTAAAGGCGCTGCCCGAGGCCCGCTGGCAGTCCCGGCAGTGGCAATTGCCGCTAAACAATGGTTCGACGTCGACTGTGTAGCGGATGGCGCCGCACAGGCACTGTCCGGTGTATTTGGCTTTCATGTTCCAGCTCCTGCTGACTGGGGTGGGCGATGGGGCAAGCGCAGCGAGAAGCGGCGTGCCGCGGCAATGTTATCGTCATGTATGTTGCCTAGGCCAGGCATACACCGCTAGCGGGCGTGCAATATCAGCAGGGGGACAAGGGGAGTCGCCGGGCAGTTAACTGCCGGGGCAGGGAAATCCGCTGCAAATAACAAAAGCCCCGCAGTGCGGGGCTTTTCAGGGCGAGAGCCAGTACAGCTTACAGCGGCTGGATGCCGGATGCTGCCGGGCCTTTTTGCCCCATGGCGCGGGTAAAGCTTACCTTCTGGCCTTCATGCAGCGACTTGAAGCCATCTGCCTTGATTTCGGAGAAGTGCGCAAACAGATCATCACCGCCGTTGTCGGGAGTGATGAAGCCAAAACCTTTTGCATCATTGAAGAATTTAACGGTACCGGTTTCCATGGTGTATTCCTTGTTTGGGTAAAGGCATAAGTGCCAAAAAAGCACGACAATCAAGGAAATAGATAAGGAAACAAAGAAGACCAGCTTGGTGGGCAACAAGGTATCGATAGATATGGCGCTTGAACATCCTGCGGGCTTCGTTATACGGGGGTATTGCCGTGGCGTCAATAGAATATTGATTTTTCTGGGGTTTTTTATTTCGGCTTATCTTGGCGGCCGCGCGCTGCCTGGTGTCGAAGGGCATCGGGCGGCAAGCCCGGTTGTCCAGCCCGCTGCGGCCAACCTTCAGTTTTCGTCCCGCAACCACAGGCTGGAAAAATCCATCCAGCCATTCAGCCCCAGTTTCAGTCCCGCCACGGCGGGGCTGGCCAGCACGCCTTGCAGTTCGTACGAAAGCGGCAGCAGCCAGCCTTCCGCCACCAGCCAGTCGGCGATCTGCTGATAGGCCGCCATGCGCGCCTCGCGCTGCGGTTGCCGCTGGATCGCCAGCAGGGCTGCATCCATGCGCGCGCTGTTTTCCCCCGTCAGTGCCTGTTGCAGTACCGGATTGCTGCCGAACCACTCGTGGCAGCTGTAGTCGCGGTCGTCGTGCAGCACTTCGCTGGCCAGCACCAGATCGGTGTCCGGCCACCAGCTGCGATGGTTCTCGTAGCGCGGATAGCTCAGGGTATGGATCTCCAGCGTGATGCCGTGTGCGGCCAACCTGGCGGCCAGCGCCCGTGCCAGCGGCTGGAACGCCGGCAGCTCGTAGGTCACCAGGCGTAGCCGGCTGCCGGCTGGCAACGGGCTGCTGCCGGCGGCCACCGGCGGTTGCTGCCAGTCCGGCAGCAAGCCGTAAGCCGGCCGGCGCAGCGGATCGTCCGCGGTAATCACCGAGGGGTGCGACAGCAGGCGCAGCAGCCAGCGGCGGGTATCGGCGCTGGCCAGCTGCGGTCGCTGCGGGTTGGGCAACAGATAGGTGCAGGCCGATTGCAGCGTCCGGGCGCTATCGCCGCCTTCCAGCCGCACGTCGAACCCTTGCTGCGCGCTTGGCGTGTCGATCACCCACAGGTCGATCTCGTCCAGTAGCGGCCGCTCGCGGTAATAGTGCGGGTTGGCCTGCAGCGTCAGCCGCTGCGGGCTGTGGCGCAGCACGCGGAACGGGCCGCTGCCTACCGGCTGTTGCGCAAAGTTGGCCGCACGCCGCGGCGGCACGATGCTGGCATTGGCGGAGATCAGCCGCTGTGGCCACAGCCAGTCGCTGCTTGCGGACGGCAGCGTCTTATAGGCGGAAGCGGCCCACCATGGCATGCAGATGCTGTGATAGCTGGTGCAACTCGTTTACCGTTGCCGTTGCGTTCTGTACCGCCTGATCGGTATCGATAGCCATCTGGTTGGTCTGTTCGGCGACGCGCGCCATCTCCTCGGTGGCAATCGACTGCTCGCGGGTGCCATCGGCGATGTCACGTATGGTCAGCACCACGCGCGCAACCTCGTCCTCGATGCCGGCAATTTCCTGCGCCACTTGCTGCGAGGCCAGTACGCCCTGCTGCACCGACTGGCGGGTGCCGGCCATATTGCCCAGCGCCGCCTCCACGTCGTCATGGGTGGCGCTGATCAGCGCGCCGATTTCCACCGTGGCTTTGCCGGTACGCTCTGCCAGCTTGCGCACTTCGTCTGCCACCACCGCAAAACCGCGACCGGTTTCGCCGGCGCGTGCCGCCTCGATAGCGGCGTTCAGCGCCAGCAGGTTGGTCTGGTCGGCAATGTCGCGGATCACGTTGATGATCTGGTCCATCTGCGCCGAGCGTTGTCCCAGCCCGCCCAGGGTATCGGCCAGGCGGCCAACCTCGCCGGCAATATGCTCGATGCCGCCGGCCAGCTGGCCTACCGATTGCGCCGACTGGCGCGAGGTCTGCCCGGTCTGCACTACCACCTGCTCTGCCGAGGTAGCATTGCTGGCGATGTGGTTGATGCTGACAGTGATCTGTTCGATGGTGGCAGCGGTGGCGCTGGAGGCATCGGCCTGCTGTTGCGAGTCGGCTGCCAGCTGGCGGGTGATGCCGTTGAGCTGGTCGATGCCACTGTTCAGCGACACCGTGTGGTCGCGCACCTCCAGGAACATCTGCCGCAGCGTACCGATGAAACGGTTGAACGCCTGTGCGGTCTGGCCGATTTCGTCATTCTTGCCCACTTCCAGTTGATGGGTCAGGTCGCCGTGGCCGCTGGCTGCATCCAGCAGGGCATCACGCAAGCGTACCAGGCTGGCCAACAGGCGGCCGATGGTGAAGCCGGCCAGTGCGATGCCAGCCACGGCCACCAGTAAGCCGGCAATCACCAGTGTTAGCAGCAGATGCTGCAGCGGTGCCAGTAGGACGTCCTTTTTCACGACCGTCCCCAGTACCCAGTCGGTACCGGCCACCGCCGCCATCACTGCGTAGTAGTTGTCGCCACTGATTTCGACTTCGTGCAGGGAAGGCTTGTCACTGGTGCTGGTCACCAGGTTGGCATCGAAGCCGGGCATGACTTCCGCCACGCTTTTCAGCGTGGAGTCAGCTGCCGGATGGCTGACAATCTTGCCGTCACGCGTTACCAGGAAGGCATAGCCGTCACCGCGCAACTTGATGGCCTTTACCACGGCGGTCAGGCCGTCCAGGGCGATATCGCCGCCCACAACGCCCAGCTGCTGGCCATCCTTCATGAAGGGGCTAGCCACGGTAATGCCCAGTTTTTGCGAACTAGTAAACACATAGGGCGCGGTAATGGCGACGCCATGGGTGTTGCTGGCCAGTTGATACCACGGGCGGGCCGTGGGGTCGTAGCCTGCCGCCGGCTGTTTGTCGGCCAGGTGGTAGCGCATGGTCTTGTCGGCGTAGCCGGCAAACAGCTGATCAAAGTTGCCGGCGTCCTTGCCCTGCTGCAACACCGGGTAGGGATCGGCAGCGGCAGTCAGATGGTTGGCCGCCGACTGGATGGCATCACGGCGCTGGCCAACCCAGCGCTCCAGTGCCGCGCTGTTGCCGGTGATGGCGGCATCCAGCTCGTGCTCCACGCCGATGATGATTTCGCTGCGCATGCGCTGGTAGGCCAGTGCGGACAGCACCGCGATGGCGATGGCCAGCAGAATGGCGACAAAAAACAGAAGTCGCTGTTTTAACGACATGATTTTCCTCACGGTAAAAAAATACCCCGGCAGCAGTCTCCGGGGATGGTGGGCGCTTGTGTTGAGATGTAAGCGACGCCATGCCTATTTGTTTTGTATTGAATGGCGTCGCGGATAATAACAAATACCAACAAATGACTCCAGATTGATCTGGCGCAAATGCGGTGAGCGATGTAGGTGTTAAGTGGTCGGCATTGCGGGCGAGAAGCCCATGTCGCGGGCGTGTTCCAGATCGAGACTGGCAGCCTGCAGGGTGGCACTTTCGGCCAGTGCCGGCTGGCGGCGCTGTAATAGTTGCAATACCAGCAGCAGGCAGCCATGCGCCTGCTGCGCATCATGCAGCTCATCTGCCGTCAGATGATTGCGACGCTGGCCGCCATGACGGCGGCGTTCGCGCTGGTCGCGCGGCGGCTGGGCTATTGTTGGCTGGGTGTCCGCTTGGCGACTGTACAGCCGGTATGGCAGTGGCCACTCGTCCACCGCCGGCATGGTGCGGCCGGTCAGTTCGCCCACTACCTGCTTCAGTTCGCTGGCCAGGCTGGCGACTTCTTCCAGCAATACATGGCCAGCCGTGCCGCCAAGCATGGTTTTTTCACGCAGCACAAGACATCGGCGCAGGATAAAGCCCAGCTTGCCGTCAGCCAGCGCACGCGCCGCTTGCTCGCCACCATCGCCGGCATGCTGACGCAAGTCATCCAGCCAGCGCGCCCAGGCCAGGTACTCCTTGGCCAGTGCTTGCGGATTGTCGGCCTGGACGCTGCTGGCGGCCGGTTCACTGCGGGCATGCGGCAGCGCAGATGGCAAGCGGCTACTAAAGCCTTCGAGCAGTTTGCGTCTTACAGGCAGCATGGCAACCTCCTGTTAGGGGTATAGCTACTTTATCGGCACAAGTGGCGCCGGGCTTAGCATCATCTGCCGGTAAAGTTGGCCGCAAGATCCTGCGCCGCGCTCTACACTGGAAACTGTCTGCAGTACTGCGACCATTGCGGCAGGGAGCTCATGTCAAATCACACGCCTACCGCCGTCCAGCCGGAAAAGCCGGCCAATAGCACCGGAGCGCTTGGCTTGCCGGCGGCCGGGGTATTGCCGGCCAGTTTTCTCGACGACAAATTCCGCGACCGCAGCCGCTATTCGCAACGCATGTGGCAGCTGTCCGCGCTGATGGCTTCCGGCATGTGGGTGTGGGATTACGTTATCGATGCTGCCGGCGCACAACACACCCTGCTACTGCGACTGGTGATGGGTTTGCTGGCCATGGGCGTGGCCTGGAGCATTGCCCATCCGCGGATGTCGCTACGGCATGCCAGCCTGGTGATCTTTGCCACGGCCTTCATGCTCGACGTGATCTTCTTCGACATTCTCAAACAGCTACATGACGGGTTTTTCTACGGCATCGGCGGCTATATGTACTTCCAGATGGCCGGCTTCCTGGTGCTGCAGGGGCTGTCTTTTCCGCTGATCATGGCCGCCCACATCCTGTTTTCGCTCGGCCCGCACCTGCAGGCGCTGCTGAATCCGCAACTGGAATTCCCCCATCTGCTGTATGCGGTGCAGATCTGGCCGGCAACCGGGCTGGCCATCGCCGCGCAATACGCGCTGTACCGCGAGTACATCCACAGCTATCAATTGCTGCGGCAGTTGTCCGAACTGGCATCACATGATTCTCTGACCGGCGCCATGACCCGTCGTGCGTTCCGTGACGGCGCCACGACACTGATTGACGATACCCGCCAGCAGCGGCAGGGGGTGGCGATACTGATGATGGATGCGGACTTCTTCAAACGGATTAACGATGAGTACGGCCATACCACTGGCGATGCCGTGCTGCGCCAGATTGCGGCCATCATGCAAGACGCTTTGCGGCGCAACGACCTGTTCTGCCGCTGGGGTGGCGAGGAGTTCGTGGCCTTGCTGCAGTCGATGGATGAAAGCGACGCGCTGGAAGTGGCCGAGCGTATCCGGCTGCGGGTGCAGCAAACCGAGGTGCAGCTGCCGGAGGGCGGCAGCTTCCGTATCACGGTGAGTATCGGCGTCGCCACGGCGCCCGATGCCAATGCCGAACTGGAGCAGCTGATCATCGCAGCGGATACGGCGCTGTATCGCGCCAAATTCAATGGTCGCAACCGCGTCTGTCTGGCCGAAGCCGGCAGCAATCACGCCGCTGCATCGGCCAGCCATTAGCCTGCGGCCAACGTTGGCCGCCGCCTGGCGGCTTATGGCGCCAGGCGGGCCAGCAATTGGGTCAGCTGGCCGATCTCTTCCTCGCTCAGGCGGCCGCGCAACCAGTCGCCGGTATTGGCCACCGTTTCGCTCATGGCGGCCTCGATCAGCGTTTTGCCGGTAGCGGTTAGCGTCACCGGTTTCACCCGCAGGTCCTGAGTCTGTTGCTGCCGGCTGACCAGGGCGCGCGCTTCCAGTTGCTGCATCACCTTGGTCAGGCCGCCGGAGGTAATCACCACCGCCGCCTGGATCGCCGACGGCGTCAGACTGTGCGGGGCAGGGGCGTTGCGCAGTGTGGCCAGCACGTCGAACTCGGTGGCGCTCAGATCGAATTTCGCCAGCATTGGGCGCATGGTCTGCAGCGACTCCGCCTGCGCCCACTGCAGGCGCAGGAACAGCGTTACCGTCTGCGGGTCCAGCGCGCGGTCCCAGTGGTGGTTTTCCATGCGGTCGGTCGGTGGCATCGTGGGTTTCCGGCAGGAATTGTTAAGCACTGCGGCAAGATGTTAACGGATGTGTAGTTATCTTGCTAGAAAGATAACTGGTCGTTAGGCTGACACCATCAGCAATAAGTTTCGCAAGGTGTCGGAATGCGCAAGATCACATGGTTTTTCTGGGGAGTGCTAGCCCTGGTTTCACTGCTCTGGCTGGGCAGCAACCCGGCAGTGCTGGCCGGGCAACCCAATTTCATTGCCTGGCGCAATGTACTGATCCAGTACAGCGGGGTACTGGGCATGACGGTGATGAGCATCGCCATGCTGCTGGCCATGCGGCCAACCTCGCTGGAAGGGCGACTTGGCGGACTGGACAAGATGTACCGCCTGCACAAGTGGCTGGGCACTGCCGGTTTGTCGCTGTCGCTTAGCCATTGGGTGCTGACGCAAAGCCCGAAATGGCTGTCGGCACTGGGACTGATAGCCGGCGGTCGGCCACGTCGCGGGTCACCGCCGCAACTGGGCGATGGCGTGCAGCAATTGTTCATGCAGCTGCGCCACACGGCGGAAAGCATGGGCGAGTGGGCGTTCTATGTGGCGGCGGCGCTGATGCTTGTGGCGCTGGTCAAGCTGGTGCCATACCGTCGCTTTCGCCAGCTGCACCGCCTGTTGCCGCTTGCTTATCTGGTGCTGGTGTTCCACTCGGTGGTGCTGCTGCAGTTTGGCAACTGGGCCACGCCCATCGGCGGCGTGCTGGCACTGCTGATGGTTGGCGGCAGCGTATCCGCCGTGCTGTCGCTGATGCGCCGCCATCGCGGACAACCGCGTGTCGCTGCGCAGATCAGCGCGCTGGATTACCAGCCGGAACTCAAGGTGTTGGCGGTCGATTTGCAGCTGGATCAGGCGTGGGCTGGTCATCAGGCCGGGCAGTTTGCCTTTGTCACCTTTAATGCCCGCGAAGGCGCGCATCCGTTCACGCTGGCCTCGGCCTGGCAGGGCGATGGTCATGCTCGCCTGCTGATCAAGGCGCTGGGCGACTACACCGCCACCTTGCCGCACACACTGCACGTCGGTGACCGTGTCCAGCTGGAAGGACCCTACGGCCGCTTTACCTTTCAGGACGGCAAGCGCCGCCAGATCTGGATCAGCGGTGGCATCGGCGTCACGCCGTTTGTGGCGCGCATGCAGGCGCTGGCCGCCGAACCGGGCAAGAAGCCGGTCGATTTCTTTCACGCCAGCAGCAATCTGGACATCGAAACCATGAACCAGCTGGCCGCCGATGCGCGCGCTGCCGGCGTCGAGCTGCACCTGCTGCGCCAGCCGCACGATGGGCGGCTGGATGCCGAGCGGCTGGCAAGCGCCGTGCCGCAGTGGCGCGATGCAGATATCTGGTTCTGCGGGCCGGCCGCTTTCGGTCGGCAGCTGCGCGACAAGTTGCTGGCGCTGGGCTTGCCGGCCTCGCGCTTCCATCAGGAACTGTTCCAGATGCGTTAACACGTTTGCCAGCCGTTATGCGGCTGGCTGTTATTTACCCACCGATACGGAATGACTGATGAAACAACACCGCTACCGCATCACCGTAGAACATCTCGCCACCGCCAGCGGCGAGCCATCCCCGCATCCGGCGCCGCTACAATTCGATGCCGGCAACCATGACGACCTGTTGCAGATCGCCGCGCGACTGCGCCAGCGCAGTGACCTGGCCGGCATCAATACCGACGCCCTGGCCATCGGCCTGAAACTGTTTGGCGAGGTAATGCTGGAGCACAAGGAACACCCGCTGTTTGCCGAGCTGAGGCCGCACTTTGGCGCTTTCATGAAACAGCTGAAGAAAGGGCCGCAAGCCGACTGAGCCTGCGGCCAACGTTGGCCGCAACAACCATGGCAATCTTTCCGCCGTTGCCGCTGCAGGCGGCTATGCTGAGACAGACGCTGCGGGCGCAGCGCCAGAGGTATTGATTCAGCAGGAGATTGTCATGCCTAAGTACGTGATTGAACGGGAGATACCCGGCGCCGGCAAACTGAGCGCTGCCGACCTGCAGGGTATCTCGGCCAAGTCCTGTGGCGTGTTGCAGGAAATGGGGCCAAGCGTGCAGTGGGTGGAAAGCTATGTCACCGATGACAAGGTTTATTGCGTCTACATTGCGGCCAACGAGGAACTGGTGCGCGAGCATGCCCACCGGGGCGGTTTTCCGGTGAACAAAGTGTCGCAAGTCCGCGCCACCATCGATCCCACCACCGCCGAGTAAGCCGTGGGTGGCCTGCCACTCGCCAAGACAATGGCCCTGCACTAGCAGGGCCATCTGTTTGTTATGCCTGCCGCTGCGGTCAGCTGCCGGTTTGGCCAACTTGCGCGATGGCGGCTGTGCCTTCGGCCAACGACCAGGCCAGTTCGACGCGGTTGCGGCCGTTCTCCTTGGCCCGGTACATGGCGCTGTCGGCACGGTGCAGGGTGTGCGCCGGCGCCTCGTTGTCGTGACGGCAGGCAACACCGACACTGGCAGTCAGCACGATACGGTGCCCGTCGTAGAGCAGCGGGCGGCTTTCCACGGCAGCGCGCAGGCGGCGGGCTACCGTCTCGGCAGCCTGCTGCCGGGTCGCCGGCAGGAAGATCGCGAATTCCTCGCCGCCGAGACGGCCAATCACATCACCCTCGCGGATGCAGTCTTGCGCCACCGCTACAACATGACGCAGGGCTTCGTCGCCAACGCGATGTCCCCAGCTATCGTTGATGCGCTTAAAGTGGTCCAGGTCGAGCAGCAGGACGGATAGCGCTGCGCCGGCCCGGTCGGCCTGATGTCCGCCCTTGTCCAGTAGCGCCAGAAAAGCGCGGTGATTGTGCACGCCGGTGAGCGGGTCGCGGTCGGCCATGTCGCGCAATGCCTGCGTCACCCGTTCGTTGGCCAGCATCACGATGCAGAAAGCCAGCAACACCACCCCGACAATGGATTCCACCGCCACGACAGGCGACACCGCGATGGACCTGCTGCCATCGAACAGGCCGTGATTGCCAAGCTGGAACAGCCACGGCCGAAACAGCAGAAACAGGCCATGGCTGGCGCAAATGGCGGCATACAACAGGCGCGCCGGGTAGTGCTGGAGCCCGCCGCGAGCGATGGTACGGGCAGCAAGCAGGAACATTGCCCCCAGCATCAGGCTTGTCAGCGTATAGCGCATGACCTCGTCCGGCTGTACGCGGGTGAAATAGGCGGCCAGTGCCAGCAAGAGCACCAGTGCCGGCGCGGACTGGCGCCATGACAGTGGCGGTGCGCCGGTGTAGGCACGGGTGGCTTGCAGATTGAGGTAGACCATCATGAAGGCGGACAGCTGCGCCAGCATGACCAGCAGCAGTTCTGGCGCAATAGCGCGCAGCAGCAGATTCAGGCTGAACAGCAGGCCACTGCAGTAGGAAAGCGTCCAGCTGCCCAGGCCGGCAATGCGCGGATTGAAACGCCAGGCCGCCAGCAGCATGAGTGTCATGACAAGCATCAGAATGGCGGCGATGGCAACAAGAGTGGGGCTGTGCACGGTGAAAATCCGGACGGGTGCAAGGGTTATTCGTGTTGCCGTGCAGCATAGCACCGGCGCGGACGTTTGCCGCATTTTATCCGCCGCCGTGCCGTGAATTTTCGGCCGCAAGTCCGGTTGACGCGACCGGGACGTTGCCTACACTTAAGGCGCACCCGCTGCGGTTTTCCTGCCTCCGCTATCAGCTCACGGCTGCCAGCTTGCGAAGGCCGGTGCCGCGCACTGTTCCTTAGACAATCCAGGTGTTACAGCATCATGCCGGCAGCCGGGTATACACCCGTAATCGCGAAGGAGTGATCATGTCGACACCGGCGTTGTTACACCGCTGGTTGGCCGTCGTGCTGGGCCTGGCCGCCATTGCTTATCTGCCAGCCGCTTCCGCATCCCCGCCGGGTGACCGGCAAATGATCCGCAGTGCCATGAGTGCCGCCCCGCATAAGGTGTCGGCCGGCGCCACGGTGGTCGCCATGACTGCCGACGGCAAGATGCGTACCCTGCGGCAGGGTCATAACGGCTTTACCTGCATGCCGGACAATCCGGCCACCCCCGGCCCAGACCCGATGTGCATGGATCAGGCCGCCATGGAGTGGGCAATGGCGTGGGTAGGTCACACCACCCCGGCCAGCGGCAAGATCGGTTTCATGTACATGCTGGCGGGCGGCACCGATGCCAGCAATACCGACCCCTATGCCAGCAAGCCGGACATGCAGAACCACTGGATCAAAACCGGCCCGCACGTGATGATCGTCGGTGCCGAGCAGGCATTCTATGACCAGTATCCCAAGGCCGCCGACCCGGACACCAAGGTGCCGTACGTGATGTGGGCGGGTACCCCATACCAGCACCTGATGATTCCGGTGCGTTAGCTCAGCCCAGCGATGAGTGACGCACAAAACAAAAGGCGCACGCCAACTGGCTTGCGCCTTTTTTCTTTCCCTGATGGCGACTACAGCTCGCCGTTGTCCAGCGCGCTGGCGATCAGCTTGAGCAGGGCGGTTTCGCGCACGATAGACAGTCCCATGCCGGCATCGCAACGCTGGATGACAGCCTCGTTGTGGGCAATGGCGGCATCCACATCCAGCCAGCGCACTTCCATGCGGTTGCGGATCTCGTAATCCTCCATTTGCGGCGCGGCCAGGGTGTCGGCAATGCGGCAGACATAGCAATAGGACAGCATGTGCAGCACGTCGTAGTCGCCGCGCGGCGGGCGGAATTCGTCGATCAGCCCGAAAGGCCGCAGGATGTCGACATCGCGCGCGCCGGTTTCCTCGGCCAGCTCGCGCGCCAGCGCCAGCGTGTGGTCCTCGTCGGCTTCTACGCCGCCGCCAGGCAGGCTGAAGTCGTCATAGCGGCCGGTGTACAGCAATAGCAGCTCGCGCCCGCGCGCCACGATGCCACGTACCGCCAGCCGCTGCTGCACCCGGTCGCTGGCGGCCGGATGCAGGTGATAAATGGTTTGCAGATGCTTCATGTCCGCCTCTCGAAACAAGGCGCTGTTTGTGCCGCAGCAGACGGCAAACGTCAAGCCCCGTTGCGCCGCAAGCTGCGTAACGGGGCGATGGTGACAGGGGGCAAGATGAAGATGGTGAACAGTTCCGGCCGGCCGTGGCAGGCATGCGGCCAACCTTTGGCCGGCAGGAGGCTTAGCGAAGTCCGGCAAGCATCACCTCGTATCGCATGTTGGCCGCATCGTATTTCACGCTGTAGCTGTCCGGGTAGCTGCCAGCCTTGCTGTAGCTGGCCGGGCGGGCCACCGGTGCGCTAAACGGCTGTTTCGATTGCAGAAAGGCCAGGGTGACCATCGGCTCGATGAAAGTCTGCTGGCGGTTGTGGTAGCCGTAGATAAAGGTGGCGGTAAACGGCTGTTTGTTGAACTCCGGGGCGGTGGTGTCAATCGCATGCACCCCCATCTGCGGCACGGCGGTACCCGGTGGCACCACGTAGCCGGCAGGCAGCAGTTCCGCCGGTGGCTGTTGCGACGGGTCGCCGGATTCGCCTTCGTTCTGGAAGCTCACTTTCATCTGCTCGGCCACGCTGATCAGATAGAAATGGAAGTCAAAGTGCGGCGTGTCGTACACCCCGGGTGGCGGGTGGCCATGGGACTCCCAGTCGATGCCGACGTGATCGACCACGGTCTGCGGGCCGGTGGTCGGCATCGGCAACACGACGGATGGCGCCATGCCGCCGCCTGCCGGCAGCCCTGCCAGCGAGTCTTCGCTAAATACGATGCCGATAGCCGCGAGCTTGCCATCGGCACCGGTGCGTACCACGGTGTGGGCCTGGCCCTGGCCGAAGCGCACCGCGGCACCTTCGTAGCTGGCGGACATGTCCTGCGCGGCCGCCAGCGCGGGGCAGCTGCCAAGCACAATGGCCGTGACCACTGCCAGCGGCCAGCGACTACCTGCTGCTTGCATAGTTTTCATGCTCCTTGCCTCTTGTTGGTCTGTGGAAAGATCGATGGATGGCACCAGCACTGGTGTGCTTGCATCTTAGTGAACCATGGGGGCATTGCCAGTCGCGATGCATCGCCGGCTGCGGTCACGCTTATGCCGCCGGCACAGTTCCGTTGCTACAATCCGGCGGTCGTCTATCTATGGTCTTTCCATGCGCATTCTTCACACCTCTGACTGGCACCTCGGCCAGCATTTCATGGGCAAGACCCGCCAGGCAGAGCACCAGGCCTTTCTCGACTGGCTGCTGCAGCAGGTGCAGCAGCACGCGGTGGACGTGGTGCTGGTCGCCGGCGACATTTTCGACACCGGAGCACCGCCCAGTTACGCCCGCGAGCTGTACAACCGGCTGGTGGTCGACCTGCACCATGCCGGCACCGCGCTGCTGGTGCTGGGCGGCAATCACGATTCGGTAGCCACGCTGGCCGAAAGCCGGCCGCTGCTGTCCTGCCTCGGTGCCAGCGTGGTGCCGGCGGTCGCGGACGACGCGGCGCAGCAGGTGCTGGTGCTGCCGCAGCGCGATGGCACGCCCGGCGCCATCGTCTGTGCCATTCCGTTTATCCGGCCGCGCGACGTGCTGCAAAGCCAGGCCGGCCAGAGTGCGGAAGAAAAACAGCTGTCGTTGCAGGAGGCAATCCGCGCGCACTACCAGGCGGTGTACCAGCTGGCTTGCGCCAAGCGCGAGGCACTGCGCATGCCGCTGCCTATCATCGCCACCGGCCACCTCACTACCGTCGGCGCCAGTGCCAGCGAGTCGGTGCGCGAAATCTACGTCGGCGCGCTGGAAGCCTTCCCCACCAGCGCCTTTCCACCGGCCGACTACATCGCGCTGGGCCACATTCACCGCCCGCAGCAGGTGGGCGGGCTGGAACACATTCGTTACAGCGGCTCGCCGATTCCGCTGAGCTTCGACGAAGCCGGCCAGCAAAAGCAGGTGCTGCTGGTGGATGTCGACGCCATCGGCTTGCTGGGGGTGACGGCGCTGCCGGTGCCGCGTTTCCAGCCGCTGCAATCGGTAAAAGGAGACCTGACAACGTTGGCCGCCGCGATTACTGCGGCGGCCGCATCCGGCACGCCGGCGCAACCGGTGTGGCTGGAGGTGCTGGTACAAGGCGATGACTACCTGTCCGACCTGCAGGCGCGCATCAACAGCCTGACTGCCGAACTGCCGGTGGAAGTACTGCGCATCCGCCGCGAGCGCGGCACGGCGACGGCCAGCCTGCAGGCGGAGGCGCGCGAGACGCTGGACGAGCTGACACCGTTCGAGGTATTCGACAAGCGGCTGCAGCAGGAAGCGCTGGACGACACGTTGGCCGCACAGTTGCAGGCGCGCTATCGCGCCGTGGTGGCCAGCCTGCTGGAGGACGAAGCATGAAAATCCTGAGCTTGCGGCTGAAAAACCTCAATTCGCTGCAGGGCGAGTGGTTCATCGACTTCAGCCGCCCACCGTTCCGTGACAACGGGCTGTTCGCCATCACCGGCCCCACCGGTGCCGGCAAATCCACGCTGCTGGACGCCATCTGCCTGGCGCTGTACCACGAAACCCCGCGCCTGAAGAGCATCTCCGCATCCGGTAACGAGATCATGAGTCGCCACAGCGCCGACTGCCTGGCCGAGGTGGCGTTCGAGGTGAAAGGGCAGCAATACCGTGCCTTCTGGAGCCAGCGCCGAGCACGCGACAAGGCCGACGGCCAACTGCAGGCGCCGCGGGTCGAGCTGGCCGATGGCGACGGCAATATTCTCAGCAGCCAGATCAACGACAAGCTCAAGCGTATCGAAGCGATTACCGGCCTGAATTTCGCCCGCTTCACCAAATCGATGCTGCTGGCGCAAGGCGGCTTTGCGGCGTTCCTGAATGCCAGCGCCAACGAGCGTGCCGAGCTGCTGGAAGAGCTGACCGGCAGCGACATCTACGGCCAGATTTCGCGGCGGGTGTTCGAGCAGGCGCGTGACGCACGCCAGGCACTGGAGCAGCTGCAGGCCCGGGCGGAAGGGGTGGAGCTGCTGCCGGCAGAGCAGCGGCAGAGCATGCAGCAGCAACTGGCGGCTTTCGACAGCCAGCTGGCCGCCCAGCAGACCGAATTGCAGCAGCTACGGCATCAGCGGCAGTGGCGGCACGAATTACAGCAGGCCGAGCATGCCGAGCAGACTTCACTGGCGGAGGAGCAGGCGGCACAACAGGCCATCGAGCTGGCGCAGCCAACCCTGCAGCGGCTGCAACACAGCGCACCGGCCGAAGCGCTGCAACCGCTGTATCAGGCATGGCGGGATGCTGCGGCGCGGCAGCAACATACCGTGGCGACCATCGACAAGCTGCAGGCCGAACAGGCCGAACTGCAGCAGCAGTCGCAGCTGGCGTACTGGCAGGCCAATCACATTGCCAGTGAACTGGCTGCCAGCGCCCGTCAGCAGTGCGGGCAGTTGCAGCAGATGCTGCAAAACGGGCAAGCATGGCTGACGCAGCACGCGCATTTTGCCGCGCTGGGAGAGCAACTCAGCGGCTGGCAGAGCGAGCACCGGCAGCAGCTGCAGGCGCAGCAGCAACAACGGCAGCAGCATGCGCGTTTGCAAGTATTGCAGGCAGCGTTGGCCGCCAGCGAACAACGGCTGCTCGCGCAGCAGACGGCGCTGCAGCAGGCCAGCACGCGTCACCAGCAAAGCCAGCTGGGCAGCAGCGAGGCCGAGGCCAGGCTGGCGAGCTTGCTGCAGCAGCAGACGCTGGCCCAGCTACGCGAGCAGTGGCAGCACAGCCAGCAGCAGCTGCAGGCATGGCGGCAGCTGGCACAACTGGCGGAGCAGCGACGGCTGCATGCCGATCAGCATGCGCAGCAGCAAAGCGCGCTGGACGAAACCCGCCGCCAGCTGGCGGCACAGCAGTTGCTGCGCGACGGCTTGCGGCAGGATTACCGCGCCGTAAAAGAGCAGCTGGAGGATAAACGCAAGTTGCTGCAGCTGGAGCAGCGCATCCAGAGTCTGGAGGCGCACCGCGCCGCTTTGCAGCCGGGTGAAGCCTGCCCGTTGTGCGGTTCGCTGGAGCATCCGGGTATCGCGGCCTATCAGGCCCTGACGCTGTCCGATACCGCCCGCGCTTTGCAACAGAAAGAAGCTGCGCTGCAGCAGCTGGAAGAGCAGGGCCGTGCCATCAACGGTGAGCTGGCAAGACTGGAAGAGCGCCAGCTGCAATTGCAGACCGCGCTGCAGACGTTGGCCGCGAGCCAGCAGCAGGCGCAGACCGGCTGGCAGGCGCTGGTGGCGCAGCTGGGCGTTAACGCCGAAATCTGGCAGCAAGCGGAACAGTTGCAACACGCAGTGCAGGCCGCGGCAGAACAGGATGCCGGGCTGAACACTACGCTGCAGCAGGCGGAGCAGGCGCAGCAATGGCTGTTGGCCGCCCGGCAGCAGGAGGCGCAGCAGCTGGCGCAACTGCAGGAAGTGGTCAAGCAGCAGCAGCTGTTGCAACAGGAAAAAACCCATACGCAACAGGATGTCGCCGCGCTGCAGCAGCAGCTGACGGCAGTCGAGGAAACCCTGCAACAGCAGGCGGCAATGTTGGCCGCCAGCATCGGTGGCGCCGGCTTCGTCGTGGACTGCGACATGGCTGGCTGGCTGGCTGCCCGCCAGCAAGACTGGCACGACTGGCAGCTGCGACAGCAACAACAGCAACAGCTGGGCGGCGAACTGCTACAGCAGCAGGCGCGCAGCGAACAGGCCGACAACGTGGCGCAGACATGGCAGCAGCGCTGGGACGGTTTGGCGGTCGCGCCGCCGGCGACTGTCGTGGCGATTGGGTGCGATGCCGCCGCACTTGCCGCCTGCGCAGCGCAAATCGACAGCCTGATCCGCCAGCTGGCGGGGCTGGAAGGCCAGCAACGCCAGCTGGGTGCCGAATTGCAGGCACAGCAGCAGCAACAGGCTGCAGCGGAGCAGGCATGGTTGGCCGCGCTGGCACAGAGCCCGTTTGCCGACGAGGCGGCCTTCCTGCAGGCGTTACTGCCTGCGGCGGAGCGGCAGCAACTGCAGGCATTGCAGCAACAGCTGACGCAGGCGTTGCAGCGCTGTCAGGCCATCTGCCAGACCGCCACAGCGGTACGGCAGCAGTTGCAGCAGCAGGCGCTCAGCCCGCTGCCGCTGGCGGAACTGGATGCCGCGTTGGCGACAATGGATGCCCAGCGGCAGGCGCTATCCGGTCAGCAGGGCGCCTTGCAGGCGCTGTTGCTGGATGACACCCAGCGCCGTGACAAGCAGCAGGCGCTGTGGCAGCAGATCGAGCAGCAGGGGGCCGATGCCGATATCTGGCAGCGGCTCAATAGCCTGATCGGCTCGAAAGAGGGCGATCGCTACCGCAAGTTTGCCCAAGGCCTGACGCTGGATCATCTGGTGCATCTGGCTAACCGCCGGCTGGCGCGGTTGCACGGCCGCTACCAGCTGCAACGCAAGAGCGGCGGCGAGCTGGAGCTGGAGATCGTCGACAGCTGGCAGGGTGACGTGACGCGCGACACCCGCTCCTTGTCCGGCGGCGAGAGTTTTCTGGTGAGCCTGGCACTGGCGCTGGCGCTGTCCGATCTGGTGAGCCACAAGACTTCCATCGATTCGCTGTTTCTCGACGAAGGCTTTGGCACGCTGGATGGCGACACGCTGGAAGTGGCGCTGGATGCGCTGGATGCCATCAACTCCAGCGGCAAATCCATCGGCGTGATCAGCCACGTGGCCGGCATGCAGGAGCGTATTGCGGTACAGATCGTGGTGAAAAAAGGCAGCGGGCTGGGACAGTCCACGCTGCAAGTGGTGGGTTAAGCCCTGCGGCCAACCTTGTAAGCCAGGTTGGCCGCAGGCGGCAGTTTATTTGGCTGCCGGTTTCGCCGGGCTCGCCAGCGGTTGGTACCACCACGCCGGATCGATCGCCGGTTGTTTGGCGGGATCAAACAGCGGGTTCTGCAACTCGAGGACACGCCGCTCTGCCAGCCGTGCGCGGCGTAGCAATGGCTCGAAATGGGACAGGAACAGCCGGTCGAAGCTGCCGTCCGCCTGTGCGCGCAGCAAGCCCTGCCGGATGTGCTCCGCCAGGTAAGGCTTGCCGGGGGTGACAAAGAAATACTCGGCGGCCGGATAGTGCAGCACGATGTGGCTGTCTACGGTCAAGCCGAGTTTGGGGTGTTGATCCACTTCACTCCAGGCCTCGCCCACACCGCGCGGAAAGTAGTCGAAACGGGCGGTGGCCAGCATCTTGAACAGCGATTCGTATTGCCCGACCAGCATCACCGGCAGGCCATTCGCTTGCAGGATGCCGACATCCGGCCAGTCGTGTTCCTGTCCGGCGGTAAAGAAGCGCAAGTTCTGAACCGTTTCTACTTTGGCGAGCAGGTTGGCCGCACCCTGGCGCACGATGGCGATGCGCCAGCCCAGCAGGCCTTTGTCTACCGGCAGGCGTACCGGTATCAGCAGCGATTCGCGCTCGGGGGTGGTCATGGTCCATAGCACGTCGAGATCGCCGCCGGAGCCCATGGCGCGCGCGATGGAGCGCCCTTGCAGCATCTCCGGTACGACGGCGCTCAGCGTGTAGTCGTGGCCGCTTTTATCCAGCGCCAGCTGCAGCGCGGCGCGGAAGAAGGCCTTGTTGGGGTCCGGGTAGTCGGGGAAAAGTACCGCTTCCGCCGCCAGCACCGTTGCCGAGCAGGCCGTCAGGGCGAGGAATATCCAGCGTGCAAGTGTGCGCATGTAGCAGCGTCCGCATCAGTCGTCTGCTTCATCATATGGTGCGGCCAGTCAGGCTGCCAGCAGGCGGATCAAGCTTGCTGCGGATCCTGCCCGCGATTGCGGCGCAACAGCCGGCTGTGATCGATGATGTCGGCGGCACGGGCGCGCAGTTGGCCGCAACCGCCGTCGATGTCCTGGCCGGCGGAATCGCGCACCTTGGTCAGCACGCCGTTGTCGTGCAGGTAGCGCTTGATGTAGTGGATGCGCTCGGCAGACGGACGCTGGTAGTGGTCGCCTTCCACGCTGTTGTACGGAATGATGTTGAGGATGCCGTACTTGCCGCGCAGCAGTTGTACCGCGGCCTCCAGTTCCTGCTGCGTATCGTTGATGCCGGCGAGCAACGTCCACTGGTACTGGATCGGGTAGCCTACGCGGCGGGCGTAGTCCTCGCCCAATGCAACCAGCTCCGCCGGCGTATAGCGCGGCGCACGCGGCAGCAGCTGTGCCCGCAGCGCCGCATCGGTAGTGTGCAACGACAGCGCCAGCGCCGGC
The DNA here is from genome assembly GCF_902829295.1 of Vogesella oryzae. Taxonomy (GTDB): domain Bacteria; phylum Pseudomonadota; class Gammaproteobacteria; order Burkholderiales; family Chromobacteriaceae; genus Vogesella; species Vogesella oryzae. The sequence continues at coordinate 26,930 of NZ_CADEPL010000033.1, forward strand.
TTGACCTGTTGTTGCGGCAGCCGCTCGAACACCCGCGGATCGCCGACGGTGGAGAACACCAGATTCTTGTGGCCGATATTGCCATCGGTACCCAGCAGATTGATGGCCTCCAGCACGTTGTCGATATTGTGTGCCGGCTCGCCCATGCCCATGAACACCACCTTTTTGACCGGACGGATGCGCCGCGCCAGCGCCACCTGCGCGACGATTTCGGCGCTGCCCAGCTGACGCAGCAGCCCGCTCTTGCCGGTCATGCAGAACGTACAGCCGACAGCACAGCCCACCTGGCTGGAAATGCACAGCCCGTTACGCGGCAGTAGTACGCTTTCCACCATCTGGCCATCTGCCAGCGCCACCAGCAGCCGCAGCGAACCATCGGCTGCCGGGTGTTGTGACTGTATCTGCGCCAGCGCATCCATCTGCGCCGCGATTGGTGGCAGCCCCGTGCGCACCGATAGCGGAAAGTAGTGTTCGCTTTTCTGGTGGCGGGTGCCGGCATCCAGCGGCTGGCCTTTCAGCCAGGCACGGGTAATGCGGCCAACGTGGCAGGAGCGGGCGCCGATGGCGGCAAGGGCGTGGTGGAATTCCGGGATGCGCATGGGGAGCTTCTGGTGCGGGTGCTTACGGTGCGGTTTGGGTGGCGGCGGCGCGGCAGGCCAGCCCTTTGCCGGCAAAGCCGCCATACAGCGTCAGCTGGCCGGCGATTTTGCGCGATAGCGCGTAGGTGTCCGGCAGGCTGCGATCGTTCTCGTGCTTGGGCCACACCATCTGGCGCTTTTCATCCATGAAGCCGTGAAAACTACTGCCGTCACGAATCAGCTCCACGGTCTGTGCCTGGCGGTTGTAACGGAACTGGCTCTGGTCCACGCACTGGAAGTTGCCGCGCAGCGGCTCGTCCGGCGTGCAGGCAAGCAGCAACAGGGGCAATAGCAACAGCGGCAGGCGGGCGAGGGCAGTCATCTGGCAGTTCATGGCAGCAAAACGGGGCGTCACTATAGCACAGCGGGGAAGCTGCAACTGCAGGCGGCAAGGCAGGGTTGGCCGCACCGCGTCAGCGCTGGCAATGAAAAAAGCCGCCCACCTTGCGGTGAACGGCTCATGCGATGCTACCCGGTAAATCAGGCGCTGGCGTGTTGCAGCTGGGCCAGTTGTGGCTGGCCGGTGCTCGGCACATCCATGCGGCTGTCCACGGCCATCATCACCGACAAGGCGGTAATGGTGACGATGGAGAAAGCGAACACCTGGCGTGCCCACACGCGGTCGTCGACATCGGCCTTGCGGCCGGACAGCGCCATCTTCAGCCACCACAGGCTGGTCGCCACAGCCACCACCAGGTAGCCGTAACCGACGTAGCCGCCCAGCATCAGCATGATGGTGGCCACCATGAACGCCAGGATGTAGAGCACGATTTGCTGCTTGGCCGCCGATACGCCGCGCACAACCGGCAGCACCGGAATGCCCGCTGCCTGGTAGTCCTGGAAGCGGAAGATGGCAATCGCGTAGGAGTGCGGCATCTGCCACAGGCAGAACATCAGCAGCAGGATCGCCGCGCCCATGTCGAAGCGGCCGGTGGCGGCGCAGTAGCCGGCTACCGGCGGTACCGCGCCGGACAGGCTGCCCACCACGGTGCCGTAGACCGACTTGCGCTTCATGTACAGGCTGTACACGCCGGCGTAGATCACGAAGCCGAACAGCGCGCAGGCGGTGGCCAGCGCATTGGTGCCGAACCACAGCGTGGCAAAGCCGGCGATGCCCAGCACGATGCCGTGCGCCAGTGCGGCACGGAACGACATGGCGCCGGTCACCAGTACGCGGCTCTTGGTACGTGCCATCTTGCTGTCGATGTCGCGGTCCACGCAGTTGTTCAGCGCGCAGCCGGAGGCCACCACCAGCGACAGGCCGATGAGGGTGGCCAACATCTGCCACAGGTCAACATGTCCCTGCGCCGCCAGCAGGTAACCGCCGGCGGTAGAGATCAGGTTGCCGAAGATGATGCCCGGCTTGGTGACCAGCAGATAACGCTTGAGCTTCACGTTGGCTGCGCTCAGTAAGGCATCATCAGCGCGTCGGCGCTGAAGATGATCCATACCGACAGTACCACCAGCAGCACGATCACCAGTGCGGTGAACAGGAATGCCAGCGAGTTGACGCGGCCTTCCTTGGTGAAGTTCAGGTGCAGGAAGTACTTCAGATGCACCAGGATCTGCACCACGGCAAAGCCGGCGATGGTCAGCAGGGTGTCGTGCGGGTTCAGGCCGCCGTTCATTACCAGCCAGAACGGAATTACGGTCAGAATCACCGACAGCACGAAGCCGGTCAGGTAGGAAGATACGCTGCCGTGGCTGGCGGCGTGGTCGTGAGCGTGGCTCATCAGATCGCCCCTTTCAGATACACGACGGTGAATACGCAGATCCACACGATGTCGAGGAAGTGCCAGAACATGCTCAGGCAGTTCAGACGGGTCATGGCGCGGCCGGTCAGGCCGGTCTTGATGACTTCCGCCATCATGATGCCCATCCAGATCAGGCCGGCGGTCACGTGCAGGCCGTGCATGCCGACCAGGGCAAAGAAGCCGGACAGGAAGGCGCTCTTGTCCGGGCCGTGGCCCTCGGCGATCAGCGCGCCGAACTCGTGCAGTTCCATGCCGATAAAGGTGGCGCCGAACAGGAAGGTCACCGCCAGCCAGCCCAGCAGGGCGCTCTTGTTGCCCTTGTGGCCGCTGATCATGGCGAAACCGTAGGTGATGCTGGAGAACAGCAGCGCGAAGGTTTCCACCAGCACGAACTTGAGTTCGAAGATGTCATGGCCGGCAACGCCGCCTGCCACGTTGCCCACCAGTACCGCGTAGGCGGCAAAGGCGCTGGCAAACAGGATGCAGTCGGTCATCAGGTACAGCCAGAAACCCAGCTCTACGCTGGCGCCGGCGTCGTGATGCTCATGGTCGTGAGCATGGTCGTGCAATGCGTTTACTTGCGAAGTCATGGCTGATTACACCTGCTCCAGAGGTTTTGCCGTTTGCGGACGGGCGCTGTGGTCGCGCTCGACGTAGCGGTCGAAGTCGATACCCATTTTCTCGAAGCGCTCGCGTTCGATGGCCTCGATCTCTTCCGGCTGTACGTAGTAGTCCTTGTCGTTGTCGTAGGCGCGCGCCAGCATGCTGCCGATGATGCCTACCAGACCAACGATGGCCAGCCACCAGATGTGCCAGATCAGCGCGAAGCCGCACACCAGGGTGAAGCCGCCGATGTAGACACCCGCCGCGGTGTTCTTCGGCATGTGGATCGGTGCGTACTGCTTCGGAATGTCGTAGGCCACGCCTTTTTCCTTCATGTCGGTGAAGGCGTCGATGTCGTGAACCTGCGGCAGGGTGGCGAAGTTGTAGAACGGCGGCGGCGAGGAGGTGGACCATTCCAGGGTATGGCCATTCCACGGGTCACCGCTCACGTCTGCCAGTTTCTTGCGGTCACGCAGGCTGACAAACAGTTGCAGCAGCTGGCAGCCGATACCGATGGCGATCAGTACCGCGCCAATGCAGGCGATGTACAGCCACGGGGTCCACAGCGGGTTGTCGGTGTGGTTCAGGCGACGGGTCATGCCCAGGAAGCCCAGCACATACAGCGGCACGAAGGCGAAGAAGAAGCCGGATTGCCAGAACCAGAATGCGGCCTTGCCCAGACGCTCGTTCAGCTTGAAGCCGAAGGCTTTCGGGAACCAGAAGGCGAAGCCAGCAAGGTAGCCGAATACCGCGCCACCGATGATGGTGTTGTGGAAGTGGGCGATCAGGAACAGGCTGTTGTGCAGCACGAAGTCGGCACCCGGGATCGCCATCAGCACGCCGGTCATACCGCCGATGGAGAAGGTGATCATGAAGCCCAGGGTCCACATGACCGGCGCGGTGAAGCGCAGGCGGCCGCGGAAGATGGTGAACAGCCAGTTGAACAGCTTCACGCCGGTCGGTACCGAAATCACCATGGTGGCGATACCGAAGAAGGCGTTGACGTTGGCGCCGGAGCCCATGGTGAAGAAGTGGTGCAGCCAGACCATGAAACCCAGCACCGAGATCACGCCGGAGGCGATGATCATCGAGGTGTGACCGAACAGACGCTTGCCGGAGAAGGTGGAGATCACTTCCGAGAAGATACCGAAGGCCGGCAGTACCAGGATGTACACCTCCGGATGGCCCCATGCCCAGAACAGGTTCAGGTACATCATCGGGTTGCCACCGGCTTCACTGGTAAAGAAGTGGAAGTCCAGGTAGCGGTCCAGCGTCAGCATGGCCAGCGCGCCGGTCAGGATCGGGAACGAGGAAACGATCAGCACGTTGGCCCAAGTGCAGGTCCAGGTGAAGATCGGCATCTGCATCAGCTTCATGCCTGGGGCACGCATCTTGAGGATGGTGACCAGGAAGTTGATCGCCGTCAGCGTGGTGCCGATACCCGAGATCTGCAACGCCCAGATGTAGTAATCCACCCCCACGCCCGGACTGTAGGCCAGCTCGGACAGCGGCGGGTAAGCCACCCAGCCGGTCTTGGCGAATTCGCCAACCCCCAGCGAGATGTTTACCAGCGCGGCGGAAGCTACCAGCAGCCAGAAGCTCAGCGAGTTGAGGAACGGGAAGGCCACGTCGCGGGCGCCGATCTGCAGCGGCACCACGATGTTCATCAGGCCGGTCATGAACGGCATGGCCATGAAACGTTGCCTATAAAAATCTGACGCCGCCCACGATATGCAGTGGGGAGGATTTCGGGGGGGCCTGGTCATTTAAAAAAAAAAAACAAGAAGAAGTACATGGGAGGAGGAAGAGGATAAAAGGAAACAGATGAATGACAAGAGTAAA
>NZ_CADEPL010000034.1 GCF_902829295.1 Vogesella oryzae
GGATAGCGAATGGCCGGCCAACCGCGCCGCGCTGGAAGCGTGGCTGGATGCGGCCAACTTCGACGCCGCCGGCAAGCAACGCCGCAGTCTGGAGGAGTGCCGCCGCAGCCTGGCGGCCCGGACGCAGCAGGACGGCGTGCGGCTGGCCACCCTGGCCGATCTGCCGCAGCTGGCAGCGCTGTTCGACGGCTATCGCCAGTTCTATGGCCAGCATGACGATACGGCCACCTCGCAGGACTTTATCCGCCAGCGGCTGCTGCAGGGCGACTCCACTATTCTGGTGTACCAGCAGGGCGGCGAGCTGCTGGGCTTTACCCAGCTGTATCCGCTGTTTACCTCGGTGGCGGCGGCGCCGGGCTGTCTGCTCAACGACCTGTTTGTGGCGCCGGCGGCGCGGCGTGGCGGGGTTGGCCGCAAGCTGCTGGCGGCGGCGGGCGAGCTGGCGCAGGCACGCGGGCTGGCGCGGCTGGAGCTGGCCACCGCCATCGACAATCTGGCCGCGCAGGCACTGTACGAGCGCATGGGCTGGCAGCGCGAAACCCGCTTCTACCGCTACCGGCTGCCGCTGCCGCAGCGATAAGCGCACACCATATGGCGGCGTCGGAGTAAAATGTCCGGTTTTACAAGGCAGTATCGACGTCAGCCGTATGAAATCACATCCCCGCAATGCCCGTATCAAGGGCGACCCGTTTGTTCCCAGCCGTTTTGTCTTCGGTGATGCCGTGGAGGAGCAGGGGCTGGAGCCGTACGAGTATGTGATCCATACCGAAGCCCCGACTTTCGTCTGCCGCCTGGTGGGCATGGATCAGACGCCGTTCGACGGCCGCGACAAGGAAGGTTTTGCCAGCGCGGTGCTGTACGACGAGCGCGACAACCTCACCCACTACGTCACCAACACCGGCTTCCGCCTGTTCGACTTCAATTTCTGGGGCGACATCCCCACCGCCGCCGAACTGCATAAGATCTGCGACGAGGCGATGCAGGTGTATCTGCGGCTGCAGAAAGCCTACGCCGAGCGCGAGGTGGCACCCAAGGAGCGCGATTTCCGCGTGGTGCCGACCGAGCCGCTGCCGCCGGCCGAGCGCCAGCGCCGCATCCGCGAGCTGGCCGACGCCGCGGCCGGTGCCCCGGCCAACCCGCTGAAGAAAATGCAGCTGCCGGCGCTGATCCAGCAGGCGCTGCTGGGCGGCGACCAGGCGGTGTTCACCGAGGCGCAGCTGGCGCTGCAGAGCCAACCGGAGGCACGCGAGCTGCTGCTGGGCATGGCGCGTGACAACATTGCGCTGCCGGAAGTGATGCGGCCGGACGGCACCGTGGTGTCGTACGAACTGTGGGCGATGCCGCTGATTTTCTCGCGCGCGCACGGCGGCTTCTGGTGGCATTTCCCGCTACTGGAACGGGTGGAACCGGCGCTGTCCGAGGCGCTGGGCCTGCCCGACAACACCGTGCTGTGGCTGTCGCCGACCATTTTCAGCTCCGACATGCTGATCGAGCGTTCCTGCCAGTCGCTGGTACACCTGGCGGCGGTGATGGATGCCGGTTGCGATATGGCGCCGCAGGAAGTGGACGCCGCGCGTGCCACCTATCAGGCCGCCAGCAAGACCCATGAGCCGCAGCTGATCCTGTGCTGGCTGCCGTTTATCGTCGAGCGCGGCAAGCTGGAGATGGAGCGCGTGCGCAGCCATGCGCGCAAGGCGCTGGATGCCGCCATGCCGCTGGTGCAGCAGGCACTGGCCAGCGAAATGATGTTCGGCGAGGCCGAGCTGTTCTCGCCGTTGCCGTGGTGGGAGGCGCTGGCCGCCGGCGTGCATGCCTACAACCGCAAGCGGCTGGGGCTGACCGTGGCGGTAGCCGTGGGCGTCAACGGCAAGCCGGACGGGCTGGAAGCGGTGGCCGAGTACCTGCCGGAACATCAGGCTTATGACGTACAATTACTGGCGCAGGAGAGTGGCAAGCTGCTGGGCCGCACGCCGTGGCTGCTGGTGCCGGATCTGGCGCCCAGCCGCATCCAGGCCTGGCACGATCTGTCGGAGTGCCTGAAGGGCGCCGACATCACCCTGCGCGAGCAGGCGCCGCGTTTTCACTGAGCCGGTGGCCGTCGTCGCGGCGGGGCGCAAGTCGCCCCGCTTGCGCTGAAACCGTCCGCTTGTCGTCACCGATAAGGATTCTCCGTGTTGCAAACTCTCTGGCCAGGGTCGCTGCAGGCACGCCTGGCTTTGTTTTGTGCGCTGGCCATTCTGCTGGTCTCGCTGCTGCTGTGCGGCACGGCCTACCAGCAGGATCGCGCACGGCTGCGTGAACAGCAGCTGCATTACACCGAGGAAATCGTCAGCCGGCTGGCGGACGATATCGACGAGCGGGTGCGCAGCCGGCAGGTGTTGCTGGAACAGGCGGCGGCCAGCCTGCAACCATCCATCGATGACATCCGCCTGAATGGCGCCGTGATCCTGCGCCAGTTCCACTATCTGAAAGGCAGTTTCGGCAGCGTGGTGCTGTATGACGCCGACGGCCGCATCGTGGCCGATTATCCCGCCCTGCCCGGGCGGGTCGGCTTGCAGCTTGGCGACCGCGCCTATTTCCGCCAGACCCGCGAGCAACTGCGCGGCAGCGTGTCGGAGCCGGTGCGCACCCGCGGCCTCCTGCACCGCGACGTGGTGGTGTTTTCCGCGCCGATTCTCGACGGTCACGGTCAGTTCGCCGGCATGCTGGGGGGTAGTCTGGAGCTGTCCGCGCCGGAGTTCTTTGGCGAGCTGCGCAGTATGGCGATCGGCAACAGTGGCTATATCACGCTGACCAGCCGCAAGTCGCGGCTGGTCCTGCTGGACCCGGACCGCTCGCGCCTCCTCAAACCGGTCACCGGCGGCAACGCGGCGACGCTGGCGCGCGCGCTGTCAGGCTGGAACGGCAGCGAGTTACCGACCGGCAGCGGTGACGGTGCGCTGCGGGTGTACCGCAATCTGCACAATGCCGACTGGTTGCTGACCGGCGTCTACCCGCAGCAGGAAGCCTTTGCGCCGCTGGCCGAGCTGGACAATGACTATCTGCTGCTGCTGTTGCTGGCGCTGCTTTCCGCCATACCGCTGGCGTGGTGGGGGACGCGCCGCCTGTTGCGGCCGTTGGCCGCATTGCAGCGCAAGGTGCGGGCGCTGCCGGACGGCAGGGGCGAAGCCATCCTGGTGGAAGGCTGTTACGAGTTGCAGGCACTGGCGGAAACCGTGGCGCGGATTTTCCGCGAGCGGCAGCAGATTGCCGATACCCTGGCGACCCGCGAGGCGATGTTCTCGGCGCTTAACGATACCTCGCCACTGGGCGTGTTTGTCTGCGATGCCGACGGCGTGCTCAGTTACGGCAACAAGGCGGCCTTGGCGCTGGCCGGCATGGAGCGCGGCTCGGCGTACTGGTTCGGCCGCAGCTGGCTGGAGGCGGTGCATAGCAGCTGTTACCAGCCGTTGGCCGCGGCCTGGGCGCAGTGGAGCCGCGCACCGGTCGGCGAGTTCCGCCAGCAGATCCGTCTCAATCATGTGCAGCACCAGCCGCTGCTGGTGACCTTGCGCTGCAGCCGCATGGCGGGCGCTGGTCCGGTGCGTTTCCTGGCGGTGCTGGAAGACATCAGCGAAAACGAGGAAAACCGCAGCGCCCTGCAGGGGGAGCGCCAGCGGCTGCAGGCGCTGCTGCAGTCGGTCGGCGATGCGGTGATCCTGGCCAACCAGCACGATGAAGTGCTGCAGATGAATGCCAGCGCCAGCGAGCTGCTGGGGGTCAAGCTGGAGCAGGCGCATGGCCGCAACGTGGGGCTGTTCGTGTCGCTGAGCCTGCCGGAGCGCGACCAGCCGGTCACGCTGGCGCAGCTGGCCGACAAGTATCATGGCCAGACCGTGGCGCTGAATCTGCTGGGGCGCGATATGCGCCAGCTGCCGGTGCTGTGCTGCCTGTCGGTGGTGGAGTCCGCCGGCAGCATGCAGGGCTACCGGGTCTGTGTGCTGCGCGACGACAGTGCCCGCCGCCGCAGCGAATCGCAACGGGTGGAGTCGGAGCGCGACGGTCTGACCGGAACCTTCAACCGCCGCGGCATGCTCGCGCTGCTGGGCGCACTGATTGCCGACGACAATGCGCGGCAACAGCCGCACTGCGTGGCGCAGCTGGATCTGGATCATTTCCGCCAGTTCAACGACAAGGGCGGGCCGCAGGCCGGTGACCGCCTGCTGCAGGAAGTGGCGCGTATCCTGTTGCGCCGGTTGCGTACCAGCGACTGCGTCGCGCGGCTGGATGGCGACCGCTTCGGCTTGCTGCTGTACCGCTGCAGCAGTGATACCGCCGAGCGCATTCTCAACGATATCCGTCACGAGGTCAGCCAGCTGCGGCCGGATGGGGTAGACAGTCGCCAGCCGCTGACCGCCAGTGTCGGCCTGACCACGCTGCAGGCCGGCGACCGTCTGGCGCAGGAAGTGCTGCAGCGCGCCGAGCGCCGCTGCCAGCGCGCCAAGCATCTGGGGCGTGACCAGCTGGCGAGCAGCGACCTCTAGCGCTATCTGGCATCTGTCAAAATAAAACCGCCACTATCGAGAGATAGCGGCGGTTTTGCCGTTATGGGGTAGCCGGATTACCCCTGTTGTACCCCGGCCACCAACCTGTCTGTCACGGCTTTGCGTTTGCCCACGATCGATTGATCGCGGACAAGCCCTTATTTATCGATGCCACCCAGCAGCACGTACTTGATTTCCAGGTAGTCCTCGATGCCGTACTTAGAGCCTTCGCGGCCGAGGCCGGATTGCTTCACGCCACCGAACGGTGCGGCTTCGTTGGACAGGATGCCGCTGTTCACCGCCACCATGCCGTACTCCAGGCCTTCGGACACGCGGAAGATGCGGCCGATGTCGCGGGCGTAGAAGTAGGAAGCCAGGCCGAACTCGGTGTCGTTGGCCATCTGGATCGCTTCTTCTTCGGTCTTGAAGCGGAACAGCGGGGCCAGCGGGCCGAAGGTTTCTTCCTTCGCCACCTTCATTTCCGGGGTCACGCCGGTGATCACGGTCGGCTCGAAGAAGCTGTAGCCCAGTTCGTGGCGCTTGCCGCCGGTCACCAGGTTGCCGCCCTTGGCCAGTGCGTCGGCGATGTGCTCTTCCACCTTGGCGACTGCGTTCTCGTCGATCATCGGGCCCTGGGTCACGCCGGCTTCCAGGCCATTACCCACTTTCAACTTGGCTACCGCGGCGGCGAATTTCTCGGCGAAGGCATCGTAGACACCGTCCTGTACCAGCAGGCGGTTGGCGCAGACGCAGGTCTGGCCGGCATTGCGGTACTTGGAGATCATCGCGCCTTCCACGGCGGCGTCCAGGTCGGCATCGTCGAACACGATGAACGGTGCGTTACCGCCCAGTTCCATCGACACCTTCTTCACGGTTTCGGCGCACTGGCTGATCAGCTTGCGGCCAACCTCGGTGGAGCCGGTGAAGGAGAATTTCTTCACGGTGTCGCTACCGGTCAGCACGCCGCCGATTTCGGTGGATCCGCCGGTCAGTACCGAGAACACGCCCGCCGGAATGCCGGCACGCTCGGCCAGCACGGCAATCGCCAGCGCCGACAGCGGGGTCTGGCTGGCCGGGCGCACCACCATCGGGCAGCCGGCAGCCATGGCCGGGGCGGCCTTGCGGGTGATCATCGCGTTGGGGAAGTTCCACGGCGTGATCGCGGCGGTAACGCCGATCGGCTCCTTGGTCACCAGGATGCGCTTGTCGGCACCGGTGGACGGAATGGTGTCGCCGTAGATGCGCTTGGCTTCTTCGGCATACCACTCGATGTAGCTGGCACCGTAGGCGATTTCGCCTTTGGCTTCGGCCAGCGGCTTGCCCTGTTCGGCGGTCAGGATCACCGCCAGGTCATCCTGGTTCGCCATCATCAGATCGAACCACTTGCGCAGCAGAGCGGCGCGTTCCTTGGCGGATTTCTTTTTCCAGCTCTTGAAGGCTTCGGCGGCGCCGGCGACAGCGCGCTCGGCTTCGGCACGGCCCATTTTCGGCACGTGGGCGATGGTTTCGCCGGTCGCCGGGTTGGTCACGGCGATGGTTTCGCCGCTATCGGCATTCTGCCATTCGCCGTTGATGTAGCACTGCTGGCGCAGCAGGGAAGGATCTTTCAGGTTCAGCATGGCGTTGTGTCCTTGTTATGCAATGCGGCCAACGTTGCGTGGTGCAAGGTTGGCCGCAGGTCAGTTCAGTTCCGGCGATCAGGCCTTGATGGCGGCAACCAGCTTCTGCAGCGCTTCTTCGAAGATGGCGTCTTCGATGGTCAGCGGGAACAGGAAGCGGACAACGTTACCGTAGACACCGCAAGTCAGCAGGATCAGGCCGGATTCCAGCGCCTTGGTCTGCACTTTCTTGGTGAAGTCGGCATCGGCTTCGTGGCTGCCGGCCTTGTTGAATTCCACGGCGATCATGGCGCCCAGGCCGCGCACTTCGGCGATCTGCGGTACTTCGGCTTTCAGACCGTTGATGGTTTCCTTCAGCTGGGTGCCCAGCTTGTTGGCGCGTTCCAGCAGTTTTTCTTCCTGGATGGCCTGGATTACCGCCTTGGAGGCCGCCAGTGCCAGCGGGCTGCCGGCGTAGGTGCCGCCCAGGCCGCCCGGTGCCGGTGCGTCCATGTATTCGGCCTTGCCGACCACGGCGGAGATCGGGAAACCGCCGGCCATGGATTTGGCCATGGTCATCAGGTCCGGTGCCACGTCGTAGTGTTCCATGGCGAAGAACTTGCCGGTACGGGCAAAGCCGGCCTGCACTTCGTCGGCGATCATCAGGATGCCGTGCTTGTCGCACAGGGCGCGTACGGCGCGTACCCATTCAGCCGGTGCAGCGTAGAAACCGCCTTCGCCCTGAACCGGTTCGAAGATGATGGCGGCCACGCGGGTGGCTTCGATGTCGTACTTGAACAGGTGCTCGATGCTGGCGATGGAGTCTTCAACCGACACGCCGTGCAGCGGGTTCGGGAACAGCGCGTGGTACACGTCGGACGGGAACGGGCCGAAACCGATCTTGTACGGGGCTACCTTGCCGGTCAGTGCCATGCCCATCAGGGTACGGCCGTGGAAGCCGCCACCGAAGGCGATGATGCCCGGACGGCCGGTAGCGGCGCGGGCGATTTTCACGGCATTCTCCACGGCTTCGGCGCCGGTGGTGTAGAACGCGGTTTTCTTGGCGTAGTTGCCCGGAGTCAGCTGGTTCAGCTTCTCGGCAACTTCGATATACAGTTCGTACGGCACAACCTGGTAGCAGGTGTGGCTGAATTTGTTCAGTTGCTCGGCAACGGCGGCTTGTACCTTGTCATGCAGGTGACCGGTGTTCAGCACGCCGATACCACCGGCAAAGTCGATGTAACGCTTGCCTTCGGTGTCCCAGATCTCGGCATTCTTCGCGCGCTCGGCGAAGAAGGAACACATTACGCCAACCCCGCGCGGGGTAGCGTTGGCTTTACGTTGCATCAGTTCTTGCGGGCTCATTGAATCTCTCCTTGTAGACGACGGTTCCGGCGGTCGCCGGACGGGGGGCCGGCGTGGCTAGAGCATGGGGTTTATTCTAGTCTCGTGTTTAGCAAAAAGCCACATGCGATTGATAAATTAAACACCTGTCCTGCCGTAAGTGTTGTTTGTTCCGCCTTGCGGTTTTTTGTCCCGCCTAATGGCCGGATTGCCAAGTAAAAACGCTACGGCCAACCTTGGCAAGGTGGCGGTAGCGTTTTGGCGAAATTAAAGTCCGGCCGTCGCCGGCAGGGCATCAGAAGAAGCGGTTGACGGTGGCTACCGCCTGGTCGTCCAGCTCGCCGGCGGCCAGTGCCAGCGCGAGGCGGGCATACAAAAGGTTGTAGCGCGCCGAAGCCAGCGCGCGTACCGCATCCTGATAGCTGCTTTCGGCATTCAGCAGGTCGAGGTTGGTGCGCACGCCGACTTCCCGCCCGAGGCGGGTGGCGTCCAGTTTGCTCTTGGCGGAAACCAGCAGCTGTTCCTGCGCCTTGACCTGCGCGGCACCGTTGCTGACCCCCAGCCAGGCACTGCGCACTGCCAGCGCGGTATCGCGGCGGGCGACCTCCACGTCGTCACGGGCCTTTTCCAGGTTGGCCGCCGCGGCGCGCACTTGCGAGTTGATGCCGCCGCCGGCGTACAGCGGCAGGCTCAGGTTCAGCCCCAGGGTGTTGCCGGCGGTGTTGCCGCGGCCGGAAGCCACGCTGGTCGGCTCGGTAGTGTGGCTGTTGCTGTAACCGGCGGTGAGCGCCACGGTCGGCAGATGCTTGCCGCGCGCGGCGGTAAGGCTTTCTTCGGCCAGTTGCAGCTGCTGCCGCGCACTCTTGATGCTGAGGCTGCCGGCCTCGGCGCGGTTAAGCCATTCCGGCAGGCTGCCGCTGTCGTGTTCCAGCTCGACACTGCCGCGCAGGTGGTTGATCTTCTCCGCGTCCAGGCCGGTGAGGTTGGTCAGGGTATTGCGCTTGATCTCCAGATCGCTGACCGCGGCGATTTCGCTGGCCTGCGCCGCGTCGTAGCCGGCCTGGGCTTCATGGGTGTCGGTAATGGTGGCGGTACCGACTTCAAAGGCCTTTTTCGCTTGTGCCAGTTGCCGCTCGTAGGCTTTCTTGGTGGCGCGGGTGACGCTCAGCACGTCTTCGGCCAGCAACACGTTGAAGTAGGCCTTGGCGACATCGGCAACCAGTTGCTGGCTGCTGGCGGCAAACTGCACGCCGGCCAGCTCGCTGCTGATCTGGCCTTGTTTGTAGCCGGTGTAGCTGGCGACATCGAACAGTGGCTGGCTCAGCTGCACGCCGACCGAGCGGGTGTTGTACGGGTCGGCATCCGGCTTCATGGCATCGGTACGGGTGATGCCGGCGGAGAGGCCGACGGTGGGCAGCAGCAGGGCGCGGCCCTGTACCGCTTTTTCCTGGCCGGCCAGCAGGGTCTGCCGCGCTCCGGCGTAGCTGGCATCGTAGTCGCGGGCGGCCTTTACCGCCGCGGCGAGGTCGAAGGCTGCGGCGGGCAGGCTGCCGCACAGGGCCAGTACGCCGGCCAGAATCAGCTGGGTTTGCGCTTTCATTCGGAATACCTGTCAATCCTGAAACGGGCTGAAAGCCAGACCATAACGCATAGTCGGCCGGCTTTCAGCATCAAGTTTATTAAGAGTCGCTAAGCGTGCTGCCGCCCTGTGCGCGCTTGACCTTGAACCAGGCAGCATACAGCGCCGGCAGGAACAGCAGCGTCAGCACGGTGGCGATCAGCAGGCCGCCCATGATGGCCACCGCCATCGGTCCCCAGAAGGTGCTGCGCGTCAGCGGAATCATCGCCAGGATGGCGGCCAGCGCGGTGAGCATGATCGGGCGGAAGCGGCGCACGGTGGAGCCGACCACCGCCTCGAAGCGGTCGATGCCTTCGGCGATGTCGCTTTCGATCTGGTCGACCAGAATCACCGAGTTGCGCATGATCATCCCCGCCAGCGCGATTACCCCCAGCATGGCGACGAAGCCGAACGGCGCGCCGAACAGGATCAGCGTCAGGGTGACGCCGATCATGCCCAAGGGCGCGGTCAGCACCACCAGCAGGCTGCGCTGGAAACTTTTGAGCTGCAGCATCAGCAGGGTGAACACGATCACCAGCATCAGCGGTTGTACCTTGGCGATGGCGCCCTGCGAATTCTGGCTGGCTTCCAGCGAGCCGCCCAGTTCGATGTGGTAGCCCAGCGGCAGGGTTTTCTCCAGCGCCTGCATCTGCGGCCACAGCGCCAGCGAGATGTCGGAAGCCTGCACCCCGTCGGCGGCATCGGCACGTACCGAGATGGTCGGCAGCCGGTTGCGGCGCCAGATGATGCTTTCTTCCGGCGCGTAGCGGATGTGGCCGATCTGCGCCACCGGCACGTACTTGCCGCTGGCGGTCTGGATCATCAGGCTGCCCAGCGCCGCCACATTGTTGCGCTCGTCATTGGACAGTCGCGCCACCACCGCGATGGCCTTGTCGCCTTCGCGCCACTCGGTGACGGTGCTGCCGGTCAGCAGCAGCTGCAGCTGGCGTGCCAGCCCCTGGCTGCTGATGCCCAGCGCGCGCGCCTTGTCCTGGTCGATGTCCACGCGCAGCGCCTTCACCTGCTCGCCCCAGTCGTTGTTGACATGGCGAGCGGCCGGATGGGCGCGTACCAGCGTTTCTACCCTGGCGGCAATGGCGCGTACCTGGTCATGATCCGGCCCCATGACGCGGAACTGCACCGCGTAGCCGACCGGCGGACCGTTTTCCAGCCGGGTAATGCGGCCGCGCACCAGCGGGAAGTCGCTACTGAACAGCTGCTCCAGTTTCTGCTTCACCGTTTCGCGCACGTGCTCGTCGCGGGTCATCACCATCAACTGCGCGTAGTTGAGGTGCTGTTGTTGCTGGTCCAGCGGCAGATAGAAACGCGGGCTGCCGCCACCGACGTAGCTGGTAACGCTGACAATGTTGTCGTCGCCCTTGAGGCGGCCTTCCAGCCTGGCCACTTCGCGCTGGGTGGCGGCATAGTCGGCGCCTTGCGGCAGCCACATGTCCACCAGCAGCTCCGGCCGGTTGGAGGCGGGGAAGAACTGCTGCTGAACGAACAGCTTGAACGCCACCATCGACAGCAGGAATGCGGCCAACGTTAGCGTGATCACCATCTTGCGGTGGTCGAGACACCATTCCACCGTGCGGCGGAAGCGTAGGTAGAACGGCTTCTGGTACACGTCATCGTGTTCGTGACCGGCCATGCTGGCCGGCAGCAGGTGGTAGCCCAGATAGGGGGTGAACACCACCGCCACGATCCACGACAGCAGCAGCGCCAGCGACACCACCGCGAACAGGCTGAACACGTACTCGCCGGCGTTGGACTTGGCCAGCCCCACCGGCAGGAACGTGGCGGCGGTGATCAGCGTGCCGGTCAGCATCGGGAAGGCGGTGCTGGTGTAGGCATAGGTGGCGGCCTGGAACTTGTTCCAGCCCTGTTCCAGCTTCAGCGCCATCATTTCCACCGCGATGATGGCATCGTCCACCAGCAGGCCCAGCGCGATGATCAGCGAGCCCAGCGAGATGCGCTGCAGGTCGATATTGAAGAAGTACATGGCGAGGAAGGTCATCGCCAGCACCAGCGGAATCGACAGTGCCACCACGATGCCGGTACGCATGCCGAGGCTGAAGAAGCTGACCGCCAGCACGATCACCACCGCTTCCACCAGCGAGTGCATGAATTCGCTGACCGCGTTCTTCACCACCTTGGGCTGGTCGGATACCGCATGCACCTCGACGCCGACCGGCAGCTTGGCGCGGACGCGGGCCATGACCTGTTCCAGATTCTGCCCCAGTTTCAGCACGTCGCCGCCGGCCTTCATGCTGACGGCGAGGCCAAGCGCCGGCTGGCCGTCAAAGCGCATGCCGAAGCTGGGTGGATTGGCAAACCCGCGCTCCACGCGGGCGACGTCGCCGAGGCGGAAGTTCTTGCCATTGGCGGACAGCGGAGTGTCGGCGATGGCTTGCAGCGAGTGGTAGCTGCCGCTGACCCGCACCCAGATGCGCTCGTCCGGGGTGTCGTACTTGCCGGCCGGGGTCATGGCATTCTGTGCGGCCAACGTGCTCCACAGGCTGCTGGCATCCAGCTGCATCGCCGCCAGGCGGGCGCTATCCAGCGTCACGTAGATGCGTTCTTCCTGCTCGCCGATGATGTCCACCTTGCCGACATCCGGCACGCGCAGCACTTCCATCTTGGCCTGCTCGACGTATTGGCGCAGATCCTCGTAGCTGAAGCCGTCACCGGTAAAGGCGTACAGGTTGCCGAAGGTGTCGCCGAATTCGTCGTTGAAGTACGGCCCCTGCACGCCGGCGGGCAGGGTGTACTGCATATCGCTGATCTTCTTGCGCACCGTGTACCACAGCTGCTGCACGTTCTTCGGCGGTACTTCCTCGCGTATCGACAGGATCAGCACCGCTTCGCCCGGCTTGGTGTAGCTCTTTACGTAGTCGAGCTCGCCCATTTCCTGCAGCTTCTTTTCGATCTTGTCGGTGACTTGCTGCTCGGTTTCCTGCGCGCTGGCACCCGGCCACAGCACTTTCACCATCATCGCCTTGAAGGTGAATTCCGGGTCTTCCTTCTGTCCCAGCTGGGTATAGGACAGCAGGCCGGCCACCATCAGCACCACCATCAGGTAGCGCACCAGCGAGCTGTTGCGCAGCGACCATTCCGACAGGTTGAGTTTCTTCATCGCGCGGTCCTTACTGCGGCAACAGGGTGACGTGCTGGCCGTCGTGCAGCAGGTGGACACCGGCGGTGACCACTTTCTCGCCGGCGGCCAGACCGCGGGTAATGGCGATGCTGCTGCCATCGGTGCTGCCTACCTCTACCGTCTTGCGGCCAACCTGCAATTGCGGCGAGATCACCCAGACGTAGTGCTTGCCGGCGGTGTCGAGCAGGGCGCTCAGCGGCAGGCGCATTTGCGGTTGCTGCTGGCCGGCAAGACGCGCGGTGATGCTGGCGGTCATGCCCAGGCGCACGTTGTCGTCGGCGCCCGGCAGGGACAGGCGGGCGGCATAGGTGCGGGTGGCACTGTCGGCATCGCCGGCCAGTTCGCGCAGTCTGGCATCCAGCTCGCGGCCATCGGCCCACAGTTTCACCTTGAAACCGCTGGCCGAGCGTACCGCGGCCACGGCGTTTTCTGGCACCTGGAAGGCGACTTCACGCTCGCCGCTGGCGGCGAGGCGGGCGACGGTCTGTCCGGCGGCCACCACCATGCCCGGCTCGGCGCTGATGCTGGCGATGACGCCATCGGCATCGGCGGTCAGCGCGGTGTAAGCGTCCTGGTTGCGACTGGCGGACAGGGCCGCCTCCGCCTGCTGCAGGCTGGCGCGGGCGGCATCAACCGCGGTCTGCTGGCGCTCGACCTGTGCCGCACTGATGAAGTTCTGCGTCAGCAACTCGCGATAGCGTTTCAGGTCGGCCTGCTGCTGGGCCAGATCGGCGCGGGCGGCGGCCAGCGTCGCCTGCTTGGCGGCGGTGTCCAGCCGGTAATCGCTGGCATCCAGCAGCGCCAGTACCTGGCCTTTCTTCACCTGGTCGCCGGCATTGACCCGCTTGGCGATGACTTTGCCGGCGATACGGAAGGCGAGCTGGCTTTCCTGGCGGGCGCGGATTTCGCCGCTGAACTGTTTGCTGTCGCTGGCGGCGTTGCTGCCGGCAATCACATAGCGTACCGGGCGGATTTCCTCTACCGCGGTTACTTCCTGTTTGCAGCCGGCCAGGCTCAGGAGGGCCAGGCCTGCCAGTGCCAGCTGGCGAGTCGGGGAGATCATGTGGGTGTCCTCGTGAAACGTATTTTTCTTGCGGCGCGGCCGCTCAGCGGGCTTTCAGCCCGTTCAGCATCAGGTCCAGCGCGATTTCCAGGTAATCCAGCGGCGGCAGGCTGCGGTGCTTGCTGTCGGCGATGACGCGACCCAGCGAGCATTGCCAGGTCATGCTCAGCAGCATCGGCGCCACCAGGGTGTCCACCACGGCGTGGGGGTTCATATCGCGGAATTCGCCGCTGGCCACGCCCCGCTGCAACACGCGCAGCAGCATGTTGTGGCTGGGCTCGATGACTTCGTGGTGGTAGAAGCGGGCGAGGTCGGGAAAGTTGGTGGCTTCGGCGAACATCAGCTTGCAGATGCCGGCCAATGGCGATTCGCCGACTTCCTGCCACCAGCGGCGCATCATCAGCCGCAGCAGCTCGGCACTGCTGCCGTCGAACTGCTCCGCCAGCTCGGCAAAGCCGGCCAGCCGGGTGACCAGGTTTTCACGCACCACCGCTTTGAAGATGTCTTCCTTGTTCTCGAAGTACAGGTAGGGCGTGCCCTTGGTGACGCCGGCCGCTTTGGCGATGTCTTCCATCTTGGTGGCCTTGAAGCCCTTGTCGACAAACAGCTGCAGCGCGGCGTCGAGAATCTCGGCCGGGCGCACTTCCTTGCGGCGGCGCCAGCGGGCTATCGGGCATTTCGGTTCCTGACTCATTTTGCATCTCTGAATGGTGGTTCAGTAATCGCGGCACTTTAGGGTATCTGCTCGAATGCTGGCAATTAATAAATCAATATTCACTAAACTGCTTGGGTAGAATGCAACACTTGATGTTGGCCGCGCCCGCGCGGCCCCTTTTGTTCCGTACTGGAGAATGCGACGTGAGCGTAGCCCCCCTCGACAAGGCCGCCATTCTGGCCGAAGCACTGCCCTATATCCGTTCCTTCAATGGCAAGACCATCGTGGTCAAGTACGGCGGCAACGCCATGACCGACGACAAGCTGAAAGAAGACTTCGCCAAGGACGTGGTACTGCTGAAGCTGGTGGGTTTGAACCCGGTGGTGGTGCATGGCGGCGGCCCGCAGATCAACGAACTGCTGGAGCGGGTGGGCAAGGAAGGCCATTTCATCCAGGGTATGCGCGTGACCGACAGCGAAACCATGGACGTGGTGGAGATGGTGCTGGGCGGCCTGGTGAACAAGGAAATCGTGTCGCTGATCAACAAGCACGGCGGCAAGGCGGTGGGCATCACCGGCAAGGATGGCCACTTCATCCGCGCCAGCAAGCTGTTCCTGAAGTCTGAATCCGACGAGCAGATCGACATCGGCCAGGTGGGCGATATCGAGCACATCGACCCGAGTCTGGTGGCTTTGCTGGACAGCAATGACTTCATCCCGGTAGTGGCGCCGATCGGTGTCGGCAGCAATGGCGAGGCTTACAACATCAATGCCGACGTGGTGGCCGGCAAGCTGGCCGAGACACTGCAGGCCGAGAAGCTGGTACTGATGACCAATACCCCGGGCGTGCTGGACAAGCAGGGCAATCTGCTGACCGGGCTGACCGCGGCCAAGGTGGACGAGCTGTTTGCCGACGGCACCATTTCCGGCGGCATGCTGCCCAAGATCAGTTCAGCACTGGATGCGGCCAAGAGCGGCGTGAACTCGGTGCACATCATCGATGGCCGCGTATCGCACGCGCTGCTGCTGGAAATCCTCACCGACGCCGGCGTCGGCACCATGATCAAGGCGGGCTGATCCGCGTTACCGTCATGAGTCAGGGCCGCCAAGTGCGGCCCTTTTGCTTGTCGGCGGCAGCCTGCGATTTATCTGTTTTGACTGGTTGTTGCTGTCTATAGTGTTAAAGCCGCTGGCCGGCGTTGACCTAGTCTTGTCCTGAAGGGGGAGTGGCATGCAGACAGTGCGACAGTTATTGCAGCGCAAGAAGACTGGCCTGATCACAATCGGGCCGGACGCGACGGTGTTCCAGGCACTGCAACTCATGGCCGAACACGATATCGGCGCGGTGCTGGTAATGGATATGGGCGATGTGCTGGGGATCTTCTCGGAGCGCGATTACGCGCGGCGCATCGTGTTGCAGGGTCGCACTTCGGCCGGCACCAAGGTGCGCGACATCATGACTAGCAAGGTGGTGTACGTGACGCCGGAGCAGTCGGTGGCGCAGTGCATGGCGCTGATGACCGAAAAACGCTTCCGCCACCTGCCGGTGCTGGAGGACGACAAGGTGCTGGGCCTGCTGTCGATTGGCGATCTGGTGAGCGCCACCATCGACGAGCAACAGTTCGTCATCGAGCAGCTGGTGAATTACATCCAGGCCTGAGGCTGTGCCCAATGGCAAAGAACAAAAAAGGTTGGCCGCGGCCAACCTTTTTGCATGTGTGGGGCGTATTCAGTGGCCGGGCACCAGCTGGCGCGCCAGCTGCATCAGGGCCGGGGCGATCTGGCTGCGCATCAGTTCCGGGCTGAAGGCAAACGCCGGGCCGCTGGCATTCAGGCACAACGCCGGCATGCCGGGGGCCGGCGAGGGTAGCGCCACCCCCACCGCCATCACATCGCGCTCGAACTCGCCGAACGATTCGCTGTAGCCGCGCTGCAGGTATTGCTGGCGCGCCTGCTCCAGCCGTTCCTGCATTGCCGGCCAGTCCTTGCCGTAGCGGGCAGCCAGTTCGCCATCCAGCTGCAGCCGCTCGCTGTTGCCCAGTGCCGCATAGCAGGCGCGGCCGATGGCGGTGCTGGCCAGCGGCACCCGCGAGCCGACGGTCAGCTGCACGGACACCCGTGCCTGGCTGCGGCAGGTTTCCAGGTACACGATATCGCTGCCGTCGCGCATGCCCAGGCTGATGGAAATGGTGTTTTTCAGCGCGAACTCGCGCATCAGCGGTGCGGCGATGCGGCGGATGTCGTAGCTGCCCAGTACCGCGGAGCCCAGTGCCAGCACCGCCAGACCCAGCCGGTAGTAGCCAGTCTCTTCATCCTGCGACAGGTAGCCGAGCTTGGTCAGCGTGTAGGTCAGTCGCGACACTGTGGATTTTGGCAAGCCGGTGCGTTGCGCCAGTATCTGGTTGGACAGCGCGCTTTCGCCCGGCTGGAAGGCCGCCAGCACACGCAGGCCGCGCGCCAGCGCCACCACGAACAGGCGGTCTTTTTCTTCGTCTTCCTGCGGTAACAACGACATTGCTTACAGTCCCTTCTCAACAGAGTGGCAAGAATAGAGCAGCCCTCGCCGTGGTCCAAGAAAAAAACTTTACAGCCTTTGATCAGCTTGTTAGTCTATTTTGCATTGTAGAACTGAATTCCGCAAAGCGGAACAGTACAAAGGAGAAAACGCAATGGCCGCTACTTCCGCACGTGCACCCTTCGCCTGGGACGATGCACTTCTGCTTAACGATCAGCTCACCGACGAAGAACGTATGGTGCGCGAGACTGCTTACGCCTACTGTCAGGAGCAGCTGCTGCCGCGCGTGCTGACCGCCAACCGCGAAGAGCGCTTCGACCGCGAAATCATGAGCGAGATGGGCGAGCTGGGCCTCTTGGGTTGCACCATCGACACCCACGGTTGCGCCGGCCTGTCGCACGTGGCCTACGGCCTGATCGCCCGCGAAGTGGAGCGCGTCGACTCCGGTTACCGTTCCGCCATGTCGGTACAGTCCAGCCTGGTGATGCACCCGATCTGGGCGTACGGTACCGAGGCACAGAAAGACAAGTACCTGCCCAAGCTGGCGACCGGCGAATGGGTCGGCTGCTTCGGCCTGACCGAACCGGATGCCGGTTCCGACCCGGCCGGCATGAAGACTCGTGCCCGCAAGACCGACGGTGGCTACATCCTCAAAGGCAGCAAGATGTGGATCACCAACAGCCCGATCGCCGATGTGTTCGTGGTATGGGCCAAGGATGACGAAGGCGAGATCCGCGGCTTCGTGCTGGAAAAAGGCATGAAGGGCCTGTCGGCACCGAAGATCGAAGGCAAGTTCTCGCTGCGTGCCTCCATCACCGGCGAAATCGTGATGGATGACGTGTTCGTGCCAGAAGAAAACGCCTTCCCGGATATCCGTGGTCTGAAAGGCCCGTTCGGCTGCCTGAACAAGGCCCGCTACGGCATCGCCTGGGGTGCGATGGGTGCTGCCGAGTTCTGCTGGCACGGCGCGCGCCAGTACACCCTGGATCGCAAACAGTTCAACCGTCCGTTGGCCGCGACCCAGCTGGTGCAGCTGAAGCTGGCCAATATGCAGACCGAGATCAGCCTGGGCCTGCAGGCCGCGCTGCGCGTCGGCCGCCTGATGGACGAAGGTCGTGCCGCGCCGGAAATGATCAGCCTGATCAAGCGCAACAACTGCGGCAAGGCGCTGGACATCGCTCGCATCGCCCGCGACATGCACGGCGGTAACGGTATCAGCGACGAGTTCCACATCATCCGCCACGTGATGAACCTGGAAGCCGTCAACACTTATGAAGGCACGCACGATGTGCATGCCCTGATTCTGGGCCGGGCCCAGACCGGTATTCAGGCTTTCGCCTGATGTCATGTTCCGCCGGCGGGCTCCACCCCGGCGGGATGTTGGTTCCTGTCTGTCCTTGAGGCCCGGTGCGACCGGGCCGCTTTTTTCTGTATCCATGCCGGTGGGCTCACCCAGCGGCATGGGTATCCGGCCGTTGCGGCCAACATCGAACACATAAAGGAGTGGCGTTATGTCTGGAGCTCTGTCCGGAATCAAGGTACTGGATCTCACCCGGGTACTGGCCGGGCCGTGGACCGGCCAGCTGCTGGCCGATCTCGGCGCCGAAGTCATCAAGGTGGAGCGGCCGGGGAGTGGCGACGACACCCGACAGTGGGCGCCGCCCAGCCTGGCGGACGGCACCGCCGCCTATTACCTGGCCGCCAACCGCGGCAAGCAGTCGCTGACCGTGGACATCACCACCGCCGCCGGCCAGGACATCGTGCGCAAGTTGGCCGCACAGGCCGATGTGCTGCTGGAAAACTACAAGGTAGGCGGGCTGAAGAAATACGGTCTCGACTACGACAGCCTGCGCCAGGTTAATTCGCGGCTGGTGTATTGCTCGATTACCGGTTTTGGCCAGACCGGTCCCTATGCCGAGCTGCCGGGTTACGACTACATCGTGCAGGGGATGTCCGGCCTGATGAGCATCACCGGCCCGGCCGATGGCGAACCGCACAAGGTAGGCGTGGCAGTCACCGATTTGTTTACCGGCCTGTATGCGGCCAACGCGGTACAGGCGGCGCTGATTGCGCGCAACCGTACCGGCGAGGGGCAGTACATCGATATGGCGCTGTTCGATTGTTCGCTGGCGATGCTGGCCAACGTCAACATGAACTGGCTGATCGGCCACGAAGTGCCGCCGCGGCTGGGTAACGCCCACCCCAATATCGTGCCGTATCAGGTATTCAAGACCGCGGGCGACAGCCATTTCATCCTGGCTTGCGGTAACGACAAGCAATTCCGTGCGGTGTGCGAGGTGGTCGGCCTGCCGGTGTTGGCCGCCGACGAACGCTATGCCACCAACCCGCAACGGGTGCGCAACCGTGGCGAGCTGGTGCCGCAGTTGGCCGCCGCTTTCCTGGCGCGTACCCGTGACGAATGGCTGAAACTGCTGGATGCTGCCGGCGTACCCTGCGGCCCGATCAATACCGTGGACGAGGCGTTTGCCGACCCGCAGATCAAACACCGGCAGATGGAAATCCACCTCACCGACAGTGCCGGTCAGGATGTGCCGCTGGTGGCCTGCCCGATCAAAATGTCCGGCACCCCTCCGCGTTACGAGGTGGCGCCGCCCAAGCTGGGCGAGCATACCGACACGGTGCTGGCATCGCTGGGCTACGACAGTGCAGCGATTGCACAACTGAAAGCAGATGGCACCGTTTAAACGCTCGTTTGATTTTGACGCAATGCGGCAACCATTGCATTATTGGGCGATCAGACCCGATACGGCGCATAAGGAGTAGCGGTGGAACGCGAATACATGGAATACGACGTGGTGATCGTCGGCGGCGGCCCTTCCGGCCTGTCCACCGCGATTCGCCTCAAACAGTTGGCCGCAGAAAAAGGCCAGGAAATCAGTGTCTGCCTGCTGGAAAAAGGCTCCGAGATCGGCGCCCACATCTTGTCCGGCGCCGTGCTGGAGCCGCGCACGCTGAACGAGCTGATTCCGGACTGGAAAGAGAAGGGCGCACCGCTCAATACTCCGGCCAAGAAAGACCGCTTCCTGCTGCTGACCGAGACCGAGTCCATCCAGCTGCCGACGCCGCCGCAGATGCACAACGAGGGCAACTACATCATCAGCCTGGGCAACTTCTGTCGCTGGCTCGGCCAGCAGGCCGAAGAGTACGGTGTGGAAATCTACCCCGGCTTTGCCGCCGCCGAAGTGCTGTACCACGCCGACGGTTCGGTCAAGGGTGTGGCTACTGGTAACGTCGGTACCGGCAAGGATGGCGATGAACAAGGCGAGCCAGGCATCGAACTGTGGGCCAAACAGACCATCTTCGCCGAAGGCTGTCGTGGCTCGCTGACCAAGACGCTGTTCGAGCGCTTCAAGCTGCGCGATGGTGCCGACCCGCAAACCTACGGCATCGGCATCAAGGAACTATGGGAGGTGAAGCCGGAACTGCACGAAGCCGGCAAGATCACCCATACCGCCGGCTGGCCGATGGATCAGAAAACCTACGGCGGCTCTTTCCTTTATCACCTGGAAAATAACCAGGTGGTGGTGGGTTTCGTGGTCGGCCTGGATTATGAAAACCCGTACCTGTCGCCATATGAAGAGTTCCAGCGCTTCAAGACCCACCCTGCCATCAAGGGGGTGTTCGAAGGCGGTCGCCGCCTGTCCTACGGCGCGCGCGCGATTTCCGAAGGCGGTCTGCAGAGTATCCCCAAGCTGACCTTCCCCGGCGGTGTACTGGTGGGCGATACTGCTGGCTTCCTCAATGTGCCGAAGATCAAGGGTACCCACACCGCGATGAAGTCCGGCATGTTGGCCGCAGAGGCGGTGTTCGATGCGCTGGCCAATGCCATTGAAGGCCAGGCCATCGAAGCCGTCGCCTATACCGATAAGTTCAAGCAAAGCTGGCTGCACGACGAGCTGCACAGCGTGCGTAACATCCGCCCGGCATTCCGCTGGGGGTTGTGGCCGGCGATGATCTATTCGGCGATCGATACCTATCTGTTCCGCGGCAAGGCGCCGTGGACGCTGCGCCACAAGCATCATGACCACGAATGCCTGAAGCCGAAAGACGAGTGTGCACCGATCAACTATCCGAAGCCGGATGGCGTGCTGACCTTCGACCGTCTGTCGTCGGTGTTTATCTCCAACACCAACCATAGCGAAGACCAGCCGCCGCATCTGAAACTGAAGGATGCGTCGGTGCCGATTCGTATCAACCTGGAAAAGTACGATGCGCCAGAGCAGCGCTACTGCCCGGCCGGGGTGTACGAGATTGTCGGTCGCGAAGAGGGCGCGCCACGGTTGCAGATCAATGCGCAGAACTGCGTGCACTGCAAGACCTGTGACATCAAGGACCCGACCCAGAACATCAACTGGGTAACGCCGGAAGGTGGTGGCGGTCCGAACTATCCGAATATGTAATGACATCAGCCCGGCAAATGCCGGGCTTTTTCATGGTGATGTGACATGGGTTGGCCGCGGCCAACCTTTTTTGCTTTTCGGCTTCCTTTCGGATCAATGACTTGTCGAATTCGTGGCGGTTTTTGTGCTTCGGGGTGTTGACGGGTTTGGGTCGGGTGGGTATAGTTCGCCTCCTCTGCTGACGACGCAACGAAACGAAGTCAGCCCGCTCTTTAACAAAACGAATAACCGATAAGGGTAAGCTTTCTCTTATACCCATCTCCGAGCCCACCAGGCGGAATCCTCTAT
>NZ_CADEPL010000035.1 GCF_902829295.1 Vogesella oryzae
GTCCAATCTGCTGCAGAATGCCCGCCGTTACGGTGCGGCGCCGTTCGCGGTGGCGCTGGAAGTGGCGGGGCCGCAGGGGACGCCGCGGGGGCCTGACCGCGGCAGCGGCACTTCGCCGGCGCCGCAGCCGGCGGCGCCGGCGGCCGGCATTGTGTCCACCAGCGGCGATGACAGCGGCGAACTGCCGACGACGCTGGAGGCCGCGCTGGCCGGCATGCGCGCCGGCCAAGCCTGTAGCCGCTTGTTCGGTGCCGAATTCGCCGCCGCCTATGCCGCGGTAAAAGAGGTGGAACTGGCCAGCTTCCAGAGCGAAATCACCGGCTGGGAGCGCCGTTTCCTCGCTACC
Source organism: Vogesella oryzae (assembly GCF_902829295.1). GTDB lineage: Bacteria > Pseudomonadota > Gammaproteobacteria > Burkholderiales > Chromobacteriaceae > Vogesella > Vogesella oryzae. The sequence goes on from NZ_CADEPL010000035.1 coordinate 347, forward strand.
CTGGCATAAGCTTGCCGCGGTTCTGCGCCACCGCCTGCCCGCTACGTAGCGGGCAGGCGGTGCTGTTTTGTGGTCGTGGCCGCTGCGCTGTTATCCGTGCTGGTCGCAGTAGCAGTTTGCTATAGCAAATCGGTATATCTACTAGTTAGCTATCCATATTTTGCAAGATCGTCGCGCGGTCGATACTGTGACCATGCAGACACCTATTCCTACCCTGTTCATGCGCGGCGGCACGTCGCGCGGGCCGTTCTTCAAGGCAGCCGACCTGCCCGCCGACGAGGCACTGCGCAACCGCGTGCTGCTGGCGGTGATGGGTTCGCCCGACCGTCGCCAGATCGACGGCATGGGCGGCGCCAATCCGCTGACCAGCAAGGTCGGTATCGTTGACCTCGGCAGCACGCCGGGCATCGATCTGACCTTCCTGTTCGCGCAGATCACGCCGGACAAGGACACCGTCGATACCACCCCCAACTGCGGCAACATGCTGGCCGCGGTGGTGCCGTTCGCGCTGGAAACCGGCATGCTGCAGCCGCAGGGCGACACCAGTACCTTCCGCGTGCTGACGCTGAATACCGGCATGGCCTGCGACGTGACGGTGGCAACCCCGAACGGCCAGGTGCGCTACGACGGCGACGCCCGCATCGACGGCGTGCCCGGCACCGCCGCCCCGATCACCATCAACTTCCTCGATACCGCCGGCTCGGTGTGTTCCGGCCTGCTACCGACCGGCAAGGTGCGCGATACCGTCAACGTGGATGGCATCGGCGACATCGAAGTCACCTGCATCGACAACGGCATGCCGCTGGTGATGCTGCGCGCCAGCGACGTTGGCCGCACCGGCTACGAGACCGTGGCCGAGATGAATGCCGACACCGAGCTCAAGAGCAAGCTGGAAGCGCTGCGCCTGCAGTGCGGCCAACTGATGGGGCTGGGCGACGTCAGCAAGAAAACCTATCCCAAGATGACGCTGATCGCGCCGCCGCGCGATGCTGGGGGCAGCATCACCACCCGCAGCTTTATCCCGCATGTCTGCCACGACGCCATCGGCGTGCTGGCCGCCGTCACCGTCGGTACCGCCTGCGTGCTGGAAGGCGCCATTACCGATGGCATCGCCCGCATCGGCGCTGGCCAGCGCAAGGTGGTGTCGGTGGAGCACCCCACCGGCGAATTCTCGGTGGAGCTGGAAACCAATGCGGCCAACCCGCAGAACGTCACCCGCGCCGCGCTGCTGCGCACCGCGCGGCTGATCATGCGTGGGGAAGTGATGGTGCCGGCCGCCGTCTGGGACGGCCAGCGCTAACCCCCGGACACACACCGCCCGCACGGCGTCGCTGCGAAAACAGAGAGCGACAGCGACCCGCGCCGCCCGCCAGGGCCGGGCAAACCGTTTCAGCCAGGCGCCACAGAGCGCCATCAATAAAACACAACACAACGTTGGAGAGGTTCATGTCGCAGCAATCCGTAGACGTGCAGTCGTTTATCGACCGGCACCCGTTTTCCCCGTTCCAGTGGTGCATTTTCGCGCTGTGCTTCTGCATTGTGCTGCTGGATGGTTTCGATACCGCCGCCATCGGCTATGTGGCGCCGTCGCTGCTGAAAGAGTGGGGCATCGCCAAGCCGGCGCTGGGCCCGGTGCTCAGCGCGGCGCTGTTCGGCCTCGCCGCCGGTGCCTTGTCCGCCGGCCCGCTGGCCGACCGTTTCGGCCGCAAGGCGGTACTGGTCAGCTCGGTCCTGGTGCTGGGCCTGTTCACCCTGCTGTCGGCGCATGCCGACACCCTGCAGCATCTCACCATCCTGCGCTTCATCACCGGCATGGGCCTTGGCGCCGCCATGCCCAATGCGGTGACGCTGATGAGCGAGTTCTGTCCGACCTCCCGCCGCGCGCTGCTGACCAACGCCATGTTCTGCGGCTTCCCGCTGGGCGCGTCGCTGGGCGGCTTTCTGGCCGCGTGGATGATTCCGCAGTGGGGCTGGCGCAGCGTGTTTACCGTCGGTGGCGTGGCACCGCTGCTGCTGGTACTGCTGCTGTTGCTGGTGCTGCCGGAATCGGTGCGCTACCTGGTGGCCAAGCGCCGTCCGGTGCCGCGCATCGCTGCCGTGCTCGGCCGCATCTCGGCATCGGCCCGTGACATCACCGCCTTCCACCAGAGCGAAACCCGTCAGGAAGTGGCCGGCAAGAGCGGCCTGGGCGTGGTGCTGTCGCCGGCCTACCGCACCGGTTCGCTGATGCTGTGGCTGGCCTACTTCATGGGCCTGGTGATCTTCTACGCCGTCATCAACTGGATGCCGGTGCTGTTCAAGGAAAGCGGTATCGACCCGAAAGTGGCGATGCAGATTTCCGCGCTGTTCCCGCTGGGCGGCATCGGCGCCGTGTTCTGCGGCTGGCTGATGGACCGCTTCAATGCCGACCGCATCGTCGCCATCGGCTTCGTGCTCACCGCGCTGTCGATCTACGCCATCGGTCAGGTCGCCGGCAATGTCGGCACGCTGATGCTGGTGGTGTTCATCGCCGGCACCATCATGAATACCGCGCAATCGTCGCTGCCGGCGCTGGCCGCCGGTTTCTACCCGACCCAGGGCCGCGCCACCGGCGTGTCGTGGATGCTGGGTATCGGCCGCTTTGGCGGCATCGCCGGCTCTTTCCTGGTGGCCGAACTGACCCGCCGCCAGCTGGGCTTCGACCAGGTATTCCTGGTGCTGGCCATCCCGGCGCTGATCGCCGCCGCCGCGCTGTTCTTCAAGCAGCGCGCCCGCAGCGAGGGCGATGGCGGCAAGCCGGTGCTGTCTGCCGGCGTCCACAGCCACTAGATAACTAAATCGTCACGCGGGGCCGGCCGTCGGCCGCCCGCTTAACCGACCGCACCGGTCCCGCCTGTAGCAGGAGTAACACATGATCATCGACATCCACGGCCACTACACCACCGCGCCCAAGGCGCTGGAAGACTGGCGCAAGCGCCAGGTCGACAACCTGGCCACCCCGGAACTGGGCCCGAAAGTGTCCGAGCTGAAGATCAGCGACGACGAGCTGCGCGACACCATCGAGAGCAACCAGCTGCGGCTGATGAAAGAGCGCGGCGCCGACCTGACCATCTTCAGCCCGCGTGCCAGCTTCATGGCGCACCACATCGGCGACTTCAATACCTCGTCGACCTGGGCGGCGATCTGCAACGAGCTGTGCTACCGCGTCAGCCAGCTGTTCCCGGACAATTTCATCGGCGCCGCCATGCTGCCGCAAAGCCCGGGCGTCGATCCGGCCAGCTGCATCCCGGAGCTGGAAAAATGCGTCAACGATTACGGCTTTGTCGGCATCAACCTCAACCCGGACCCGTCCGGCGGCCACTGGACCAGTCCGCCGCTGTCCGACAAGCAGTGGTACCCGATCTACGAAAAGATGGTGGAGTACGACATCCCGGCGATGATCCACGTCTCCACCAGCTGCAACTGCGCGTTCCACACCACCGGCGCACACTACCTGAATGCCGATACCACCGCCTTCATGCAGTGCCTGACCTCGGACCTGTTCAAGGACTTCCCGACCCTGAAGTTCGTGATCCCGCACGGCGGCGGCGCGGTGCCGTATCACTGGGGCCGCTTCCGTGGCCTGGCGCAGGAGCTGAAAAAGCCGCTGCTGAAAGACCACCTGCTGAACAACATCTTCTTTGACACCTGCGTCTACCACCAGCCGGGCATCGACCTGCTGACGCGCGTGATCCCGGTCGACAACGTGCTGTTCGCCTCCGAAATGATCGGCGCCGTGCGCGGCATCGATCCGGAGACCGGCCACTACTACGACGACACCAAGCGCTACATCGAAGCGGCCAACCTCACCGCCGCAGAGCGTCACCAGATCTACGAAGGCAACGCCCGCCGCGTGTACTCGCGTCTGGACGCGGCACTCAAGGCCAAGGGCAAGTAAGGACACCGACATGACACAAGCCATGAACCAACTGGGCATCGTCAAACGCCACATCGAGCGCGCCGATCCGGCCGCCGTCGCCAAGCTGGCGCAATTCGGCGTCGCCACCATTCACGAAGCCATGGGCCGTGTCGGCCTGATGCAGCCGTACATGCGCCCGGTCTATCGTGGCGCCAAAATCTGCGGCACCGCCGTCACCGTGCTGCTGCAGCCGGGTGACAACTGGATGATGCACGTCGCCGCCGAGCAGCTGCAGCCGGGCGATGTCGCCGTGGCCGCCTGCACCGCCGACAACAGCGATGGCTTCTTTGGCGATCTGCTGGCCACCAGCTTCCAGGCACGCGGTGCCCGCGGCCTGATCATCGACGGCGGCGTGCGTGACGTGGAAGAGCTGGAAAAAATGGGCTTCCCGGTGTTCTCCAAGGCGATCAGCGCCAAGGGCACCATCAAGGCGACGCTGGGTTCGGTCAACATCCCGGTGATCTGCGCCGGTGCGCTGGTGAACCCGGGCGACGTGGTGATTGCCGACGTCGACGGCGTGGTGGTAGTGCCGGCTGCCATTGCCCAGCAGGTGGCCGACGCCGCCGAGAAGCGCGAGAGCTTCGAGGGCGAGAAACGCGCCAAGCTGGCCGCCGGCGTGCTGGGCCTCGACATGTACAACATGCGCGAGCCGCTGGAAAAAGCCGGCCTGCGGTATATCGACTGACACGGCACCTCGCCGCCAGGTTGGCCGCATGCGGCCAACCTTGAGCAAAGGATGTAGACATGCAATTCCAGAAAACTCCGGGCTGGCTGGACTGGTACCAGGGCCCGAGCAAACCCAAGTTCCAGCTGCCGGCCGGCGCGGTGGACGCCCATTGCCATGTGTTCGGCCCGGGCGAAGAGTTCCCGTACGCGCCGGAACGCAAGTACACCCCGTGCGATGCCAGCAAGCAGCAGCTGTTTGCCTTGCGCGACCAGCTAGGCTTTGCCCGCAACGTGATCGTGCAGGCTACCTGCCACGGCGCCGACAACCGCGCGCTGCTGGATGCGCTGCTGCATTCCGACGGCAAGGCCCGCGGTGTCGCCACCGTGCGCCGCAGCGTGACCGACGAGGAACTGCAGGCGATGCACGACGCCGGTGTGCGCGGCGTGCGCTTCAACTTCGTCAAGCGGCTGGTGGACTTCACCCCCAAGGACGAGCTGATGGAGATCGCCGGGCGTATCGCCAAGTTCGGTTGGCACGTGGTGATCTATTTTGAAGCGGTGGACCTGCCGGAATTGTGGGACTTCTTTACCGGCCTGCCGACCACCGTGGTGGTGGACCACATGGGCCGCCCGGACGTGAGCAAGCCGCTGGACGGGCCGGAGTTCGAGCTGTTCCTGAAGTTCATGCGCGACAACCCCAATGTGTGGAGCAAGGTCAGCTGCCCGGAGCGGCTGTCGCTCACCGGCCCCAAGGCGCTGCACGGCGAGCAGGCGGCCTACCGCGACGTGGTGCCGTTCGCCCGGCGGGTAGTCGAAGAATTCCCGGATCGCGTGCTGTGGGGCACCGACTGGCCGCACCCGAACCTGAAAGACCACATGCCGGACGACGGCCTGCTGGTGGATTTCATCCCGCACATCGCGCCGACGGCCGAGCTGCAGCACAAGCTGCTGGTGGATAATCCGATGCGGCTGTACTGGCCGGAACAAGTGAAAGGCTGAGTGATGTCGCTGCATAAACCGTACAAGGACATTCCGGGTACCGTGATTTTCGACGCCGAGCAATCGCGGCTGGGCTACTGGCTGAACCAGTTCTGCATGTCGCTGATGAAGGCCGACAACCGCGCCCGCTTCAAGGCCGACGAACGCGCCTACCTCGACGAATGGGCGATGACGGAAGAACAGAAGCAGGCGGTGCTGGATCGCGACCTGAACCGCTGCATCGCGCTGGGCGGCAATATTTATTTCCTGGCCAAGATCGGCGCCACCGACGGCAAGAGCTTCCAGCAGATGGCCGGCAGCATGACCGGCATGAGCGAGGAAGAGTACCGCGACATGATGCTGGCCGGCGGCCGCTCGGCCGAAGGCAACCGCAAGCTGGGTGAAGACGGCGACGCGCAAGCGCACCGCCAGCCGCAAGGCAAGGCCGGGCAGGCCAAGACTGGAGACAAGCACTGATGGCACGCATTACCGCATCCGTATACACCTCGCACGTGCCGGCCATCGGCGCCGCGCTGGACCTGGGCAAGGCGCAGGAGCCGTACTGGCAGCCGGTGTTTGCCGGCTACGACTACGGCAAACAGTGGATCAAGCAACAGAAGCCGGACGTGATCTTCCTGGTCTACAACGACCACGCCACCGCCTTCAGCCTGGATTTCATCCCCACCTTCGCCATCGGCACCGCTGCCGAATTCCAGCCGGCCGATGAAGGCTGGGGCCCGCGCCCGGTACCGGTGGTGAAAGGCCATCCGGAGTTGGCCGCGCACATCGCGCAAAGCGTGATCCAGGACGACTTCGACCTCACCATCGTCAACAAGATGGATGTCGACCACGGCCTGACCGTGCCGCTGTCGCTGATGTTCGGCGAGCAGGACCCGCAGCAGGGCGCCTGGCCGTGCGCGGTGATTCCGTTCGCCGTCAACGTGGTGCAGTACCCGGTGCCGTCCGGCCGCCGCTGCTTCCAGCTGGGGCAGGCGATCCGCCGCGCGGTGGAGTCGTTCGGTGGCGACCTCAACGTGCAGATCTGGGGCACCGGCGGCATGAGCCACCAGCTGCAGGGCCCGCGCGCCGGCCTGATCAACCGCGAGTGGGACAACGCCTTCCTCGACCGTCTGATCGCCGATCCGGCCGAGCTGGCGCAAATGCCGCACATCGACTACGTGCGTGAAGCCGGCTCCGAAGGCATCGAGCTGGTGATGTGGCTGATCGCGCGCGGCGCCATGGCCGATGTCGCCGGCGGCCCGGCGCCGGAGGTGAAACAACGCTTCTACCACGTACCGGCATCCAATACCGCCGTGGGCCATCTGATTCTGGAGAACAAGCAATGAGCAAGACCATCAAGGTAGCGCTGGCTGGCGCCGGCGCCTTCGGCATCAAGCATCTGGATGCCATCAACAACATCGACGGCGTGGAGGTGGTATCGCTGGTTGGCCGCCGTTTCGACGCCACCAAGGAAGTGGCCGACAAGTACGGTATCTCCCACGTGGCCACCGATCTGGCCGAATCGCTGGCGCTGCCGGAAGTGGACGCGGTGATCCTGTGTACCCCGACCCAGGTACACGCCGCGCAGGCGATGCAGTGCCTGCAGGCCGGCAAGCATGTGCAGGTGGAAATCCCGCTGGCTGACAGCCTGGCTGACGCCGAGGCGGTGGTGGCACTGCAGCAGCAGACCGGCCTGGTGGCGATGGTGGGCCATACCCGTCGCTTCAACCCCAGTCACCAGTACGTGCATAACAAGATCAAGGCCGGCGAATTCAACATCCAGCAGATGGATGTGCAGACCTACTTCTTCCGCCGCACCAATATGAACGCGCTGGGTCAGGCGCGCAGCTGGACCGACCACCTGCTGTGGCACCACGCCGCCCACACCGTGGACCTGTTCGCCTACCAGGCCGGCAGCCCCATCGTGCAGGCCAACGCCATCCAGGGCCCGATCCATCCGGAACTGGGCATCGCCATGGACATGTCGATCCAGCTGAAGGCGGCCAACGGCGCCATCTGCACCCTGAGCCTGTCGTTCAACAACGATGGCCCGCTGGGCACCTTCTTCCGCTACATCGGCGATTCCGCCACCTACATCGCCCGCTACGACGATCTGGTGAACGGCAAGGAAGAGAAGATCGACGTGTCGCAGGTGGATGTGTCGATGAACGGCATCGAGCTGCAGGACCGCGAGTTCTTCGCCGCCATCCGTGAAGGCCGCCAGCCGAACGCCTCGGTCGCCTCGGTGCTGCCGTGCTACCAGGTACTGGCCAAGCTGGAACAGCAACTCAACGCCCATCTGTAAAACCTGGAGCACCGCATGCAACAGCGACAACTCGGCCCGTTCTCGGTCTCGGCCATTGGCCTCGGCTGCATGAACCTCAGTCACGCCTACGGGGTGCCACCGGCACCGGCACAGGCCGAGGCGCTGTTGCTGGCGGCGCTGGATGCCGGCATCACCCTGTTCGATACCGCCGCGCTGTACGGCTTCGGCGCCAACGAGGAGCTGCTTGGCCGCGTGCTGGCGCCGCAGCGCAGCCGCTTCACGCTGGCCAGCAAGTGCGGCATGACCGGCGTAGACGGTAAACGGGTGATCGACGGCCGGCCGGAAACGCTGAAGCGCACCTGCGAGGAGTCGCTGCGCCGGCTGCGTACCGAGGTTATCGATGTGTATTACCTGCACCGCTGGGACAAGCAGGTACCGATCGAGGACAGCGTCGGCGCCTTGGCCGAGCTGGTGCGCGAGGGCAAGATCCGCAGCATCGGCCTGAGCGAAGTATCCGCCGCCACTCTGCGCCGTGCGCACGCGGTGCATCCGATCGCCGCGCTGCAGACCGAGTACTCGCTGTGGACCCGCAACGCGGAAATCGCGGTGCTGGATGCCTGCAAGCAACTGGGGGTGGCGTTTGTCGCCTTCAGCCCGGTTGGCCGCGGTTTTCTGGCCGATGGCCTGCCGGACATGGAGAGTCTGGCGGCGCTGGATGGCAAGGACATCCGCCGCGCCATGCCGCGCTTCTACCCGGACAACTATGCGGCCAACCTTGGCTTCCTCGCCGCCTACCGGCAGATCGCCGCCGCTGCCGGCTGCACCCCGGCGCAGCTGGCACTGGCGTGGCTGTTCACCCGTGGCGAGCATGTGATTCCGATTCCCGGTACCACCAGCATCGCCCACTTGCAGCAAGACGTGGCAGCTAGCCGCGTACAGCTGGCAGTGGAGACGCTGCAGCAGCTGGACGCCTTGCTGGCACGGCAGCCGATTGCCGGCCCGCGTTACAACGCGCCGACCCAGACCGAGATCGATACCGAAGAATTCGCGCTGTAAGCGCCCGACTGGCAGTTCCCCATGCTCGCAATCCTGGCGGTGATCGCCCCCATTTTCCTGCTCATCGGGCTGGGTTATCTGGCTGTACGCAGCGGTGCCTACCCGGCGGACAAGCTGCCGGCGCTGGGCCTGCTGGTGGTGCGCTTCGCGCTGCCGGCGCTGATCCTGCATTCGCTGTCCACCCGCTCGCCGACCGAGATGCTCAACGGCCACTATCTGGCCGCCTATGCCGCCGGCTCGCTGACCATGCTGCTGCTGGGCACCGGCTGGGCGATGCTTGCACGGCAGCAGCCGCTGCCGCGTGCCGCGCTGTACGGGCTGGGCATGTCCTGCTCCAACAGCGCCTTTGTCGGCTACCCCATCGTGCACCAGCTGCTGGGACCGGTGGCTACGCTGGCGCTGGCCTTGTCGATGGTGGTGGAAAACCTGCTGATGCTGCCGCTGGGCATTGCCTTGTCCGAGGCCGACGGCACGCGGCAGGAACGTTTCCTGCGCGCCTTCGGCCGCTCGCTGCTGGGGCTGCGCCGCAATCCGCTGATCCTGGCCATCGTCGCCGGCGGCGTGCTGGCATTGCTGGGGTTGCAGTTACCGCCGCTGCTGGCCAAGCCGGTGGCGATGCTGGGCGCCGCCTCGGCGCCGGTGGCGCTGTTCCTGATCGGCGGCTCGCTGGTGGGGCTGCCGCTGCGCAGCATGCTGCGCGACGTCAGCATCCTCGCCAGCGGCAAGCTGCTGCTGCACCCCTTGCTGGTGGCGGGGGCGCTGCTGCTGTTCGGCCCGCTCGATCCGCAGCTGGCAATGGCCGGGGTGCTGACTGCGGCGATGCCGATGCTGAGCATCTTTCCCATCCTCGGCCAGCGTCACGACATGCAGGGTTTCTGCTCCGCCACCCTGCTGCTGGCGACCACCAGCTCCTTCGTCACCATCAGTCTGGCGATCTGGCTGTTGCAGCGTTATCCGCTGATGTAGCAGCGAGTCTGTTGCTGATCGATTTATGACGCTGTCCGCTACGCGGACGTTGATTGTGCCGCCGGTTCCGCCCGGCGGACGGGTCCATTTCTTTTGCGGCGCCAAAAGAAATGGACGAAAGAAAAGGCGCCCCGGTGGTCCGCGAAACCCCGCCAAAGCAGCCGTGGGCAAGGCGTCGGCGATTCGCCGTTTGCTAACGTCAAACGGCTCAGGCGCCGCCTTAAAACCTTGCCCCCCGCCGCTTTGCCGGCGCGGCCCAACGGGATCTGGGCGCAGCACAAGCAGGTTGCCAGTTGCAGTAGTCATGCAACAAAGTTTTGATCCTGGTACCGGGCACAGATCCGGACCGCAGGCCGCATAAACGGCCGGCGGCAGCGACCCCACGCGGGCGCTGCGGCCAACATAAAGTAACGACGAGAAGTGGCCCGCAGAGAGGGCAGGAGACGGTGTTTGCCCGGGGCAATGCCGCCGCCTGTCATGCCTGCCGGGCACCACCACAACCTCGCAGGAGACAATTCAAGATGCACACCCCGCAATACGACACCCCTGTCAGCAGCAGTGCCGGCGCGCCCCCCGGCTGGCGCCAGCGCTGGCACGGCGCCATGGCCGTTGGCCGCACGCGCTGGTGGATGCTGGCGCTGGTGTTCTTTGCCACCACCATCAACTACATCGACCGCGCCGCGCTGGGCGTGCTGCAGCCGATTCTGGCCAGGGAGATGAGCTGGACGGCGCAGGATTACGCCAATATCAATTTCTGGTTCCAGCTCGGCTACGCCATCGGTTTTGCCGCCCAGGGCCGCTTTATCGACCGTGTCGGGGTGAAGCATGCCTTCGCGCTGGCGGTACTGCTGTGGAGCGTGGCCGCCGCCGCGCACGGACTGGTGGCGTCGGCGGCCGGCTTCATGATCTGCCGCTTCTTCCTCGGCCTGTCGGAGGCGGCCAACTACCCGGCCTGTATCAAGACCACGCGGTTGTGGTTTCCGGCCGGCGAGCGAGCGATGGCTACCGGGCTGTTCAATGCCGGCACCAATGTCGGCGCGCTGGTGACGCCGGTATTGCTGCCGCTGATCATGCTGCTGTGGGGCTGGCAGGCGGTGTTTTTCGTCATCGGCAGCTTCGGGCTGGTGTGGCTGCTGTTCTGGCTGCGGCATTACCACAATCCGGCGCAGCATCCGCGGGTGAGCCGCGCCGAGCTGGACTACATCAACGCCGGGGCCGAGGCGCCGGCCAGCAAGCTGCCGTACTCGCGCATCCTGCGCCTGCGTGGCACCTGGGCCTATGCGCTGGCGTTCACCATGACCGCGCCGGTGTTCTGGTTCTACCTGTACTGGCTGCCGCCGTTCCTCAACCAGCAGTACCAGCTGGGCATCAGCGTGACGCAGATGGGTATTCCGCTGATCGTGATCTACCTTACCGCCGATATCGGCAGCGTCGGCGGCGGTGCGCTGTCGTCGTGGCTGATCGCCCGCGGCATGGCGCCGATTCCGGCGCGGCTGGCGGCGATGCTGCTGTGCGCGCTGTGCATCCTGTCCATCATCGCCGCCGCCGGTGCCAGCAGCCTGTGGCTGGCAGTGGCCGCCATCTCGCTGGCCATCGGCGCGCACCAGGCGTGGACCGCCAACATCTGGAGCCTGGTGATGGACTTCACGCCGAAAGAGGTGGTCAGCAGCGTGTTCGGCTTTGGCAGCATGATCGGCGCCATCGGCGGCATGTTCATGACCCAGATCGTCGGCTACGTGCTGACGACGACGCATAACAACTATGCGCTGCTGTTCACGCTGATTCCGTGCTGCTACTTCCTGGCGCTGACCTGGCTGTACTTCATGGCGCCGCGGCAGGTGGAAGCACTGCCAGCCTGATAGCTAGCTGTGACGATGACCCGCGGCAGCCAGCCTATGCGCCGGCTGCCGCGGGTTTTTTCATGTGCGCGCCGCCCGCTGCTGCAGTGCGACCACCGGCTAGGCCAGCACGGCGCATTTGTCATGATGGTGATAGCTGATGCCAAGATATGCTTTTTTGGCATAGCAGGTAGACTGCCGCGTGGCTGTGCTGCCTCGGAGTGGCATTGCAGACTGCTGCGGCAAGACACAACAACGCCATCCCGACAGGTCCGCCGTCAGAGTGGGCAAGGGAACGGATATCCCACACGGAGAGAGAAGCCATGAAAAAATCGTTGCTGGCCGCTGCCATGCTGTTGCCTGCTTTTGCCCACGCCGAACCGGTGGTGCTGAAAGTTTCCCATTTCCTGCCCGCGGTATCGTGGGTACACAAGCAGATGATCGTGCCGTGGTGCGACAAGGTCGCCGCCGAGTCCAAGGGCGAGATCAAGTGCCAGCTGTATCCGGCGATGCAGATGGGCGGCACGCCGCCACAACTGCTGTCGCAGGTGAAAGACGGCGTTGCCGACATCATCTGGACCTTGCCCGGCTATACCCCGGGCCGTTTCCCGGTGACCGAAGTATTCGAACTGCCGTTCTTCACCACCAATCCGGAAGCTTCCTCCCGCGCGATGTGGGACTTTGCCATGGGCGATGCCGCCAAGGGCAAGCCGGCGTTTGCCAGCAAGGAGTTTGCCGGCATGAAGCCGATCGCGATGTGGGTGAACGGCCCCAATGTGCTGCACTTCCGCGACAAGCAGGTGAAAACCCTGGCCGACCTCAAGGGGCTGAAGGTGCGCGCGCCGTCGCGACTGGGTAACAAGACCCTGGCCGCGCTGGGGGCGGTGCCGGTGGGCATGCCGGTGACGCAGATGGCGGACAGCATCTCCAAGGGCGTGATCGACGGCGCGCTGGTGCCGTGGGAAGTGGTACCGGCCACCAAGCTGCACGAGCTGGTGAAATTCCATGCCGAGTATCCGGCCAACAACACCCTGACCACCGCCACCATGATCTTTGCCATGAACAAGGCCAAGTACGACAGCCTGACGCCGGCGCAGAAGAAAGTGATCGACGACAACAGCGGCCGCGAAACCTCGGCCTGGTTCGCCAGGGTGATGAGCGAGGGCGACGCCGGTGGTCGCAAGGCCGCGGTAGCGCGTGGCAACACCGTGTACCAGATCGCGCCGGCCGAAGTGGCGCAGTGGCGCAAGGCTACCCAGCCGGTGACCCAGGAGTGGATCAAGGAAGTGTCGGCCACTGGCCTGAACGGCAAGCAGCTGTATGACCAGGCTGCCGCGCTGGTCAAACAGTACAGCAAGTAAACCTTGTGCTGCCCCGCCTGCCGCCTAACTCGGTAGCCGGGGCGTTTTGTTAGCCAACAAGAGAGGTTTTCATGGCTGAGTCCTTGTCTCATGACGCGGTGCCGGTAACCGGCCCGCTGTCGGCCGCCATCAGCCGCATCTGTGCGGTGCTGGCGTTGCTGGGCGGTCTGCTGTTTGTGTTGCAGGCGGTAATGTCGGTGGTCAGCGTCGTTGGCCGCGCCCTGTTTTCCATGCCGGTGCCCGGCGACTTCGAGCTGGTTCAGATGACCTCGGCGATGGGCATCGCCATGTGTCTGCCGTATTGCCAGCTGCAAAAAGGGCATGTGTTTGTCGATTTCTTCACGCTGTGGGCGCCGGACGGGCTGAAGCGCTGGCTGGATGCGCTGGCCTGCCTGTTGCTGGCGGCAGTGTCGTTCCTGCTGGCCTGGCGTACCACTGCCGGCATGCTGGAAATGCGTGAATACGGTGAAAGTTCGATGGTGCTGGGCTTGCCGATCTGGTGGGGTTACTTCCCGCTGGTGCCGTCGTTTGTGCTGCTGGGGGTGGCGGCCTTGCTGACCCTGGTGCAGGAAGCCCGCGGTGGTGCCGTGGCGCATTTGAGCGGTGAGGAGCAGGCATGAGCAGCGCAATGATCGGTTTGATTATCGGTATCTTCATGATGGGCTTGCTGGCGTTGCGGGTGCAGATCGGCATCGCCATGTTCGTCAGTGGCGCGCTGGGCTATGTGTGGGTGGCCGGCATGGACCCGCTGTTCGGTCTGCTGAAAACCGCGGCCTATAGCCGCTTCTCGGTGTACGACCTGTCGGTGGTACCGCTGTTTCTGCTGATGGGGCAGTTTGCCACCCACGGCGGGCTGTCGCGGGCGCTGTTCCGCGCCGGCAATGCCTTCATCGGCCACTGGAAGGGCGGCATGGCGATGGCCGGGGTGGCTTCCTGCGCCGGCTTTGGCGCCATCTGCGGCTCGTCGCTGGCGACGGCGGCCACCATGTCGCATGTGGTGCTGCCGGAGCTGAAGCGTCACCAGTACAAACCGTCGCTGGCGGCCGGCTCGCTGGCGGCTGGCGGCACGCTGGGCATCCTGATTCCGCCATCGGTGCCGCTGGTGATCTACGCCATTCTGGCCGAACAGAACATCGCCAAGCTGTTCGTGGCGGCATTCGTGCCGGGCATTCTGGCGGCGCTGGGCTATATGCTGGTGATCGCCATCGTTACCCGGCTGGACCCGGAAGCCGGTGGCCCGGGTAGCCCCAAGCACAGCTGGGGCGAACGCCTGCGCACGGTGATCGACACCTGGCCGGTACTGCTGATTTTCGCGGTGGTGATCGGCGGCATCTATGGCGGCCTGTTCACGCCGACCGAAGCGGCGTCGGTGGGGGTGCTGGCCACCGGCATTACCGCCTGGCGCTCCGGCGGCCTGCGCGGCAAGGGCTTGCTGGAATGTCTGTACGGCACCGCGCGCGGTACCGGCATGATGTTCCTGATCCTGATCGGCGCCGACATGCTCAACTCCTTCATGGCCATCAGCCAGCTGCCGACTGCGGCAGCGGAGTGGGTGCAGCATCTGCAGGTGGGGCCGTTTACCGTGCTGGCGGCCATCATCGTGCTGTATCTGCTGCTGGGCTGCGTGATGGACAGCCTGTCGATGATCCTGCTGACCATGCCGATTTTCCTGCCCATCATCGGCGGGCTGGATTTCTGGGGCATGGGCATGGAAGACAAGTCCATCTGGTTCGGCATGGTGGCGCTGGTGGTGATGGAGATCGGCCTGATCACGCCGCCGGTGGGGGTGAACGTCTACATCATCAACAGCATGGCGCGCGACATCCCGATGGCCACCATCTTCCGCGGCGTGACGCCGTTCCTGGTGTCCGATGTGCTGCGCATCGGCTTGCTGGTGTTGTTCCCGGGGATCACCCTGACGCTGCTGCACTTGCTGGCCTGATTATCCGCCCTGGCCGAAACCCCCGTACCGCTGTTGCGGACGGGGGTTTTTCTATGGCTGCCCCGTGGCCTGCGGCCAACCTTGCTCGCCGCACACCGGCTTCCCCGTTGCTTCTGCCATGTCGTTGGCCGCGGTCTCCGGGCCGGCGGCTGTGCCGTTGCTCGCCCTTGATGCGTGCAGCCGGCAATTCCCCACCGGGATGGTGGTCACCACCGGTCGGTAAACGCCCGCCGTAGATTGATCGATATTGAAAACCATGCGGCGTAGCAGCAATAAATGCTGCCGGATTATGGTAGCTGTCGATATTTCATCGCCTTATGGTTGTCTCGCCACTGTTAGCCTGCGGTCTTTATTTGCGGTGGCGGTAATTGACGCGCCGGCGTTGCTGAATATGTTGTATTTGCAGCGAATAGCAGTGTTGCAAACCGCTACTAAATAAGGTTGGCCGCGGGTTCGCTATTGTTTTTTCTGTGTAGTCAGGTAGTATCATCAATGTATCAGGCTGCCTGATATAACGTAATCGGCCACTTCCCAGCGCGGGCAGCGGCAACGGCCGTGCCGTTACGTCAGCAGGTTGGCAACGCTGCGGCAACTGCAAGCGTGAGAACTTGTTTCAAGTTTAAGTAATTGAATTTGTTTGTTTTTTTAGATTGTTGGCTACCGCGGCGATCCGTCTTGCTCTGACTGCGGTTGCTTCCGACGCTTACCCGTTGGCACTCTATACGGTGCGGCGATCGGCGCGGCTAGCCACTTGGCCGCATGGCAGTCAGGCCAGTGTGCAAGCGGAGTCATTACTCCAGCACTAAATCACTACATCGCGAAAGACGGTATTGGCAGGTGATGCGGATTAAGGGTGTAGCAGTATAAAAATTAAAACTACCGGCATGGTGGGCGGGGAGATGTTTTTATGGCAAACAGAAAAGTCACTGTCGATATTCAGAAATATCGCGGCGTGAAAAATTCCGTGATTTTTAAATGGCTGCGCTCGGCTGTCAGCATATTGCGTATTTTGCCTGCCGGTGTTTATTTGGCCGCCGCGGCTTTTAAAACGGCCATGCCATTTAATCATTGCCGGCCACCGCAGCCAAAGCCGGCTTCGCCCGCAGTTACCCCCTCCGCCATGCAACAGGGCGCGGCCCGGCTACTGGCAGTGCTCAACGCCGTCGCCCTGATAACTCGCCAGCTACGGCCAATCAAGCGCTTGCCGCCTGCAGCGGCAGCCGCCGGCGCGCTGTGGCGCACCTGCGCCGCCCGCTATCCAGCCGCAGTACCGGGTCCACTCCGGCCGGTTCCGCGCTGACCCCACGGCCCGCTTCGCGGCCAACCCTGATCAAGTTTCCCGCCGCCTGAGTGCCGGCGGGAACGACACCGGATTCTCTCCGATACCGTCGGCGGGAAGGGCTTCGGCTTGCCTGCCGAAGCGATAACAACAGAGGAGACACAATGAACAATCAGAACAGTAAGCCGTTGCCAAACGCGCGGAAGCCGCTGGCCGGCGCCATTATTGCCGCTCTGGCGCTGAGCGCGATGCCGGCTCAGGCGGAAACCGAGATCGAGGCGCTCAAGCGCCAGCTGGCCGAACAGGGGCAATTGATCCAGACCCTGCTCAAGCAACAGGAAAGCCAGCAGCAGGCCGTTTCCAAGATCGAGCAGAAAGTCGCCACCGCGCCAGCGGCGGCGCCCGGCTTCAGCCTGCCGCAGGGGGTGACGTTCTACGGCGTGCTCGATGGCGGTATCGAGAGCATCAGCAATGTCAAAAACGGCAGTGATAAGGGCACGGTTACCCGCATGCCGGGCATCACCGGTACGCTGCCGTCACGCCTGGGCGTGCGGTTGAGCAAGGAGCTGACGCCGGGGCTGCGTGGTATCGCCACGCTGGAAACCGGTTTCAACCTCGACAACGGCACCCTCGGCCAGAGCGGCCGCATCTTTGGCCGCCAGCTGTTTGCCGGCGTCGACAGCAAGTACGGTTCGCTCACCATCGGCCGCCAGTATTCGATGCTGATCCCGGCGATGGATTCCGATCTGCTCGGCCCCAATATCTACGCACTGGGCTCGCTGGATGCCTACCTGCCCAATGCCCGTTACGACAATTCGCTGGCCTGGCGCGGCAAGTTTGGCGATGTGTCGCTGGGCGCCATCTACAGCCTGGCGCGTGACACGACCGGCGGGGCGCCGGGCTCCGGTACCTGCGCCGGCGAACAGCCTGGCGCCGGCAGCAATGCCTGCCGTGGCTGGTCGGCGATGGCCAAGTACGACAACGGCCGCTTTGGTGTCGCCGCCGCCTACGACCAGCAGCGCGGCGGTACTGGCGCCACGGTCAATTTCTTCAACGGCGCCGCGCCGGTGGCCTTTACCCGGCCGGAGGATAGTGACACCCGCACCCACCTCGGCGGCTTCGTCAAGTTCGGTAGCGGCGGCAAGCTGGGGCTTGGCTGGCTGGGACGCAAGGCCGATGTCGCCTCCGGCACCATCAAGTCCGACACCTACTACCTGGAAGGTGCCTGGCAGTATGGCGAGCACTTCACCTTTGATGGCGGCTACCACTGGATCCGCAACAAGGATCAGGACCGCAACGCCGAGCTGCTGGTGCTGCGTGCGTTCTACAACGTGACGCCGGAATTCTCGCCGTACCTGCAGTTTGCCCATATCAGCAACAGCGCCAAGGCGCAGTACGCGGTGTCGCCGGGGGCCGGTGTCTCGCCGGAGGCCGGCAGCTCCCAGACCGCGACGATGGTCGGCATGCGCTACCGCTTCTGAGCATGACTTAGCCGTCAGCCGGCGCGCCGCGCCGGTGTACCCGGCATGCCCCGGTGTTGTCCACATGGCGCAAGGCCGGGGCGCCGGGACCTCCATCCGCACATCAAAGAGAGAGATGCTATGAAAAAGACGCTGTTGGCCGCCGCCATGCTGTTGCCGGCCCTGGCCCAGGCCGAACCGGTGGTACTCAAGGTTGCCCATTTCCTGCCGGCGGTATCGTGGGCGCACAAGCAGATGATCGTGCCGTGGTGCGACAAGATCGCCGCCGAATCCAAGGGCGACATCAAGTGCCAGCTGTATCCGTCCATGCAGCTGGGCGGCACCCCGCCGCAGCTGCTCAACCAGGTGCGCGACGGGGTCGCCGATATCGTGTGGACGCTGCCCGGCTACACCCCGGGGCGTTTCCCGGTGACCGAAGTGTTCGAGCTGCCGTTCTTCACCCGCAATCCGATGCAGTCATCGCGCGCGATGTGGGACTTCGCCATGGGCGATGCGGCCAAGGGCAAGCCGGCGTTCGCCGGCAAGGAGTTTGCCGGCCTGAAGCCGATCGCGATGTGGGTGAACGGCCCCAACGTGCTGCACTTCCGCGACAAGCAGGTGAAGACGCTGGCCGACCTCAAGGGGCTGAAGGTGCGCGCGCCGTCGCGGCTGGGTAACAAGACCCTGGCCGCGCTGGGCGCGGTGCCGGTGGGCATGCCGGTGACGCAGATGGCGGAAAG
>NZ_CADEPL010000036.1 GCF_902829295.1 Vogesella oryzae
CTCCAGAGGCATTCCAAGATGCCGTCAGCCAGCAACCACGCTTGCGCGGAGCTGATCGTGACTGGAACAGACTGGAACCTGCATTCGTGCAATCCGTGTTGCATGTCATGGCCAGAATGGAAGCGCGCGGCTTTCCCATGACATTGCTGGAGGGTTATCGCAGCCCGGAGCGACAGGATGCTCTGGCCGGACAAACCACCCTAGTCACCAAAGCAAGAGGGGGGCAAAGCAAGCATCAGTACGGGCTAGCTGTCGACCTTGCACCCGTTCACAACGGCAAAGTTGTGATTTCGGAGCGAGACCCATGGGCCATGCAGGCTTACCAGGCATTAGGAGAAGAGGCCGGCAATGCCGCTCTGACTTGGGGCGGCGACTGGAGTTTTAAGGATTATGGACACATCGAACGCAGCGGCTCTTTGAAGCAGTTGCTATCAGCAAGCAATAAATCGACAGGAAGGTGAATGAGGTGGTGAAAAAGGGGTGGCGTCAACATGCCAAATTGGCTTCCGCAATCGGGTTTTTAATACTGATTGCCTTAGTGTGGTTTCTCGGCGAGTGGATGGGGCTGGAGACGACCGAGGCGCGTCTCGGCTGCATTCTTGCCATCATGCTGCTGTGGGTAGCCAGCCTGCTGATCGGTCAACTGCTTTCCCGTCGCGCAGGAGGGTTGCTGGAGAAAATGCTACGGCAACAGGCCGACGATGCAGTCATTCATGCCGGTTCCGAAAAACGCGCGGAAGTCACTCTGCTGCGACAACGATTACTCGGCGCCATCGATACCCTGAAAAAATCCAAGCTGGGAAATGCGGGAGGGAGCGCAGCGCTGTATGAACTCCCCTGGTACATGATTATTGGCCATCCAGCCGCCGGTAAAAGCTCGGCTATCCTGCAATCCGGTCTTACCTTTCCGTTTAGCGACAAAAGTGGCATCCAGGGTGTCGGCGGCACCCGCAACTGCGACTGGTTTTTCTCGACTGAAGGTGTTTTGCTGGACACGGCTGGACGCTACGCCACGCAGAGCGAAGATCGAGGAGAGTGGCTGGCATTCCTCAAGCTCCTGAAGAAACATCGCCCCAAGGCGCCTGTTAACGGCATTCTTGTGGCCATCAGCCTGCCAGAGCTGGCTCAGCATCATAGCGAAGGTTTCGCGATTTACGTGCGCCAAGTACGCGAACGCATCCACGAAGTAAGCGATACCTTCGGCCTGCATGTGCCAATCTATCTGGTCTTTACCAAACTTGATCTGCTTGGGGGATTTGCCGACTTCTTCCAGGACATGCCGGAGTCCGAACGCGACCGCGTATGGGGCTGCACTCTGACGGCAAATCAAGGCAACGGTTTTGATGCTGGCAACGTTGCCAGCCAGCAGTTTGAACTGTTGTATCGCGGCTTAGTACAGGCGGGAGAAGAAAAACTACTGCAATACCGTGGCGATCAGATTCGCCCTGCTCATTTCGCCTTCCCGATCGAATTTCATGGGCTGAAAGAGGCCGTAACAAAGTTCATCACCCTGCTTTACGAGGACGACCCTTATCATTCTCGGCCATTGTTGCGCGGCTTTTACTTCTCCAGCGCCCTACAGGAAGGCACGCCGCGCATTGTGGCTGCAAGTCGGGTACAGAGCCAATTCGACCTGGCATCATCCCAGCGCGAGAAACAACAAGTTCCTGCCTCATACAGTTTTTTCCTGGGCGATCTATTCCGCAAAGTATTGTTCCCCGATCAGCACCTGATTTCACGGCAAACAAAGCGTGGCAACAGCCGTTGGCGCATGGCGGCCATGATCGCTGGCGTGCTCACGCTATGCTCGCTTGCAGGGCTATGGAGCTGGTCATATATCGGCAACCAGCAACTGCTGGCAGACATCCACAAAGAGCGACTCAGCGCACAACGGCTAGCCAGCAGTGGACAGCTCTATGATCGACTGCGCGCGCTGCAACTTCTGCAAAACCGGCTAGAGCAGCTGCAAGCATACCGTCAGGAAGGTACTCCCTGGCAGATTGGTGCAGGCTTGTATCAAGGCCGTGGACTGGAATCGGTATTGCGCAGCGAATACTTTGCCGGCGTAAAAAACCTGATGCTTACCCCTATCCAGCAAAATCTGGAGAAGACGCTTCTAGCACTGGAGCAAGCGCCGCTCCCTACGCCGGCACCGGCGCCGAAACCTGTGCCAGCAATACAAACCCAGCAGAACACACCGGCAGCAACAATGCCGAGTAAGTCCCGCCCCAAGCCGCGTCCTGCCCTGCAAGGAAAACCGCTACCCAACATTCAGCTCGGTGCACTGGACGATGACTTCCGAGCACGGCCGGTCATGCTGGCCGCCAACGATGTTCAGGCCCAGCAGGCGACCTGGTGGCGACACACGGCAAAACCGATAGCCACACACTGGCAAGCCAATGGCTTCTCACTGCATCCGGCAAGTTGGAACCCGGCAGAAGCCAAGGCGAAAGCACAGCTTGTCATTGTTGATGCCACCGGTTCCAACCGGCGGCCACAGACGGAGAGTACCCCCGCTGCCGATGCCGCACCAACAAAACCAGCCAAGACTCCGCAACTGGACAGTAGTTACAACGCGCTGAAAACCTATCTGATGCTGTATCAGCCACAACGCATGGAGGCTGCCCATCTGGCAGACCAACTGCCTCGGTATTGGCGTCCGTACCTGGAGGCGCAAAAAGGGCAGTACAGCAGTGATGAAATCATGGCAATCGCTGAGCGATTGCTGGCGTTCTATATCAGCCAGGTCAAGGCGCCCGACTTGCCGTTGATTTCGCCCAACCTGCGGGTCGTTAGCCAAGCCCGCGACGTACTGCGAGGCTCATTCAAGCGCATGTCGGCCGAAGAGCGTGTCTTCAACGAAATTCGTGCCCGTGCCAACACCCGCTTCTCACCGCTGACGGTGGCCCGGATTCTGGACAACCACGACCTCGACATCATGGCAGGAAGCCAGATGGTGGAAGGCGCCTTTACACGCGAAGCCTGGGATCAGTACATCAAAAGTGCGATCACTGAAGCTAGCAAAGGTGAAATCCGCAGTGATGACTGGGTGCTGGCAGCCAGCAGCCAGGACAATCTGGGCAAAGAGGGGGACAGCGATAAAAACCGGGCCGCACTAGAGGCAATGTACCGCAGCGCCTACATCGCGAGCTGGAAGAACTTCCTGCAAGGTGTCACTGTGCGCGACTTTACTTCTCCTGCACAGGCTGCTTCGGCCATGACACGCCTTGCCGAGCGGGAAACCTCGCCGATCAAGTTGATCCTGGCGCGCGCAGCCACTGAAACCTCATGGGATAACCCGTCAGAACTTAACCGCTCGCTGGAGAATGCCAAGCAATCGGTTCTGGAGAAAACCGCCTCTCTGCTGACTGGCGGCGGTAACAATGAAGCCAAAAACAATGGCAAGCAATATGGTGAGGTCGGTCAGCAGTTCGCAGGGGTCGCGCTCCTGGTCAAGGGCGACAATGCGCCAATCTATGGCTACCTCGACCAGTTAGCCAAACTCAAGGCAAAACTTGGCAGTATCGCCAGTACCGATGATCCAGGCTCGCTTGCCCGTGCCACGCTGCAGGCGACATTCAACAACAGCGGCTCGGAGCTTGCCGACAGCATCGGATATGTCGACAACGCACTGTTAGCCCAAAGTACGCCAGATACCATCCACATGGTTCGACCGATGCTGGTACGCCCGCTCAGTGGTGCCTATAGCGCTCTACTGGGCCCGGTCGGAGCCGACATCAACCAGGCATGGGCGGCAGAAGTACTGCCACAGTGGCGGCAACTGGCTGCCAAGTATCCATTTAGCGACTCCGGCAGCACCGCTTCGATTGCCGAAATCAACCGCTTTCTGAAAGCCGATGACGGTACGCTAGATCGCTTTATCAACAAATATCTGGCTGGCTTGGTGCAAAAACGCGGGAACGAACTGGTACCGCGCGCCTGGGGTGAGCTCGGCATCAAATTCAACCCGGCATTCCTCAGCAGTGTCAGCAGCCTGAGCGCCCTGGCCAACGGCCAACTGCAAGACGGCGATGGCCTGCGCTTCGAACTGCAACCGCAACCAACTCCAGGCCTATCGGAAATTGTCTTTGCCATTGACGGTCAGGAATTGCGCTATCGCAACGGTCCGCAGATCTGGCAACCGTTTACCTGGAACGGCAATAGCCAGAGCACCGAGGCACGTATCCAGGTTCTCACCTACAGCGGCGCCAGCAGTGTGGTGGCTAACTACACCGGAGGGATGGGGCTAATGCGCTTGCTGGCTAGCGCCAAAGTCATACAGGACGGTCCGGATGGGACCTTGCTCGCCTGGCCACTACGCAAAACGGAAGGCGATGCTCAGACCGTACGTCTCAACTTCCGGGTGCTCAGCGGCGTAAATCCGCTGCAGCTGACCCGCCTCAACAAACTGACGTTGCCCGAGCGCGTGACGTTGTAACAGGGAAGATGGCCTTGAGCTTCACTTTCAAACGCACACAGGAGGTAGCCACCTCCTACTGCATCTTTGGCAAGCTGCCACGGCGAGCTGACTTCATCCGTATCAATGCCACCCATCCTGCGGCGGCACAATTGGATCAACTACTGGCAGACAGCATCAGCCTACTATCCAGTGATGCCGATGCTGTCGCGCGCTACCGCGCCATGTCCGGTTCCTGCTTCGTGATTCGCAGTCGCGACCACGCCTGGCTGTCGCTGGGCGTAATCCAGCCCAGTCACGACGAAAGCGGCCGCAACTTTCCGCTGATTGCAGCCACCCAGCTCCCGGCCACCCTCGCCTTGCCGCCCCTGGCCGTCCTGCTGCTGGCGGGAGAGTTGTACTTCAGCGGCTTGAGAGAACAACTGATCAATGCCATCGACAACTCGGTGG
Organism: Vogesella oryzae; assembly: GCF_902829295.1. Classification (GTDB taxonomy): domain Bacteria; phylum Pseudomonadota; class Gammaproteobacteria; order Burkholderiales; family Chromobacteriaceae; genus Vogesella; species Vogesella oryzae. Next base: position 4,868 of record NZ_CADEPL010000036.1, read on the forward strand.
AAATGCTGGCCTGCCGCCAGTATCTGGAGGCCCAGTCTCTATTCGGCGCCGCTTCCAGCGATGACGTAGCGCTGGCCGAACAGCTGCTGGCTCATCACTTGGCAAGCACTCCGGTACAGCAGCTGGACAAGCTGCTCGCCCGACTCCCGGGGCAATCACTGGAAGCGACGCTGCTGGCCTTCATCTTTCACAGCCAGATGCAGCGCCGTTTCCACGACAGCCTGTGTGCGCAAACCTATCTACTGCCGTTACCGGCCACGGATGGGGAGGACATGTTGGCCGCCGCCACCTGGCTATCGTTGTACCAGGCCGCTGCCGGCACGCACAGCAGCGATGATGCTCAGTGCCTGCTGATCAACCGCCCGGAAGGGCGATTCCTGGCACTACAACCACGGGCGCCGGATGCCCATATCGTGGCGCAATGCTGGGGAGAGCCGCTAAACGCGCGCTATACGGTGGACATGGCCGACGAACAGGCACCATGGCGCCGTCACCAGGCTTACGCAGAAGCCAGCTACATCCTGGGTCGCCGATTGAATGACCCGGATCTCAATCTCGCCCAGTTACGCGACCTCATCGCCAGCCTTGCCCGCAGCATCAGCTGACACAGCCCCTCAGACAGACCGTCTTTTTTTCGAGAGCCATACCATGAGCAAAGAAAGCACCCAGAAAAAACTGTCGCGGGTTCGCCCGCCCCGCGTGCAGATCACCTACGACGTTGAAATCGGCGACGCCATTGAAACCAAAGAACTGCCTTTCGTGCTTGGCGTGCTGGGCGACTATTCCGGCCATAGCAAAGAGCCGCTACCCAAGATGAAGGAACGCAAGTTCGTGCAAATCGACCGCGACAACTTCGATGAGGTACTGAAGGGCATGGCACCACGCTTGGCCATCAAGGTAGACAACAAGTTGCAAGAAGACGGCAGCCAGTTGGGTATGGAGCTGAACTTCAACCAGCTTGCTGACTTCGAGCCACAAAACGTCGTCAGCCAGATCGAACCTCTTAGCCGCCTGCTGGAGGCGCGTACCCGATTGGCCGACCTGCGCAACAAGCTGGCAGGCAACGACAAGCTGGAGGAGTTACTGGACGAGGTAGTGCGCGACACCGAGAAATTGCGCCAGATCAGTCAATCCGCCCATAGCGACAAATCCGGGGAGTAACACATGAGCACCGCACAACAACTGGATGCAACGGCAACCTCCGCCGCACTGGATGCCAGCAGCCTGCTGGACAGCATTATCGACCAGAGCCGCATTGCGACTAACGAAAGCGAAAAAGGGCATACCCGCGACCTGATCGGCGAGCTGGTCGCCCAAGTCCTGGAGGGAAGCGTCACGGTTTCACGCGACTTGTCCGCCAGCATTGATGCCCGGATTGCCGAGCTTGATGCCCTGCTCTCTGCCCAGCTCAATGAGGTGATGCACCATCCGGAATTCCAGAAACTGGAAGCATCCTGGCGCGGCCTCAAGTACCTGGTAATGCAGTCGGAAACCAGCACCATGCTGAAAATCAAGGTGCTCAATGCCAGCAAAAAGGATCTAGTTAAGGACTTCAAGGCCTCACCGGAATTCGACCAAAGCGCACTGTTCAAGAAAATTTACGAAGAGGAATATGGCACCTTCGGCGGCGCCCCGTATGCCGGTCTGGTAGGCGATTACGAATTTACCCGCCACCCGGAAGATTTTTACCTGCTGGATGAACTGTCCCACGTGGCGGCTTCGGCCCACGCCCCGCTTATCACGGCCGCAGCCCCCGGCCTGTTCGGTCTGGAAAGTTTCACCGATATTGGCAAGCCGCGTGATCTGGCGAAGATTTTCGATACCGTCGAATACGCCAAGTGGAAATCGTTCCGCGAATCGGAAGACTCCCGCTATGTCGGCATGGTGTTGCCGCATGTACTGGGTCGCCTGCCATATGGCCGCGACAATGTGCCGGTAGAAGCTTTCGATTTCGAGGAAAACGTTGATGGCAGCAACCACGGCAAATATCTGTGGACCAATGCCGCCTATGCCTATGCCGCCCGCCTGACCGATGCTTTTGCCCAGTACGGCTGGCTTGCGGCTATCCGTGGCGTTGAGGGTGGCGGACTGGTGGAAGGACTCCCGGCACACACCTTCAAGACCGACGATGGCGAAGTAGCCTTGAAGTGCCCGACCGAGGTCGCCATCACCGACCGCAACGAAAAACTATTGTCGGATCTTGGATTGATCTCGCTGGTGCATTGCAAGAACACCGATTACGCCGCCTTCTTCAGCGGCCAGTCCGTGCAGAAAGCCAAGACCTACAACACCGATGCGGCCAACGCCAATGCCCGCCTTTCCACCCAGCTGCCCTACATCTTCGCGGTTTCGCGCATTGCGCATTACATGAAATCGATCATGCGCGACAAGATCGGCAGCTTTGCCTCGCGCCAGAACGTACAGGACTTCCTCAACACCTGGCTGGCGCAATACGTCCTGCTTGACGACTCCGCCAGCCAGGAAGCCAAGGCCAAGTATCCGCTGCGCGAAGCACGCGTCGATGTAGTCGAGGTACCGGGCAAGCCCGGCGTCTATCGCGCCGCAGCCTTCCTGCGCCCGCACTTCCAGCTGGATGAACTCACCATTTCCCTGCGTTTGGTTGCCGAGCTGCCACAGCCGGCGGGCTAACGCCTGTCACCCGTCACAGCGGTAGCAACACTGCCGCCGTGGCGGGTACGTGTTCCGGAAGCTCTGCTTCCTTTTTATTACCCTTGGAGAATCCAAATGGCATTTGACGCCTTCCTGAAAATCGACGGCATCCCGGGCGAAAGCACCGACGACCAGCACAAAGACTGGATCGAGATCCAATCGTTCTCTCACCTGCTCGAACAGCCGGCCCAGGCCACCGCCAGCTCTGCCGGCGGCGCCACCGCCGAACGTGTCAACCATGGCATGTACGAGATCACCCACTTCCTGGACAAGGCTAGCCCGAAGATCTACGAAGCGTGCTGCACCGGTAAGCACATCAAGGATGTCACCATCGAACTGTGCCGTGCCGGTGGCGACAAGGTGAAATACATGGAAATCAAGATGGAGCAAGTCCTGATTTCCAAGGTTGAACCCAGCGGCTCCGCTAACGACGCCGGCTTCCCCAGCGAGCAAGTGAGCTTCAGCTACGGCAAGATCAAGTGGACCTACACCCAGCAGAAACGTGCCGATGGCGCTGGTGGCGGTAACGTCAGCGCAGGCTGGGATCTGACAGCCAACAAAGTAATCGCCTAAGCATTATGCCAACCGGTACCTTGGCCTAGCCAAGGCACCGGTTTCTAAGGAGTGCCCCATGCTTTACCGCTTCATTGCCCTCTCCGCCTGCAGCATGCTGCTGCTTGGATGCGCCAACCTACGCAAGCCCATTCCCCAGCAAACGCCTCCCCCTGCTGTCGTACAGGCACAGGAAAGCAAAGCCATTACCGTCAAGGTTGCTGAAGGTGTGGAACAAGCCACCGCCAAAGTAGTGGAAGCAACCGGCAACAAGAGCATTGTCAGCGATCCCACCTTGGTGCCATTCGACAAAATGAGCGCCAAACTCACGCCAATCACCGAACAACAAGTACGGTCACTGGCGCCGGCACTCGTGATTGCCAAAGTCATTACCGTGACCGGCTACTGTGATCGCCGTGAAGTCGGCAATGCCCCTGCTGCTGCCAGAGCGCGGGCAGAAGTCGTCAAGAAGCTGCTGATCGACAGCGGTATCGCGGCCAAGCGCATCGTCACCAAAATCGACACCCAGCAACGCCTGCATGCTGCCCGCGTCACATTCAATGGTTAACCTGTACTTCTGCCCATGAACCTCCCCGACCTGCTCGCCAGCTTTGCCGCCGCCTTCAACCAGGACCAGCGTCTGCTCTCCCTGCAGCTGGGCGATGGCCGCCGCTGGGGCGAGGCGCTGTTGCCGCTGAGTTTGACTGGCGAAGAAGCGCTGGCCGACAGCTACCGCTTCCGGCTAGAGTGCCTGTCCGCCAGTGACAGCATCGAACTGAAGTCGCTGCTCGGCCTGCCGGTGCGGCTGGGCATTGCCGGCGCCGATGGCAGCGAGAGCCTGCGCTGTGGCGTGGTCAGTGCTGCCGATACCCTGGGCAGTGATGGCGGTTTCGCCAAATACGCGCTGACCGTCGAGCCGCCGTTCGCGCTGCTGCGCCTGCGCCGGACCTCGCGGGTATTCCAGGACCTGTCGGTGGATGCCATCGTGAGGCAGATCTTCGCCGAGCACGCGGCGGCCAACCCGGTGTTCGCCGCGGTGCAGAGCCTGGACTTCGTGCTGTCCGGCCCGCTGCCGGCGCGCAGCTACTGCCTGCAATACCGCGAATCCGATTACGCCTTCATCACCCGCCTGCTGCGCGAGGAAGGGCTGAACTGGCGCTACGAGCACCTCGACGGCGAGACGCCGCAGGTCAAGCTGCTGGCCTTTGACGATCCGTATGCGCTGCCGGCGGCCAACGTTGACCGCGTGCGTTTCCACCGCAGCGATGCGACGGAAGAGGAGGATGGCCTCACCCGCTGGGACGGCGCGCGACAGATCGTGCCCGGCAGCGTGGCGCTGGCCACTTACGACTACCAACCGGTGGCCACCGGTCACAGCGGCGACGAATCGGCGCTGGATCAAGGCCTGGATGGCAGCCGGCTGCAGAGCAGCCTGCAACATTACGACGCCCCCGGCGCCTACTACGCCAGCGACGCCGAGCAGCTCAGCCACTACGCACGGCTGCGGCAGCAGGCGCACGATGCGCAGGCCAAGACCTTTACTGGCGGCGGCGCGGTGCGCGGCCTCACCGCCGGGCAGTGGTTCCGCCTCGACGAGCACCCGGCGCACGACGGCGACAGCCCCGAGCAGCGCGAGTTCGTGGTCACCCGCCAGACGTTGGCGGTGCGCAACAACCTGCCGGCCGAGCTGAGCCGCAGCCTGCCGGCAGCGTTGCGGCCAACGTTGGCCGCCAGCGGCGAGAGTAGTGATGCGCCGTTCCGCAGCGAGTTCGACGCCCAGCGGCGCGGCATCCCGCTGACCCCGGTCTATGCCGACGCGACCCACGCCAAGCCCACCGCCCGCGGTGCGCAGACCGCCACCGTGGTCGGGCCGGAGGGAGAAGAAGTGCACACCGACGCCAACGGCCGCATCAAGGTGCAGTTCCACTGGCAGCGGCCGGACGAGCATCCGGACAGCGGTGCCAACCTGGACGAGCGCTCCAGCTGCTGGCTGCGAGTGGCGATGCCCAGCGCCGGTGCCGCCTGGGGCCACCAGTTCATCCCGCGCATCGGCCAGGAAGTGCTGGTCGACTTCCTCGAAGGCGATATCGACCGGCCGGTGATTACCGGCGTGCTGTACAACGGCAGCCACCCGACGCCGGACTTCAGTGCTGCCGGCAAGCTGCCGGGCAACAAGACGCTGTCCGGCATCAAGTCGAAGGAACACCACGGCGGGCAGTACAACGAGCTGCTGTTCGACGACACGCCAAAC
>NZ_CADEPL010000037.1 GCF_902829295.1 Vogesella oryzae
GCAATATGGCAGTGATGACTGGCGTCGTTTCTGTCACACCCACAACCTTGAGCCCAGCATGAGTCGCCGTGGCAATTGCTGGGATAATGCTATGGCAGAGTCCTTCTTCAGCAGCCTGAAGAAGGAGGGTATCCGCAAGCGGATTTACAAAACCCGCGACTTGGCCAAGTCAGATGTATTCGATTACATCGAAGCTTTTTACAATCGCACCCGCCGCCACAGTCACCTGGGTGGCATCAGTCCCGAGGCCTTTGAGCGGGCCTCGGCGTAAGGCAGGAGTTTGTCTACTGCACCCGGGACAGTCCAATCATAGAGCAGGATTGCCTACAGGAGCCGGGGCAGTCCAGTCCACAGCCTTCCGCTACCGGCATGCGGCCAACCTTACCGCACAACCAACCGTCAAACCGGACCCACATCAGCCGGCAACCTGTTTGCCAGCCAGCTTGCGCCACAGCAACACCGGCAGGCGCAAGGCAAATCCGAACATCAGGCGGATGTGCATCCAGGTCAGCAGGCGGTTGTCGCGCCAGTAATTGAAATGCGATACCCCGCCCTCGTCGGCCTGAAAATACTTCACCGGCGATGGCAGGTTGACCGGCAGCACCCCGTGCCAGCACAGCCGCACCACGGCCTCCGGATCGAAATCGAAACGCCGCATCCAGCGCTGCCGCTGCATGATCTGCCGCAGCGGCGCCACCGGGTAGACGCGGAAACCGAACAGCGAATCGCCGATCCCCATCCACAGGGTTTCCAGATTGGCCCACCAGTTGGAAATCTTGCGCCCTTTAACCCGCAGGCTGGGGGCGCTGGCATCGAACACCGGCAAACCAAGCACCATCGCTTGCGGTTGCTGCTGCGAGCGGGCCATGAAGTCCGGAATCAGCTGCGCCGGGTGCTGGCCATCGGAGTCCATACATAGCACATGACTGAAACCCTGCCGCGCCGCCTGATCCAGCCCGTGCAGTACCGCAGCACCCTTGCCACGGTTTTCCGGCAGCACAAACACCTGCAGCCCGTCGTCAGTCGCGGCCAACTGCTGCAATGCGGCGGTAGAGCCGTCGGTACTGCCGTCCACGACCACCCATACCGGTGACCACTGCTCGCGGGCGGCGCGCACGGTCTCAAGGACTTTCGGGCCGGGGTTATAGCTTGGAATAAGAACCACGTGCGTGGTGGAGGAAATAGGCATCACGAAATTACTGAAAGAAAAACGCACCCCAAAGGATGCCGTTTGAATTGGGCGAACTTAGCCGATCGCCGGCACCACGGTCAAGAATGCGGGCCGCGTGGCGCGTCCTGATTCAGCTGCAGCGCCGGATCAATGGATAGCCGGATCGTATGTTCGAAATATTGCTGCAAGCAGCGGGTGGTTTCATCCCGCGGCGCCTGCGCAGAAAACTCCTGTCCGGGCACCGCACGGTAAATCAGCGGAAATACCGGCGGGCGCCATATTTTCCAGCCCTTGCTCAGATAAGGGGAATTGGTGGTAATGATAATGGTTTGCAGCGGCACCGCCGCCTTTCTGGCAATTAATGCCACCGAGCCGCCAATTTCGTTTACCGGCTGGCGCGTGGTACGGGTGCCTTCCGGAAATATCATCAGCACATTGCCCTGCTGCAGGGTGCGGATTGCGGCCCGGAACATCTGCTCCGGAAAGCGGTTGGAAACGTAGCCGGCCAGATAGGCACCGGCGCCGAGAAACATATTGGAGCTGATGCTGGCCTTCATCAGGCACACCGCATGCGGAATACGCGACAGCACCAGAAAAGCGTCGATCATGCTGGGATGGTTCGGCACCAGTAACAGTTGCTTGCGCCCAGCCAGCCGGTCCAGCGCCCGCAGGTCCAGCTGCATCAGCCCGGAAGCCTGGGCTCCGGCCAGAAAGCAGCGGCAGACAGCGCTGATGGCCCACTGCACCAGCGGTTGCCGCCAGCGGCGCGGCGCCAGCAGCAGTGGCAATACCAGGATATTTCCCAGCAGCAGCATGCCCCCCAGCCAGCACAGCATCAGATAAAACAGGATGACCTGGCCGCAACGAAAACAACAATTCAACATTATTCCAAACTTCGCCCCGGATAATTATTGGCCACCGAACTTAATACCGTCTGGCATAGCCAGCAATTAACCCGGCATCCGGGACTGATTTCCGGGTTATTGACGGCCATCATGGCAATACCGGCCAGCCGCAGGAATGCCGGCAAAACCAGGATATCCACCCCGCATTTGCCGCGAATTTTACTATATAATCGCCAACCTTTGATAATTGCCGAACGCTGGCATTTGCCACACTTTGGATCGAATTCGCATGCTTGAACAAATCATCAAGAACTACCTGATCAATACCAAGGACAAGAATCCGGCGCTGTTTGACGACCCGGCACTGCAGGTTTCCGCTCTTGGTCTCGACTCGCTGGACATGGTGGAGATGCTGTTCGAAATCGAGGATCGCTGCGGCTTCCAGCTACCGGACCCTACCCGCTATCCGCAGATGAGCTTCCGCGAGATGCTGGCCGACATTGAGGCCGCCATCCGCGAGCACAACAACGGCGAACTGCCGGATCTCAGCCTCGAAGCGAGCAAATAGTGGCCAAGGTGCTGATTACCGGCATGGGCGCCATCAGCCCGCTGGGCGCCGACCTGCCAACCAGCTTTGCCCAGGCGCTGGCCGGACACTGCGCCATCGGCGCCGCCACCCCCGACATTGCAAAATGGCTGCCCAATGTGCTGCTGGCACAGGCCGCTGCCGAACCGGCCAGCCTGCTGGATAACAAACATGCCGGACTGGACCGCGCCAGCCAGTTTGCGCTGGTAGCCGCCAACGAAGCACTGGCTGCGGCCAACTTTGGCAGCGCACCAGCCGATGCGCGCCGCGTCGGCGTATTCGTCGGCATCGGTTTTGGCGGCGCCCATACCGTGGATGGTCTGTACGACCGCTTCCAGTCGGCAGTACACAGTGATGGCAAGCGCAACCCGGTGATGGTCCATCCGCTATCGGTACCGCGCATGATGGCCAACGCTCCGGCAGCGGCCATTTCCATGAGCTACGGCCTGCACGGCCCCAGCCACACCTACTCCGTGGCCTGCGCCTCGTCCAGCGTCGCCATCGGCGAAGCCTTTCGCGCCATCCGCGACGGCTACCTGAATGCCGCCGTGGTAGTGGGTTGCGAAGCCATGCTGACCCCGGGCGCACTGCTGGCCTGGAATGCACTGCGGGTGATGGCCAAACCGCATGCGGCCAACCCTGCGCGCAGTTGCCGCCCGTTCTCGCAGGATCGCAGCGGCTTCGTGCTGGGCGAAGGCGCTGCCGCCATCGTGCTGGAAAGCGCCGCACGCGCCGGCGATCGCGACCAACAGCCGCTGGCGGAACTGGCCGGCTATGGTTGCAGCAGCGATGCCGCCCACCTCACTGCCCCCTCCAGCGCCGAACAGATTTACGCCATGCAGCAGGCGCTTGCCGATGCCGGCCTAAGCCCTGACGACATCCAGTACCTGAACGCGCATGGCACCGCCACCGATGCCGGCGACGTCACCGAAACCGAGTCGATCCGCGGTGCCTTTGGCAGCGCGGCAGAGCGGCTGGCAGTCAGCTCCACCAAGGCCATGCACGGCCACCTGATCGGCGCCGGCGGTATTCTGGAATTCGCCCTCAGCGTGATGGCGATGAACTGCGGCTCGCTGCCGCCCACCGCCACGCTGGAACAGCCGGACCCGCGCTGCGATCTGGATTACATCCCGCTGCAGGCACGCCATGGCTGCGACATCCGCGCCATCATGTCCAACTCCTTCGCTTTCGGCGGCAGCAACGTCTCGCTGGTGGCCAAGCGTATCGCGCCATGAGCAGCGCGGCATACCTGTACCCGATGCACCTGCAGCGCGGCGATATCGAACAGATATTGCCGCACCGCGGCGCCATCTTCGTCTGCCGCCAGCTCACCATCGACGGGCCGCACCAGTTTCATGGCCTGGCAAGTTGGCCGCGCGACAATGCGGTGATCGAAGGCCACTTTCCCGGCATGCCGATCGTGCCCGGCGTACTGCTGATCGAAACCATGGCGCAGCTCGCCGGCGCGGGCCTGCTGGCCGGCGACCCTTACGTCAAGACCCTGCCAGAGGATTCGGTAGGCGTACTGGCGGCGGTGCGCAACTGCTGGTTCAAGCAGCCGGTACTGCCGGAACAGGAAGTGGCGTTCTTTATCAGCTGCCGGCAGATGGCGCCGCTGCTGGTTCAGATCAATGCCCAGGTAAAGGTGGCTGGCCAGGACGTGGCCAAGCTGGAAGTGGCGCTGGCCTATGCGCCGCGCACGCAACTGCAGGCGGCAAGCACAGCAGGTTGACTCCTTAAACGACGAGCTCAACTCCGCTTATTTAGACCCCACTAGCACGCTCCTGGCTGAACCGCCAGATCAACTCGGTTTCCGGCAGATCATATGCATCCATTGCCTGATAGTAGTTTGATACGGCTCGGTCGAGTAGGTCATGCGCCTCAGTGCGAGCATTGAAAGTAACGTGGTCTTTCCCCGTCTTTTCCATATGCTTTGTCGCGTTCTTAGCACGGTTCATAACACCTGCAATTGCCTTCGGGGTCGACTCTGTTCCATCTTCATTAATGTACTTTGAGAGGCGGATAGCAGCACTCTGCAAGTTAGCAAATGACGACTCCCCACCAAAGGCCTCTACGTACTTACCAAGTAACTCCTCAGCCGCACCAGCAAGATGAAGCGCAGCAAAGTCGGAATCACCTTCGTAGTAGAGGCGAAGAGCACGATCCAGCAGTTCGCATGCGATTGTAAGTTTAGGAGTTGGCATTACCACAGAACTCTCCCGTGCCCTAATTACGCTTAAATCATGCCGCCATTGATGGAAATGACCTGGCCGCTGATATAAGCGGCCTGTTCCGAAGCCAGGAACGCCACCAGACTGGCGACTTCTTCCGGCCGCCCAACCCGCTTCATCGGCACCAGCTGTGCCACCATTTCCTTGTCGAACACGTCCTTGGTCATGTCCGAGGCAATGATGCCGGGCGCCACCGCATTGACGGTGATACCACGGCTGGCCAGTTCCAGCGACAGCGACTTGGTGGCGCCGTGCAGCGCGCTCTTGGCGGCGGCGTAGTTGGTCTGGCCACGGTTGCCGGCCAGCGCCGCCACCGAGGTGATGTTGATGATGCGCCCCCAGCGGGTGCGGATCATCGGCATGGTCAGCGGCTGGGTGACATTGAAGAAGCCATGCAGCGACACGTCGATCACGCGGTGCCACTGCGCCGCCTGCATGCCCGGAAACACCGCGTCGTCGTGGATGCCGGCGTTGTTCACCAGCACCTGCACCGGGCCCTGTTCCAGCAGGGACTCCAGCGCGGCCGAGGTAGCGGCGGCATCGGCCACATCGAACTGCACCGCCTGTGCCGAGTAGCCCTGCTGGCGCAATGACTGCCCCAGTTGCTCGGCCGCCGCCAGATTGCTGTTGGCGTGGATGATGACGTGGAAACCGTCGGCTGCCAGCCGCTGGCTGATGACTGCGCCGATGGCACCGCTGCCACCGGTAATCAAGGCTCGTTTCATGCTTGTTCTCAAGAGTTGCGCTTGCCGGCCAGTGCGTCGGCGTCCAGCACCACGCCCAGGCGGCCGCTGACCAGCAGGCGCTCGCCGGCATGCAGGGTAAAGCGATACATGGCATTTACCGGGCTGCCGGACAGCCGCTCGGCGTGAATGCGCAGCGGTGCGGCCAACCCGTCCAGCTGGCGGCAATGCCAGCTCAGTTCGCGCACACTGGTGAGATAACCGGCACGGGCCGGCGCGGCATCGCCGGCCAGCAGCGCGCCATGCACCGCCATCGCCTGCGCGGCGTACTCGATGGCATTGGCCACGCCGAGACGACCAGCCGCACGCAGCGGGTTATCCGGCAGCTGATGGCTGTCGGCGAAGCAGACGATGTCGTCCTCGCTCCAGCTCACCACCTCAGACAACAGGCACATACTGCCCTGATGCGGAATGCGCGCGGCGATCCAGGCCTGATCCATCACCGGCCCCATCATGCTGCCACCTCGATGGCAAGGCGGCAGCCGTCCAGATAGTCGAGCACCACCCGCCCCGGCTGGCCGCCAGCCAGCCGTTGCAACAGCGGCAGGCTGCGCGCGCAGGGAATACGCTGCCGCAGCTCTTCCAGCTGGGCATCGGCCATGACAGTGGCCGGCTCCTGGCTGATGCCGATGCGCAGCTCGGCCACGCTGGCAGCGCTGCGCTGCGGACTCAACACCATGCCCACGCCCATTGAATAGGGAATCGGCCGGAATGAAAACAGCGGTTCCGGATAGGCGGTATCGAAAGCCACCAGCAGACAGGACTTGCCGGCGCTGTGCGCCTGGGTAACGGTCTCCAGCAAGCCGGCAGCGAAAGTCGCGTCGTAAGCGGCCAGGCTGGTGGACGCCTCGGTACAGCCGGTGGCGATGCCCCAGTAGCCGGCCGGTGCGTTATGCACCGAATTGTGGAAGCGGGTCGGCGAAATCAGCCGCTCGCCGGAAGCCAGCACTTCCAGCAGGTTGTGGCAGTTGTCGCAATCGCCGCCGGTAGAGCTGAACACATTGGGCAGGTTGGCCGCATGACTGCCGGCGGCCTCCACTGCGGCCAACCCCACCGCCATCGACAGCTTCACTGCCGCACCAACCCGGCGCCGCTCGGTGGCCGGCAGAATGGCCGGCGCCGCCAGCGTTACCGGTGCCGGCTGATACGGCGCCTGCCCCAGCAGGCAGGCGGCAGCCGACGCCCAGTCGTGCATGCCCGGCCCGAGCAGGCTCAGGCCATCAAGATAAATCGTTACCGCATTCGCTGACGCCATCATGCCCCCACCCGCGAGAAAACCAGACTGCAGTTGCTGCCGCCAAAACCGAACGAGTTGCTCAACACATGGCGCAGCGGACGCTCTGCCGTCTGCAGCAGGTAGTTGCATGGCAGCCGTGCATCCAGCGTCTGCGTGCCCACCCCGCCCGGCATTACCCCGTGCTGCAGCGCCAGCGCACAGATCAGTGCCTCGATACCACCGGCGGCCCCCAGGGTATGACCGGTATGGCCCTTGGTGGAGCTGCACGGCGTGGCGTCGCCGAACAGCGCCAGCACCGCGGCACCTTCCGCCGCATCATTGCTGGGCGTGGCAGTGCCATGCAGATTGATGTAGTCGATGTCCGCCGCTGCGAGGCCGGCCTGCTGTAAGGCTTGCTGCATGGCCGCCCTGGCGCCCAGCCCTTCCGGATGCGGCGACGACATGTGGTAGGCATCGCTGCTCTCGCCGACGCCGGTGAGCAGGATGTCGCCATCCTGCGCCTCGTCGCCACGCTCCAGCAGGGCGAACGCCGCGCCCTCGCCCACCGAGATGCCGTCACGCTCGCCATCGAACGGCCGGCACGGGTTGGACGACACCAGTTGCAGCGAGGAGAAGCCGTAAATGGTGGTCAGGCACAGGGTGTCCACACCGCCGACGATGGCGGCATCGATCAGGTCGGCGGCGATCATGCGCTGTGCGCTACCGAACACCTTGGCGCTGGAGGAACAAGCGGTAGAGACCACCACCGCCGGCCCGCTCAGCGCAAAGAAATGGCGTACAAAGTCCGCCACCGAGTAGGCGTTGTGGGTTTCGCGGTAATGATGATCTGCCGGCAACGCGCCGGTGGCCGGATCGCGCTGGCGGTAGGCCACCTCGGAGCTGAGAATGCCGGAGGTACTGGAGCCGAGAAACACCCCCACCCGGCCGGCGCCATACCGCGCCACCGCCTGCTGCACGCTGGCGATGAAGCCATCCTGCGCCAGTCCCAGCTGTGCCAGGCGGTTGTTGCGGCAATCGTAGGCCGCCAGCTCCGGCGGCAAGGCAACGTCATCGACGCCGTCGACTTCGCCGACGCAGACATCGAAATCGACGGTTTCCCAGCGTTTTCTGACGATGCCACCGCGTTGCCGGCGCATGGCGTCGAGATGGGAAGCCAGGCCGGCGCCCACGGCACTGGTCAGGGTGTAGGCACTAAGTCGGAGAGCTTGCATAAGCGGCGGGAGAGATCAGCATGGGTTGGCGAAAGACAATCGCGGCGGCGAACAGCAGCCGGTCAGTCAGTCTCGCAGGCCTGGCGCAGGGTTACCGGTTTCAGGCCGCGTGCGGCCAACTCGTCCAGCAGACGCGGCAAAACGGCCAGGATCAGCGGCTTGCCGTCGGCAGTGCGCGCGGCATTGCCATCGTGCAGCAACAGGATGTCGCCCGCGGCCAGATTGCGCACCAGACGGGCATACACCGTGTCCGGATCGCGGGCGCGCGTATCATAGCCGCGGCGGGTCCAGCTCGCAAGAAACACCCCGCTGCGCTGCAGCAGCGGGTCGAGAAACGGATTGCGCAGCCCGGCAATCGGCCGGTAGAAGCGCGGCGAGCGTCCGGTAATCGCCTGCAGCGTGCCCTGCCCGCCGCCGACTTCGCCATGCCAGCCGGCCGGCCCGAACAACGAAGTGTGCTTGCGGTGGCGCTGGCCGTGGTTTTCGATGTCATGCCCCTCGGCCACCGCACGGCGGCACAGCTCGGGGTGACGCTGCGCGCGCTCGCCGATGCAGAAGAAGGTCGCCGGCGCCCGGTACTGGCGCAGGATGTCCAGCACCGCCGGGGTGACCGCCGGGTCCGGACCGTCATCGATGGTAATCGCCACTTCGCCACGGCGGATGGCGGCCGCTGGCAGCCGGGTAAGATTCGGCCCCAGCAGCGCACAGCGTGGCAGCAGCCCGGCCAGCGCGATGCCGCCGTGCAGCAGCAACAGCGCCAGCAGCAGCCACGGCCAGTACTGTGGTGCGGCCAACCATGCCAGCAGCAGCGCGGCATGCACGGCGACACACAGTTTGAGAAACGGCGATAAGCGCCAGGAAGTCATGCTTGCTCCTTCGCCGCCAGGGCAACAGTGCCAGCGGCCAACGGCCCGTGATCCAGCCAGTGCTGCCACAAGTGCAACCACGCCGGCCAGTTATGTTCGCCCGCGGTGCGCTGCACGCGCGCCGGCGGCAGCAGGCCAGCCAGTAACTGCTGGCCGGCAATAAAACGGTCTTCGTCCGCCAGCCCCAGCCACACCGGGCAGTCCGTCGCGTCGCCGGTCTGCCGGCACAGCCAGTGCCACCAGATGCGCTCGTGCTGCCGCGATGTGTGCGGATTGTCAGCCCAGGCCCGCGGTCCGCCGGCGGCGGTGATTTCCTGCAGGATGTCGGCCGTACCCGGGTACGGCGCCAGCAGCTTGATGCCGGCCAGACGTTGGCCGCAGAGCGCGGCGTAGCTGGCAGCATAGTGCAGCGCATTAAAGGCGCCCAGCGAGATGCCTGCCAGCCAGATCTGGCGGTAGCCGGCCGCCAGTGCCGGCGCCATTACGGCCTGCTGCAGGCTTTCGGCCACGGTACCGGCCATCACCTGCTGGTAACCCACTTCGGCCAGCACGATGTCCAGCGGCAAACCACGCTGGCGCACCGCCGCCACCATGCCCTGCGCCAGCAGGTCTTCCAGGCTGGCCTTGGCCGGCGGCAACAGTACCAGCAGGCTGTCCGCCCGCGCTGCCGGCTGGCAGCAATCCTCAATGGTGCGCACCTGGCTGCATCCTCGCCATCATTGCGGAAAACACCAGCGCCAGCAAAGCGCCGATCGCCACCGTGCTGCCGATGAAGGACAACACCGGCACGCTGGAGGTCCCCAGCAGGCCGAAGCTGGTCACCGTCGCCAGGTTGGCCACCACCAGCGATACCTCGACCTGGCGTTGTTCGGCGGCGCTACCCAGCTGCTGCTTGTTGGCAAAGAACAGCGCGTAGTTGGAGCCGATGGCCACCACCAGCAGCAAGCCGACCAGATGCAGGATGGTCAGCTTGATGCCGCTGGCGTCGAAAATCGCCACTACGCACAGCACCGCGCAGGCCAGCGGAATGGTGACCCGCACTGCCTGCCGCCAGCCGCAGGTCAGGCCCAGCAGCAACAGCACCGCCAGACTGCCCAGCGAGGAAAACAGCAGCGCCTCGTGGGTGTAGCTATCGAAGATGGCAGTGGTTTCTTCCAGCAGGTCGATCAC
>NZ_CADEPL010000038.1 GCF_902829295.1 Vogesella oryzae
GCGTTGGACACGTCGGTGACATGCACCTGGCCACGGGTCAGCTGCCAGATCAGCCAGCTGTCGATGGTGCCGAACGCCAGCTTGCCGGCATTGGCGCGCTCGCGGGCGCCCGGCACGTTGTCGAGAATCCAGCGCACCTTGGTGGCGGAAAAGTAGGCATCGACCAAGAGACCGGTCTTGTCGCGGATGCTGTCGGCCAGGCCGCGCTCGCGGATGTCGTCGCAGAACGCGGCGGTGCGGCGATCCTGCCACACGATGGCGTGGTACACCGGCTGGCCGCTGTCGCGGTCCCACACCACGGTGGTTTCGCGCTGGTTGGTGATGCCGATGGCGGCCACCTGGCTGCCGGCGATGCCGGCGCGCGCCAGCGCCTCGGCGGCGACGCCGACCTGGCCGGCCCAGATTTCCTGCGGGTCGTGCTCTACCCAGCCGGGCTGCGGATAGATCTGGCGGAATTCCTTCTGCGCCGACGACACGATGTTGCCACCGCGATCGAACAGGATAGCGCGTGAACTGGTAGTGCCCTGGTCAAATGCCAGGATGTACTGGTCTTGCATTGAAAGTCTCCTTGGGCTTAATGCCTTGCTGTTGGTTGTGTTTGTTTTATGTTTGTTTTTGTACTTAATTTGTTGTTTTTATTTTCGATGTGATTCTAGGCCGCCGCCACAAGCTGTCAATCGGCTATGCGGATTAACTGCAAAAAAGTGGTAACAATTTTTGATGACTGTGGTGTAGCTGCCCGACTACAAGCCGCGCCGCTGCTGGCGGTGGCTGAGTGCAGTTGCAACATGAATGCATCACACCGCTGGCTTATCGTGAACTCTTTTCCTACAGTGAAGCTGCATGCCAGCAGCGTATGCAGATACCACGCATACTGCCGCCGCTTCTGGCCGCTGCTGCCTTCCGATTTCATGCAGAGGATATCCCCGCATGAGCAAACCCTGGCCAAGCCCGCCCCCGGACGGGGCGCTGGACGCCTTGCCACTGCCTGCGTTTTACGCCGCAGCGCCGGGCAGGATCAGTCATGCCAATGCCGCCTGCTGCCAGCTGCTGGAGTTGTCACCGGCCGCGGCTGCCGGTGACGGCTGGCTGTGCCGTATCGTCGAGGCTGAGCGGGCCAAGCTGTTGGCCGCATGGTGCCGGGCTGCTGCCAATTGGGAAACATTCGAATATTGCTGCCATCTGCAGCTGCCGCAGCGCACGCAGCCAGTGCTGATCCGGGTGCAGCAGGGTATTGGCTGCCTGCTGGCGGATGTGGTACCGGCAATGCCGTCTGCCGGCGAACAGGCCGCCGGCCAGCCGTCGCACCGCTGTGTTAACGATAGCGCAGGCACGCTGGAATACTGCAGTGCCTGCCCGAGCTTTAGCGGCCTGCCGGCGGCAGTGTTGCCGGGGCGCGAACAGAGTGGGCCGCAGCCCGATTACAGCCAGCAGGCGCTGCAGCAACGACTCGCCAGCATGGAGGCGGATTTGCGGCTGCATGCGCAGATTCTGGACAGCATGCTGGAAGGGGTATGCCTGGTCGATGCCGGCGAGCAGTGCATCCTGTATGCCAACCCGCAGTTGCAGACACTGTATGGTTACCCGCCGGGCAGCATGGGCGGCCTGCCGCTACCGGCGCTGCACGCCGACGGTGGCCAGACCTTGCCGCCACAGCTGCAGCTTGCCCTGCAGCAGCAGATGCGCTGGCAGGGCGAATGGCCGGCGCGCAGGCTCGATGGCAGCATGTTCTGGGCGCAAACCAGTATTTCCCTGTTCCGCCATCCGCGTTACGGCGAGGTGTGGCTGGTGTCGCAGGAGGACATCAGCGCGAGCCGGCAGGCGCAGCAGCAGCTGGCGCTATCCACTGCCGAGCTGAAAGCGGTGGCGCGTATCCAGGGCGAGTACATCGAGCACCACAACGAGCAGACCACCTACGAAACCGTGCTGACGCAGCTGCTGCAGCTTACCGGCAGCGAATACGGTCTGGTGGGCGAGGTGCTGTACGACGAAGACAAGCAGCCGTTCCTGCGGTTGCACGCGCTGACCGACATCAGCTGGGACGAGGCCTCGCGCGCGGCGGTGGCCAACCTCAAGCACCAGGGCATGGAGTTCCGCCGCCTGGACACGCTGCTGGGGCATGCGCTGAAAAGCGGCCAGCCGCTGCTGAGCAACAACCCGTCCACCGATTCCCGTGCCGGCGGTCGCCCGCCCGGCCACCCCCCGTTGCTGAACTTCATGGCGGTGCCGGTGATGCATGGCGAGCAGATGGTGGGGCTGGTCGGTGTTGCCAACCGTGCCGGCGGTTACGACGAGCAATTGCTGGAACTGCTGCAACCGCTGCTGGTGACCTATGGCCAGGTGATCAGCGCCACCCGCAGCCGCAATGAATACCGCCTTGCCAGCGAGGCACTCCGCCAGGCGGAAGAGCGCTGGAAGTTTGCCATCGAGGGTGCCGGCCACGGCGTGTGGGACTGGGATATTCCGGCGCGGCAGATAGCAGGCTCGATCCTGCTGGCACGCATGCT
>NZ_CADEPL010000039.1 GCF_902829295.1 Vogesella oryzae
GTCGGGAGGAGTCGTCATCTGCGGCATCAGAACGCCAGACCGAGGTTGAGGTTCCAGCGCCAGCGGTTATCACGGTTGCCGTGGGCGATATCGAACGCCAGCGGCGCCAGCGGGCTGAGCCAGCGTGCGCCGACGCCGTAGGCGGTGGCCAGATTGAGCTTTTGCCACGACGCAGCGGCATCGCCGGCATCGTAGAACACCGCGGCGCGCCAGTTCTGCGTCACCGGGTACTGGTATTCCACGCTGGCGGTGGTCAGCACCCGGCCGCCATTAATGGTGCCATCGCTGGCTTCCACCCCCAGGCTCTGGTATTCGTAGCCGCGCACGCTGTTGACGCCACCGGCCTTGAACAGCCGCGAGGTCGGCACCTCGGAGGTATCGGCGGCAAACACCTGGCCGCCTTCCAGCCGCGACACCAGCGTGCCGCGCAGCCAGTGCGGCGACCAGTAATTGGCCAGCCGCACATAGCCGCGCTGGAAGCGGGTATCCGAGCCCAGATCGCCGACCGTGGTCGCCACTTGCGCTTCCACCAGGTAGCCGCTGCTGGGGCGCAGCAGGTTGTCGATGGCGCGCTGCGTCCAGCCGTAGGAGGCGATCAGCGACTTGCTGTCGCGGGTCAGCACGTCGTTTTCGTGTTCCTGTTCCAGCACGTATTCCAGCCCCAGCCGCGATTCGATATTGCCGGTCTGGCGGATGCGGAACACCCCCAGTTCGCGGTTATCGGTAATCACCCCGTCGCTGTCCTCGCGGCTGGCGTGCAGGTTGATGGCATGCGAATAGCCGCCCACCTGGCGCGGGAAGCCCAGGCCCAGATCCAGCTGCTGCTTGTCACGCTTCCAGTCCAGCACCACCGAACCGGTATAGCCGCGGCGGAACAGGTTGTAGTGTTCGTAGCCGATGCGCGCACCCGGGCCGTCCCCGGTGCTGTAGTTGATACCGAGGTCCAGCTTCTGCCGCTTGACCTCGGTGACGGTAACGCCGATCGGCACGCGGTCGTCCTGCACTTGCTCCCACAGCGGCGCCACCACCACGCCGCTGTAGTGGCTGTCTTTTTCCAGGCTGGCCTGATAGTCGAGGATGTCCTGCTGGCGGAAGTCGCTGCCGGCGCTGAAATTGGCCTGGCCGCGGATCACGCTGTCCGGGTAGCGCTGTGCGCCGCTGACCACCAGTTCGCCGTAGCGGATGCGCGGGCCGCTGTCGATGGTGACACTGAGCGTGGCGCGGCGGCTGGCGGGGTCGATCACGGCGCGCGAGGCGGCGATGCGCGCCTGCGGGAAGCGCTCCAGCAGCAGCGGCCGCAGCGCGGCCTTCTTGCTGTCGTCCCAGTCGCCCTGGCGGAACACCGCGCCCTGCGGCAGGCTCCACAACGCGCGGCCATCGGCGACGAAGCGCGCGTAGTCGGGCTCCTGCGTCACCGCACCCTGATATTGCAGCGTCACCTGCGCCACCGTGACCGGCAGCCCCGGCTGCACGCGTACCCGCACCAGCTTGCCGTCGCGCTGCACGCTGACCTGCGGCGCAAAATAGCCCTCGGTTTCCAGCAGCGTTTTCACCTCCGCCGGCGTGGTTTCCAGCATCGACGCCAGATCGCGCTCCTGCAGGGTGTCGTCGCTACGCAGCTGCACCAGGTCGAGGTTGTCCTCCAGCAGCGGCTGCAACAGCAGCGGCGCGTCGATCTCGACCTGATAATCCAGTGCCAGTACCGGCAGCGGCAGGCACAGCAACAGCAGGGGCAAATAGCGCATCGGCAGGCATCCACGGTGAATCGCGCTATGGTAGTGCAGATGCATGAGCAGCGTCAGCCACCCTGCCCTGCCAGCCCGGTGATTACTGGCAGCGTGCGGCCAACTGCAGCTGCCGGGCACGGCGCTGCTTGTGCCGCCGCGCCGCCCATTGATAGACACCGCTGGCCGACAGCAACGCCAGCCCGACGCCGGCCAGCAGCAACAACAGACGCAGCGGCCAGCCGCCGAGGCTGCCGGTGTGCAGCGCGTACACCCAGCTGGTGAGCCGTACCGCCGGCGCCGCCTGTGCCACCGGCGTCACCCGCAGCAAGCTGCCGCGGTAGGGGTCGATCTCCACATTGCTGCGGCCATTGGGGTGCAGCTCGCCCGGCAGGCGCCAGCGCAGCAGCAGCGGCTTGCCCGGCTGCGACAGATACTTGATGTCCACCAGTCGCCCCCCCGGCATCGCCTGCGCCGCGCGGCCAACCAGTTCATCCAGCGGCAGCCGCGCCGCGCCGGGCGCCGGTGCGAGTTTTATTTTGGCCGGCGCGCGGTAACCGTACCAGCCGTTGATCCAGTCGTTTACCGGGCGGTTGAACACCTGGTAAGCGCCAGTCAGGCCGGCGCTGAGCAACAGCACGCAGCAGCCGATGCCCACCAGCCGGTGCAGGTCGCCCAGCCACACCCGTAGCCCCTTGTCGCGCCGCAGCTGCCAGGCGCGCGACCAGTCGCGCGGCCACCAGTACACCACGCCGCTGATCGCCAGCAGCATCAGCAACAGCGCGCAGACTCCGGCCAGCGTCTCGCCGGCCTCGCCCAGCAGCAGGGTCTCGTGCAGCCGCAGCAACCAGTCGAACAGCCCGTGGCCGTCAGCCTGATCCACCGCGATGCGCGCGCTGCCGCCATCCAGCCACAAACGCCGCTCGCCAGCTGCCAGATGCAGCCGCACCTGCACCGCCTCGCCGGGCGCGGCGAAGCGCAGGTTGAAATCGGCGCCGGGGTAGCGCGCCAGCACCGCATCGGCCAGCGCCTGATAGCTGGCCACGTTGGCCGCAGGCGCCGGGCGCAGGCCAGTGGCGGTTTCGAGGTCGGCGCGGAACACCAGCAGGCTGCCGGAGAGACCCAGCAGCAGCAAAAAGCAGGCACAGCCCAGGCCCAGGTAGCGGTGCAGCAGGAGCAGGTAACGTTTCATGGTCGGTCCGGTGAGCGCATGGCAGCCATGCCATGCGGGTGAATTGCGGGAGCCATTGATTGCGGCATTGCATCAAATTGTATCACGAACGATAATTCTTCGCATTTACAACAAGATCAAGCTAGCACGCATGAAAACGCCTTCCCTGCTTTCCACTACCCTGCTGCTGGGCCAGCTGCTCCCCGCCGGCAGTCATGCCGCCACCAGCGACCACCGCGACGCCACGGAACTGGACACCGTGGTGGTCACCGCACCAGCCCGCCCCGCCGACAGCTACCAGCCGGGCAACAGCGTCAGCAGCGGCTACCAGCGCGCGGCTGTCGATACGCCGCAGGCGGTGGCAGTGGTACCGGCGCAGGTAATCCGCGACCAGCAGGCGCGCACGCTGGATGACGCCGTCAGCAATGTCAGCGGCGTGGTCCAGAGCAACACCCTGGCCGGCATTGCCGACAGTTTCATCCGCCGCGGCTTCGGCACGCGCGGCGACGGCAGCATCCTGCGCGACGGCGTGCGCGCCGCCACGCTGCGCAACTTCGACATCACCAGCGATTACGTGGAAGTGCTGAAAGGGCCAGCCTCGCTGCTGTACGGCATCCAGGAACCGGGCGGGGTGATCAACGTCATCAGCAAGAAGCCGCAATACGAGCAGCAGGGC
>NZ_CADEPL010000040.1 GCF_902829295.1 Vogesella oryzae
GTGTTCGCTGCGGTGCAGAGCCTGGACTTCGTGCTGTCCGGCCCGCTGCCGGCGGGCAGTAGCTGCGCGCCGGCAGCGGGCCGGACAGCACGAAGTCCAGGCTCTGCACCGCAGCGAACACCGGGTTGGCCGCCGCGTGCTCGGCAAAGATCTGCCGCACGATGGCGTCGACCGACAGGTCCTGGAATACCCGCGAAGTCTGGCGCAGCCGCAGCAGCGCGAACGGCGGCTCGATGCTCAGCGCGTATTTGGCGAAACCGCCATCGCTGCCCAGGGTGTCGGCAGCACTGACCACGCCACAGCGCAGCGATTCGCTGCCATCGGCGCCGGCAATGCCCAGCCGCACCGGCAGGCCGAGCAGCGACTTCAGTTCGATGCTGTCACTGGCGGACAGGCACTCTAGCCGGAAGCGATAGCTGTCGGCCAGCGCCTCTTCGCCGGACAGCGCCAGCGGCAGCAGTGCCTCGCCCCAGCGGCTGCCATCGCCCAGCTGCAGGGTAAGCAGACGTTGGTCCTGGTTGAAGGCGGCGGCAAAGCTGGCGAGCAGGTCGGGGAGGTTCATCAACCTTGCACCTTGTAGGCATTGGAGGACAGCTGCAGCGTGGCGTCAAAACTCACCGGCGGCCGGTGTGGGTGTACTTTCAGCACGGCATCCACCCGGAAGCGCAGGTGGCGTTCCAGCTCGCGTGGCGCGTCCAGATTCACCCGCACCCGTGACAGCCGTGGCTCGTGCAGCTCAATGGCACGACGCAATTGCTCACGCAACAGCTCTCGATCGTCGGGATTCAGCAGGCTGATGCCGCTCAAGTCCGGAATCCCGTACTGCAGCATGCTGTCCCCGGCCAAACTATGGGCGTCAAACAATTCCGGCTGATCCATTACCCGGGTATTGAGCAATGCCTCCAGATCACGTGCCAAAGCACGACGGAATTGGGGGAGATCGAATTGCAGCGAGTCAGCCCCGTGACTCACATCCGGCTGGTCGTCCAGCAAGCGGTCAAGAACAGATGGCAGTACCCGTGTTTGTCGCAAACCGTTGAACTGCATGCTCAGCCTCCGAACAGTGCATGCAGTTGACGGCCAAGCAGCCAGCGATAGGTGCCCCAGATTCCGGCGGCGACCAGTGCCAGCAGTGCCAAGTACAGCCACATCGGCAGCTCGTGGCGGACGAATGCCTGGAACCGTTGCGGCAATTGCCAATTGGGCGCGAAATCGGCCTTGCCCCCCCGGACCTGCTGGATCTCTTGCCCCAGCTTGTGGGTGAGATAGCCAAGCTTCTCTTCCCCTTCCAGCAGGTAACGCCCCTGAAAACCCAGCAACAGGCAGGAGTAATAAACCTCCAACTCTTCGATGTGCTTCGCCGGGTCAAGACGTAACTGCTCCAAGCGGTTGAAGAACCCCTCCCCGGCCAGGTGTTCGCCAAACAGGCGCAACTGCAGCGGCATACGCTCCCACTCGTCACGCAGGGCGAAGTCCGATGCCAGTACGATTTCGTCCAGCAGCGCACAAAATGCGTACTTTGCTTGACCAATAGCTTCGTGCGATTTACCGAAGTTGCGGGCATTGCGCTCGTACTGTTGCAAAAACAGGTCTATGCGACGATTGAACTCCACGCTGCTGCCTGGCGCATTGCCATCCTTCAGCAGAAACAGCAAATAGACGCCATCTTCCAGCATTTCGCGCAGGGAAGGACCGGAAGGGGCGATGGCGATAGCAGCAGCTTGCTCGGCGGGGTTTGCAACAACTTGGTTCATGGTTGACTCAGCGGAAAACAGCAATCAATTCCAGGTTGAGACCTGACAGGGTTTGCGGTACGTAGATACAAATGCTGCGCGACTGCAGCATTCGGGAATAAATGTCACCATGCGGTTGCAAGGCAAAGTAGTGGTTGCCGACCCGAACCGGCATGGCAGATGGCGTCTGGCTGGCATGACTCAACGCCACCCCGCGCATGGCAGAGTTGAGGATCTTCTCGACATCGTCTGGCGAACCGATCTTGAGCTTGAGCGGAACGTTATCCAGCAGCTGCGTTGCAGGCTGCTCGCTCTGCACCGACAGATAGAAGTCAACGTTATCGAGAAAGCGATCGCTCTCGAGTCTGCCGATGAAGAAGGATGGCTTGGGAGAGTGCAGCGGGATCACCGCATAGCGTGCAGAGATCACCGTCTCCAGCAACTCGCGAATCTGCAAATCCAGCGTGGAGAACACCTGGTGCAGGTCCTCGTGCCGGTAAGCGGGAATATCAGCCAGTGCATAGCGGGTCGAAAAGGTCAGCAATTCACCACAAAATTCCGCCAGCGCCATGTACAGCTCTTCCGGATGCAGCGGGTTACTCAACGACAGATGCCGAAGACGGGCAAAATTGCGATTGACGGTATGTAGCAGCCAGAAAGATGAAATATCACTGGCACCAAACTCCATCACACTGTGGGCCTTTTCCCGCTGGCTGCCAGCCAGCGCCTGGCTTTTTACCAGCAGGATGTCCAGCAGACGGCGAAGCAGCTGCGGCAAACTTCCACTTGCCGCGATCCCCAGTAGCGGCGGCAAGTAGTCCTGTGCCAACTGCCACTGCCCGGTTGCATCCTTCTGCAACCGGCACAGGGCGATAGCTTCATAGCCATCCCGGTTTTCTTCTTCGAACATCAGGCGAACGACCGGCTCAAGCACAGCCACCTCTGCCGACAGCGCCTGGGTGTACAGATCGGCCATCTCGCTGCTACCACCCTGATAACGACATGGTCGACCTGCTGACTCACCACTACCGCTATTTCCCCCATAGGGCTGCATGTCGGCGAGGCATGCGTACAACGTAGTAACCACCCCGAGTTGCGGCACCGAAGCCAAATCACGCGACAATGGCAGCGGCGCAGACTGCGGCGCCTGATAGCAGCT
Source organism: Vogesella oryzae (assembly GCF_902829295.1). GTDB lineage: Bacteria > Pseudomonadota > Gammaproteobacteria > Burkholderiales > Chromobacteriaceae > Vogesella > Vogesella oryzae. The sequence continues at coordinate 2,893 of NZ_CADEPL010000040.1, forward strand.
ACCATCGCGAAACAGCATGCCGAGAGCATCGACACGCACCATGCCGCCCCTTAACGCCTGCTCGTCCAAGTCGAATTGCTGCACACCCCAGGCATGCCGGCTAAGCTGCTGCTGCCGCCGAATAGCATCCTGCTCCAGAAAAAGAGCTTGCTGCTGAAAATGCTGTGGCCGCAGGAACATGCCCTCACCCCACAACACACGTTTTGCTGCTTGCATCGCTACATCCATCCAATGGCCTTGCGGCCAACCCGTAAACTTGCCAAGACCAGGGCCAACCCAGGCTAACGACAATCCACTTGCATTGAAGCTGGCTGCCCCGCCATGAGCCTAGCCGGCGGCATCAGCGCCCGCAGATAACAATCCTCGGCACGAAATAACAGCCCTACACGCCGCACATCATCCGCATTGAACAGCAACCGCCAGAACTGGCGGTCCGGCTGACGAAACATGCCCACCAGACCGATATGTGTCGCCTCTGGCGCAATAACCATTCCGGCTATCCCCGCTTTTCCCCCAGGCAACAAGGCCAACTCCTGGGAAGACAGCAGATCCGATGCCAGCAATTCTTTATCCGGCTTGCCCGTCATCAAGGCTTCCATTGTCAGACGGTTGAATGCCTGATCCGACTTGAGCTGGTAGACGCGAACCACCACAGACAGAGGCTTGCCCTGAGCATCCCTGTTCAACACCGCAGCAGCCTCCCCGCCACCCAGGACCGGACCTCCAGCGGCACAACCCGCCAGCAGCGATGGCACCAGCAAACCCACAATCAACAACCTTCCAAACCACCAACTTCTAGGGGGAAGCAACAACATTTGTTAATCCGCCTCTGGAAAACATGCCAAAGTCGTATCATAATTGAAATGCATTTTTTCTACAAAGACAGTGTTGAAATTTAATTTTCACTAATTTATTGAAAATAACAAATACAATTACAAAGTCATTTGTAAAGACAGCATGAAATGTTGCCAACACACGTAATTACATACCTAGCACCGGCCACAAGCCTGATCCTAGTAGGCCTTGTCGCTTGGATTGGAAACAGATTTTTCAATCAAAAATCGTTTAATATTAATGAGATAACTGAAACAAAACCGCAAGATCGCAAGGGCGATGGTGACCGTTTGGTGGCGCAAAGTATCACAAGGGCGCCCGACATCAACCTCGACCACCTTGCATTGCAACATCGATACAAAACAGCAATAAAGTACCTTGTCATTGCAAAAATTCCATTGATAACCTTATTTTTAGCAGCACTTTCAGTATCAATTGCTTTTTATTTAAGCAACAAACGAGAACACAAAAAACTAATACCAAAAGAATACACAAGCAGCACGAGAATCAAGCTTACGCTGCGGGAAGAGGAGCTGTCCACACCCACACCCCCAGCCCCTACAAACCAACCC
>NZ_CADEPL010000041.1 GCF_902829295.1 Vogesella oryzae
GATACGTGCAGCGTTTCGCCGTGGGCGATGCCCAGTTGCAGCAGGCCGATCAGGTTCTTGCCGTCACCGCTTTCCGTGCCCTTGCGCACCCGTACGTTGGCCGCAAAGCGGCGGGCGGTTTCCACCCACTGCTGTGCCGGACGGGCATGCAGGCCATTGGGGTAGTTCATCACCCAGTCGAATCCGTGGGCGAAATCGGCAATCTGTTCGGCCGGGGCGGCGGCCGGTGCCTGCTGCTCCAGCGCGGCCAGCAGGTCGGCCGGATGCGGGGTGTCGAACAGGCGGCCCAGCGCGGCCTCGTCCTGCAGCAGGCGGGTGAGGCGGCGCAGCAGCGCCAGGTGTTCGTCGGACTGCGCGGCAATGGCGAATACCAGGTGCACGGTCTGGCCCGGGTTCCATTCGATGCCGCCCGGTACCTGCAGCACGGCAATCGCGGTACTGCGGATCAGGTGGCGGTCTTCGATCATGCCGTGCGGAATCGCCACGCCATGACCGAGGTAAGTATTGGCAACGTTCTCACGCGCCAGCAGGCTGTCTACATAGGCCGGGTCGATATGGCCGGCGGCAGCCAGTAGTTGGCCTGCTTCCCTGATGGCTTGGGCCTTGCTGGCCGGTGTGGCCCCCAGGCGAACCAGTTCGGGGCGAATCAGCGTGCTGGACATGGTGAGCGTCTCCTGTGTCTACATTTGTTTGACCGCATTGAAATCGATACCAGTTTTTGTGTCAATCAACATTTCAATTTCGGTGTAACATCTTGGCAAATAACGCAACTGACAAGGATTTGTACGGTTGCAATCGATACCGGAGAAATCGGATGGCAAAAATCAAGGATGTGGCGGAACTGGCTGGTGTATCGGTCTCTACGGTATCCCGCGTGCTGTGCAACGGCCCGGTGAGCGACAAGGTGCGCAAGCGGGTAGAGGCGGCCATGGCCAAGCTGGATTACCGCCCCAATCTGGCGGCGCGCCGTCTGCGTTCACAGCACACCGACACTATAGGATTGATCGTGTCGGATATCCGCAACCCGTTCTTTACCGCCGTCAGCCGCGCGGTGGAGGACGAGGCCTACCGCAACGGCATGCGGGTGATCCTGTGCAATACCGATGAAAGCCCGGAAAAAGAAGCGATGTACCTGAAGCTGATGCGCGAGGAGCGTGTCACCGGCGTGATCCTGGCGCCCACCCGTCACAGTGTGGCGGCGCTGGATCCCGAGTCGCTGGGTTTTCCGGTGGTGATGATCGACCGCACACCGGCGCAGGGCGACGGTGACGCGGTGGTGCTGGACAATCGCCGCGCCGCCGCGCAGCTGGTGGAACACCTGTTGGCCGCCGGCTACCGCGACATCGGCGGGCTGTTCGGCAATACCAGCAGCACCGGTGCCGAGCGCCACGCCGGCTTTGCCGAGGCGCTGACCCATGCCGGCCTGCCATCGCCGGCGCGTTTCGTGCCGCCCAGTGTGGAGGCGGCGGAGGCGGCGGTCACCGCCTGGCTGGCCGAACCGGACCGGCCGCGCGCCTTGCTGATCAGCAACGGCATCTTCCTGCTGGGCGCGGTGCGCGCCATCAAGGCCGCCGGCCTGTGCCTGCCGCAGGATCTGGCGCTGGCCGGTTTCGACAACGAAGTGTGGACCAGCCTGATCGACCCAGGGCTGACGGTGATCGAGCAGCCGGTGGACGAAATCGGCCGCAGCGCCATGGCCATGCTGCTGGCGCGGCTGGAGGACCCGGCCCGCAGCCACCGCCACGTGGTGTTGCAGGGCAAGCTGGTGGCCCGCGGCAGCAGCGCGCCACTGCGCCAGAGGTGATCAAGGTTGGCCGCCGCTACTTGCGGCCAACCTCGTGTGGATAAGATGGCAAATAAACTTGCGGCCAACCTCGTGTGGATAAGATGGCAAATAAAAAAGAGCCGGCAGATGCCGGCTCTTTGACATGCCCCGAGCGCCTTAGTCGGTTTTCAGGTTATTGCTGGTGAGCAGATGTTTAATGATGTCTGCATCCGTTGTGCCACCCAGAGAACTCAGGCTGACGTTTTGCAGCACGATAGTCTGGTCATGACTGGCGGAGACGTTCCCCGTCGAGCTGACCTGAACTACGGTATCTGCACCCACTTGGGTAAAGTGCAGGTAGTTCAGCAAGTTATCAGCAGAGGCCGGCAGGCTGTTGTTGATTTCTGTCAGGGTTGTTGCCGCATTTTCTCCCTGCAGCAAATCGTGCAGGTCCAGCGCATCTCCTCTGCTGGCATTGAAGGTGGTGATGGTATCGGTAGCTGGCGTACCGGTAGTGCCCTGATCGCCCAGATTCCAGACGAAGGAATCATGGTGCAGCAGATCACTTACCGTATTGCCAGTCATGGTGTCGTTGCCGGCACCACCGACGAAAATGTCGTTGCCGCCATGACCGACAAGCGTGTCACTGCCAATGCCGCCATACAGCGCATCATTACCGCTAGTGCCATCGAGCGTGCCACCGGCATCAATGGTGACGTGCAGCTGTTGCACCGAAGTGGTGTCGCCATCGGCATCAGCCACTTTCACATCGAAGGTCAGGTTGGTGTCCTGGGTGTTGGTCTGGCTGCTGATCAGGCCGATGTCCACGATCTTGATCACATCATGGTCGTCGGTGATGGCACCAAAAGCTTCCGTGCCGGTGGAGGCTCCGCCGCTGCCGGTGGCGCGGTTCAGATCAATGCCGGAGCCGCTGACGCCATCGGTGGAAACCAGCAGCTGCATGCCGGCAATCTGGTAATGCTCGCCAACGCCGTTGTAGTCATTGCTTTCGATAATGACTACCCCGTCACCTCCCGTGATGCCGTAGGGGTTGGTTTCCGTTGACTGGTTGTAGATGTCTCCAGAATCCACGATCACAGTGCGGGTAGTGGTGGCATGGGTGACCGAATCCACCAGTTTGAGCAACACCACCATATCCTCGCCTGGAATCCACTTGGCAAGGATCAGGTAAACCCCGTCGGCGTAGGCAGTGCCGGCGCCGGGGTTGGGGTTGTTGCCCGGGCTGCTGGTATAGAAGTCCATGTTCAGCACTTCGCCATTCTGGATGGTGTCACTGGCAATACCGTTTTCGGTACCGCTGATGCTCACCCAGCTTTGCGTGGCGGAGAAGGTTTCGCCATTGGTCAGTGTGCTGTCGCCGTTACTGGTCTGGAAGCTGCCGGAGCCGCCGGTAAAGCGGGCATAGAAGCCATCATCCAGTTTGGAAACAACGATTTCCGGCTTCGGCGAACCGCCCAGGTCATAGTTTTCCTGGGACACGGTGTGACTGGTGCTTAGCACGGTGTAACTGTTGATCGGCTGATCCAGCGACACTGTGTAGGTACCAGCCACTTTGTCGAAGACCAGTGTGCCGGTAGCGTGGGTGAGTGCACCTGGGTTCAGCGGGTTGGCCGCATAGTCGAAAGCGATGTTGAAGGTGGCGGACGAGCTGTTTTCCGATGCCCAGGTAACGCTTTGCGAGCTGATGTTTGCTGCACCCACCGTCCCAGCCAGGGTGATGGACTGGAAGTCGGTGTTGATCGAAGAGTAGCTGCCGCGTGCATCGGCGCCGATCGTGTAGTCGAAGATGCCAGCTGCCCCGCTAGAACCATCGTTGAGGCTGTTGGCGTATACCAGGTTGGATGTGGCGACGATACTCGGGCCATCGTCGAGGAACTGCAGCGCGGTGCCGATATCGACATGGGCGTCGGTGTGGTCACCATCCTTGTCGGTGATGGTGGCGGTGAGGGTCACCAGGTTGGCCGCAGATAGGGTTACCACGTCGTTGGGGTCGCTGATATTACCGTGCACCACGGCCCGCAACTGGTCGAGGGTCACGTTGCCGCTGGCATCTACCGATACGGTGAACACCAGGGCATTACTGCCGGCAGTGCGGCCTTCCACCACGCCGCCGTTCATGCTCAGCACCACATTCTGGCCGGTGGCGGTATCCACCAGGCCGCTGGCACCGGCCACCACGCTGAGGCTGTAGTCGATGTGACCCGCGCCGTCGGCACCGTAGCTGGAGGTGAACATGCCGGCAAAGCTCTGCGTATCGTTGATGGCGAGATTGGTCTCGTCCACCGTCAGGGTCTGCAGGGTGACATCGGCCGGGCTGATGCTCGGGCCATCGTCGAGGAACTGCAGCGCAGTGCCGATATCGACATGGGCATCGGTGTGGTCACCATCCTTGTCGGTGATGGTGGCGGTGAGGGTCACCAGGTTGGCCGCCGACAGGGTCGTCGGTTCGTTCGGGTCGGCCGTCGGATGCACCACGGCCCGCAACTGGTCGAGGGTGACGTTGCCGCTGGCATCTACCGATACGGTGAACACCAGGGCATTACTGCCGGCAGTGCGGCCTTCCACCACGCCGCCGTTCATGCTCAGCACCACATTCTGGCCGGTGGCGGTATCCACCAGGCCGCTGGCACCGGCCACCACGCTGAGGCTGTAGTCGATGTGACCCGCGCCGTCGGCACCGTAGCTGGAGGTGAACATGCCGGCAAAGCTCTGCGTATCGTTGATGGCGAGATTGGTCTCGTCCACCGTCAGGGTCTGCAGGG
>NZ_CADEPL010000042.1 GCF_902829295.1 Vogesella oryzae
ATCCGGTATGGGCCGACAATTGGCAGCCGCCACAGGCCGCGGCTAAGGAGGAAGTCCTGCCGCCGGTGGTTTCCGATGTGCTGGCGGCGGAGTCTTCGTTGCTGGCTGCTGGCAGCGTCGAACCGGAGTCGATTGCAGACGGCAGCTACCATGTGTCGATGGATGATTTTTTGGCGGCGCTGCAGCCAACATCCATCGCTGAAGTACCTTCCCTGTCGCAGGAAATGTTGCCAGAAGATACGGTTACCGGCGAGCGAGGCGATTCCATCGCTGCCGTGGATACGGTCATGACGCCAACTCGGCCAATCGAGGCTGCCATTTGCGTAGAGGAAAGTCAGGCCGAATGGGCGCAATCGTCTCACGAGGCTGGGCAAGACGAGGGAGTGATTGCCGCCGAGCCGCCTGTGCTGCTGGAAACTGCCGACGTTGTTGCGTGGAGCGAGCCTGCAGAGGTCGCGCCGGCGATGGCGGCGCCGATGTCACCGGCAGCGGCTGTACCGGATGATGCGGCCAGCCTTGATGTTGCTGCTGAGGTGGCGCTGCCAGCGCATGCTGACGTTGCCGTGCCGGCCCAAGGTGCGTTGCCGGAAGGTCAGGCACAGGGTGATGTGCCACTGTCTGAAGGTGTCGATTCGTTTGCCGAGGATGACGGTTGGCCGCTAGAGACGCCGTCTAGCGAAGCCGAGGAGGTCGATGTTGATGCTGTGGCGATGCAGCCTCCGGCTCTGGTAGAGGCCGCCGACTGGCAGCCGGAAGCCGAGGCTCTGAGCGACGAGGATGCTCCATGGTCTCAAACCACCGCATCTACCTTGGCTGCAGAACCTGCAGCCAACCTTGCCGCCCAGGAAGAAGCGGAGCCACTTGTTCTGGACGATGATTTGCCGGTGATGGCCGAGCCGGATGTGGCGGCAATGCCGGAGCCTGAGGCTATGTCGGCACATGCCACCACACCGGTGCAGAGTATTTCGCTGGACAGCTTGCCGACCGGTGTTCTGGGTGGCGGCTTGGGGCTTGCCAGTGCTGCTGGCGCGGCAGCTGCCGTCGCCCAGTTGGGGGCGGCCGCCGAACATTTGCCGGGCGGGGACGCCTGGCCGCTGCGCGAACAGCTGCGACATGGAGCCGACGAGCGCGATGTCGAACAGGACTGGGCGCGGGACCTGCATGCCGAGGCGCCACGGGCGGTAGTGGAGATGGCACTGGAGCCGGAGGCCATGGTGATGCGTTCGCGCCGCCATGTGGTGACGGACGGCAGCGAATCCATGACCGCTCCGGCATCGGAAGTCGAGCTGCCGTTTACCATGGCACCAGCACCGGAGCCAGTACTGGACAGTAACGAAGAGATCCGAGTCGAATCGGTGACGCCGCCGTTGGCCGCAGGGTCGGTGCTTGGTGGTGTGGATGAGGGTGCCTTGATCGAGGCGCTGTATGCGCGGGTACTGCCGCGCATGAAGGTCGAATTGACCTTGTGGATGCAGGATGCACTGGAGCAGCAGGCCAAGTCGCTGATTTCCGGTGTCATGCAGCAGATGAAAGAAGACTTCGACATGATGCTGGCGCAGTCACTGAAAGAATCGCTGCGCGAGGCGCTTGATGAAGTGGCTCCGCAGCGTGGCAAGGAAAACTGATGGGTCACCGTTTATCACGCATTATTACCCGCACCGGCGATGCCGGTACTACCGGTCTTGGCGATGGCAGCCGCGTCTCCAAGCATTCGCCGCGCATCCATTCGCTGGGCGAGGTTGATGAGCTTAACTGCATCGTCGGCCTGATTCGTTGCGAGAGTATTCCTGCCGAGGTGGATGCGTTTCTGGCCGAGGTACAGCACGATTTGTTTGATCTGGGGTCGGAGTTGGCGGTGCCAGGTTATCAGGCATTGCAGGAAACCCAACTAGCCATGCTGGAGCAACAGGCCAGCGACTGGAACGGCCAGCTGCCGATGCTGAAGGAGTTCATTCTGCCCGGTGGCTGCAAGGCGGCCGCGCTGGCACATCAGGCGCGGGCAGTGTGCCGGCGTGCCGAGCGCAGTGTGGTGGCGCTGGGCGAGGATGAGCCGGCATTGCCGGCACTGCCGCGCCAGTATCTGAACCGCCTGTCGGATGTGCTGTTTATCCTGTCGCGGCACCTCAACGTGGCTGCCGGTGTCAGCGATGTACTGTGGCGTCCGCGACGCCTGCAACAGGACAGCTGATGCTTACACGGCCCTTCGGGCCGTTTTTCATTTCACCGTTTTCCCGGAAGTCGCATGTCAATCAATCGTCGTCAGCTGGCCGCTCTCAATACCCTGTTTTCCAACGCAGCACCCGCGCGCAAGCTTGTGGCTGCGCTGGTGCTGCTGGCTGCCATTGTCACCTGGTTCTATCCATCGCACGGAGAAGCCGTGGCGGGCGGATCGCAGATCATGGGCACGGTAGTGGCCATTGCCGATGGCGATACGCTTACCGTGCTGGATCAGGCCAACCAGCAGCACAAGATACGCTTTGCCTTTATTGATGCGCCCGAAAAGGCGCAGCCCTATGGCCAGAGTGCACGCCAGGCCCTATCGGCACAGGTGTTCCGGCAGCCGGTGCGGGTTGAGGTGATCGAGCAGGATCGCTATGGGCGCAATGTTGGCCGCGTGTGGCGGCAGGATCAGGATATCAATCTGTTGATGGTGCAGCAGGGCTATGCCTGGCATTACCGGCAATATGCGCAGAAAACCCAGAGCGGCAGCGATTTTGCGCATTACGAGGCGGCGCAGCAGCAGGCCGCACACAGCAGACTCGGTTTGTGGCAGCAGGCGGCACCGCAAGCGCCGTGGGAATGGCGCCGTAACCGGCGCGAAGCCGGTTAGTACTACGCGACAGGCTGTTCAGGCCTGTTTGCTGTTGCCGTCATCATCCAGATGCAGATGTTGTGCCAGCTCGCCGGCACTGACTGGCATGCTGAGCAGGAAACCCTGCAACTCCAGGTCAGGATAGCGGCCCTGCAGATAAGCCAGGTCATGGCTGTTATCCAGCCCTTCGGCGACGATACGTAACGACAGTTCGCGGCCGATGCGGATGATGCCATCGAGAATGCTCTGGCTGCGTGGTGACTGGTGTATGCCGCGGATCAGACTGCGGTCGAGCTTCAGTTCGGTAAGCGGTAGTTCTTTCAACTGTTCCAGATTGGTGTGCCCGGTGCCGAAATCATCGAGCGAAAGCTCGAAGCCGCGCATGCGCAGCCGTAGCAAGGTGACCAAGGTATGCCCAAGGTCGCTGAAAGCCATGGTCTCGGTGATTTCCAGCACGATGCGCTGGGGCGAGAGCCCACGGCTGGCTACTTCGCTGACCAGCCAGTCGAAAAATTCGGCATCCTCCAGCAGACCGCGCGATAGATTGATCGACAGTCGCAAATCCTTGGCACATGGATCGCGCGCCAGTAAATCGAGACTGGTCTGAACGATGCGCCGTGTCAGCAGCACGATGAAACCTTCGTGTTCCAGGCGATCGATAAAACTGCCGGGGCCGATAATGCCGTAAGCCGGATGTTGCCAGCGAGCCAGGGCTTCAATCTGTACGGCTTGCTGCGTGTGCTGGTCGAAGATGGGCTGAAAGAAGGCACAGAACTGGTTTTGTGCCAGGCCGCTGAAGATTTCGGCCAGCGGGATGGTGCGTTCGGGGCTGAGAGGCCTTTTGGCCGCCAGCAGCAGGCGGCGCACCTCGCTCTGGAATGCTTCGACCTCAATCGGTTTTGCCAGATAGGAAATGGCCGGAAAACCCAGTTCCTCGGCTGCCCGCATGCAGCCGGCGAGCAGTTCCGGCACATGACCACTCAACAATAACAGTGCGGGTACCTGCACCAGCCTTGCCAGCTGTTCCACCAGCTCAATGCCGTCCATGCCCGGCATGTTCAGATCGGTAATCACCAGGTCAAGTTGTGGCATCTGGCGCGCCTGCAGCAATGCCCAGCGGCCGTCCGGTGCCTCGTGCACCTCTACATCGGGCAGCTGCTGGCACAGTGCAACCAGGATGGCGCGCTGACTGCTGCTGTCTTCTGCAAGCAGGACGTGACTGGGCATGATGCCTCCAGATGGGGTAACGGTTGTTTCTATATAAGCTGCTGCCGGTCACTTATCCAGTTGTGCTTGTACGCGTAGCTGTTTTGGCTGTGCGCCAGTCGTGGCACAATGCCGCCCTCAAATGTGGAGAACAGCATGCAAAACGCCGAAATTTCAAGCCGGATTGCCGCATTACTGCAGGCGGGACGCAGCAAGCAAGAAATCTATGCCGAGCTGCGCGGCAATGCCGGTAACGATGCGCGCCTGGCGTATCTGCTGGCCGGCAGCGCCAGCGAGGCACGCAAGGCGCAGATGATGATGAAAAACCGTGCGCTGATTCTGGTAATGGTGGTTCAGGCGGCATTGGCACTCTTTGCCGGCTATGCCGGCGGCCAACTGCTGGGCGGCAGTTCCGGCCTGTGGCTGGCGCTGTTTTACGCGCTGGTGCCGGTTGCCTTTGCTGCCGGGTTCTCCCGATATTTGGCGGCGGCGTTCAATGTCTATCTGCTGTATACGCTGATCCGCCTGCCACAGCTGCTGGAGCAGGTGATGGCCGGTGGGCTGCTCGACGTGTGGCAACTGTTGCTGGCGCTGTTGACCCTGCTGTTGACCTGGCACGTACGGCGTGGTCTGTTTCCGGACTTCACCGTCACACTGCAGGTGCGCCGCGACGCCAGCGGCAATTACATTTTCGCCGATTAATGCAGAAGACAGCGGCCAACCTTATCGGTTGGCCGCTGTCTTTGGTGGGTCTGAATCAGGGCGTAGCTGCGAGTCCGGCGGTGGTGTCAGTTGGCAG
>NZ_CADEPL010000043.1 GCF_902829295.1 Vogesella oryzae
CTGCTGGCACGCATGCTCGGTCACGCGGATGGCGAGTTTGTCTGCAGCGACAACGAGTGGCGGCAGCGTACCCATCCGGACGATCTGTCGCTGATCGAGGCGCGGCTGAAGCGGGCGCTGGCCGGGCAAGACCCGACGCTGGTGGCCGAATACCGGTTGCAGCGCGAGGATGGCAGCTATTTGTGGGTGCTCGGGCGTGGCATGGTGATCCGCCGCGATGAGGCCGGCCAACCGCTGCGCATGATCGGCACCCTGACCGACATCAGCCACAGCAAGGCCATCGAGCTGGCGCTGAAGGCCAACCAGCTGCGGCTGTCCAGCATGATCGAAACGGCGATGGACGGCATCATCACCACCGATGCCCGGCTGAACATCGTGGTGTTCAACCCGGCGGCGGAGAGCATGTTCGGCTACCAGGCCGCGCAGATGATCGGCCAACCGCTGGATCTGCTGTTGCCTGATGACAGCGCTCAGCACCATCGCCAGCTGATGCTGGATTTTTCCGAAGAAGCGGCCCGTTCCGGCGGCACCGCCCGGCGCAGTGCCCGCCCGCTGCTGGGGCGCAGGGCGGATGGCAAGCACTTTCCGGTGGAAGTATCCATTTCTTATGCCGACAACGGCGGCGAGCCGATCTACACCGCGGTGGTGCGCGACATCACCGCGCGCAAGGCGGCGGAGGAGGAGCTGCTGCAACTGGCGACCTCGCTGGAGTACCGGGTGCAGGAGCGCACGCGCGAACTGGAAGTGGCGCGCGAGCAGGCCGAAAGCGCCAACCTCGCCAAGAGTACCTTCCTGGCCAATATGAGCCACGAGATCCGCACCCCGCTCAACAGTGTGCTGGGCATGGCGCATCTGGCGTTGCAGACGCGGCTGGATGCCCGCCAGCGCGACTATCTGGACAAGATCAGCGTCTCCGGCCAGCACCTGCTGGCACTGATCAACGACATTCTGGACTTCTCCAAGATCGAGGCCGGCAAGCTGGAGCTGGACAGCGTCGATTTCGACATCAAGGCGCTACTGGAAGAGCTGCGCAGCGTGATGGCGCAGCGGGCGCAGGAAAAACGCCTGAAGCTGGAGATAGGACTGGCGCCGCAGGTACCGCGTTACCTGCGCGGCGATGCGCTGCGCTTGCGCCAGGTGCTGCTTAACCTGCTGAGCAACGCCATCAAGTTTACCGAGCACGGCCAGGTGCAGTTGCTGGTGACAACCGGGCCGGACGAACGTGTCGCATTCTGCGTGCGTGACAGCGGCATCGGTATGACGCCGCAAGTGCAGGCACGGCTGTTCCTGTCCTTCCAGCAGGCCGACAGCTCCACCACGCGCAAATACGGCGGCACCGGGCTGGGGCTGGCCATCAGCTACCAGCTGGTGCAGCTGATGGGCGGCACCCTGCAGGTCAGCAGCCAGCCGGGGCAGGGCAGCGAATTCGCCTTCAGCCTGGCGCTGCCGGCGATACCGCAGGCGCCGGCGCCACCGGCCGCACCGCGACCGGTACAGGATTACTACCGCCAGCTGGCCGGCAAGCGGGTACTGCTGGCGGATGACCACCCGTTCAACCAGCAGGTGGCGGCAGAGTTGCTGCAGGCGGTCGGCATCAAGGTCAGCATCGCGTCCGATGGCAACGAGGCGCTGGCACTGGCGCATCGCCAGCCGTTCGACGCCATCCTGATGGACATGCAGATGCCGAACCTTGACGGGGTGGAGGCCAGCCGGCAACTGCGGCGCGAGGCGGCATTCGACAACCTGCCTATCATCGCCATGACGGCCAACGTGTCCACCGAGGATCGCCAGCACTGCCTGTATGCCGGCATGAACGACTTTGTCGGCAAGCCGGTGCAGCCGGCCACGCTGTACCACACGCTCAGCTACTGGCTGGGTGAGTGCCAGAGCCCGTCGCCGGCCACCCCCGCCACCCGCGGACAGGACGCCGCCAGTACGGACAATGGCCACTATCAGGCCGCAACCGCGACAGCCGAAAGCCCTGCCGTAGACGAGCAGCCGCTACTGCTGGATAGCTCGGTACTGCACACTATGCTGGGGGACGATCAGGACAAGCTGCGCCGCTACTGCGGCAAGTTTGCCGGCTGGCTGGACGAAGGGTTGGCCGCACTGGATCAGGCGGTGCAGCAGGGCGATGGCGATGCGGTGGCGCGCGAGTGCCACCGGCTGAAATCGGTAGCCCGCACCGTGGGCGCGATGGCACTGGGAGAGGCGCTGGCCACGCTGGAAAAATGGCCGCAGCAACGCGGCATCGACGACGTTGGCCGCGGACTGGCCGAGGTAAGGCAGTGCTTTGCCGCCACCTGCGACGAGCTGCAGCGCCAGCAGCTGCTGTCCGGCCGGCCGGCCGGTGCCGAGGTGCCGGATGTGCAGGCGGCAGCATTGCCGCAGGATGTGCCACGGCTGATGGTGGTGGATGACGATGCCTTCACGCTGGATTTGTTGCAGCAGCAGTTGCAGGAGCTGCAGGCCGGGCAAGTCATTGCCTGCAGCAGCGCGCGGGCGGCGCTGGCACAGCTGGAAGGACAACCGTCCCCGGCGTGGCTGATCTGCGACCTGCAAATGCCGGATATGGACGGCATCGCCTTTTTGCGGCTGTTGGGTGAGCTGCACTACCCGGGGCAGGTAGTGATCCTGTCCGGCATGGATAGCCACGTCCTGAAAGCGACCGAGCGGCTGGCACGTTCCTTCGGCCTCAATTTTCAGGGGGCGCTGGGCAAGCCGGTCAGCCGCGATGCCCTGCAGCAGATGCTGCAGCAGCAGCCGGGCCAGCGTGCGGCCAGCAGCCAGAGCTACAGCATGAGCGAGCCGCAGCTGGATGAGGGCGAGCTGCGCCGCGGCTTGCAGCAAGGCGCCATCGAGCTGTACTTCCAGCCCAAGGTCGACACCACCAGCTGGCGGGTGACCGGTGCCGAATGTCTGGCGCGCTGGCATCACCCGCAACTGGGGCTGCTGGGGCCGGGCCTGTTTGTGCCGATGATCGAAGCACTGGGCCTGATCGACGAGATGACTTTCATCGTGCTGGGGCTGGCTCTGCAGCAGCAGCGCTGGCAGCAGCAGGGTATCGATCTGACCTTGGCGGTGAATGTGTCGATGGACAACCTGTCGCGACTGGATCTGCCGGAGCAGTTTGCCGACCTGGCGCGGCAGCACGGGGTGGCGCCGGGCGACATCATGCTGGAAATCACCGAAACCCGGCTGGGACGCGATCACGTGATGTGTCTGGACATCCTCACCCGCTTGCGCATCAAGGGCTTCGGCCTGTCGATCGATGACTTCGGTACCGGCTTTTCCACCATGGAACACCTGATGCGTACGCCGTTTACCGAGCTGAAGATCGATCGCGCCTTTGTTACCGGCGCCAGCCGCGACCCGTGGGCCCGCACTATTCTGGAAGAAAGCGTTAGCCTTGGACGGCGCTTTGCGCTGAAACTGGTGGCCGAAGGGGTGGAAACCCAGGAAGACCTGGATCTGGTTGTGTCCGCCGGATGCCAGGTAGTACAAGGCTATTTCATTGCCCGTCCGATGGCGGCAGAGGCATTCGCAACATGGTTGCAACAGTGGCAGCAACAACATGAGGCCGTGGCCGGCGCGGGGCGATAACTGCCCGCAGGCTGGCGCGAGAATGGCTGGCAGTAGTGACCGATAAGGGGAAAATGATGACGGCCGATGCTGACAAGAAAACCGTGCTGATCGTGGATGACGACAGCTTCATGCTGGACTTCATTGCCGACAGTCTGGGCGAGTACTACGCGGTGCAATGTGCTGCCAGCGCGGAGCAGGGGCTGGCACTGGCACGCGAGCAGGCGCCGGCGCTGATGCTGGTGGATGTGCAGATGCCGGTGATGGACGGCTACGAACTGTGCCGCCAAGTGAAGGACGACTGGGACATCAGTGACACGCCGGTGCTGTTCCTGTCTGCGCTGGACGGCATCGACGACCGTTTGCGCGGTTTCGAGGTGGGCGGCGAGGACTTTGTCACCAAGCCGGTGAACCCGCGCATTCTGCTGGCCAAGGTCGACAAGGAGCTGGCGCTGCAGGAAGAACGCGCCCAGCTCAAGTCGCAGGCGCAATACGCCACCAGTACCGCGATGACGGCGATGACCAGCATGAGCGAGACCGGCCTGCTGCTGGAGGTGATGAAGCGTTTTACCCAGTGCCAGGACGCGCGCGAACTGGCGCGGGCGACGCAGGAGTCGCTGGCGCTGTTCGGTGTCGATGGCGTCGTGGAGTTGCTGTTGCCGGCAGAGGCCAGCATCGCGCTCAACGGCCGCGGCCCGGCCAGCGAGCTGGAAATCTCGGTGCTGCGGCACATGGCCACCATGGATCGCATCACCCAGTTCAAGACCCGCATGTCGATCAGCTACCCGCATGCGCGGCTGGTGGTCACCAATATGCCGGTGGATGACCCGGATCGCTGCGGCCGCCTGCGCGACCATCTGGCCATGTTGCTGGAAGCCGCCGAGGCACGGCTGGCGGCCATCAATAGCGCCAGCCTCGCCAACCAGCGCGGCGATGCCATCAGCGGCACCATCGAAACGCTGACCAAGGTGCTGGCCGATATCGATCAGCAGCAGCGGCAGGGCCGGGCCGATGCGCTGACCGTACTCAACGGTGTGCTGATGCGGCTGGAGCAGTCGATGGTGGGGCTGGGGCTGACCGAGCGGCAGGAGGAAGCCTTGCTGGCGCTGGTGCGCGAGGGGCTGGAGGATGTCTATTCCAGCCAGCAGGCCGAGGCACGCTTCCAGGATCAGTTGAGCGCGGCGGTGCAGGGCTTGCAGCAGGCGGTGCACGGCAGCGGCCGCTAGCCGCTAGACAGCAAAAAAGCCCTCCGGTCTGCCGGAGGGCTTTTGCATGCAGCAAGGTTGGCCGCAGCCTCAGGCCTGCAGTCGTTGCAGCAGCGCGTGGGCCACCCCTTCGGACGAGGCCGGGTTCTGGCCGGTAATCAGCAGGCCGTCTTCCACCACGTGCGGTGTCCAGTCGGCGGCTTTCACATAGATGCCGCCCTTGGCTTTCAGGCCGTCTTCCACCAGTACCGGTACGATCTGGCTCAGCTGTACCGCGTCTTCCTCGCTGTTGCTGAAGCCGGTGACATGCTT
>NZ_CADEPL010000044.1 GCF_902829295.1 Vogesella oryzae
GGTCGCGGCCCAGCAGGTCTTCGATCTCCACCTCGCGCAGCTCGTCCACCCGCACCTCGCCGGACACCAGGTCGGCCATGCCCGGCAGCCGCTTGATCGGCACGTGCAGCCTTTCCAGCTGCTCCAGAATCTGGCGGTGGCGGCCACGACTGGTCGATGGCATCGCCAGCAGGAGCAGCTGCGCATCGGTATCGTCCACCAGCTCGGCGATGGTTTTCGGATCATGCACCATCAGGCCACGGAAAGTGCGGCCCCACAACTGCGGGTTGTCATCCACAAACGCCATCGGCCGGTACTCGCGGCCTTCCTGCAATGCCACCATCAGCTGCAGGCCGGCACGGCCGGCGCCGTAGATGATCACCGGCCTGCGCGGCGCATCCAGCGCGTCGATGCGACGTGCCACCCCGCGCAGCAGGAAGCGGCTGCAACCGAGATAGGCCATCGCGAACATCCAGAAAATGATGATGGCGGTATGAGGGAAAGCCTCAATACCAGCCAGCCAAATCACCGCCATCAACATCAGTACCGATAGCGACACCCCCAGCACCACGGTGTAAACGATACGGTCGTCGAGGAACTTCAATACCGCACGGTACAGCCCCAGCTTGATGAAGATTGGCAGCACCCACAACGGTGGCACCGCGAAAATCCACAGGTAGGGATCCAGCTTCGAGTCCCAGTTACCACCCAGGCGCAGCAACACCGCGCTCCACAACGCCAGCGGTAGCAGCAGCGTATCCAGCAGCATCAACAGCGCCATTTTATGACGTCGGGAAATAGAAAAAAAATAGTCTAGCATATATGTAATAGCAACCTACAATTCAAAAAAATCGACCACCAACTTAACAACATGCAAAACACCAAAAACCGATAAAACAGCAAATCACTCAGGCATAAATTAATTTTTCACTAAAAAACCAATCACCCCAAAAAAAACAAAAGCGGCCACCATGTATTCAGCAATGACTAACATTGCACTCAACTGAGAAAAATCAGTCTTTGCCGCCAAAAATATAAAAGTAGTCAAATAAAGCAAATAAAAAATTTTAAAAAAATACGATCTCGAGGAAATTGCCGCAGCTCCAAACACGCCGGAAAAAAAACCCATAAAAAATGGTAAAACAAGGACTCCTGCAAAACCAAACGCGGCATAAGAGGCGCCAAATATCGTCAAAGGCAGCCCACCTCCCGGGTCATCGTAGAAAAAACTTGACTTTATAATCCATGGCAACATCCAATCGCTACCAAAAATTTTCACTAGCCCTAATGGATAGGCAAATCCTTCTAACAAATTAAGTCCACCTGTAAAATCCAACCCCTTCCCCATCTTTTGCAACAAAACTATTAAAACAGGAAAATTAGGCACATTCCCACGGTCAATCAGCAACGAAAAAAGCACATCAACCAAATCACTGGAAGAGTCTCCAGCAGATGAAATATAACGCAACACAAAAAATATAACTGCCAGTACCATCAGAGCAAAAATCTGAAGCAATACTTTCTTTATATTTAATCCACCATCAAAATTTGCAATAAAAAAAGCTGGTGCCAAGCTAAGCAACGTCAAGGTAATTCTACCTTCCGATGCAAATATTAATAACGTTATTATTGCATACAAGCCAAATCCATTCCAACCTCTTTTTATTCTATTAACCGCGTAAACATAGCACCCAATTATCGAAAAAGGATATAAAAAAGTTGAATAACCAACATCTTCATGTTGATATTTTCGCAACGCTATTGAACCTAGAAATTCTAATACACCACCAGATGT
Source organism: Vogesella oryzae (assembly GCF_902829295.1). Lineage (GTDB taxonomy): Bacteria > Pseudomonadota > Gammaproteobacteria > Burkholderiales > Chromobacteriaceae > Vogesella > Vogesella oryzae. The sequence continues at coordinate 1,775 of NZ_CADEPL010000044.1, forward strand.
CACATAAGCAACATAGAGAAAATTAAGCAGTGCCATCACAAGTAAAAACCAGCAAACCCATGGCGCTGAACTCAACATTACCCTTTCAAAATATGGCACATGATCACTCACTTTCCATTTAATATTTTTTGCACAAAAAACCCCAAAAACAAAAAGAAGAAACCCACCCACGTACACCAACAACGCCAAAGGCATGTACTCGCCAGGGTATTCAACGTAATAAAAATACCCCGCCGAGTAATTGCTCAAATAACCTGACAATGCATTTAAAAACCCAAGTATATACATCGGCGAAAAAAACAACACAGGGCTTATTTTCCCATAACGCAAATCATTTATGAAAAAAAACACCCCAACAATAATACCAAAAGAAATCAGTATTTCTATCATTTTGTAAAGATCAGCAAGACATAAAAATTTTACCTACCTCACAAGGCATGAGGCCGCATTTGATAACACAGAGTTTACCCACTACTCCAGCGGCAGGCTGATGCGCTTGCCGTCGCGGGCCGACAGATACATGCCGATCAGCAGTTCCAGCGACTTCAGGCCTTCGCGACCGTCGGTTTCCGGCTCGGCTTCACCGCGCATCACGTTGA
>NZ_CADEPL010000045.1 GCF_902829295.1 Vogesella oryzae
GAAAAACCTATCACGACCGGGAGGAAGCCCGACGAGACATCTTCGATTACATCGAGATGTTCTACAACCCGAAGCGCCGTCATGGTTCCGCAAACGGGCTATCGCCGGTAGAGTTTGAGAAGCAATACTTCCAACGGCTCAAGAGTGTCTAGAGAAGCCGGGGCGATTCACAAGAAAATAAGTGCGACTGCGATAAGCGTTGCTGTGAGCATGATTCAGGCGGCGAATAAGTTGATGCCATTTTTGTTAATCATTAAGAAGAACTCAGCCTGCCTTGCGGTACCAGGTGGTGGCGCCGTAGCTGGAACCGAGGAAGTCCGGCATCACTTCGCCCTGTGTAAAGGCTTGGCGGGCATCGGGTTTGGCCGGCGTCCACCAGGTACCGGTGTGCGGGCAAGGTTGGCCAGCTTCCACGCGGCAAGTGCGGGGTTGGCTTTTGGGGTAGTAGCCTTCTGGAGGTACGACGATGTAGCGCTCTGGAACGCGGCGGATCAGGGTCCAGGTTAGTAGAACGTCACGCTCTTCCTCCCAGTCGCCGTATTCGTCCTTGGTCAGTCCTTGCCTGACCCATACCCCTGTTACGTTTCCGTACTCCATATGGCTGTACGGGGGCAGGAACTGAGCGCAGGCGTTGTCAATATGGACTGCTCCGGCTCCTGCAGGCAATCCACTCCATTGATTATTTCAGCGCATTCGGGATCACCGGATTCCGCTGCCCTGCAGGCGGAGGGGGTAACGGAGGGTCTTTGTAGTCGGTATCAATCGCAATGCCCTGCGTGCGAAGTTTGGCTTCCTCGATATTGCGCTCGGCGCGATATGCCAGATTGCGTTTCACCCAAGTGTCCCGCCAGTGGTCCCGATCTTTTTCATCCACTTGCAGTCGCTCGGCTTCTTCTCTTGGTTGAAATGTCAGACTAATAAAATAGGCTCCGGGCTTGGCGGGATCCAGGTGGTTTATATCCCGGTCAACGGTGAGGGTTAAATAGGTATGATCAGCATAAAACTCCCAAGTCAAAGGTCTTGGTAGTGCCATCCATTGCTCAAAAGACAGCTGGTAATCTGGGTCGAGATTGCTTTGCTTGAATTGATTAAATGCAGCTTGGCCTTTTAGTCTGGGATCGGTTGCATACAAATTGTATCGCCACCCGGTTTTGCGCAGACTCTGGATCAAGTTCAGGACGTACTGATGGGCGACAGGGTGGGGGACGAAATCATCACGATTAACTTCTGCTGTGATTAATAAATCGGTAAAGCCAACCTTTCGATCTCGATCTTCTGTTGCCATGATGCTCATCGCGCTTGGAATAGATGTGATCAACGAGCCTGTTTTTACAACGGCAGTCACACTGCTGCCATGGCGGTTGGCATCAATGGTTAGAAAATTCAGGCCGGCATTTTTTCTGTTGGCATTAACCAAGCCTCCATATTGTTTTTCAAAGCTTTCACCAGATTGTCCAAACGCAATTTCTATTTTTGGTGGAAAAACGGGTTTCTGGCTCATGGCCCTAGCATCCTTGGTGAGGGAGAGGAGGGCGATTGCTGTCGCGGTAAGGCTTGCCGCAAGAATGAGCCACTTGGTCTTAATCTTTGCTGACATACCAGCCTGCCATAATTTTCAGTTCTGGCTCTATGAGTCCAACTAGTTTTGTATCAAGTTGTGGAGTTGTTGGAAAGCCTGCATGATCTAGTTCGTTTGGATTTTATGTTTCCAATACTGTCCTTGCCGGCGCTGCTAATTTAATTGCTGGGTCATCTTTCAAGCTAGCTGGTATGGGTAAACACCAGTTCCAGATCAGGTGAAAGTCAACTCATTCAGCCACGCTGGCACTATACTCACTGGCAACTTCTGGGTTTTCCTGCATTAGGGGCTGGGATATCCCATTTTTCATACTGGGCATTGCAAGGTTGGCATTGCTGAGTGGCTGTGTTAATGGCTTATATTGTGGTTTCGAATTTTAATTGAATGTAATTACTTCAATTCTGCCATTGTTTATTTTGAATTTTAAAAATTTACGATATATGGGGTACTTGCCACATTCGGTTATTGAAGATAGTTCGTATATTTTATTGTTTTCTGGGGTGAATTTCAGTAATTTTTCAAATTCCACATAAGTATTTTCTTTGAAGTATACGCCTTCTCCTGGTATTTTTGAGAATATGGCTTGAGAAATATCCTTGCCGCTTTCTGTTGTTATATATATAGATTCAAACTTGCAAGTTTTTTTGAATAAAATAACTTGCTTGCTATTTATAATTGCTATGTCAATTATTTTTTCTGGACTGCTTGTGGAGTATATAACAACAAGTATTGTTATTATTATTGCTACAATTTTTTTCATTCTAGATTCCACTGTTTTTTTAAGTCGCGATTTTTTGTGTTAAATTTTTCTATTTCAACGAAAAAATTTTGTAAAGTATTTTCGTAAAAAAACTGGCTTCTTATTCTTCTGTTTGAATGCTTTCCTACGTAGTTTTGGTGTCCCATTATTGAAGACATAAAGTAGTCTGCTAGAATTTCTGCTTGAGACTCCATGTTATATGAAAAAAAATCAGTTGGCGGAGTATCTTTGTATGTGTATGGATCAACGCTTCCAGCTAAATTTTCAATTGGTTCCCCTACTGCCTCTGGCAACGCCTGCCCAATACTTTCCAATAAATTTGCAACTCCTGTGGCCACAGATAGGACACTGCCGCATAGAACTACTGTGCCTCTGCTATAAGTTGACCTCCTTTGAAACTGCCATACATGGGCCATTTCATGCATAAAATGGTGAAGATAATTTTTCCTTTTTTCGTCAATTTTTGAAAAATCATCCATGTAATTCTCATTAGGCATATGTAGCTCTCCCCATGGTGTCATGGACACTTGATCTGACTGTATGCCTGGAATGAGCTTTCCTTTGTGTATTCTCACAAAACGATAGTCTATTGCATTGCCAAAAAGCTTCTTGCAAAGCTCTATTTCTCCTGATGATAGCTTCCTGCCATCATCCAAGGAAATTTTTTCCTGACTATCTTTGGTGGTATTGGTCGTGCCTGGTTTTTTTATGATTCCTGGCATTAGTAATTACCTCCGTCTAATTTGATAATCGTATTGGGTAGTATCTCAATACTATCGATGTCTTCTGCTTGCTTTGTGTAATGTCTGGTGGTCGAGCCAGTTTTGTCTAGCGTCCCATTAACTGTTTGGTTGTTGGCAAGCGTCATCTGATATTTGTAGCCTTGATGTAAGCTGAGCCCCTCAATACTGGTGATTTTGAATTGCTCGTCATGGATTTCCTTGGTTCCTGCAATTCTGGGGGCAGCAAAGCGCATACTGGCAGGCCCACTCAGCCCATGCTCCACCCCCTTCACGCTCACCGTGCCGGGGCAGTGGATGTCGATGTTGCCGCCGGACAGCTTGATGTAGCCGCCACCGCTGGTGAGCAGGATATCCTGCTTGGCGCTGATCACCACCTTGCCCTTGCAGGCGGTGATGGTGACGTCCTTATCCGCCGTCAGCTCCATGGCATCGCTCTGCGCCTGCAGCTGCACCTTGCCCTTGGCGGCGATCAGCTTCAGGCTCACCGCGTCCTTCACCCCGGCTACGAACAGGCTGATGTGCTGGCCGACGTTGTGTAGCCAGCGTCGACCCGAGGTCTGGTTGAGGTCGCGCTGGGCGACCTGGTCGATATTGCTGCCGGCGGCTAGGGTCAGGGAGTTGTCGCTGACGGCGGCCAACCCTGCCGGGGCGCTGAGGATCATGATGGGCTGCTGACCGGCCTGGGCTGATCCATTTCCCTGGGCCGCCGTTTTGCCGTCTTGGTCGGTATTGCTGCCGGCTTCCCATGCTTTCAGCGCCGCAACGTGGTGCTGCAGGTGGCCGTCGGTTTTGTTGCCGCCTTTGCCGTTGTCCGGCTTGATCTCGTCCGGCCCGGTTTCCAGCGTGTCGGCCAGTTGCGCCGTGGCGGTGTCGGCCAGGGATTGCGCCAGCGCCAGTGCGGCGTCGAGCTGACTTTGCGCGCCGTCGCGCGCCAGCTGTTTGCCGCCTGCGCCGTTTTGCGCTTCGGTCGTCAGCAGCAGGCCGTGGCCGGCGCGGATCGCGCCGTGGCGGTCGGTGCGCAGCTCGAAGCCGTCGCCGCGCGGCGTGGCTTTGCCATCGGCACGCGGGTGGGTGAGGTAGCCCTGATTGAGCTGGGTGCTGCCGTGTTCGCTGCTGAGTTTGGCTCTGACTTCGTTTGGCGTGTCGTCGAACAGCAGCTCGTTGTACTGCCCGCCGTGGTGTTCCTTGCTCTTGATGCCGGACAGCGTCTTGTTGCCCGGCAGCTTGCCGGCCCCGCTGAAGTTCGGCGTCGGGTGGCTGCCGTTGTACAGCACGCCGGTAATCACCGGGCGGTCGATATCGCCTTCGATGAAGTCGACCAGTACTTCCTGGCCGATGCGCGGGATGAACTGGTGACCCCAGGCGGCACCGGCGCTGGGCATCGCCACCCGCAGCCAGCAGCTGGAACGCTCGTCCAGATTCGCCCCGCTGTCCGGATGCTCTTCGGCGCGCTGCCAGTGAAACTGCACCTTGATGCGGCCGTTGGCATCGGTATGGACTTCTTCTCCCTCCGGCCCGACTACGGTGGCGGTCTGCGCGCCGCGGGCGGTGGGTTTGGCGTGGGCCGCGTCGGCATAGACCGGGGTGAGCGGGATGCCGCGGCGCTGGGCGTCGAACTCGCTGCGGAACGGCGCAGCGCTACTCTCGTCGCTGGCGGCCAACGTTGGCCGCAACGCCGCCGGCAGGCTGCGGCTCAGCTCGGCCGGCAGGTTGTTGCGCACCGCCAGTGTCTGGCGGGTGAGCACGAACTCGCGCTGCTCGGCGCCGTCGCCTTCGTGTGCCGGGTGGCCATCGAGACGGAACCATTGCCCGGCAGTGAGGCCGCGTACCACCCCGGCACCGGAGAAAGTCTTGGCCTGGGCATCGTGCGCCTGCTGCCGCAGCCGCGCGTAGTGGCCGAGCTGGTCGGCATCGCTGGCGTAGTAGGCGCCAGGGGCATCGTAGCTTTGCAGGCTGGACTGCAGCCGGGCGCCATCCTGGCCCTGGTCGATGGCGCTGTCGTCTGCACTGTGGCCGGTGGCCACCGGCTGGTAGTCGTAAGTCGCCAGCGCCACGCTGCCGCTGACCACCTGGCGGCGGCCCTCCCAGCGGGTGAGGCCATCCTCTTCCTCGGTGGCATCGCTGCGATGGAAGCGCACGCGTTCAACGTTGGCCGCAGGTAAGGCATACGGATCATCAAAGGCCAGCAGCTTGACCTGCGGCGTCTCGCCGTCGAGGTGCTCGTAGCGCCAGCTCAGCCCTTCCTCGCGCAGCAGGCGGGTGATGAAGGCGGAATCGGGTTCGCGGGGTTTCCAGCGGGAGATGTGCGGCGGCCGGGGGCGAGCCAGCGCCAAGGCC
>NZ_CADEPL010000046.1 GCF_902829295.1 Vogesella oryzae
CCATGAAGGTGAGGATGGTGGTGATCACCATGGTGCCGGTCACCGCGATGCCATAGGCCGCCGCCAGCTTGCCGGAGGAGCCGAAGCCCACCACCAGCGCAGCCACCGCCACCAGCAACGCCCAGTTCACCGCCGGCAGGTAAATCTGGCCGATCTCCTTGCTGGAGGTGTGCTGGATCGCCATCCGCGGCGCGTAACCGAGCTGGATGGCCTGGCGGGTAATGGAATAGGCACCGGAAATCACCGCCTGCGAGGCAATCACCGTGGCCAGCGTCGCCAGCGCCACCATCGGCAGCAGCGCCCATTGCGGCGCCAGCAGGTAGAACGGGTTGGCGATCGCCTGCGGCTCGCGCAGTAGCAGCGCGCCCTGGCCAAAGTAATTCAGCACCAGCGCCGGCAGCACCAGGCCGAACCACGCCAGGCGGATCGGCCGGCGGCCGAAGTGGCCCATATCGGCATACAGCGCCTCGCCACCGGTCAGCGCCAGTACCGAGCCGCCCAGCGATAGAAAGCCCAGCACCGGGTTGGCCGCAAAAAAGGCCAGCGCATGGCGCGGGTCCAGCGCCGCCAGCACCGCCGGGTTGGCCGCAATCTCGCTGATGCCCAGCACGGCCAGCACGGCAAACCACAGCACCATCACCGGGCCGAACAGCGCGCCGACTTTCTCGGTGCCGTGCTTTTGCATCACGAACAGCACGAACAGCACCGCCAGCGACACCGGCACGATGAAGCGTGTCAGCGCCGGGGTGGCGATGCCCAGCCCCTCCACCGCCGACAGCACCGAAATCGCCGGGGTGATGATGCTGTCGCCGTAGAACAGCGCGGCACCGAACAGCCCCAGGAGCATCAGCAAGGCCACCTGCTGCCGCGCCTTGGCGTGGTGCAGCACCAGCGCCATCAGCGCCATGATGCCGCCCTCGCCCTTGTTGTCGGCGCGCATGATCACGGTGACGTACTTGAACGCCACCACCACCAGCAGCGACCACAACACCAGCGACAGGATGCCGAGGATATTGGCGTGGTTCAGCGGTACCGGATGGGTGCCGGCAAAGATTTCCTTCATGGTGTACAGCGGGCTGGTGCCGATATCGCCATACACCACCCCCAGCGCCGCCAGGGACAGTGCGGCCGTGCGGCCGCCGTGTTGTTGTGAACTCATGTTCGGATTCCGATCATCAAAACTGGAAACGGTAGCCCACCCCGGACAGGGTGATGAAATGCACCGGTTGCGCCGGGTCCTGCTCCAGTTTCTGGCGCAGGCGGCTCATATAGATACGCAGGTAATGGCTGTCTTCGGTATGGCCGGGGCCCCACACCGCCTGCATCAGCATGCGGTGGGTCAGCGCCTTGCCGGCATCGCGCAGCAGCGCACACAGCAATTTGTACTCCATCGGCGTCAGCGCCACCTCGACACCACCGCGGCGCACTTCGCGCCGCGACAGATCGACGCTGACGTCGCCGAAACTCAGCAGCGGCGAGGTCTCCTGCTGGCGGGCATGGCGCCGGCTCAAGGCGCGCACCCGCGCCAGCAGCTCGCCGACGCCGAACGGTTTGGTCAGGTAATCGTCGGCGCCGGCATCCAGCGCCTCGATCTTGTCCCCCTCGTCGCTGCGCGCCGACAGCACCAGCACCGGCGCCTGCGACCAGTGGCGAAAATCGCGGATCAAGGCCACACCGTCCATGTCCGGCAATCCCAGATCGACGATCAGCAGGTCCGGCTGGCGACTACCGGCCTCTACCAGCCCACGTTGGCCGCAGTCGGCCTCGTACACCGTCCACTGCTGCGCCTCCAGCGTACTGCGCACGAAGCGGCGGATATGCGGCTCGTCCTCGACCAGCAGGATGCGCAGTTCAGCCTGGCTCATGTTCGTCCTCCGTCAGCAGCGCCGGCGGCGTGCCCAGCGGCAGGCGCAGGCAGGCGGTGGTGCCGGCCCCCGGGGTAGCCGACAGCCGCAGGCTGCCGCCATGTGCTTCGGCAATGGCCTTGGCGATGCCGAGGCCCAGGCCCACGCCCGGCTTGCTGGATTCGGCCTCGCCGCGCTCGAACAGCGCAAACAGCCGCTCCAGATGCGCCGGGTCGATGCCGGGACCGGCATCGCTGACCGCCAGGCAGGCAAAACCGTCCTCGAGGTAGGCATGGATGCGGATCGGGCTGCCGGCCGGCGCATACTTGGCGGCGTTTTCCAGCAGATTGCACAGCACCCGCTCGATCAGTACCGCATCGAAGCGCAGCAGCGGCAGATCCGGCGCCAGCTCCAGCGTCAGCGGGTGTGCGGCCAACGTCGGCTTGAGCAATTGCAGGCTGGTGCTGATCACGTCCTCGTACAACTGCCATTCCAGCCGCAGCTGCATCTTGCCGGCCTGCAGCCGCGCCATGTCCAGGAGGTTGGTCATCATGCGGTGCACCGCGCCGGCCTGGTCGCGGATCAACCGTGCCGCCTCGCGCTCCGCTTCCGGCAGCGGGCGGCCGGCCAGTTCGTCGGCCATGCCCAGCAGGCTGGTCAGCGGCGTGCGCAGGTCATGCGACAGCGCGGCCAGAATCGAACTGCGCAGTTTTTCGGCATTGATCTCGATCTCGGTCTGCCGCGCCACATCGACGTAATGCAGCCGCTCCACCGCAATCGCCAGCAGCGAAGCCAGAGTGATGAACAGCGGCTCGCGCGCCAGAAAATCCTGCGCCGAGATCGCCTGCGGGTAGATGGCGAGCACACCGCGCATGCCCATCGGCGCCCGCAGCGGCAGATACAGCGGCGGCGTGCCGGCATCCGCGTCGCCGCGTACCGGCTGCTGGCTGTTGAATGCCATTTGCAGCAGGTGGCTTTCCAGCAGCTCGCTGTCGCCGGTATCCAGCTGCCGCGCCGGCGTCAGCCAGAAGCAGCGCACGCGGCATTGCTGATGCGCGGCATAGCTCTCCACCGCCTCTTCTACCTGGGCGATGGTGGCGGCGCCGGTCAGGGTGCGCGCCAGCTCGTAGTGGCCGCGGGTTTCGCGCTCGTGCTGGCGCACGCGCTCGGTTTCGTCCTGCAGGCTGGTCGTCAGGCCGGTGGTCAGCAACCCCACCGCCAGCATCACCGCGAAGGTGATCAGGTACACCCCGTCGCTGACGGCAAAAGTGAAGTGCGGCGGCACCAGAAAGAAATCGAACAATGCCACGCCCAGAAAGGCCGCGAACACCGCCGGACCACGCCCGAGCTTGAGTGCGACCAGGAACACCACCAGCAGGAACAGCATCACCGCGTTGGCCAGCTCCAGCGTGTCGCGGAACGGTGCGGTGAGCAGGGTGATCAGCAAGCAGGCAATCACTACCAGCCCATAGCGCCACCCCATGGGCAGCCGGCGGCCGGATGGAAGTTGATTCGGTTTCATGCTGCGCTCGTTTATCCAGATGGTGTAACGATAGGGCAGTCCCTGTAAAAAGTTTGTAGAGAGTTGTTGGCTTGCTGTAAACAAGCTGTAAACGCCATTCAGGACAGTGGCAACCCTCATCCCCGCCAAGGAGCCTTCATGTTCTCTGCCCTGCTCGCCTTGCCGCGCACGGTGTGGCTGATCGGGCTGATCAGCCTGGTCAACGACAGCGCCAGCGACATGCTGTACCCGCTGATTCCGCTGTACCTATCGTCGGTGCTGCTGGCCGGCCCCAAGGCGCTGGGGCTGATCGAAGGCATTGCCGAGGCCACCGCCAGCCTGCTGAAGCTGTTTTCCGGCGTGGTGGTGGACCGCACCCGCCGCAGCAAGCCGTGGCTGGTATTCGGCTACGGTCTGGCCGGGCTGGGCCGCCCGCTGATCGCCTTTATCGGCAGCTGGCCGTGGCTGCTGGCCATCCGCTTTGCCGACCGTGTCGGCAAGGGGCTGCGCTCCTCGCCGCGCGACGCGCTGCTGGCCGCCAGCGTGCCCGCGCACCGCCGCGGGCTGGCCTTCGGCCTGCATCGCGCGATGGACAATGCCGGCGCGGTGGTCGGCCCGCTGTTGGCCGCAGCCTTACTGGCCCGCCAGGTGCCGCTGCACGACATCTTTCTGTGGTCGGCGCTGCCGGCGGCGCTATGCCTGACCCTGGCCGGCGCGCTGCGCGAACCGGCCGAGCGCACGCCAGCCGCCGCGCGGCCGTTCAGCTGGCGGCTGGACGGCTTGCCACCGACCTTGCGCCGCTACCTGCTGGTGGTGGCGCTGTTCACGCTAGGCAACTCCTCCAATATGTTCCTGCTGCTGCGGGCGCAGGCGCTGGGCGTGCCGCAGGCCGACATCCCGCTGCTGTGGGCGGCGGTGTCGGCGGTGGCGATGCTGTTTTCCACCCCGCTGGCGGCGCTGTCCGACCGCGTCGGGCGGGTGCGGCTGCTGCTGGGCGGCTATGTGCTGTACGGGCTGTTCTATCTGGTCATCGGCCTGATCTCGACACCGGGTTGGCCGCTATGGCTGCTGTTTGCCGGCTACGGCCTGTTCATGGCCGCCACCGAAGGCGTGGAAAAGGCGCTGGTGGCCGATCTGGCGCCGGCCGATGGCCGCGGCACCGCCTTCGGCTGGTTCAACCTCACCGCCGGCATCTGCCTGCTGCCGGCGTCGCTGATTTTCGGCTATCTGTACCAGGTGGCCGGCGCACTGCCGGCGTTCGGCTTTTCTGCCGGCTGCGCGCTGGCGGCGGCCTGGCTGCTGTGGCGCTGGCTGGGGCCGCATGCGCTGCCACAGCCGCAGCCGGCGCTGCCCGGCGGCAAATCGTAGCCGCGTGCTGGCTGCGCATTTGCGCCAGAACAAGCCGGCGGCGCGCCAAGCGGCTAGGATCAAGTGATGGCACGCACGGTAACAAGCCATGCGGCCAACCACACAGCCACAAGAAACGGAGACACCATGCATCTGACCTTTCTCGGTGCCGCCGGCACGGTAACCGGCAGCAAATACCTGCTGGAATGCGCCGGCAAGCGCATTCTGCTCGACTGCGGCCTGTTCCAGGGCTTCAAGCAGCTGCGGCTGCGCAACTGGAGCGGCCTGCCGTTTTCCCCGGCCGATCTGGATGCGGTGGTGCTGAGCCACGCGCATCTGGACCACAGCGGCTATCTGCCGGCGCTGGTGCGCGACGGCTTTCGCGGCTGCATCTATGCCTCGCCCGCCAGCTGCGCGCTGGCCGGCATCCTGCTGCCGGATAGCGGCTACCTGCAGGAAGAAGAAGCCGAATACGCCAACCGCCGCGGTTTTTCCAAGCACAGCCCGGCATTGCCGCTGTATACCCGCGAGGATGCCGAAAAGGCGCTGGAGTACTTCAGTCCGCTGCCGTTCCACAGCCGCACCACCATCCTGCCGGGTGTCGAGGTGACCCTGCGTCCGGCCGGCCACATTCTTGGCGCCTCCTCGGTGGAGATCGTGGCCGATGGCGTAACGCTGGTCGGCTCCGGCGACCTGGGCCGCCAGCACGACCCGGTGATGAAGCCGCCGGAGTTCGTCCGCCACGCCGACTACCTGCTGCTGGAGTCCACCTACGGCAACCGCGAACACCCGCAGCAGGCGCCGGAAGACCTACTGGCAGAAGTGATCAACCGCACCGTGGCGCGGCACGGCATTACCGTGATTCCGTCGTTTGCGGTGGAGCGGGCACAGGAGCTGATGTACTACCTGTACCGGCTCAAACGCGCCGGCAAGATTCCGCACCAGCTGCCGGTGTACCTGAACAGCCCGATGGCCAGCGATGTCACCGAGCTGTACCACCAGTTCCGCGACAGCCACAGGCTGTCGGACGAGGACTGCATGGGCATGTGCCAGGTGGCGCAGATCGTGCGCACGGTGGATGAATCCAAGCGCCTGAACGAGCTGCGCGAGCCGGCGGTGATCATTGCCGCCAGCGGCATGGCGACCGGTGGCCGCGTGCTGCACCACCTGAAGGCGTTTGCCCCCAACCCGCGCAACACGCTGCTGTTTTCCGGCTTCCAGGCCGGCGGCACCCGCGGCGCACTGATCGTGGCCGGCGCCAAGACCGTGCGCATCCACGGCCAGGAAGTGCCGATCAATGCCGAGGTGGTGGCGATGGAGCATTTGTCCGCCCACGCCGACAGCAACGAGATCATGCAGTGGCTAAGCGGCTTTGCCGCGCCGCCGCGCCACACCTACATCGTGCATGGCGAGCCGGACGCCGCCGATGCGCTGCGCCGGCGCATCAGCGTGGAAAAACACTGGCCGGTAAGCGTGGCGGAACAGGCCGAGCGGGTGACGCTGGACTAACCCCGACAGGTTGGCCGCAGGGCCGGCAGCCACTAGCTGCCGGCCCTGCCCGCTTATGCCGTCACCTGTTCCAGCGCGGCTATCGCCTGCCGTGCCCGCTCCAGCTGCTGCAACAGCGCCGCCAGCTGCGGCGCCAGCGTCCCGACCGGCGTGTTCTGTCGCAAGGCGGCCTCCATGTCACCGGCCAGACGCGCCACCTCGTCGACACTGACATTGCCGGCCGCACCGCGCAGGGTATGCACCAGCCGCAGCAGCCGTTCACCGTCTCCGGCCTGTAATGCCGCCTGGCTGTCTTCGGCAAAGCCGGCCATATTGCTGGCGAACAACAGCAGCCACTTGCGATACACCTGCGGCATTCCGACCGCGCGCGCCGTCCCTTCCGCCACATTGACACCGGCAGCGGCCAGCTGCTGCCACACATCGCCGGCACTATCGCCGCCAGAGACCTGTGCGGCAGACACCACGCCGGCGGCTTGCACTTCCTCAACCGCTGCCGCCGGTTCCTGTGCGGTCGCTTCCTGTGACTGCGCCCTGGCCTGCAGCCCAGCCTGGGCCAGTACCGCAAACAGCCGGGCCGGGTCGATCGGCTTGCTGATGTAGTCGTCCATGCCGGCGGCCAGCACTTCCTCGCGACTGCCGGACAAGGCATTGGCGGTCAGCGCGATGACTTTCAGCTGCTGCCAGGCCGGATTGGCGCGGATATGGCCGGTCGCGACAAAACCATCCATCACCGGCATGTGGCAATCCATCAGCACCGCATCCGGCAGCCCCAGTTGCAGCGCCTGCAGCGCCTCCTCGCCGTTGGCCGCAAAGCTGACATTGGCCCCGGCCTCCTGCAGGTAGGCGGCGACCACTTCCTGGTTCAGCGGCACGTCATCGACGACAAGTACGTGGCAACCGTCCAGCCGCGGCAAATTGCGCTGCAGCTGCTCGTCAGCCGCCGGGCTGGCCTGCCACAGCCGCTGCAAGCCTTGCACCAGGCGGCCGGGCGTCAACGGTTTGACCCATACCTCGCACACCGGAAGGCTATGGGATGAGGTTGGCAACAGCTCGGTAGAGCTGACGTGATGGCGACTCAACAGCACCAGCCGGGCACCGGCTGGCCACGGCAAGTCGTGCACCAGCTGGCGCCAGTCGGCTGCATCGCTATCCAGCAGCAGCACGTCCTCCATGCGCCACTCGGCCAGCAGCGCCTGCAACTGGGCATGCGTCGTCACCGGCAGGGTTTCCAGCCCCAGCTGCTGGCACAGAGGCAGCAACCAGTTACGACTAGCCTCGCCCAGCCGGGCATGCAACAAGCGGCCCTGCGGCAGCCACGCTACGGATGCTTCCGCCGGCAACGGTAGGCACGGCAGGCTGAAAGAAAAACGACTGCCCTTGCCAGGCTGTGACTCGACCTGCACCCCAGCGCCGCCCATCAACTGCCCCAGCTGGTTGGAGATCACCAGACCCAGGCCACTGCCGCCATAGCGCCGCTGGGTAGAGGCATCCGCCTGCGAGAATGGCTGGAACAGGCGGGACAGCTGTTCTGCGGTCATGCCGATACCGCTGTCCTGCACCGAGAAATGCAGCCTGCCGTCCATATAGCGCACCGTCAGCAGCACCTGTCCCTTGGCGGTGAATTTCACCGCATTACCCAGCAAGTTCAGCAGCACCTGCCCCAGCCGCAGGGCATCGCCCTGCCACTGCGGCGGCAAATCCGCCGGCACATCGAACACCAGCTCCAGCGGTTTGCCATCCAGACGCATGGCCAGAATGTCGGCAAGCGGTTCCAGTACCTCTTCCAGCTGGAACGGGGCCTGCTCGATCTGCAGATGGCCGGACTCGATTTTGGAGAAATCCAGAATGTCATTGATGATTTCCAGCAAGCTGCGCGCCGAACGCACCACCTTGCCCAGATAGTCACGGGCCTTGGCCGGCAACTGCTCATGCATGGCCAGATCGGTCATGCCGATGATGGCATTCATCGGAGTGCGGATTTCATGGCTCATATTGGCCAGGAAGGCGCTCTTGGCGGCGGCGGCGCTCTCGGCGGCGGTCATTGCCTCCTGCATGCGCTGCGACAGCTGCTTCTGCGCGGTAATGTCTTCCTGCACGCTGACATAATTGGTAATGCGCCCCGAGACATCGCGCACCGGCGAGATCATCTGCATCACCCAGTATTCGCTGCCATCCTTGCGCCGGTTCAGCAGCTCGCCATACCAGTTTTCGCCGGACTGCAGGGTTTGCCACAGCGACTCGTAAACTTGTGGCGCGGTGCTGCCACTGTTCATCAGCGTGGGCAGCTGCCCCAGCAATTCCTGCTCCTCGTAACCGCACATCTGCAGCAGCCGCGGATTGACGTATTCGATCCGGGCTTCGGTGTCGGTAATCATCACCCCGGCCGGGCTTTGCGTTACCGCGCGCGACATCTGCTCCAGCCGCATTTCCTTGGCGCGCTGCTCGGTAATGTCGCGGAACAGCAGCACGGCACACAGCTCGCCAATCGGCTTGTCCAGCATGTTCAGCTGGTAAAACACCGGAAAGCGCTCGCGCTGCGCGCAGCCGAACTGCTCCTGCTGGCTGCTGCGCGGCAAGCGCTGCTGCAAGGCGCAAAAAATGGGCGACGGCCTAACCTGCCGTTGCCCCTGGGCGTTGTAGTGGTAGAGAAAATCATCCAGCTGGCGGCCGTTCAGCAACTCGTCACGGGTACCCAGCATGTTGGCGGCGGTCTGGTTGCAGAACACCACCCGGCCATCGCCCCCCAGGCCCAGCACCCCTTCGCCCATGGTCTGCAAAATGGCCTGCGCCTTGGCTTCGGCATGGCTGGCGGCCTGCTCCGCCCGGGCCAGTCGCTCCTGCTCCAGCGCCTCGCGGGCGGCATCCATTTCACGAGCCAGCTGCCGCGCGGCGGTCACATCCTGCATTACCGCCACGCGGCGCAACGGCAGCCCGGCGCTGTCAAATTCGTGGCGGCCAACCTCGCTCAGATACTTGATGCGACCGTCCGGCATCAACAGCCGGTAATCGACCGCGTAACCTTGCTGCAGGTTGGCCGCATGCGCCAGCAACACACTTTGCAAGTCATCCGGGTGGATGCGCTGCAAAAAGCTGCCCATATCCGGCGGCTGTGTCGTGGGGTATTCCAGAATCTGGTACAGCTGCTCGGTCCATTCGTCCGGACTGCCATCGCTATTGGC
>NZ_CADEPL010000047.1 GCF_902829295.1 Vogesella oryzae
ACCGTCACCTGTGCCAGCTGCTGGCCGGCCAGCGCCGCGCGTACCTTGTCCAGCGCGATCTGGTCGCCCTGTGCGCCCTCGCCGGTTGGCCGCAGCGGCATCAGCACCAGATAGCTGCCATCGCGCTTGATCAGCATCGAATCCAGCAACACGCTGCTGGCGCTGCCGTGCAGGCTCTGCCGCGTTAACAGCGGCTGGCTGCGACTGTTGGCTACATCCGTCACGAAGCCCTGCAGCTGCCCGGCCTCCAGCGGCATGTGCTGCAATGCCTGCTGCAGACGTTGCTGCAGCTCGGCCGTCGCCGGCAGCACTGCCTGGCGCGCGCGCTGGCTGGCCTGACTGGGCAACAATTCGTCCGGGGTATGGAAGCCGCCGATCACCCCGTCGCGCTGCAGTTGCAGCAACACGCGACGGCTGCGTTCGGCCAGCTGCAAGGCGCTTTCCTGGTCCGGCGCGCTGATGCTGGCGACATAACGCATATCGTTGCCGCCCAGATCGCCACGCAGTTCGGCATCCAGCTGGTTCTGCGCCTTGGAGATGGAGCTGAGCGCATTCAGCTGGCGGCTCCAGATGTCCTGCGGATTGAACACCAGCACCGCCACTGCGGCCAACAGTGCCGCCGCCAGCAACCAGCGCAGGTGGGTCAGACCATCCAGCACTTTTTGCAGCCACAGCCCCGGCCCGCTGAGGTCACGCAGGTTGAGCCGGGCCGGCATCAGCCCCGGCAGGATGTAGCGGGTCACCAGCGCGGCGGTCACCAGTCCGCTGATGGAATACAGCCCCAGCTGCGACAAACCGGGAAAGCTGGAACACATCAGCGCGGCAAAGCCGGTGACCGAGGTAAGCACGCCAAGGCGGATGGTGCGCCAGAAATGGCGCGGCTCGTTGCCGCCGGCACGCTGGATGAACAGATAGATGGAGTAATCGACCGCCTCGCCGATCAGCGTGGTGCCAAAGCCCAGAGTCAGCCCGTGCACGTGGCCGAATCCCAGGCTGACGCTGGCAACCCCCACCAGCGCGCCGGACAGCACCGGGATCAGCCCCAGCAGCAATAACGGCAGCGAGCGGTACACCAGCAGCAGCAATGCCACCACCAGCACGGTACCCAGCGTGGCCAGCCGCTCCACCTCGCTCTTGATGATGTCGCGCGACGCCACCGACATCACACTGGTGCCGCTCATCACCAGCCGGGTATCGGCATGGCGGGCAGGCAGCTGCTCGAAGGGCTGCCGCACCTCGGCCAGTGCCGCTGCCTGGGCATCGGTATCCAGTCCGGATTCGGCCAACTGCAACAGCAGCACCGCGCGCTTGCCATCGCGCGACACCCAGATATCGTTGCTGCTATTGGGCTGGCTCTCGCCGAGGAACTGGTCGAGGATTTGCAGCGTTTCGCCGCTGGGGTCGCGCGGCAGGATTTTTTTCACCACCAGGCCGGCGTCACCGGACATGGCATCCAGCGTGTCCTGAATGGCCGCCTGCAGGCCCGCCGCGGTAAAGCGCTGCGGCGTCACTGCCGGACTCAGCAGGTAACGGTTATTGAAGAAATACTGCTGGTCGCGCTGCTGGCTCTGGCCATCGCCATTCTGCACCGCGGTAAAGCGCGGATTGTGCGCCAGCCGCGCCTGCAACTGGCGGGACAGCCGGCCGCGCTCGGCCTCGTCGCCGCCTTCGATGCCGACCAGCACCAGGCGGGCGATGGCGCCATCACGCAGCTGGTCGATCAGCATCTGCTGGCGCGCGCTGGGTACCTTGGGCATGAACGCCGACAGGTCGGCGACAAAACGGGTCTGCACGATCACCGCCACCGCTGCCAGCATCAGCAGCAGCCAGGCAAGCAGGGCCAGCGGGTAACGGCCTGGCTTCATTTGCTGCTGGTACTGGTAATGGTCATTTCCGAACGGTCGCCGTCGGCCTGCAGGAATTCGATGCTGCGGACCTGTGCCTGGTTGCCGGCGATGCGGATCTGGCTGATCACTTTCTGCATCCGCGGCTGGGTCGGGGTCAGGTTCAGCAGCCACTGCCCGGCGTCGCCGCTGAGTGCCAGGGTGTAGAAGCGCTCCAGCCCGCCACGGTCACCGGACAGGGTGGCGCGGATGCTCTCCACAACCGCCGCCACTTCCGGACGGTCGGACAGCGCCACCGTCATCTTGCGGCCGTCGCTGCGCTCCAGCTGCAGCTTGTTGCCTTCCAGCACCACCGCCTCGACCTTCGGCTTGAGGGTGCGCTTTTCCAGCCGGTCCGGCGCGGTAAAGGCCAGCTCGCCGGAGGACTCCAGCGGCTGCTTGAGCATGGCGATGTACTTCTTCTCGACAAAGGTGGCGGTGCCGGATTTCTTCTGCCCCAGCATCTGCATCAGGTCTGCCACGCTCAGCTCGGCGGCCTGGCACAGGCCGGCAGCCAACAACACGGCCAGGCCGGCCACGGTCTTGCTCATGATGGATACACGCATGCTCTGTCTAGCTTTCATCCCAGAAATCGTAAAAATTGAACCAGTTGAACGGATAGGCGCGGCAGTGCCGCTCCAGCGCCGCCACATACTTGTCGAGCAGTGTGGCCAACCTTTGTTCCCGCGGCAGGCGTTCCGCCGCCGAAAAATCTTCCAGCAACTCGAAATGCACGCGGTAGCGGTTGCCGCCCAGATAGATGCCGGCCATGAAAAACACCGGCTGTTGCAGCATCGCCGCCATGCGGAACGGGCCGTAGGGAAGCGCGCCGCCTTGCCCAGCAGCGCACGGCTCAGGTACTGGTCCGGCCCGGCGGCGCGATCGGCCAGAATGCCGACCAGCGCACCGTCCTCCAGCCGCTGATGCACCGCCAGCATGGCATCCAGCGTGCCCAGCGCGATGATGTCCTGCTGTGCCGCCGGATTGATGGCCTGCAATGCCTGGTTGATCTGGCGCGCGTTTTCCGGATACATCGCCATGCTGATCTGCAGCCCTGGGCGATGAAGCGCCATGCTGCGCAGCACTTCGAAGCTGCCGAGGTGGGCGCCGAACAGCAGCACACCCTGGCCGCGGTCGCAGTAGGCGTGCAGCGCTTCGGTACCGGACAACTCGATGCTGAAATCGTCGAAACGCTCGCGCAGCAGGTAGACGCGGTCGTGGATGGTGCTGGCAAAGTTCAGCACATGACGGTAGCGCTCGTGCCAGCGCGGCGGGCGACCGAGGCTGCGCGCAAGGTAAGCCCGCGACGCACGCCCGGCGCGGCCGCCGAACAGCACAAAGTAGGCGGCAATGCCGTACAGCACCAGCCGCGAACAGCGCCGCCCCAGCAGGCAGGACAGCGTGGACATGATGCGCAACCAGAACTGGCTGCCGCGCTCGCGCTGCTGCAACCAGGCCGGCGTCGACGCAGCGGAGTTGGCCGCATCCGGCCCGCCCATCAGGCCTGCTCTCCGGCGAGGGTGAACTTGCCATCCGCCACCTTGCGCTCCTGGTGGCTGATGGTGAATGCCACCAGCGCCGCGTCATGGCGGAATGCCAGCTGCAGCGCCTGCCCCGGACTCACCGGAGAGTGGAACTTGGCCAGCGCCAGCCCGGCCAGCTGCAGGCCGGTCGCGGCCTCGATGGCCAGCATGGCATGGTCCAGCAGCACCACGCCCGGCAATACCGGGTTGCCGGGAAAGTGGCCGGCGTAGGCCGGATGATCGCTGGCGATATCGAGAATAAGCTGTTGCATGCTAGCCCCGTGCCGGAATGTGTTGCGCAATCAGCCCCTGCAAGGTGCTGGCCAGTACCTTGCCATTGCCGTCGCGCGCCAGGCTGTCGACAAACACCACGTGGCGCGGCAGGAACACCGTGTCGATGTGCTGGCGCAGGCCGGCCAGAATCTGCGCGCGATCCAGTCCCGGTGCCACCACGAAGGCAGCCAGCCGCTCGACTTCGCCGTCGCCGCCGCGTTCCGGCACACAGAACACGCCATCCACCACGCCGGGCAGCGCGGTGAGCGTGGCATTGAGGAAGGACAGCGAGCTGCGTTTGCCGGCAACGTTGATCATATTGGCCTTGCGGTCAACCAGCCGGAAGCGCTCGCGGCTGAACAGCTCGATGGTGTCGTTGAGCATCTGCGGCGTTTGGTACACCTTGCCCACCGCCCAGAACTCCTCGTCGCGCTGTTCCAGCGTAATGCCGTGCAGGGTATGCCAGGTGCTGTCGCGATCGGTTTCGCGAGTGGCGACCTGTCCGGTTTCGGTAGAGCCGTAGATCTCCAGCACCGGACAGCCCAGCTGCGCCCGCGCCTGTGCGGCCAACTCGATCGACAACGGCGCGGTAGCGGACAGGATCACGGCGATTTCCGGTAGCGCAATCTCTGCCTCCAGCAGCTTGCGCAGGTGGAACGGCGTGATCACCAGCAGTCGCGGCGCCGGCATCTCCGCCAGGCTGGCGGCGATATCGGCCGGAAAAAACGGAATCTGCGACGACATGCGGCCAGCGGCAAGGATGGGCAGCAGCACGCTGGACTCCAGCCCGTACATGTGGCGGATCGGCACCGTGCCCACCACCGAACACGGCGCACCGGCTGCCGCCCACACCCGCTCTGCCCCGGCCAGGATCGCCAGTTGCAGGCGACCGAAGGTTTTGTAGTGCGGCATCGGCGTGCCGGTGGAACCGGAGGTGTACATGCAGGTAACGCGCTGGTCGAAATCGATCAGCGGCATGTCGCCCAGGGTTGGCCGCGGCGCGGCGGCTGCCACGTCGACGCGGAAATACGGCAGCCCGGTTACCGGGCTGTCGGTCTGATCGCCCAGCACCAGTACGCCCGGCTGCTCGGCCGCCACCGTGGCGATATGCTCCGGCGCCGCCGAATTGGGCAACACGGTGAGCATGCCGCGGGCAATGGCGGCAAACAGTGCCACCGCAAACCAGTAGCGGTCGGCGCACAGGTTCATCACCCGCCCGCCTTCCGGCAGGGCGGCGGCCAGCGCCATCACCTGGGCGTGAAAAGTGTCGCGGTCGATCACGTCGCCATGGCGGTAGGCAAACGGCGTACGGGGATCGGCAGCAGGAAGCAGCGGTATCAGGCTCATGAAATTAACGGCATCAGAATCGACAGCCCGGACTTACTTGGCATCCCGGCACTGCGTGTATTTGCGATAGGACTGGATAGTCTGGGCAATGCTGAAGTGCGGTTGTCCCGGCAGCGCGCGCAGGCGGATCAGATATTCGCCACCGAACATCAGCCCCAGCGACACCGGCGTAAACAGCGAGGCGAACAGCGCCCAGGTCGCCAGCGGCGCAAACGCGAACAGCAGCAGCGACATGCCGGCACTGGCGGCGAAGTACAGCGTCCAGGCCAGGGTCACTTTCCAGGTGTAGTGCAGGTAACGGGCATCCAGCGGCTCACTGATGGCAATGCGGGCAATGCGCGAGCACAGCGCCCCTTCATGGCTGCCCAGCGTGCTGCCGAACATGATGCCGAGGCTGGTCATGATGCCGGCGTGCTGAAAGAAGTACAGCCAGGCGGCATGCGCCAGCAGACGATCGATATTCAGCGCCACCGCCAGCAGGCCGCCGCCGCACAGCAGCAGCGCAGGCACGCGAAACGCCGAGTTCCAGCAGGCCAGCAACACCCCGGCGGTCAGCGGAATGGCGCCGATCAGTACGGCATACAGTGGCGGCTGGCTGGAGGACGATGCCAGATAGTCCAGCACCAGGTAAGCACCCGCCACCAGGGCCAGCAGGACCAGGCGCAAACTGCGCCACAGCCGGGTCATTTACTGCGGTGCTCGCCGATGTAGGCAGCCAGCGCGCGCAGCGAGGCGAAAATGGCCGTGTTGTCGGCGCTGTCGGCCTTCAACTGCACGCCGTACTGTTTGGACATCACCAGCGCGATTTCCAGGATATCGATGGAATCGATGCCCAGCTGGTCGCCATACAGCGGTGCTTCGGGAACGATCTCCTCGGCCGCGATGTCCAGGTTCAGCGCGGTAACGATATGGCCGGCAATTTCACGTTCCAGGGCCAGATCCGGTGCAGTAGCTTGTTCCATAATTTGCGATAAATAGGGTTTGTTTATTGAAAATGCGGGGAATCGCCAACCTCACACAGTTTCGGTATCATCGCGCAGCAATCGGGCAATGCCACGGGATTAGCCCGGATTTCTTTGGCCGACGTTGCGATAAATACCTGTGTGTATTCGCGAAAAATCAATCGGCGAGTATAACAAACATCCCCAGCGGCATACTACCTTCCGCACCGGCCCTACCCCTATCTAAGGAATCGTTTTGAACAGCGAAGTGATCAGCAAGCCGCCCGCCCGGAGCAGCGTCGTGGCCACCGTGATGGCCCACTTCTGGTTCAAGATGTTCGGCACCATGGGCTTCACCCTGGTGTTTTTTGTCGCCTACCTTTATCTGCTCAGGCACCCGGCTGCTGCCGTCAGCATCATTCCCGCCACGGCGCCGGACCGGCTGATCGGCTTTCAGCCCTGGGCCTTGCCGGTGTACCTGTCGCTGTGGGCTTATGTCTCGCTGCCGACCGTGCTGATGCTCAGCCGCAGCGAGATTGTCAGCTATGGCGTCAAGGTCGCCGTGCCGTGCCTTGCCGGGCTGGCGGTGTTCTATTTCTGGCCCAACGCCATCGCCCCGGCCGATATTGACTGGCGGCTATACCCGGGAGTGGCGTTCCTGAAAAACGTGGACACCGCCGGCAATGCCTTTCCGTCCCTGCACGTGGCCACCGCCGTGTTCTCCGCCCTGTGGCTGCACTGGCGCCTGCGCCTGCTGCAGCTGGGCCGGCCGCTGCAATGGCTCAACATCCTGTGGTGCGTGGCGATTGCCTATTCCACCATGGCGGTCAAACAGCACGTGGCGCTCGACGTCATCGCCGGCACGCTGCTGGGGCTGGGCAGTGCCTGGCTCACCGGCCTGAAAGCCCATGCCCAGGGCGCCGGCCTGCGGCCAACCTTGTAACCCTTGTTCAGCAGTAGCAGCCGAAACACCCGCATCATGAATCAAGATACCCGCCTGCAGTTCTTCCAGTGCCACCGTGCCGCTAACGCTCCCCAGTCGCTGCCACCCGATGCCGGCATCCTCGGCATGAGCAGCCTGCAGCAACCGGCAACCAGCCACGCCTGGCCTGTACAGCAGGTGCGCGTACCGCTGCTTGGCAGCAGCGCGCCACAGCTGCACGAATACTGGTTCAGCGCCGCCAGCTGCCGCCGTGGCCGCGTCGGCGACGTGCATTTCAGCGCCAGTGACGAGCTGCTGTTTGGCGTGATCGAGCTGCCGGAGACCCATGGCTCCGATACCGGCACCGCCTTGCAACTGGCCGCCGAGCGCGCCTACCGCCAGCTGTTTTCGCTGCTGGAAGCCGAGGGATTTCCGCACCTGTGGCGGGTATGGAACTACGTACCGCGCATCAACGAGATAGAACACGGGCTGGAACGCTACCGCCAGTTCAACATCGGTCGCCACGAGGCGTTTGCCGATTTCGCGCGCCCGGTGAACAGCAGCCCCGCGGCCTGCGCACTGGGCGTGGTGGATGGTCCGCTGAGCATCGCCTTTCTGGCGGCACGCCAGGCGCCGCTGTGTATCGAAAACCCGCGCCAGACCAGTGCCTTCTCCTACCCGCGGCAATACGGGCCACGCAGCCCGACCTTTACCCGCGCGGCGGTGGCACACAGCGGCGGGCTGCCCATCCTGTTTATCTCCGGCACCGCCAGCATCATCGGCCACGACACCGTGCATATCGGTGATGTCGTCGCCCAGACGCGGGAAACCGTCGCCAATATCGGCGTACTGGTGGAGCAGGCCAATCTGGCGGCCCCCGGCAGCGGTTTCACCCTCGCCGAGCTGGACTACCGCGTGTACATCCGTCACGCCGCCGACTACCCGGCGGTGCGCAACACGCTGCAACAGTTGCTTGGCCCGGACATCCGCGCCGTGTACGTGCAGGCCGATGTCTGCCGCAGCGACTTGCTGGTCGAAATCGAGGCCCACGGCCTGCCCCAGCAGCCGTAGCAGACCGCCAGCCGCGCACCACGGCGGCCGCCAGCGCCCCAGCGGCGGCCAACAGCCCGACTTCTTTTGCTTCGCCACCTGATCTACACCAGGCGCCGGTTAATTGCGGCTTTACATTATATATTTCTATATTTTAATTAAGGCAGGACAACACAAACCGGCACCAGCTGGAGGAGAGAGAGATGAAGCACATCGTCGTTATCGGCGCGGGCACCGGCGGCATGCCCGCCGCCTACGAGCTGCAGGAAAAGCTGGGCAAGGAATGCCGCATTACCGTGCTCAACAGCAACGAGCAGTTCCAGTTCGTGCCCTCCAACCCGTGGGTTGCGGTCGGTTGGCGCGAGGCCGATGCCATCTCGTTCCCCATTCGTCCCTATCTGGAGAAAAAGGGCATCGCCTTCATCGCCCGGCCAGTCAGCCGCATCGATGCCGACCACAACCAGCTGACGCTGGCCGACGGCCAGCAACTGGACTACGACTATCTGGTGATTACCACCGGGCCCAAGCTTGCCTTCGAAGAGGTGGCCGGCAGCGGCCCGCACGGCGGCTACACCCAGTCCATCTGCACGCTGCAACACGCCTTGCAGACCAACGAAGCCTACCAGCGCTTTCTGCAGAATCCGGGGCCGATCATCGTCGGCGCCATGCCCGGCGCCTCCTGTTTCGGTCCGGCTTACGAGTTCGCCTTCATCCTCAATACCGACTTGCGGCGCCGTAAACTGCGCCACAAGGTACCGATGACCTATGTCAGCAGCGAGCCCTACATCGGCCACCTGGGGCTGGGCGGTGTCGGCGATTCCAAGTCGCTGCTGGAGAGCGAGTTCCGCAACAACGACATCAAGTGGATCACCAATGCCCGGACCACCCAGGTGGAAGACGGCAAAATGCTGGTCACCGAGATCAACGACGACGGCACCGTACGCAAGGAACACGAGCTGCCGTTCGCCTTCAGCATGATGCTGCCGGCGTTCAAGGGGGTGGATGCGGTGGCGGCTGTGGACGGTCTGTGCAACCCGCGCGGTTTTGTGCTGATCGACGAATTCCAGCGCAGCAAGAAATACCGCAACATCTTCTCGGCCGGCGTATGCGTGGCGATTCCGCCGGTAGAGGTCACCCCGGTGCCGACCGGCGCCCCCAAGACCGGCTACATGATCGAAACCATGGTCAGCGCCATCGTGCACAACATCCGTGCCGAGCTGCACGGCGAACCCGCCAACGCCAAGGCCAGCTGGAACGCCATCTGCCTGGCCGACATGGGCGATACCGGCGCCGCCTTCGTGGCCCTGCCGCAACTGCCGCCGCGCAATGTGAACTGGTTCAAGAAAGGTAAATGGG
Organism: Vogesella oryzae; assembly: GCF_902829295.1. Classification (GTDB taxonomy): domain Bacteria; phylum Pseudomonadota; class Gammaproteobacteria; order Burkholderiales; family Chromobacteriaceae; genus Vogesella; species Vogesella oryzae. Next base: position 9,296 of record NZ_CADEPL010000047.1, read on the forward strand.
TACACCTGGCCAAGGTCGCGTTCGAGAAATACTTCCTGCACAAAATGAAAACCGGCTCCTCGGAACCGGTTTACGAAAAATACGTGCTGAAGACCCTGGGCATCGAGCGGCTGGAGCCCTGAACACCGCAGCACCGGCCTAGTCGCCAGGCTATGCCGGCCGGAGGTCGCCCCCCCCCCCCGACCCCCCGCCCCGGCCCTTTTACAAATCTCCCGGGCCCCGAGCCGGACCCCCCATCCCGTTACCCGCTTTTGCTTTTAAAAAAAAAAAAACATAACTAAGCTGTGAATGAAACCAATGCAAGATCACGTATACAACCAGTATGGTGTTGATGTCCATGATGTTCGTAAGGAGTATTAGTATATTGTTAGATTATCAA
>NZ_CADEPL010000048.1 GCF_902829295.1 Vogesella oryzae
ATCCATTGCCGCAGCAGCCGTGCCAGCTGGCGAGAGAGTCCCTCTTTGCTGTCGCGCTGCAAGGCGGCGTGCAGCGCATCGCTGATCCACAGCGACGGTTGGCGGCTGTCTGGCAAAGTGGTTCCCTTCTATGTGGATGATCTGGCCCTGTTGCAGGGCCGCCTGTGTTTTTACCATTAATGCCATGGTGATGTCTCGATGGAGGAGCGCAGGATGAATCAACTGGAGTTTTACCGCGCCAAACTGGCGTACGAGATCGACAGCTGGGACGTGGTCGATCAGCAGCAACAGGGCAAGGCGTTGCAGCTGGTGGACGGTCGTTCGCCGGCGGCTTATGCCGCCGAAACCCTGCCCGGCGCCATCAACCTGCCGCATCGTGGCATTACCGCAGAAAGCACCGCGCAGCTGCCGCGCGACGTGTTGCTGGTCACTTTCTGCGACGGCATCGGCTGCAATGCCTCCACCAAGACCGCGCTGAAGCTGGCCGAGCTGGGCTTCACGGTCAAGGAGTTGCAAGGCGGGGTGGACTGGTGGAAGCGCGACGGCTATCCGACGGTGCAAGGTGGTGCCAGCTGCGCCATCGACAGCAATGCCGACTGCGGCTGCGGAGGTTGAACATGGACATGCACTACGATGCCTACGGCCAAGCTTTGGGGTTGCCGGTCGACAACTGGCAGGGTGCCACTCCGCCGCAGCGCGTCACCCTGCAGGGGCGCTGTTGCCGTGTGGAGCCGTTCAGCCGCCAGCAGCATGCTGCCGGGCTGCGTGCGGCGCTGGAGCTGGACGCGGACGGCCGCGACTGGGCCTACCTGATGCCGTGCCCGCACAGCGATGCCGACTGGGACAACTGGTTCGGCATGATGGAAGACAGCCGCGACCCGCTGTTCTTCGCCATCGTCGACCAGGCCAGCGGCCAGGCCATCGGCAGCGGCAGCTACCTGCGCATCGATCCGGCGATGGGGGTAATCGAGGTGGGCTGGCTGCGCTTTTCGCCGCTGCTGCAGCGAACCGTGGCCGCCACCGAGGCGATGTACCTGTTGATGCGCCAGGCCTTCGACTGGGGCTATCGCCGCTACGAATGGAAGTGCAATGCGCTGAATGCGCCGTCGATGCGCGCCGCGCCGCGGCTGGGCTTCACTTTCGAGGGCATCTTCCGTCAGGCACGGGTGAACTGGGGGCTGAACCGCGACACCGCCTGGTTCAGCTTGCTGGAT
>NZ_CADEPL010000049.1 GCF_902829295.1 Vogesella oryzae
AGGCACCACAGCATGGCCGGGCCCGGCATGGCGGTGAGCAGCAGGCCGGCCAGCACCGGGCTGCCGGCGGCGCCCAGCTGCGCCAGGTTCTGCGCACCGTAGTAACTGCCTTTGAGCTGTTCCGGCGCGATGGCGTCGATGTACAGGTATTCCGCCGGCACCAGCAGGATCTCGCCCAGGGTGAACAGCACCATCCAGCCGCACCACAACCACAGCGACGGCGACAAGGCGAAGCCGGCCAGGCCGCCTGCCAGCAGCAGCGATGCCAGCATGATCCAGCGCAGCAGGTTGTGCGGTTGCAGCAGACGTCCCAGCCAGTACTGGCACAGCACCACGGTAACGGCGTTGCAGGTAATCAGCGCCGACATCCAGCGCAGCACTTCGGCATCGCTATGTCCCTGCAGCAGGTACAGCGACAGGTAATCGGAAAAGCGGCCGTTCACCACGCAAGCCAGCAGGCTGCCGGTGGTGAACAACACCAGGGTGCGGTCGCGGCGCAGCAGCCGCAGCGTGGCGGCAAACTGCAGCGGCGGCGCGCGATGTTCGCTATGGCCGCGCGGCACCTGGCGCAGTAACGGCAGCCCGGCCAGCGCCAGCACGGCGGCCAGGCCAAATGCCCAGCCCGGATGGCTGGCCGCCAGCAGGCTGCCCAGCAGCGGGCCGATGGCGTAGCCGACATTGGCCAGCGTGTAGCGCAAGGAGAATGCCGCGCTGCGCTCGTCCGGCGGCAGCAGGTCGCTGAGCAGCGCCTTGAGCGCGATACCGAACAGCACGAAGGCCACCTCTACCAGCAGCAGCGCCAGCGCCGTGGGCCAGAGCTGCCGGCTGGCCGGCAACAGCACAAAGCCGGCCGCCACCGCCAGCAAGGCCGCCTGCAGCAGCCGGCGGCGGTCGCTGCGATCGACCAGAAAACCGGCGTACAGCCCGCCCAGCGTAGCGCATACCAGCACGCCGCCCAGCAGCAGGCCGATCTGCTGCGCCCCCAGCTGCAGCTGCCGTCCCAGCGTCAGCACCAGCAGCGGCGACACCAGCGCGCGGCACACCGACAACACAAAACTGCATAGCAGCAGCTGGCGAACCAGCGGGGAAAAACGCGACACGATGACACTCCTTTTCGACTGCCTGCAGTATCGGCAACAAAGCAGAAGTCAAAAATGGATAAACTCGCCATTATTTACTTCCGCTTTTAGCGCCGAGACCGGCAGCTTGCCGCGGGCAGGAGTGACCATGCGTCTGGAACAACAATACCGGCTGCTGTACCGCCAGTTCGGCGACGACGATGCCCACCCGGGGCTGCCGGCGCTGGCGGCGCTGCTGAACTGCAGCGAACGCAATGTGCGGCTGCAGCTGGGCAAGATGCAGGCGCAAGGCTGGATCGCCTGGCAGCCAGGGCGTGGTCGCGGCCGGCGCTCCACCCTGCGCTGCCTGCAGTCTCCGGAGGCGCTGGCGCTGCACAGCGTTGGCCGCCTGCTGGCGCAGGGCGAGCTGGAGCAGGCATTTGCCCGCCTGCCGGCCGCCCAGCGCGGCCAGCTGATGGCGCAGCTGCCGCGCTACCTCGGCGCCGGCAACAACCGCCGCCAGCTACGCATCCCGATCCACCGCCAGCTGATCACCCTCGATCCGCTCACCGTCAGCAGCCGGCTGGAGGCGCATCTGGTGCGGCAGCTGTTCGACCGGCTGTGCGATTTCGATGTCCACAGCCAGACGCTGCAGCCGGCGCTGGCACACGCCTGGGAGCCGCAGGAGCAGGCGCGGCGCTGGCGTTTCTGGCTGCGCCCGGGCATCAGCTTTCACGACGGCACGCCGCTGGATGCCGCCGCGATAGCCGCCAGCATCCGCCGGCTGGACAGCCCGGCCAGTATGTGGCGGCGGCAGTACCGCGGCCTGCGCGCCATCCGGGTACACGATGCGCTGTCGCTGAGCTTCGAACTGGCCGACAG
>NZ_CADEPL010000050.1 GCF_902829295.1 Vogesella oryzae
CCACACGTAACCCAACCATCAATTCGCGCGGGAGGCCAAGGTGGTTAAAAAGACACAACCCCCCCCCCGGGGCCCCCCCCCCCGCCGCCCCCCCCCCGCCCCCAGCCCCCCAGCGCCGCCACCCCCCCCCCCCCCCCGCCATTGCCAATGCCAATCTGCTGACCACCCAGCCATCGGCACCGCCGCAGCCAACCCCGAGTACCAGCACTACGGCCGCCGTCGGCGTCAGCTGGGCCGGCTATGTCGAGGACTGGCGCCACCGGGTAGAAGAAATCGGCAACCGAAACTATCCCGCCGAAGTGCGCCAGCAAAACCTGTTTGGCAGCCTTGAACTCCAGGTCACCATCCGCGCCGATGGCGCCTTGCTGGATGTCAGCGTACGGCGCAGTTCCGGCTCAAGCGTGCTTGACCAGGCGGCAATGCGCATCGTGCGCCAGGCGGCTCCCTACCCGCCGTTCCCGTCGAAGTTGGCCGCAGAATACGGCTCCCTGCAAGTCGTGAGAAAATGGACCTTTACCACCGCCAACCAGCTGGCTGGCAGCTGAACAAGGAATTGCCATGTACGAAGTCAACCGCAGTGTCGCCATCCTGAAACCCCGTCAGGCCTTTCTGGACTGGTTGCTGCAGCTGCCGGGCAATCTGGAGGGCACTCTGCAACTGGAAGAGCTGCGTCGCGACTGTAACGCCTTGCTGATCCCCGCCGCCGACGACTATGCCAGCGCCCAGGACTTCGTCCACCAGCACTACCGCACTCTGTTCGGTGCAGAGTTGGCCGACTGGTGCGATGACGATGCCTTCTGGCCGGAACTGTCACCGCAACTGTTCCTGCAGTGGTTCGACGTGGAAATTCACTCGGTACTCACCGACCTGGTGGACTTCCCGCTGGAGCGCGAACCGTTCGTGCCGTTCGATCTGGACCAGGAATAACAACATACCACCGGCCGCCCGAGCGGCCGGGGACTGCCGGCAACGCTCCGGCCCATTCACGAAGGGGAACCATGCCACACCAAACCAGGATCAAGGTCCGCGGCTACCATCTGGACCTGTACAGCCATGTCAACAACGCGCGCTATCTGGAGTTTCTGGAGGAGGCCCGCTGGACATTTTTCGAGGACTGCGCCGACCTGCCGGCCTTCCTCGCCTCGGGCATCGCGCTGATCGTGGTCAACATCAATATTGACTACCGTCATCCCGCCACGATGAACGATGAACTGCTGATCGAAACTTCGGTAAAATCGGTCGGCAATCGCAGCAGTGTCATCCACCAGAGCGTAAAACTGGCGGCCAGCGGCAAAGTCGCGGCCGAAGCGGATGTCACCCTGGTAGCCTACGACGGACGCCAGCAGAAGGCCGTGCTGATCGAAGGCGAACTGCGGGAACTTCTGGAAAAACTGCACCACCAAGCCTGATCGCCGCCGCAGCCGGTCTGCGGCCAACCCGGAACTGCCACATGAAGCTCAACAAAGCACATCTGACGCAGCCGAAGATATGCAGTGTGCGGAGTTAGGCGGGTGACCGATCACTTTAAAAACGACAATCTAGCCAATACACAAAATTG
>NZ_CADEPL010000051.1 GCF_902829295.1 Vogesella oryzae
GGCCGGGCAATACTATGCCCATCCGCGCAACCAGTTCTGGCGGCTGATGGCCGCGGTCACCGGGTGCGACCTGCCGGCACTGGACTACCCGCAGCGGTTGGCCGCATTGCAAGCCAGCGGTGTCGGGTTGTGGGATGTGGTGGCCGATGCGCAGCGCCGCGGCAGCCTGGATGCCGACATCCGCAATGCGCGCTACAACCCCTTGCAGGAATTGCTGGCCGGGCTGCCGGCGTTGCAGGCAGTGGCGTTCAATGGCAAAACCGCCGGCAAGGCGGCAGCGCAGCTGGCGGCTTGCGGCGTGGAGTGGCTGGTGCTGCCGTCGTCCAGTCCGGCGCTGACGACGGCATTTGATAAAAAACTTGAAGAATGGCGGCGACTTGTCCGATATATCAGCTAATCGCTGACTTCCGACTGCCACCACATGAACCGCTACTGCATCTGGTTTGTAACCGCCGACGATTCGTCGCCCCGTCGTGCCGAAATCAGTCTGACCGGCACCTTGCATAGCCATCATGTGCTGGATGATATCGAGCAGCGGCTGGCCGAGCAGTTGCGGTTGCCGCGCATCATGGTTACCCACTGGCAGCGCTTCGAGGACCCGCCGTACGGCGGTTGAATCCAGCTGGCTCATGCTTCCGGCGTATGCCGCATCGACGCATCCTGTGCGAAGATGCGGCTTTATTTTTGTTGCCGGATTCTGTCATGCAAAGCGTTGATCAAACCCGCGACTGGCTGCTGTCCCGCGCCCGTCCGCTCGGACAATCCGAAACCGTTTCCCTGCTGGATGCTGCCGGTCGCGTGCTGGCGGTCGATGTCATTGCGACGCTGGACGTGCCGCCATACGACAACAGCGCGATGGACGGCTATGCCGTGCGCGCTGCCGATGCGGCCAACGTGCTGCCGGTAAGCCAGCGCATTCCCGCCGGTAGCCAGCCGGCAGCGTTGGCCGCCGCCAGTGCAGCGCGCATTTTTACCGGTGCGCCGATTCCGCCGCAGGCCGACGCGGTGGTGATGCAGGAGCAGGCAGAAGTGCAGGACGACGGCAGCGTGCGCTTCACCGCGGCGGTGTCTGCCGGGCAGAACATCCGCCGCCGTGGCGAGGACATTGCCAGCGGCCAGGTGGTGCTGACCGCCGGCCAGCGCTTGGGCGATGCCGACATCGGGCTGGCGGCCTCCATCGGCGTGCCGGCATTGCAGGTGCAGCGGCAATTGCGGGTGGCGGTGTTCTTTACTGGCGATGAGCTGGTGGAGCCGGGGCAGCCGCTGGCGGCCGGCAAAATCTACAACTCCAACCGCTACTGGCTGGTGCCGGCACTGCGCCGGGCCCCACCCCGTCTCTTTTACACAACCTACGCCGCCGGCGATAAGGAGGGGGGTGGTTTCGGGGGGGGGCGGGGCCTTTAAAAAAAAAAAAAAAAAAAACTTATAAGTAGTGCGGAACGAAAGATACCCATAAAGTATCGGTAAATACAGACGAGAATGCAGGTATATTAGATCAGACAGCATATAAAAATACTCAGTTTAGTTATGTAGTAT
>NZ_CADEPL010000052.1 GCF_902829295.1 Vogesella oryzae
CAGTTTATGTCTGGTGGCCATAGCGAGGTGGTCCCACGCCTTCCCATTCCGAACAGGACCGTGAAACGCCTCAGCGCCGATGATAGTGCAGATACCTGTGTGAAAGTAGGACACCGCCAGACTCCCCCACAAGAAGCCCAGCTTGAGAGATCAAGCTGGGCTTTGTGCTTTGGGCATGGGGAAAGCAGTAGCTCGTGCGACGCGGCACTGTCCTGTGCTGACGACGTCCACCAACGCACGCGGTGGCCAACCTTGCCCGCAAGCCGCCACCAAACAGAAAGCCCGCATGCGCGGGCTTTGGCTTTCCTACTTAAAGCCCTGAGGCGACTTAACGTATATGCAAAATATGCGGTCAAATATTAGTCAGAGTAGACGGTAAAAGAGGCGGTCTATCCGAAGCTTTCCAAGGCGCCCCAGAATTTTGCGTACTCTCTCCGGGTAATCATGCAGTTTCTGCAATTGCCGGTAATGGCTCAGCACGGTGCTATACCGGCGTATCGATGTCAGTTCTTCCGCTATCTGGCTTTGCAGCGCCTGCTGTGGATCGTGGATGAGCAGGCCGTTTTCAAGGTCGAGGGTGAACGCTCGCGGGTTCAGGTTGTTGCCGGTAATCAGCATGTACTGCTGGTCTACCCATGCCCCTTTCAGGTGAAAACTGTTGCTGTCATGTTTCCACAGGCGCAGGGTAAGTTGGCCGCTTTGTAGAAAGGATTGCCGCTTGCGCGCGAAACGGCGCAAGTTGATTTCATACAGATAAGGCAGGCAGCCGATGAACTTGAATGGCTGATCGGGGGGAATGTAAAAGTCGTTTGCCTGCTTATCGCCGCTGATGATTTCTACGTGGACGTTGCGGGCAAGCAGGGCATCTATTTGCCGTAATACGCTGCGTGGCAAATTGAAATAGGGGGTGCAGATTACAAGTTGTTGCTGTGGTTGCTGGAGAAGTTGCAGTAGCAGACGATTGAAGCGGTTGCCGCGACCGAGTCCGATGATCGGATGGATACTGGTGCCTGCAGGTCGCGCAGATGGGGCCGCGTATTGTTGCTGCGAGAGCTTGTTGCGCAGCTGGCTAACCTGTTGCCGTTGCTCGCGCTTGTCTACATCGAGTGGTTGATCCAGTCGAAGTACCGCCGGGCTAGAAGCAAGCTGCGAAAGCAGGAAATGGGACAGGCTGTCGGCGAGTTCCGGATGGTGAAACAGATGGTAGCGGTCGAAGCGGTAGCGCTCGCCCACATGCAGATATACGTTGTTGAGGCTGGCCCCGCTGTAGAGCACGTCGTTATCGATGACGAAGCCTTTAAGGTGCATCACGCCAAATAGTTCTTGGCGCTGTACCGGCACGCCGTGAATGGCAAGGTTGGGCAGAGGGTGTTGCTGTGCTCTTGACCGATACCAGGCGGCATTGCCTGCCTTCCGCCCTTGGCCGATCAGCCCCCGCTGCGCGCGATGGGCATCCACAAAGACACGCACATCCAATTGCGGGTTATTGCTCGCAGCCTGGAATAGCGCGTCAAGAATTTCTTCTCCGGCCTCATCTTGCTGCAAGTAAAGTGCGGCCAGATGGATGCGGGTTTGAGCGCCGCGGATGAGTGTCAGCAATACTTGGCGGAATTCACTGGCCGAATGCAGCGTTTGCATGCAGCCTGCAGGCATGAAGAAGCCTGGCAGGGTTCCCAGATCAGGTTTGCGGGAGAAGAACGGCATGAGCAGATCAACAGTTGAAACAAGTGATCATGCTAACACTTGTACCAGTAAAAAGGGCCGGCTAAGCCGGCCCTGTCTTCTTACTTGCCGGTCTTGAACGCTTGCCACATGCGAGTGGTCAGGCGCTGGGTCTTCGGATCCATGCTTGGCATCACGAAGCTGGCGTTCATGACTTCCTTGCTCGGGAAGATGGACGGGTTGCTCAGGCTGGCCTTGTCGATAAACTGGCGGGCCGGCAGGCTGCCCGGAGCATACGATACTGCATTGGCGTTGGCCGCAGCGACCTTCGGATCCAGCATGGTGTTGATCCAGGTGTAGGCATTGTCTACGTTCTGGGCGTCTTTCGGGATAACCATGCTGTCAACCCAGATCGCCACACCTTGCTTCGGTACCAGTGCCTCTACTTTCACGCCATTCTTGGCTTCTGCGGCACGTTTCTTGGCAATATTCAGGTCGCCACCGTAACCCAGCACCATGCACAGCGAACCACCCGCCAGTTCGTTGATGTAACCGGAAGAAGAGAAGCGGGTAATGCTGCTGCGCAGCGGCTTCAGGAGCTCCATCGCTGCCTTGTAGTCGGCTTCGTTGGTGCTGCCCGGATTTTTACCCATGTAATGAAGCACTACCGGGAAAACCTCGGCCGGCGAATCCAGCATGCTTACACCGCAGCTCTTGAGCTTGGACAGGTATTCGGGCTTGAACAGCAGGTCCCACTGGTTATCCGGCAGTTTGCCGCCCAGCGCCTTGCTTACCTTGTCGACGTTGATGCCGATGGTGTTGACGCCCCAGAAGTACGGTACCGCGAACTTGTTGCCCGGGTCGAAGGATGCCATCAGTTTCATCAGGTCCGGATCAAGGTTCTTGTAGTTCGGAATCTTGCTGCGGTCCAGCGGCTGATAGAGACCGCCCTGAATCTGCTTGGCCAGGAAAGTATTGGAAGGATGCACCAGATCGTAACCGGATTTGCCGGTCAGCATCTTGGCCTGCAGGATTTCGTTACTGTCGTACACGTCATAACGAACCTTGATGCCGGTGGCCTTCTGGAAGTTCGGAATGGTGGATTCCGCGATGTAATCCGACCAGTTGTAAACGTTCAGTACTTTGGTCGCGGCAGCGGCAGCACTGCCGGTGATGCCAGCCAAGGCCAGTCCGAGCGACAAAGCCAGGATAGATTTCTTCATGGTTTCTCCTTGAAGTACTTCGTAGAAGCTTATTAGGGCATATACAACAAGCCCATTAATTAAACCTCCCCAAGGGGGAGATGACAACACTGATGGATCATTTAGTGCAATGGACTAAACCATTGGCACGATTCAGGCTTGTTCAAGCAAATAGTTGCGTTCCCAAGCGGTAATCTGCTGCTGGAAGTCAGCCAATTCCAGGCGTTTGATCGCAATAAACTGGCCGACAAACTCGCTGCCCAATACTTGCTGTAGCGGCTGGTTGCTATCCAGCATATCCAGTGCAACGGCCAGATCCTGCGGCAAGGCCGCCTGTTTGTCGTAGGCACTGCCTTGCAGTGGCGGAGTTGCTGGCTGCTCTGCCTGCAGACCAAGCAAGCCGCAGGCCAAGGTGGTAGCCAGCGCCAGGTAAGGATTGCAGTCTATGCCGGGCAAGCGGTTTTCCACGCGGCGTGCGCGCGGTGGTGACGCAGGCACACGCAGACCACAGCTACGGTTGTCATAACCCCACTCCACATTGATCGGCGCCGCGGTGTTGGCCGCAAGCCGGCGATAGGAATTGGGATTCGGAGCCATCAATGCCATGGCAGAAGGCAAGTGCTGCTGCAGTCCGGCGATGTAATGGCGGAAGCGAGGATGCTCGTCGCCATCGTCACGACTGAAGACATTGCGGCCGGACTCATCAAGCAGGCTCTGGTGGATGTGCATGGCACTGCCGGCCTGGCCAGAAAATGGTTTGGCCATGAAGCAGGCCTTCATGCCATGTTCGCTGGCCAAGGTGCGCAGGGTGCGTTTCAACAGAAATACCTGATCTGCCAGCGCCAGTGCATCGCCATGTTGCAGATTGAGTTCGTATTGTCCATTGCCGACCTCGTGCAGCAGGGTATCCGTTGCGATGCCTTGCAAATGGCAGTGCTGTTCCAGTTGTGCAAAAAAACCTTCGTGACGCTGGGCATGATCCAGCGAGTAGGCGGGGCCTGTGGTTTCAGTTTGTAGGCCATCGCTGTTCAGCAGGTAGAACTCGATTTCCGGCGCGACTTGCGGGTGGAGTCCCGCCTGACGGTATTGTTGCAATACATGCTGAAGCACACTGCGTGGCGCAAATGGCACCATGCGGCCATCTTCGTAATGGCAATCGTGAATCAGCTGGGCGATGTTGCGGCCGTTGCCCGGTTTCAGGGCGAGGCTGCGGTCATCGGGCTGCAATACCATGTCAGGATCGCATTCCGGTACCAGTTGCTGCTGCGGGTCACCCATCAGCGTCTGCAGCAGGCTTACCTGCGGAAAACGTAGCAGGCCGTTGTTCGGATAGTGGCTGACCGGTACCAGCTTGCCGCGGGGCAGGCCGTTCAGGTCGGGGATAAGGCATTCGATATGGGTGATGGCGTGTTTTTGCAGCCAGTCCTGGCGTGTTTGGCTCATAGAGACAGTTCCATTGCGTGGTCAGTGTGAAGGGATACAGTGCTAGGCAGCACGGTTTCCGGTGGCACTGAGCGGCTGCTCGAACACGCCAAGCGACAGCTGGCTACCGCTGCGGCATGACAAAAGTGCGGAACTGCAGTCCATGAGTGGCTCCAAGTGGAGTGGCGTTTATTTTTTTATTCGAAAATCAATTATTTCGTCAATTTTATTTAACGTCAGGCGAGGCAAATCGCTTTACGGTGTGCCACTCGCGCCACTGAGGGGCAAAAAAGTGGTGCATGGCGCGGAAAAGCGAAATGTGCAAAAATCGAGCCAACTAACGAACTACAGGTTTTTCCATGCTGGACCGGGACGGATATCGCCCCAATGTCGGAATCATCCTCGTCAATGGCAAGAACGAGGTGTTCTGGGGCAAGCGGGTGCGCGAGCACTCGTGGCAATTTCCGCAAGGAGGCATCAAACCTGGCGAAAGCCCCGAAGCCGCCATGTACCGCGAGCTTCTGGAAGAAGTCGGCCTGCTGCCGCAACATGTCAAGATTCTGGGCCGCACCCGCGACTGGCTGCGCTACGACGTGCCTACCAACTGGGTGCGTCGCGAGTGGCGCGGTAGCTACCGCGGCCAGAAACAGATCTGGTTCCTGTTGCGCATGGTTGGCCGCGAGTGTGATGTCTGCCTGCGGGCGACAAACCACCCCGAGTTTGATGGCTGGCGCTGGAACGACTACTGGGCGCCGGTAGATGCGGTGATTGAATTCAAGAAAGATGTGTACGAGCGTGCGCTGACCGAGCTGACCCGCTTCCTTAAAGGGGTGGAAAGCTACAGCGACTATCTGAAACGGACAGGCGGGGGCGACGCGCCCTAGCCCGGAGTGGCCGGACTCGTGATGATCTCTTCTTTCCCACGGCCACGCGCTGCATTTGCAGCCGTGGCCGTTGTTGCTGCCTGGTCGGCATGGCAGCCGCACGATGTCGGCACCTGGTGGCTGGAGGCACTGCCTGCCGTTGTCGGGCTGCCACTAGTCTGGCTGCTGTGGGGGCGATTCCCGTGGACCAGGTTGGCCGCATGGTCGATGGCACTGCACGCCATCATTTTGCTGATCGGAGCGCACTACACCTACGCACTGACGCCAGTGGGTTTCTGGCTGCAGGAGGTATTCGACTTCAGCCGCAACCATTACGACCGCATCGGCCATCTGGCACAGGGTTTCTTTCCGGCATTACTGGCGCGCGAGGTGCTCAGCCGCCGGACACCGTTACGTGGCGGTTGGCTGGCGTTTTTGACCACCTGCTTCTGCCTGGCATTTTCCGCACTGTACGAGCTGATCGAATGGTGGACCGCGCTGGCGCTTGGCTCTGGTGCCGATGCCTTTCTTGCTACCCAGGGCGATCCGTGGGACACCCAGTGGGACATGTTTCTGGCGCTGTGTGGCGCCTTGCTGGCGCAGTTGACGCTGATTCCGGCACATAACCGGCAACTCGCGACGCTACAGGCGGCGCGTTACTGAATCTGAATGACAGCCATGACACAACAAAATTACGACGAATCCTCGGTACGGGTACTCAAGGGGCTGGAGCCGGTCAAAGAGCGGCCCGGCATGTATACCCGCACCACCGACCCGACCCATATCTGTCAGGAAGTCATCGACAACGCCGCCGACGAGGCGCTGGGCGGTTTCGCCCGCAAGATCGCGGTGACCGTGCATCAGGATGGTTCGCTGACGGTGGAAGACGACGGCCGCGGCATCCCGGTGGGGTTGCACCCGCAGGAAGGCGTGCCGGTGGTGGAGCTGGTATTCACCCGCCTGCATGCCGGCGGCAAGTTCAACAAGAAGGATGGCGGCGCCTACGCCTTCTCCGGCGGTCTGCACGGCGTCGGCGTGTCGGTAACCAATGCGCTGTCCACCCGGCTGGAAGTGGAAGTGAAGCGCGAGGGCGGGGTGCACCGGCTGGTGTTTGCCGGCGGTGACGTCATCGAACCGCTGGCGCGCGTCGGCGACTGCGGTCCGCGCACCAGCGGTACCCGCGTGCGGGTGTGGCCGGATGGCAAGTACTTCGAAAGCCCGCGCTACTCGATGCAGGAGCTGGAGCGCCTGCTGCGCGCCAAGGCGGTGTTGCTGCCGGGGGTGGCGGTAACGCTGACCGTGGAGCGTCCCAGTGGCGACGAGGTGAAAGTCTGGCAGTACCCGGAAGGATTGAAGAGCTATCTGGCCGAGCTGTGCGGCGAGGATGACCCGGTGGCGCCGCTGTTTGCCGGCGAAGCCTATATCGGCGACGACCACGAACAGTTCGCCCGCGGCGAAGGGGTGCAGTGGGCGATGGCCTGGTTCGAGGACGGCGCCAGCGGTGAAAGCTACGTCAACCTGATTCCGACGCCGGCCGGCGGTACCCACGAGGCCGGTCTGCGCGCTGGCGTGTACGAGGCGGTAAAGAGCTTCATCGACCACCACAACCTGCTGCCACGCGGCGTGAAGCTGATGGCGGAGGACGTGTGGAGCCGGGTGCGCTTCGTGCTGTCGGCACGGGTACTGGACCCGCAGTTCCAGGGCCAGACCAAGGACAAACTCACCAGCCGCGATGCGCTGAAACTGATCTCCGGCCTGTCGCGCGACCCGGTGGAACTGTGGCTGAACCAACATGTGGAGGCTGGCAAGAAGATTGCCGAACTGGCGATTCGCCAGGCACAGAGCCGCCTCAAGTCGGTGAAGAAGGTCGAAAAGAAAAAAGGCTCCGGCGTGGCAGTGTTGCCGGGCAAGCTCACCGATTGCGAGAGCGAGGACATCGAGCGCAACGAGCTGTTCCTGGTGGAAGGTGACTCCGCCGGTGGCTCGGCCAAGCTGGCGCGCGACAAGGAATACCAGGCCATCCTGCCGCTGCGCGGCAAGGTGCTCAACAGCTGGGAAACCGACCGCGACCAGCTGTTCTCCAACGCCGAGATCCACGACATCGCGGTCGCCATCGGCGTGGACCCGCACGGCGTGGACGATACGCCGGACCTGTCCGGTCTGCGCTATGGCAAGATTGCCATCCTGTCCGATGCCGACGTCGACGGCTCGCACATCCAGGTGCTGCTGCTGACGCTGTTCTTCCGCCACTTCCCGCGCCTGATCGAGCAGGGCAACATCTACATCGCCCAGCCGCCGCTGTTCCGTGTCGACGTGCCGGGGCAGGGCAAGAATCGTCCACCACGCAAGATGTACGCGCTGGACGAGGGCGAGATGACCGCGATTCTTGATCGCCTGCGCAGCGAAGGGGTGAAGGAAAACGCCTGGAGCATCTCGCGCTTCAAGGGTCTGGGCGAGATGAACCCGGAGCAGTTGAAGGACACCACCATGAATCCGGACACCCGTCGCCTGTCGCGGGTGCAGGTGCGCCCGGGCGCGTTGCAGGAAACCCGCGACATGTTCATCAAGCTGATGGGCAAGGGCGAGGCCTCCAGCCGTCGCAGCTGGATGGAAGAAAAAGGCAACGAGGTGGAAGCCGACATCTGATGTCGTCACTTTCCGCCGGGGTGGCGGGATGACAACAGGCCATGACAGATGTCATGGCCTTTTTGCTGCCAGGTTGGCCGCATCGATGCGGCCAACGTGTAGCGCTCAGCGAAGGCGGGTCATGTCGTGGCGGCGCTCGCTGCAGCCGGTGGACAGGGTCAGGCCATGCAGTTTGGCCAGCAGCCGCGCCTGGCCGGCGCCCAGCTCTTCCACTGCGGTCTGCTGCTTGCTGCTGGCCATGCTGCCATCGGCGGCAAAGGCCTCGTGGGCACTGCCGACCGCCAGTTGCTCCGGCAGCACGATGACACCGAGGTTGCCGAGGATGGCGCGCACATGCACCAGCCCGCGCAGGCCGCCAAAGCCGCCGGGCGAGGCGCTCAGCAGGGTGGCGACCTTGCCGGAATACGGCGACGGCCCGTTGCTACCCGGTAGCGGGCGCGAGGTCCAGTCGATCAGGTTTTTCAGCAGCGGCGAGATCGAGCCGTTGTATTCCGGTGAGGCGATCAGCAGCCCCTGATGTTCCAGCAGCAGCTCGCGCAGGGTCATGGCATGCGCCGGCATGCCGTATTCGCTCTCGTCGTCACCGTCGTACAGCGGAATCGGAAAATCGCGCAGATCGATCTGTGTCACTTCGGCGCCGGCGATCGCTGCGCCTTCCGCCGCGATGGCGACCAGTTTCTTGTTCCAGGAGTCCTTTCGCGCGCTACCGGCGAAAGCCAGAATCTTGGGGGCGTTGCTCATGGTGCTCTCCTTGCATCGCGCCCCGGCGCGGAGGCGGGACGACGTGATTGCGAAGCGGTCAGTGTCAGTCCGCCGTTGCGGCCAACCTGGTAGCGAGCTACAGCCGGGCCAGCACGGCGGCCAGCTGGTCGGTAGCCTGTCCCCAGCCGGCATGGAAGCCCATCGCCTCGTGCGCCTCGCGGTCGGCCACGCTCCAGTGTCGTACCAGCGCGGTGTAGCGCGTGCCGCCGGCTTCCGCCTCGAAGGTGAGGATCAGGGTCATGAACGGCTTGGCCGCCGGTTGCCACGCCGAGCTGTAGGCATCGGTGATGACCAGCTTGCGGCCGGGAATCACCTCCAGGTAGACGCCGGCATTGGGGTAGTCGTTGCCGTCCGGATCGCGCATTACCACCAGGTTGCTGCCGCCGGGGCGGACATCCAGCTCGGCATGCGGCGTGGTGTAGGGCAGCGGGGCAAACCACTGGCACAGCAGCACGGGGTCGGTCCAGGCGCGGTAGACCTGTTCCGGGGTGGCGGGCAGCAGCCGGGTGAGCTGCAGTTCTCGCGGGTCGCTGTTTGCCGGCGCGGACATGACGTCTCCTGTGGGCGGTGGGAACGATTAAGTGTAGACCGCGGCAGCGGATTGTCGACTCAGCGCGCCGCCATGCCGGCAATGGCCCACTGGCTGAACGCGCTGGCCAGTGGCGAGTCGGTGGCCTGGACCAGCACCACCCGTTGCGGCGGCAGCGGCTCCCGCAGCGGGCGGCAGGCAATCGGCAGGCCGTCATAGCTGTGGTCTCCCTGCGGGCGGGTGCAGGCCAGCGCCACGCCGCAGCCATGTGCCACCAGCCCGCGTTGCATCTCGAAGCTCTGCACCGTCTGTACCACCCGTGGCGTCAGCTGCTGTTGCCAGAACAGCGACAGCAGGTATTCGCGGCTGTGCGGGATGTCCTCCAGCACCAGCGGCTCTGCGGCCAACTGTTGCAGCGATACCGTGTCCTGCGCCGCCAGCGGATGATCGGCCGGCAGCAGCGCGTATGGTGGCAGCTCGGCCAGCACCTGGCGCGGCATCTGCGGATCGGTGGCCAGTTCGTAGGTCAGTGCCAGCTCGGCCTTGCCGCTGCGCAGCGCGCGTTGCACGCTGGCCAGATCGCCTTCCAGCAGGGTGATCTCTACCTGCGGGTGCTGGCGGCGGAAGCCGGCCAGCAGCCGCGGCGCGAAATACGGTGCCAGATCCTGAAAACACACCAGCGCCAGTTGGCCGCGCAGCGGGGCGGCGGCATCCTGCTGCCCAAGCGATGCAGCCAGGGCCAGCAGCTGGCGCGCCTGCTGCAGCACCTGCTGGCCGGCATCGGTCAGCTCCACCCGGCGGCTGGCTTGGCGGCGGAACAGCGCAGCGCCCAGCGTGCGCTCAAGCTCGGCGATGGCTTGCGAGACCGATGGCTGCGACACGTGGCGCGCGCGGGCGGCGGCATTTACCCCGCCGTGTTCGGCGGTGGCGACAAAGTATTCCAGCTGGCGCAGCGAGAAGGTGATCATGATTTCCGATATTGCAGAATAGAAAACGGATATTTTTATTATTACCCGAGCGGCAGGGATACTGGCCAGGCTTACCCACCCACCGGAGCGTGCCATGTCCACAGTCAGCCTCAGTCAGCAACAACTTGAAGATTTCCAGCGCGATGGCGTCATCGTGCTGCGCGGCGTGTTCCGCGACTGGATCGATACCCTGCGCGACGGTTTCGAGCAGGTGTTGGCCGCGCCCAGCCCGTTTGCCATCGAGAACACCGGCAGCGGCGAAGCCGGCCGTTTCTTCGAGGATTACTGCAACTGGCAACGTATCGCACCATTCAGCCGCTTCATTCACGATTCGCCGGCCGCCGGCATTGCCGGGCGGCTGATGCAGTCGCAGCAGGTGCAGATTTTCCACGAGCACATCCTGGTGAAAGAACCGGGTACCACCAAGCCGACGCCGTGGCATCAGGACATCCCGTACTACTGTGTCAGCGGCGAGCAGACCGCCAGCTACTGGATTCCGCTGGACCCGGTGCAGGCCGACAACACCCTGCGCGTGGTGCTGGGCTCGCACCGCTGGCCCAAGCTGGTGCGTCCCAAGCGCTGGGCCAGCAACGAGAACTTCTTTGCCGGCGAAGACGATTACATGGAAATGCCGGATGTCGAGAATGGCAACTACACCATCCTGGCGCCGGAGCTGCAGCCGGGCGATGCGGTGGTGTTCGACTTCCGCACCGTGCATGGTGCCGCCGGCAATCAGGGCGGCAACCGCCGCCGCGCGTTCTCGGCGCGTTTCCTCGGCGACGATGTGCGCTTCGAGCAGCGCCCGGGGCGCACCTCGCCGCCGTTCCCCGGCATTGATCTGCACAGCGGCGAGCGCATGCGCGAGGACTGGTTTCCGGTCGTGTGGCGCGCGGCGGCGGCCAACTAGCGCCAGCGACGGCATGGCGCGGCTACAATCGGAGTATCTCCCTGCCGTAGCCGCATCATGTCCCGTCTGCTGTATCTGCAATCCGGCGGCCCCACCGCCGTACTCAATATCTCGGCGCAAGGCGTCATCGAAACCGCCCGCGCACAGGGCATCGCCGTGTGCGCCGCTGCCGACGGCCTGGCCGGATTGATGGCCGGCCGGCTGCTGGACTGCACCGCGCCAGCCGCCGCCGACATTGCCCGGCTGGCGCACCTGCCGGGGGCGGCGTTCGGCAGCAGCCGCGACATCCTGCCGCCGCTGGCGGATGACCCGCAGCAGTGGCAGCAGTTGGCCGCGGTGCTGCAGCGTTTCGACATCCGCCAGATTCTGCTCAACGGCGGCAACGGTTCGATGGAAACCGCGCTGCTGCTGCAGCAACTGGGCACCCGCTTCGGCCTGCCGCTGACGGTGGTGGGCATTCCCAAGACCATCGACAACGATCTGGAAGCCACCGACTTCAGTCCGGGTTTTCCTTCTGCCGCCAAATACCTGGCCAGCAGCCTCCGCGAAGTGCTGTTCGACATGCGCAGCATGGCGCAGGGGCGGGTGTTCATCCTGGAAGCCATGGGCCGCCATGTCGGCTGGCTGACGGCAGCCGGCGCGCTGGCGGCGCTGCCGGACGAGGCGCCGCCGCTGCTGCTGCTGCCGGAGGTGGCCTACGACGAGGCGCGGCTGTTTGCCGCCGTGCGCCGGCAGGTCGATGCGCAGGGCTATTGCGCCATCGTGGTGTCGGAAGGCTTGCGCAGTGCCGATGGCCGCTTTGTGGCGCAGATGCACGCCGACAAGGTGTATGGCCACGAGCAGCTGGGCGGGGCCGGCGTATGGCTGGCGCAGCGCATCCGCCAGGGCTTGCAGCTGCATGCGCATGTGGCGGTGGCCGATTGCCTGCAGCGTGCGGCGCGGCATCTGTTGTCGGCGGTGGACGCGCGGCTGGCGTACGAGGTTGGCCGTATGGCGGTGCAGTGGGCACTGGCCGGACAGGGCGGGGTGATGGCGGCGCTGCAACGGGTAAGCTCGGCGCAGGGTTGCGACTGGCAGGTCGTGCCGCAGCCGCTGGCGGCGGTGGCCAATCTGGAGCGCGCCTTGCCGGCGGCGTTCATCGCTGCCGACGGGCTGGACGTGACGCCGGCCTGTCGTGCCTGGTTGCAACCGCTATTGCAGGGCGAGGTGGCGCTGCCGTTTGCCGGCGGGCTGCCGGACATGCGCCGGCTGCATTTCCATCCACTGGCGGGCTGAGCGCATGCGGCCAACGTTGGCCGCATCGTTTTGCTACTCTCCGCCTTCTTCTTCCAGCCAGGCGCAGAATGCCGCGCACAGCGGGTCTTCCGCCAACGCCAGCGGCAATACCCAGGAATACCCGCGTACCCGTACCCGCGGGCCATCCAGCGGCGTGACCAGCTTGCCGCTGGCCAGCAATTCTTCGATTACCGGTAGCGGCCCCAGCGTAACGCCCAGGCCGTCGATGGCGGCCTGCAGCGCCAGATAGTAATGGTCGAAATGCTGGTGGCCGGCCGCCTGCAATGCCGGTTCGCCGGCTGCCGCCAGCCAGCGCTCCCAGGCCACCGGCCGGGTTTCCGAGTGCAGCAGGGTGTGCTGCGCCAGATCCGCTGCGCTGTGCAGCGCTTGCCGCGCCAGCAGCGCCGGGCTGATGGCGGGCAACTCGTGCTCGGTGAGAAAGGCGTGCGACACAAAGCCGTGCCAGTGGTCATTGCCACGGCGGATGGCGATGTCGAAATCGGCATGCTGGTTGTTGATGGCGGCGTCCGAGGTAGCCAGCCGCAGTTCCACGCCCGGATGGCGGCGCTGGAAGCGGGTCAGCCGCGGCAGCAGCCAGTGCATCGCCAGGGTGGGGGTGACGTTGATGCGCAGCAGTCGCGGCCGGCTGCTTGTGAGTTTTTCGGTGGCGGTGGCGATGCTGTCGAACGCGCTTTGCAGCACCGGCAGATACTGGCGGCCGGCATCGCTCAATTGCACCCGGCGGCCGTGGCGCACAAACAGCGCTACCCCCAGCCACGCTTCCAGCTGGCTGATCTGGCGGCTGACAGCACCGTGGGTCACATTCAGCTGCTCGGCGGCGGCGGAAAAGCTTTCCTGGCGGGCGGCGGCTTCGAATACGCGCAAGGCGTTGAGCGGAGGCAGGCGTCGGTTCATCTATGTGAGTTTATTGCACAATGAGTGGCGAAAAAACTCGTTTGTGCTACCGCCGCCAGCCAGACTAAGCTCAAGGCCATGATGACGACTGTGGTGCCTGACCGGCGGGCCTTGTTTACCGGTTTCTTTATGGTGGGGCTGGCCGGCTTCGGCGGCGTGATGCCGCATGCGCAACACATGCTGGTGGAGCAGCGGCGCTGGCTTACCGAGCAGCAGTTTGCCGAGGTACTGGGGCTGGGGCAGGTGTTGCCCGGACCGAACATCGTCAATGTCGCGGTGGCGGTAGGGGCGCGCTTTCATGGCGCCAGTGGCGCGCTGGTGTCCTGTGCCGGGCTGCTATTGGCGCCGCTGGGCGTGGTGTTGCTGCTGGCGGCGCTGTATGCCAGTTACCAGCAGCAGCCGCTGGTGCAGGGGCTGTTGCGCGGTCTGGCGCCGACGGGGATCGGGCTGGTGCTCGGCATGGCGCTGAAGCTGGCGACGCGGCTGCCGCGGCGGCAGTTGCCGTGGGCGCTGGTGCTGCTGACTTTTCTGGCGGTGGCGGTGTGGAAGCTTTCTTTGCTGCTGGTGTTGCTGTTGCTGGTGCCGCTGGGCGTAGCGCTGGCCTGGCACTGGCCGGAGCGCGTGTCATGATGCTGTGGACCCTGTTTACCCTGTTTGCCGAGTTTTCGCTGCTGGCGGTTGGCGGCGCCAACTCGGTGGTGCCGGAAATCCACCGCACCGTGGTGGGCGAGCTGGGCTGGCTGACCGGCTCGCAGTTTGCCGCCCTGTTTGCCATTGCCCAGGCCGCTCCCGGGCCGAACGTGCTGTTTGTCAGCCTGATCGGCTGGCAGATGGCCGGCGTGTCCGGCGCCGCCATCAGCCTGCTGGGTATCTGCCTGCCTTCGTCGTTGCTGAGCTTTGTGGTGGCGCGCTGGTGGCAGCGGGTGCAGGGTAGCCGGCTGGCGCTGGCGATCGAGCGCGGGCTGGCGCCGCTGACGGTGGGGCTGGTGCTGGCTGGCGCCAGCGCCATGTTGCACGCGATTACGCCGGGAACGCGCGGTTTGCTGCTGTGTGCCGCTACTGCCGTGCTGGCATGGCGGCTGCGCATCAACCCGCTGTGGCTGCTGGCGGTGGGTGGCCTGCTCGGCGCGCTGGGCTGGGTGTAGCCAGCCGCTGCCGCCGTTCGCCACCCGTCACGCACTGACAGGTGGGCAGGGGTTGGCCGCAGCCCACGGCGGCTCAGGCCGCGTCGGCGAGGGCGATGACCACCCGCTTGTTGCGCGCCCCCTTGCTCTCGATCTTTTTCACCACGACCGGGCCGATCTCGCCGGTACTGCGCACATGGGTGCCGCCACAGGGTTGCAGGTCGATGCCGTCGATGGCCACCAGGCGGATTTCCGGCAGCTCCAGCGGCGGGGTGACCGACATGGTCTTGATCAGCTCCGGCTGCGCTTTCAGCGCTGCACCGCTGGTCATCTGCACGCTCACCGCATGATCCGCCGCAATCAGCGCGTTCAGCTCGCGCTCGATGTGATCCTTGTCCAGCTCCATGCCTTCCGGCAGGTCGAAATCCAGACGGCCGGATTCGGCGCTGAGGTTGCCTCCGGTGACGCCGGCCTTGATCACACAGGACAGCAGATGCAGGCAGGTGTGGATGCGCATGTGGCGGTGGCGGCGCGCCCAGTCCAGCTGCAGGGTGACCGCGCAGCCGGCGGCCAACCTTGGCGTGTCTGCCGGCACCTGGTGCACGATGGCGCGGCTGAGCTTGTCGCGGCGGGTATCGCTGATGGTGATGCTGCTGCCATCGGCCAGCTGCAGGCTGGCACTGTCGCCAGGCTGGCCGCCACCCAGCGGGTAGCACAGTGTGTCGGCCAGCACGATGCCGGCATCGTCATGGCTGACGACGGTGGTCGCGAGGGAAGTCTGGTACGGGTCGAGATAGAAACGTTCCGGCATGGTGTCCTCTGTTGTTATGCGGCGGCTGGCGCCAGTCATGACACAGTGCTGGCTGGCGGCGTACTTTTCAAGAGCCGCTGACGGCAAGGACAGGCTTGCGCGATAATTGCCGGCTGTCCGTCACCAACCACCGCCATGTCTGCCCATACCCTGCAACACTACACCCCGCCGCCGGATAACGGCCTGACGCTGTTGTACGCGGACGATGCCTTGCTGGCGGTGGACAAACCATCCGGCCTGCTGAGCGTGCCCGGGCGGGGCGAGGGCTTTGATGACTGCCTGATCGCCCGTGCGCAGCGGCAGTTTCCGGAGGCGCTGATCGTGCACCGGCTGGACATGGCCACCTCCGGCATTCTGCTGCTGGCTCGCGGGGCCGAGATGCAGCGCACGCTGTCGCAACTGTTTGCCGGGCGGGCTGTACACAAGTGCTACACCGCGCTGGTGGAAGGCCGGCTGAGCGGCGAGGGCCGCAGCACGCTGCCGCTGATTGGCGATTGGCCCAACCGGCCACGGCAGAAGGTGGACCTGCTGCTGGGCAAGCCTGCCTGCACCGACTGGCAGGCGCTGGACTACGATGCGGCCAACGGCTGCAGCCGGGTGGCGCTGCTGCCGCACACCGGCCGCACCCACCAGCTGCGGGTGCACATGCAGGCGCTGGGACATCCGATCCTGGGCGATGGCCTGTACGCCACGGCTGAGGGCTTGGCCGCCGCGCCGCGGCTGATGCTGCACGCCAGCCGTTTGCAACTACCGCACCCGCAGAGCGGGGCGCTGCTGGACATCTGCTGTCCGGCGCCGTTCTAGCCGGCGGCAGGCCCGCCAAACAGCAGGGCGCCGGCAAACACCGCCAGCATGGCAAAGGCGCAGGCGATTTTCACCGCGGTGCCGGCGATAAAACCGGCTAGGGTGGCGAGGCCGACTTTACCGGCCTGTGGCAGCGAGCGCCGCGCCTGCAGTTCGCCGATCACCGCACCGACTATCGGCCCGATGATGGCGCCGAACAGGCCGAGGAACATGCCCACCACGCCGCCGATAAACGCGCCGATCAGGGCCTGACGGCTGGCGCCGCTTTTCCTGGCACCGAGCAAACCGGCCAGGTTCTCCACCACCATGCCCAGTACCACCAGCATGCCGATCACGATCAGCGGCCACATGCCGACATGGCTGAAGTCACCGAGCCAGGCGGCCAGCAGCATGCCGCCACCCAGCAGCAGCAAGCCCGGCAGCGCCGGGTAGAGCGTGCCGGCCAGGCCGGCCAGCATCAGTATCACGGCGAGGGCGTAACCCAGCCAGCTCCAGTCCATCGTGTTGCTCCAGTCACGGGTAATACCGGAAAAGAATACGGCGCCGGCGGTAAAGTTCCGCCCGCGCCGTGTTGCGGCCAACCTTCAAGAGCGGATCAGCTGGTGTATTCCTGCATCAGGATTTCCTGCGCGCAGCGGCCCTTGCCGCGTGCCACGCGGCGGCGGTAGCTGCCATCTGGCTGCATTTCCCAGGTATTGGCGTTGTCTTCCAGGTAGATCTTCAGGCCTTCCTTGATGATGCGGCGCTTGAGCTTGGCATCCAGGATCGGCACGCAAGTCTCGATGCGGCGGAACAGGTTGCGCCCCATCCAGTCGGCGCTGGCGATGAACAGGTTCTCCGCCTTGTCGTTGAGGAAGTAGAACACGCGGGTGTGTTCCAGGAAGCGGCCAACGATGGAGCGCACGGTGATGTTCTCCGACAGCCCGTCCACGCCGGGGCGCAGCGCGCACACGCCGCGGATGATCAGCTGGATCTTCACCCCGGCCTGGCTGGCGCGGTACAGCGCGTTGATCATCTGCGGCTCCAGCAGCGCGTTCATCTTGGCGATGATGTGTGCCGGTTTGCCTTCCTGCGCATGCTGGATCTCGCGGTCGATGGCGCTCATCAGCATGTTGTTGAGGGTGAATGGCGACTGGTACAGGTGCTTGAGCTCGCCGGCATGGCCCAGGCCGGTGATCTGCACGAACAGGTCGTTCACATCGCTGGCGATTTCCTCGTTGGCGGTGAGCAGGCCGAAGTCGGTATACAGCCGCGCGGTACGCGGGTGGTAGTTGCCGGTGCCCAGATGCACGTAGCGCTTGAGCTGGCTTTGTTCGCGGCGGACCACCATCAGCATCTTGGCATGCACCTTGTAGCCGAACACGCCGAATACCACGTGGGCGCCGGCGTCTTCCAGCCGGTTGGCCCAGCTGATGTTGGCCTCTTCGTCAAAGCGCGCCATCAGTTCCACCACCACGGTCACTTCCTTGCCGGCGCGGGCGGCGGCAATCAGCGATTCCATCAGCACCGAGTCGGTGCCGGTGCGGTACACCGTCATCTTGATCGCCAGTACGTCCGGATCGGTGGCGGCCTCGTTGAGCAGGTCGATCACCGGCTGGAAGCTCTGGAACGGGTGATGCAGCAGGATGTCGTTCTGGCGGATGGCGTCGAACAGCGGCGTCTTGTTGGCCAGCGGCAGCGGCAGCGACGGCTGGAACGGGGCGAATTTCAGCTCCGGCCGTTCCACCTTGTCCGGCACCTGCATCAGCCGCACCAGGTTCACCGGGCCATCGACGCGGAACACGTGCTCCTTGCTGAGGTTCAGGGTGCCGGTGAGGAAGTCTTCGACGTGCTGTGGGCAGGTGTCGGCGATTTCCAGCCGCACCGCATCGCCAAACTGGCGCTGGCGCAATTCGCCCTGCAGCGCGGTACGCAGGTTTTTCACGTCCTCGTCTTCCACGTTCAGCTCGCTGTCGCGGGTGACGCGGAACTGGTAGCAGCCTTTCACCGTCATGCCCGGGAACAGCTCCTGCACGTGCGAGTGCAGGATGGAAGACAGGAATACGAAGGTGTCCGGGTTGCCGCCGCAGATTTCGGCCGGCAGCTTGATCACGCGCGGCAGAATGCGCGGTGCCTGCACGATGGCGATGCCGGATTCGCGGCCGAAGGCATCGGTGCCCTCCAGCTCGACGATGAAGTTCAGGCTCTTGTTGAGCAGGCGCGGGAACGGGTGCGACGGGTCCAGTCCGATCGGCGTCAGGATCGGCATCAGCTCGCGGAAGAAGTAATTGCGCACCCACTCGCGGTGATGGCTGTCCCACTCGTTACGGCGCAGGAACACGATGTTCTGCTCACGGAGCGCCGGCAGGATTTCCTCGCGCAGCAGCCGGTACTGTTCGTGTACCAGGTCATGGGCGGCAGCCGACAGGCGCGACAAGACTTCGCCCGGGGTGCAGCCATCGGCCAGGATGCGCTTGGGGGTCAGCTCGGCGGCTTCTTTCAGCCACGCCACCCGTACTTCGTAGAACTCGTCCATATTGGACGAGACGATGCACAGAAACTTGAGCCGCTCGAGCAGTGGCAGGCGTTCTTCTTCGGCCTGCGCCATCACGCGGCGATTGAATTCGATCAGGCCCAGTTCACGGTTGAGCAGAGTGTCGTTTGGCGTGGACATTTTTTATGCAATTTAAATTAATCGGGCGGCAAAAAAAGCCCTCTTGCGAGGGCTGCGTTTTTATTGCTGCGGGGTGAAGCCGGCCACCTGGTCGGCTCCCTGGCCGAAGAAGTAGGCCTCCAGTTGCGCGGCCAGGTACTGGCGGGCGCGCTGGTCAGCCAGGCTCAGGCGGTTTTCGTTGATCAGCATGGTCTGGTAACGCAGCCAGCCTTGCCAGGCTTCCTTGGAAACATTCTCGAATACGCGCTGGCCCAGTGCGCCCGGCAGCGGCGGGAAGTCCATACCTTCAGCTTCGCGGCCGAGTTTCACACAGTTAACCATTCTTGCCATGGTGCATTCCTTGCTAAAAGTTTTGACACAGTAGAGGGCAATTGTGACACAGCGATGACGGGTAACCAACCTTGCTGCGCGAATGGTTGCCCGTGCTCAAGCCAGCGGCTTGATGAATACCTTGGAGCGGCGGTTGTGGTTGTAGAGTTCCTTGCGCGCCGCCGGCAGGTCAGCGATTTCTGCCGGCTTGAAGCCGCGTTCGCGAAACCAGTGCGCGGTCTGGGTGGTGAGGATGAACAGTTTCTTCAGCCCGCGCAGTTGCGCCTGCTTTTCCACATGGCTCAGCAGCAGGTCACCGAAGCCGCCCTTGCGCCGCTCCTGGCTGACGGCCAGGCAGGCCAGCTCGGCCATGCCTTCATCCGGAAAGCTGAACATCGCCACGCAGCCGCAAATGCGCTCGTCGTGCTCCACCACGAAGTACTGGCGGATGCTCATCTCGAAGTGCTCGCGGCTGCGCTTGATCAGGATGCCTTGTTCTTCCAGCGGACGGATCAGCGCCATGATGTCGCCGACGTCGTCGATGCTGGCTTCGCGCACTTTCACCAGCGAGTCGCGGGCGATCATGGTGCCGGTGCCGTAGTCGGTAAACAGTTCCACCAGCAGTGCACCATCCTCGGCATGGCTGACCAGATGGCTGCGGCCAACCCCTTCGCGGGTGGCGCGGATGGCATACGGCAGGCTGACACTGACCTCGTCGCTGTCGATGCCGCGCTGCTGGATCGCCTCCGCCTGCTCGGCCGAGATGGCGCTGTGCAGCACGCCATCGGCATCGACCAGACCATTGCTTTGCACCATGAAGATCAGTTTCTCGGCCTTCAGCGCGATGGCGGCCTGGCAGGCGACTTCTTCCATGGTCATGTTGAAGGCCTCGCCGGTGGGCGAGTAGCCGATCAGCGACATCAGCACCAGTTCGCCCTGGTCCAGCCGCTTGTTGATGGCCTCGGTATCGATCTTGCGCACGCGGCCGCTGTACTGCATGTCGACGCCGTCGATCACTCCTAGCGGCTGGGCGGTAACGAAATTGCCGCCGGCCACGTGCAGGCAGGCGCCATGCATCGGCGAATTGGGCATGCCCATCGACATGACCGCTTCCAGATCGTGGCGCATGCCGCCCACTGCGGCTTTGACGGCTTCCAGCGTGGCGGCATCGGTGACGCGGCGGCCGTGGTGGAACTGGCGCGGCAGGTTGCGGATTTGCAGCTGCTCGTCGATCTGCGGGCGGGCGCCATGCACCAGCACGATGCGTACGCCAAAGCTCACCAGCAGGTTGATGTCCTGCGCCAGCCCGTACAGGTTGCCGCGGGCGATGCACTCGCCGTTGATGGCAATGACGAAAGTCTTGCCGCGGAAGTTGTTGATGTAGGGGGCAGCCTCGCGGAAGGCCAGCACAAAATCGGGATGCAGCATGCACAGCTCCAGGCAGAAGGGGCCGGAAAAAGCGCAAGGTTAGCAGGAATGGGCCGGGCATGGTGCGGCCAACGTTGGCCGCCGACGGTCAGCGCTCCAGCCGCAGCTCCTCGGGGGTGTCGTCGTGGTCGCCGTGCGGGTGTTGCTGGTAGATGTGGCAGAACACCTCGCGCGACTTGGTGTCGCAGACCTTGCAGCCCATATTGTCGAGCTGGACTTCCTCGCTGTAGCTGATCAGCCGGCAGTGCGCGCGTTGCCACCAGGAGGCGGCGAGGGTGATGCCGGCACTCTCCAGCGCCGGCAACAGCTGCGCCAGCGTCAGTTGTGGCAGGTCATACACCAGAATCAGCCGCGACAGGTGGGGCAGGGCCAGTACCTGGATGCCGAACTGCTGGCGCAAGAAAAGTGCCGCAGACTCCACCTGTCCGGCATCGGCCAGGTGAAGTGTGCGGCACTTGCGGTGTTCCATTGGCGTCATGGTTGCGCTCCACGCTGGCGCCCAACCATGGGTTGACGCGTCAGGACGGGTTTTTCTTCAGCAGGATCTGCTGCACCTTGAGCACATTCAAGGCCTGCTCCAGTTGGCTGTCAACCGCTTTGGCGTTGCTGTCGCCCTCGCCATTCTTGGTTGCCGGCTTGGCTGCCGGGGCTGCTGCCGGCTTGCTGCTGGTCTTCGGTGCTTCGGCGTCGCCGTTCGGATTGCTCAGGTGCTTGTCCAGATCGGCCTCGCGGATGCGGAAGCTGTTGTCGCTGTTGTCCTCGGCGTTGATATCGGGGGTGATGCCCTTGGCCTGGATGGAGCGGCCGCTCGGGGTGAAGTAGCGTGCGGTGGTGAGCTTGATACCGCCATCATTGGACAGCGGCAGTACCGACTGTACCGAGCCCTTGCCGAAGGTCTGGGTACCGACGATCAGCGCCCGCTTGTGATCCTGCAGTGCGCCGGCGACGATTTCGGAGGCCGAGGCGGAGCCGCCGTTGACCAGCACCACCAGCGGTACCGATTTCAGCTCGGCCGGGCTCTTGGCGTAGTAGTCGCTGCCGCCGCGCAGATAGTATTTCGGGTTGGCGTACAGGCGCATCTGGGCATCCTGCACGCGGCCTTCGGTGTACACCACCAGTGCATCCTTGGGCAGGAAGGCGGCGGAAACACCTACCGCGCCATTGAGCAGGCCGCCCGGGTCGTCACGCAGGTCGAGCACCAGGCCATTGAGCGGGGTCTTGTTGTCCTTGTAAAGCTTGCCAAGCTCGGTGGCGAAGTTCTCTACCGTGTGATCCTGGAACTGCGACACGCGGATGTAACCGTAGCCCGGTTCCAGCAGGCGCGATTTCACGCTCTTGGTCTGGATGGTGGCGCGGGTCAGCGTCAGCACGATGGGCTTGGTTTCCGTCTTGCGGGCGATGGTCAGCGTGACCTTGGTATTGGGCAGGCCACGCATGCGCTTGACGGCGTCGTTGATGGACAGGCCGCGCACCGGGGTGTCGTCGATCTTGACGATGAAGTCGCCACTCTTGATGCCGGCTTTCTGCGCCGGGGTGTCTTCGATCGGCGACACCACTTTCACCAGCCCGTCTTCCATGCTGATCTCGATGCCGAGACCGACAAACTCGCCCTGGGTGCTTTCCTTGAAGTCCTTGAATTCCTTCGGATCGAAGTAGTCCGAGTGCGGATCGAGGCCGGACAGCATGCCGTGGATGGCATCGTTGATCAGTTTCTTGTCTTCAACCGGCTCGACGTAATCCTGTTTGATGCGCCCGAACACTTCGGCAAAGGTGCGCAGCTCGTTCAGCGGCAGCACGCTGTCGCCCTTGTCGGCGAAAGCCTGGATGCTGAGGGTGAGTGCGCCGCCGAGCAGGGCGCCGGTGGTCAGCAGAGTCAGCTTGCGGATGCGTGTATTCATATCGGGTTCTCGTCAGTTGCCTGCAAGCCGTCAGCGCGCCCACGAAAGCGGGTTGATCGGTCTGCCCAGGTAGCGTAATTCAAAATAAAGGCCGGTTTCGCCGCTTTCCATGCTGCCGGAGGTGCCCAGCACGTCGCCGCCGCGGATCGGGGCGCCATTACCGCGCACCATGGTGCCAAAGCCGGTATAGACGGTGAGATAACCACCGCCGTGATCGACAATCATCGCATTGCCGAAGCCGCGTAGCCAGTCTGCATAAACCACGGTGCCATCGGCCACCGCGCGTACCGGCGTGCCGGGGGCGGTGCGGATGTAAATGCCTTTCCAGCTGTTGCCTTCGCCGCGTCGGGCGCCGAAGCGGCCGGCAATTTCGCCGGACACCGGCAGCTTGAGCTTGCCCTGCAGGCTACGGAAAGCCTTGCCGGCAGCACTGCCGTCTACCACCTCATCCACGGTTTCGACTGGAGGCGGCGCTTTCGGTTCCGGCGGTGGCGCCTTGCCCTGTTTTTTCGCTTCCGCCACTTGCTGGCGGTGTTTTTCTGCGGCCAACCTGTTGGCTTCTTCGCGTGCCTTCTTGCGCTCGGCGGCCTTGCGCATGGCTTCCTGGCGGCGGCGCTCAATGTCGGCGTTGATGCGGGCGATCAGGCTGGACAGTTGTTTCTCGTCTTCCTTCAGCTGCTGCAGCTTGTCCTGCTGGGCGCGGATCGAGGCCTCCAGCTGGGTGGCCTGGGCCAGGTGCTGGTTCTTGGTGGCCTGCAGCTGGCGCTTTTCGCGCACCTTGTCGGCAGACAGCCGTCCCAGGCGCACCAGTTCATCCTCCAGCCGCTCTGCGGTGGCGACCAGCTGGATTTCCTGCTCGTGCAGCTTCTCGATCAGCTGTTGCTGCGCACGGGAGATATGGGTGTAGTAGGTGAGGTCGCGGCCCGCCTGGTTGGGGTCGGCCTGATTGAACATCAGCGCCATGGCGTCATGCTGGCCGCGCTTGTAGCTGCTTTGCAGCAGCTTGCCCACCCGCTGGCGGGTTTCCGCCACCTTGAAGCGGATGGCCTGCAGCTGTTGCTGGTACTGCTCCAGCTGACTGCTGGAGGTGTCTTTTTTCTGCTCCAGCGCGCTGAGTGCCTGGTGCGTTTGCGCCAGCGCCTGTTCCGATTCGGCAATCGCGCTGGCGGCCTGCTGGCGCACCGCCTCTTTCTTGGCGATGTCCTGCTGCAGGGTGGTTATCTGCTTGCGCACAGCCTGCAGATCCCGTTGCGGGGCAACGGGATCCGGCTGGGACTTGCCGGCGGCGACGGCAACGTTGGCCGCACTTGCCAGCAAGGTGATCAACAACAGCTTGTTCACTGGAACTCGATCAGCGATTGGCCGGTCATTTCGGCCGGTTGGTCCAGACCCATCATCGCCAGCAGGCTGGGGGCGATGTCGCGCAGCGCGCCGCCATCCTTGATGGCAGCTTTGCGGCCAACGTACAGGAACGGCACTTTTTCCAGCGTGTGCTGGGTGTGTGCCTGGTGGTGCAGTGCATCGTGCATCTGCTCGCAGTTGCCGTGGTCGGCGGTAATCAGCACTTCGCCACCGATGGACTGCATGGCGTCCACGCAGCGCTGCACGCAGCCGTCCAGCGTTTCCACTGCCTTGACCGCGGCGTCGAAGATGCCGGTGTGGCCGACCATGTCGCAGTTGGCGTAGTTGCAGATGATGGCGGCGTACTGGCGACTGTTGATCGCATCCACGATCTTGTCGGTGACTTCCGGCGCGCTCATTTCCGGCTGCAGATCGTAGGTGGCCACTTTCGGCGACGCCACCAGGATGCGGTCTTCGCCCGGATAGACCTGTTCTTCGCCACCGTTGAAGAAGTAGGTGACGTGCGGGTATTTCTCGGTCTCGGCAATGCGTAGCTGCTTGAGGCCCAGCTTGGACAGGTACTCGCCCAGACCGTTGCTGATTTTCTGCGGCGCGTAGGCCACCGGGTTGCTGTAGGCCTCGCCGTAGCTGGTCAGCGTCACGTACTGCGCAAACTTGGGCTGACGGGCACTGAAGCCATCGAAAGCCGGATCGGTCAGCGCGGTGGTGAGCTGGCGCGCGCGGTCGGCACGGAAGTTCATGAACACCACCACGTCGCCATCCTGCATCTTCAGCGGCTCGCCGATGACGGTGGCCTTGACGAATTCGTCGTTCTCGCCGCGTTCGTAGGCGGCGGCCAGCGCGGCTTCCGGCGTGGCGGCACTGAACTCGCCCTGGCCTTCCACCAGCGCGTTGTAGGCAGTAATCACCCGTTCCCAGCGCTTGTCGCGGTCCATTGCCCAGTAGCGGCCGCAGACGGTGGCCACGCGGGCGTGCGGGCAGTCGGCCAGTACCGCGGCCAGGCGTGCCAGATAGGTTTCGGCGCTGCGCGGCGGGGTGTCGCGGCCATCGAGGAAGGCGTGGATGGCGATGCGGCCAACCCCGGCGTCTTCCGCGGCACGGATCATGGCGAAAATATGGTTTTCGTGGCTGTGTACGCCGCCATCGGACATCAGCCCCATGATGTGCAGGGTGCTGCCCTGGGTCTTGGCGGTGGCGATGGCGCCGGCCAGTACCGGGTTCTGTGCGAAGCTGCCGTTTTCGATATCGCAATCGATGCGGCTGATGTCCTGCTGTACCACGCGGCCGGCACCGATATTCAGGTGGCCGACTTCGGAGTTGCCGAACTGGCCGGACGGCAGGCCGACGAAGCCTTCGGAGGCGTCGATCACACCATAGGCGTAGCGGGATTTCAGGGCATCGATATTGGGGGTGTTGGCGGCCAGGATGGCGTTGTCGTCGCCTTCCAGGCGATGGCCGAAACCGTCAAGAATCAGCAGAAGAACCGGCTTTACCGTACTCATGTCTTTTCCGTGCATGCAATGTCGTGGGTGGGGCAGCGCAGGTGCTGGCGGGCCCCGCAGAAGCGCAAGAACGGAATAGTACAGGCTGCGCCGTCACGGGGCGAGTGCCATACCAGCACCCAAGGCTGTGCGCACGATGGTATTGGATCGTGGCGTGGCTGTCAGGTGCGGCGGGGCGGGGTGTTGGTAGCCCGCCCGTTACGCGCCGCTAGCGGCCTTTTTTACGGCGGATGTACAGCGTCTTGTGCACCCGCGCCACCACTTCGCCATCGCGGTCGGTGATGTCCACGCAGAGTTCTGGCAGGTGCTTGCTGCCGTCGGCGGTGGCGGCGCGCGCCTGTTCCAGCCACTGCGGCTCCAGCTTGAAGTGTGCGGTCACGGTGCCGCGCCCCGGCTTGAGGTAATCGATGCTGCCGGCCTTGTCCCACACGATGTAATCCTTGCCCAGGTTTTTCAGTGTCATCAGCATGAAGAACGGGTCGGTCATCGAATACAGGCTGCCGCCGTAATGCACCCCGACGTAATTGCGGTTGGTCAGCCCCAGCCGCAGGCGGACTTCCACCTGCTGCCAGTCCGCACTGATGCGGCCAACCCGGATACCGGCGCCCAGAAACGGTGGCCACAGATTGAAAATGGTTTTGGCGAGGAGTGGGTGCATGGTGGTGTGAAACGATTGTTTGAATCGTTGCATCGTCGATAAAAGCGACGCCCCCGTCAAGCCTGGGCTGCCGGCAACATCCCCGACCCGCTGCACGCCGGGTGGAGACAACGTTGGCCGCAAGGTCTGCGGCCAACGTTCAGAACGGCAACTGGCTCTGGGTGCCGTGTT
Organism: Vogesella oryzae; assembly: GCF_902829295.1. Taxonomy (GTDB): domain Bacteria; phylum Pseudomonadota; class Gammaproteobacteria; order Burkholderiales; family Chromobacteriaceae; genus Vogesella; species Vogesella oryzae. The sequence goes on from NZ_CADEPL010000052.1 coordinate 25,872, forward strand.
CCAGCTCCACCCGCGCGCGGGCGCTACCGTCGGCCAGTTGCAGGCGGATGGCTTCCCCTTCATGCAGTTCGGCGGGGGAGTGGATCACCTTGCCGGCCTCGTTCTGCACGATGGCGTAACCGCGGGCCAGTACCGCTTCCGGATTCATCGCCAGCAGTGTCGCCTCCAGTTTGCCCAGCGCCAGCTGCTGTTGCGCCAGCTGGCGATGGATCGTGGCTTGCAGCTGCTGCTGGCGCTGTTGTAACGCCTGCTGCAGCCGTGGCAACGCGGGTTTGCCTTGTGCCAGCCGGTAGCGCAGGCTATCCAGCCGCCATTGCCGTTGGCGCAGGATCTCCTGCAGGCGCTGGCGCAGCTGCAGCTGGTATTGCCCCAGCTTTTGCTGCTGCTGTTGCAGCTTGTCGCCCGGATGCTGCAGGCGGCGGCCAAGGTAATCCAGCTGCTGGGTCTTGTCGGTCAGCAGCCGCGACAGCGCGCGTTCCAGCTGGCGGCGGGTGAGGTCCAGCCCTTGCTGCAACGCCTCGCGGCTGGGCGAGACCATTTCTGCCGCCGCAGTCGGGGTCGGCGCGCGGCGATCGGCCACGAAGTCGGCGATGGTGAAGTCGGTCTCATGGCCGATGCCGCTGACCACCGGCAATTGGCTGGCGGCAATGGCGCGTGCCACCGCTTCATCGTTGAACGCCCACAGGTCCTCGATGCTGCCGCCGCCGCGACACACGATCAGCACGTCGACCTCGGCGCGGCGGTTGGCCGCATTGATCGCCGCCACGATCTGCGCCGGTGCGGTGCTGCCCTGTACCTGGCAGGGATAGAGAATCAGCTCGATGGCCGGCATGCGCCGGCGCAGGGTGGTGACCACATCGCGCAGCGCGGCGGCGGCCGGCGAGGTGACGATGCCGACCCGCTGCGGGCTGGGCGGTAGTGCTTGCTTGCGCTGATTGTCGAACAATCCTTCGGCTTCGAGTTTGGCTTTCAGGCGGGCAAAGGCTTCGTACAGCCGGCCCAGTCCGGCAGCGCGCAAGGTGTCGACATTGATCTGGTAATCACCGCGCGCCTCGTACAGGGTGACCGTGCCGCGCAGCTCGACCTGCATGCCCTCGCTGAGGCGAAAATCCAGCTGCGACAGCTTGTTACGGAACATCACGCAGCGGATCTGCGCATTGCTGTCTTTCAGCGAGAAGTAGCCGTGACCGGATGCCGCCAGGGTAAGGTTGGAAATCTCGCCGCCGATCCACATCGGCGGCAGGCCGGATTCCAGCAGGTCACGCGCCATGCGGTTAAGCGTGGCAACCGAGATGACATCGTTTTGGTTTGCGGAGAAAAACATGCTTGTCAAGTCATCCACAGCGGGTTATGGGCGAAAGAGTACGGCGATTGCATATCATGCATGTCGTGCGATATATGCATAAATAAAATCAAAAACCTTTAAAAACAACAGCTTGTGTTGATGGCGCAATTTGTGGGCATTCCAGCCGCAGGCTTGTTGCAGCAGGTTTTTTTGTCATTGCGGTGACTTCATCCACAGGGTTATCCACAGATTTTGTGGATGAACGGTAAAAGCGCTGAAAAAATCGATACTTAGGCGGGGAACTTAAATAGCATTCAAGAAGCATGATGCGCGGATCATGCGTGTTGCGCCAATGCAGCCTACCCGATAAAGTTTAGCGCTTGCCCAATAAAGGGAGAATCCCCATCGTGTTGTCTATCATCGAAGCCGCCGGTTGGCCGATCTGGACCATCATCCTCGCCTCTGTCATCTCCCTCACCATTACCCTGGAGCGTTTTTACAGCCTGCGGGCGCCGCTGGTGGTACCAAAAGGCCTGCTGGCCCAGTCCCTGCAGGAGTATCGCCGTGCCGGCGCCGCGCGTGACGCCATTGTTGAGTTGCAGCGCCATTCGCCGTTGGGCCGCCTGTTTGCCGCCGGTCTGCGCCAGGTAGGCAGCTCGCGCGAGGTAATGAAAGAGGCCATCGAAGACGAAGGCCGTATCGTCGCGCACCAGCTGGGCCGCTACCTCACCACGCTGGGCACCATTGCCGCCATGTCGCCGCTGCTCGGTCTGCTGGGCACCGTGATCGGCATGATCGAGATTTTCGGCTCGCAATCGCCGGCCGGTACCGACCCGCGGGTGCTGGCGCATGGTATCTCGGTGGCGCTGTACAACACGGCCTTCGGCCTGGTAGTGGCGATCCCGAGCATGATTTTCTACCGCCACTTCCGCGCCCGGGTGGATGATTTCCTGGTGGAAATGGAAGCGCAGGCGGTACGGCTGGTGGAAGCCATTCACGGCGACCGCCGCGGAGACTGAGCATGAATTTTCGCCGTCACGGCCATCGTGAAGAGCCGGAAATCAACTTCATCCCGCTGATCGACCTGCTGCTGGTGATCCTGATCTTCTTGATGGTCACCACCACTTACTCGCACTTCTCCGAACTGCAGGTGAATCTGCCGCAAGCCGAGGGCAAGGCCGAGGAGCAGAAGAACAGCCCGCTGCGGGTAGAGGTCAGCCAGCAGGGTCAATACCGTGTCAACGGCGTTGCGCCGGCGGCGATGACCGTCAGCGCGCTTACCGATCTGCTGAAGGCGCAGGCCAGCGGCAAGACCCAGCCGGTCGTCATCATCAATGCCGACGCCCTGGCTACGCACCAGGCGGTGGTGACGGTGATGGAGGCAGCGCGTTATGCCGGCCTGGCACAGCTGACGTTTGCCACCCAGATGGGACCGAAGTGAACCGGCTGGAGCAACACTGGTACCAGCCGCGCTGGTGGATGACAGCCCTTCTGGCCTTGCCCGAAGGGCTGTTTGCACTGTTGGCCGCAGTGCGCCGCAGGCTGTTCCGCTACGGCATCAAGCGCAGCCGGGCACTGCCGGTACCGGTGGTGGTGATCGGCAATATCAATGTCGGCGGCGTCGGCAAGACCCCGCTGACACTGGCATTGCTGCAGGCCTTTGCCGAGCGTGGCGTCAGGGTGGGGGTGATCAGCCGTGGCTATGGCGGCAGCCACCGCCAGCCGACCGAGGTTGGCCGCGATACCCCGGCCAGCCTGGTAGGGGACGAACCGCTGCTGTTGGCCGCTAGCGGCGCACCGGTGGTGGTGGGGCGCGATCGGGTGGCTGCCGGTGAACTGTTACTGGCGCATCATCCGGAAGTCGAATTGCTGCTCAGTGACGATGGGCTGCAACATTACGCCCTGCGTCGCACGCTGGAGATCGTGGTGGTGGATGGCGAGCGCGGGTTGGGTAACGGCCACCTGCTGCCGGCCGGCCCACTGCGTGAAAAGGCGGCGCGGCTGACGACGGTGGATGCCATCGTGGTCAACGGCGAGCACCGTACCGCTATCGACTGGCCGCCGCAGGTGCCGCTGTTTGCACAACGCCTGCAGCCTGGCCTGTTCCAGCACCTGGCGGGAGCCCAGCCACCGCGGCAGGCGGCCGATTTTTCCGGCTTGAAAGTGGTGGCGATGGCCGGTATCGGCAACCCGGAACGTTTCTTTGCCACCCTGCGCGGCATGGGGCTGGTGTTGCAGCGCACTATCGCACTGCCGGACCACCACGACTTTGTGGTGGCGGACATTCCGGACGATGCGGATGCGGTGATTGTGACCAGTAAGGACGCGGTGAAGTTGCAGTGCGTCAATCATGCTAGACTATGGTTCCTGCCGGTAACGGCACAGCTGCAGCCAGATTTGGCCGGCTGGATTTTGTCCCGATTGAAAGAACTCCATGGACGCTAAATTTCTCGAGATTCTGGTTTGCCCGTTGTGCAAGGGTCCACTACAGCTGGACAAGGCAAAGCAGGAACTGATCTGCAAGGGTGATCGTCTGGCCTACCCGATTCGCGATGGCATCCCGATGATGCTGGAGAGCGAGGCCCGCGAGCTGGCGCCCGAGGAAGAAGTGCAATGAACGGCTTCCTGGTGGTGATTCCGGCGCGGCTGTCGTCCAGCCGCCTGCCGGAAAAGCCGCTGGCCGACATCGGCGGCAAGCCGATGGTCGTACGCGTGGCAGAGCGAGCGCGCCTGTCTGCGGCCAACCGTGTGGTGGTCGCTACCGACCACCCGCGTATCGTGGCCGCCTGTGAGCAGTATGGCGTGGAAGTGGTACTGACCCGCGCCGATCATCCCAGCGGTACCGACCGTCTGGCCGAGGTGGCCAGCCTGCTGGCCCTGGCGGATGACACCGTGGTGGTGAACGTGCAGGGTGACGAGCCGCTGATCGAGCCGGCGCTGATCGATCGCCTGGCTGCGCTGCTGCAGGAAAGCCGCGCGCCGATGGCGACCCTGGCCCATGACATTCACAGTGCTGCCGACATGTTCAATCCGAACGTGGTCAAGGTGGCGCTGGACAAGCAGGGGCATGCGCTGTACTTCAGCCGTGCGCCCATTCCCTACGCACGCGATGCCTTTGCCACCAGCAAGGAATCGTTGCCGGCCGGTTTGCCGGTATATCGCCACATCGGCATGTACGCTTACCGCGCCAGCCTGCTGCACACCTATAGCCAGCTGGCACCCGCCCCCCTGGAGCAGTTCGAGGCGCTGGAGCAGTTACGCATGCTGTGGCATGGCCATGCCATTGCCGTGGAATGCGTCGCCGAAGCGCCTGCTGCCGGCGTGGATACCCCGGAAGATCTGGAACGGGTACGCGCCGTGGTGGCCGGATACACCGCATAGCACAACAATTAACTGAATGGGAGTAAACGATGAAGCTGATTCTGTTGGGCGCTCCGGGCGCAGGTAAAGGCACCCAGGCCAACTACATCAAGGAAAAATTCGGCATTCCGCAGATTTCCACCGGCGACATGCTGCGTGCCGCGGTCAAGGCTGGCACCCCGCTGGGCGTGGAAGCCAAGAAGATCATGGATGCCGGCGGCCTGGTGCGCGACGACATCATCATCGGCCTGGTGAAAGAGCGTATTGCCGAGGCTGATTGCGCCAACGGCTTCCTGTTCGATGGTTTCCCGCGCACCATTCCGCAGGCTGAAGCGATGAAGGAAGCCGGTGTGGACATCGACTTTGTGGTCGAGATCGACGTGCCGGACGAAACCATTATCGACCGCATGTCCGGCCGCCGCGTGCATGTGGCCTCCGGCCGTACCTACCACGTGAAATACAATCCGCCGAAGGTGGAAGGCGTGGATGACGTGACCGGCGAAGCGCTGGTACAGCGTGACGACGACAAGGCCGAAACCGTGAAGAAGCGCCTGGACGTGTACCACGAGCAGACCGAAGTGCTGGTTGGCTTCTACTCGCAAATGGCTGCCTCCGGCGACAGCAAGGCGCCGCAGTACGTGAAGGTTAATGGCGTGCAGGCAGTAGAAACCGTGCGTGACGAAGTGTTTGCCGCGCTGGGCGCCTGATACGCAGCCAGCAGGTAATAGAAAAGGGCGGGATTATCCCCGCCCTTTTTTCATGCTGCGGCCAACCCCGGCACGGGGTCAGTTGTTCTGTAACGGCCCCAGCAGTTGTGGTGGCAGCTTGTTGTGGTTGATCAATCGTTGCAAGGCTTGTACCACCTTGGGGTCGAACTGGGTATCGACGCGGCCGGCGATGTAGTCCATCACCTCCTGCAATGGCCATGGCTGTTTGTACGGCCGCTTGTGCAGCAGCGCATCGAACACATCCACTACCGCCACGATGCGGGCGGACAAGGGGATAGCCTGCCCCTGTAGCTGGTTGGGATAACCGCTGCCGTCAAAGTACTCGTGGTGACCGCCGGCAATCTCGGCGCCCAGCGACAGGTAGCTGGCGCCTTCCACCATCGCGCTGGCTTTGGACAGGATGCTGGCACCGATGCTGGCATGCTGTTCCATGATGATGCGTTCGTCCGGGTCCAGTTTGCCCGGTTTGAACAGGATGTGGTCAGGGGTGCCGACCTTGCCGACATCGTGCAGGATGCTGGCCATGCCGATCATGTCCATGAAGGCCGGCGTCAGCAATTCCGGATACGCGCCCATCTGCTGCAGTTCACCGGCAATGGCATCGCTCAGCTGCTGCACGCGCAGCACGTGATCGCCGGTATCGCTGTCGCGGAATTCCGCCAGATCCGCCAGGGCGACCACGGTGGCCTCCTGCGATTTGAGCAGCTGGGTGTAGAGATACAGGTTGTCGTAGGCGGATGAAATCCGCTGGCAGAACACTTCCAGCAGATCGCGCTCGACATCCTCCAGCGGCCACGGTGGCGAGAAGTGCACGACGAACTCGCGGCCGTTCTGCGAGGCGATATACAGCACGTCCACCGGATGACGATACAGGCTGTGCTTGGTCTGCAGGGTCTCGATAATGGCGGAGTGCAACTCTGGGTACAGCGGTGCCATTTCTTCGGCCGGGCGCCCCAGCAATGGCTCGAAGGCGCCGGTAGCCGCCAGGACCTCCAGGTTAGGCCGACTCTGGTTCTGCTGTTGCGTGTTTTCCATGCACAGCACGCCGTCGGAGCCGATGTCGAGGATGGCACTGATTTGCTTGAGTACGCCGGAAGCAAACTCTTTCAGCGACCGCAGCTGGTACAGGTCGGCGGCGCCTTCCAGAATCTTGGACAGACCCTGGCGGTTTTTCTCGATGGCCACCAGATTTTCGTAGGCGCGCAAGGAGGCAATCACGGTGGTGAACAGCTTCTGCACCGTCAGTTCGGTCTTGGTTTTGTAGTCATTGATATCGTAGTTGAGGATGACTTCCTGCTCCGGCGCCTGTCCTGGCTGGCCGGTACGCAACACGATGCGCGCCAGATGGTTGTGCAACTCCTCGCGGATGCGCTGCACCAGCAACAGGCCGGCATTGTCGGTTTCCATCACCACATCCAGCAGGATCAGTGCCACATCGTCATGCTGGCACAGCATGTCGAAGCCTTCCTGGGCGCTGTAGGCGCTCAGCAGCTGTAGCGGCCGCTCCTTGTATTGCATGTCCTTGATGGCCAGCCGGGTAGCGCTATGCACGTCCTTTTCATCGTCGATGATCAGGATTTTCCACGGCTTGCGTGCGGGGCAGGTCTCCTTCGCCGGCTCGTCATCATCGTCCAGCAGCCAGTCGTCGTTATTATTGTCAATGCTGCTCATGATTGCTCCTCATGCTTGGGTTCCGGGGCGCTGCAGGGCAGTACCATGCTAAACCGGGTCCCTTCTCCCGGAGTACTGGCCACATCAATCTTTCCACCCAGACGTTTGAACACGATGTTGAACACGATATGCAGGCCCAGACCGCTGCCGCCGCTACCGCGTTTGGTGGTGAAAAAAGGTTCGAAGATATGCACCATGTTTTCCGGTGCGATGCCCTTGCCATCATCGCTGATCACGAGCTGGACCTGCTTGTCGTTCTGCAGGCTGGCGTGAAGGCTGATGGTACCGGCCTGTTTATCATCATAGGCGTGCAATAGTGCATTCATCACCAGGTTGGTGACAACCTGCGAGAGCGCGCCAGGATAGCTGTCCATTTCCAGCTTGTCCGGGCAGTCGATGACGACCTGTACCTGGGTGCGACGCAACTTGGGACGCAGACTGGTGATGATTTCGTTGAGGTATTCGTTGAGCTCGAAAGTTCGCCGCGCCTCGCTGGTCTGATCGACCGCCACCTGCTTGAAGCTATGGATCAGGTTGGCCGCCCGTTCGGCGTTGGCAAGAATCAGGTCACTGGATTCCTGGGCATTGAGCAGGTAGTCCTGCAGGTCGCTTTTCTTGATCTGGCCGGAGCTGAACTGATTATTGATCTGTCCGGTGGCCAGCGACAGGTGCGATGCCGCGGTCAGGGTAATCCCCACCGGGGTGTTGATCTCGTGGGCCACGCCGGCCACCAGCGAGCCCAGAGAGGCCAGTTTTTCGGTCTTGATCAGCGAATCCTGGGTTTCCAGCAGCTGGCGGTAGGCGGATTCGGCGCGTTCTTTCTCTGCCACCGCTATGGTTTCGGCCTGCCGGCGCAGTCCCAGCTCGCTGCTGATCTTGTGGATGATGGCATTGACGCCGTGTACCAGTTCGGAAAACTCGCTGAAGCGAGCTTCCGGCAGTTGCAGGCTATCGCTGGTTTCCAGCGTGGCAGCCAGTTGCAACGCCCGCTGCAGCTGGTTGATCGGGGCAAACACATAGCTGCGCAACAGCAGGATCAGGATAAAGGAAATCATGACTGCGATCAGCAGCGCCTGAATGGCCTGGTGCATCACTTCCAGCGTGAGCTGTTCCTGGATTCTTGCCCGTGATAGATAGATTTTTACCGTGCCCAGGTTGTCATGCTGCTGGTAGATCACCGGCAGCTCCATGACCTCGTCGCTCACCGGATTGATATTGCGGTCCAGAAAGGCCGGATCACCATTGCTGTTGCGCTGGCGGCCAAGGTAGAGGCCGGCATCGCCTTCTACCCGTATCGCCACCACGGCAGGGGATTTCAGCTCGGCATCCAGGGTCAGACGGATGAATTCGTCATCCAGTTGCCACACCCCGTGGGGGAGGGACAGCGAAAGACGCTGCGCCAGACTCTCTTTCTGTTCAGCGTAATCATGCTCTTCGCTGGTTAGCGTGCCGCGATACGAGACATAGCCGGTGCCGCCCAGAACCAGCAGCAGAGCCAGCACAATCCAGATGATGAGTCGCGTCTTGATACTACGCATCGGGTCGCTTCCTAGCAGCGCAGACGGCCTAATCTTAATCTATCTACTTTGGAACTATGGGTAATTTCTGCCGCGGCTGTTACGCCCAGACGCGCATCTGCAACGCCGCGTTGCGGCAAGGGGTATTGAAATACACCGCGGCAGCCCTATTTTCAGCTCTGTCTTGTTTAACCTAAGCACATCCATACCATGAGCGCACAGAAAGAAACCCTGGGTTTTCAGACCGAAGTCAAACAGCTGCTGAAACTGATGATCCACTCCCTGTATTCCAACAAGGAGATCTTCCTGCGTGAGCTGGTGTCCAACGCCAGCGATGCCGCCGACAAGCTGCGTTTCGAGGGGCTGAACAATGCCGCCCTGTTCGAGAACGATCCGGAACTGAAAATCCGCATCACCTTCGATGCTGAAGCCAAGACCATCACCATCGCCGACAACGGCATCGGCATGAGCCGTGACGAAGTGATTGCCAACATCGGCACCATCGCCAAATCCGGCACCAAGGCCTTCTTCGAGCAACTGTCCGGCGATGCCAAGAAGGACGCCAACCTGATCGGCCAGTTCGGTGTCGGTTTCTACTCCGCCTTCATTGTCGCCGACAAGGTCACGCTGACCACCCGCCGTGCCGGTGCCGCCAGCAGCGAGGGCGTGCGCTGGGAATCGCAGGGCGAGGGCGAATTCACCCTGGAGCAGGTGGAAAAGGTTGGCCGCGGCACCGAGATCGTGCTGCACCTGAAGGAAGGTCAGGACGAGCTGCTGAACGACTGGGCGCTCAAGCGCATCGTGCGTACCTATTCCGACCACATCTCCATTCCGATCGAGATGAAGAAGGGCAACAGCTACGGCGAGAACGGCGAAGTGATCGTCAGCGACGAGTTCGAAGCCGTCAACGAAGCCTCCGCGCTGTGGACCCGCAACAAGAACGACATCAGCGAAGAGCAGTACCAGGAGTTCTACAAGCACGTGGCGCACGACTTCACCGCGCCGCTGGCCTGGAGCCATGCCCGCGTCGAGGGCCGCCAGGAATACACCGAGCTGCTGTACATCCCGTCGCGCGCGCCGTTCGACATGTGGGATCGCGACCGCAAGCAGGGCGTGAAGCTGTATGTGCGTCGCGTGTTCATCATGGAAGACAGCAACAAGCTGATGCCGCAGTACCTGCGCTTCGTGCGTGGCGTGATCGACAGCAATGATCTGCCGCTGAACGTATCGCGCGAGATCCTGCAGGAATCCAAGGACATCGACGCCATCCGCGCCGGTTGCGTGAAAAAGGTACTGGGCCTGCTGGAAGACCTGGCGGGCAACGATCAGGACAAGTACGCCACCTTCTGGAAAGAGTTCGGCCAGGTGCTGAAAGAAGGCGTCGGCGAGGACTTCGCCAACAAGGAGCGCATCGCCAAACTGCTGCGCTTCGTGTCTACCAGCTCGGAAGGCGATGTGCCCACCGTATCGCTGGCCGACTACGTTGGCCGCATGAAGGAAGGCCAGGACAAGATCTACTTCATCACTGCCGATACGCTGTCCGCCGCGCGCAACAGCCCGCATCTGGAAGTGTTCAAGAAGAAGGGCGTGGAAGTGCTGCTGCTCACCGATCGCGTCGACGAGTGGGTAACCGGCTCGCTGACCGAGTTCGACGGCAAGAAGCTGCAGTCGGTGGCCAAGGGCGCGCTGGATCTGGGCGCGCTGGAAGACGAAGCCGACAAGGAAGCGCAGAAGCAGGTGGAAGAAGCCGCCAAGCCGCTGGTGGAACTGGTGCAGAAGGCGCTGGGCGAGCGAGTGCAGGATGTGCGTGCCACTGCGCGCCTGACCGACAGCCCGGCCTGCCTGGTGGTGGGTGAGCACGACATGAGCGCCCATCTGGAGCGCATGCTGAAGGCCGCCGGCCAGCCGGTGCCGGAAGGCGCCAAGCCGACGCTGGAGATCAACCCGGAACATGTGCTGGTGAAACGTCTGGCAGCAGAAAGCGATGATGGTCGTCGCGAAGACCTGGCGCATGTGCTGTACGACCAGGCACTGCTGGCCGAAGGCGGCAAGCTGGAAGATCCGGCCGCCTTCGTGAAGCGCATCAACAAGCTGATGCTGGAACTGTCGGCCTGAGCCACGCCAAGGTTGGCCGCAAAAACCGCCCCACGCATGGGGCGGTTTTTTATTGCAGGCGTGGTAACACGCGGTGTGAGCAGCGCTGGTGTGCCTACTCGAACGGGCAGGCGAGGAAGGCCGGATGCGTTTCGGCCTGCCGGCTCCAGGCTCGCAGCAGCGGATAGGCGCCGTCCGGCACCGGTTCCGGCACCCGCTCGGCGATGAAGCGCCATGCCACGGCCATGCTGAGGCTGGCCTGATCCAGCGCGGCGGGCTGGGGCGCATGGCGCTGCAGGTAGTCTTCCATCTGGCCGCAGGCGGCATTCAGTTGCTCCTCGACCCGCGCCAGCCACGGTGCATGCCGCGCTTCGGCCGGACGCAGCTGGCATTCGTAGAACGCCTGCACCGCTTTCTCCATCGCGGCCAGCGCCAGGCCAACGCCCCGCAACGCATGCTGGCGTGCCGGCAATGCCTCCGGCAGTAACCGGCGCTCCGCCGGTACCAGCCGCTCTAGGTAGTCGAGGATCAGGCTGGAATCCATCAGCACCTCGCCGTCGTCGCAGACCAGGGTGGGCACCTTGATCACCGGGTTGATCTGGCGGAATTCCGGCATGTTGCGGAATACCGATAGCGACAGATGCTGGTATTCGATGCCCAGCAAGTGCAGTGAAATCGCCACCCGTCTGACGTAGGGTGAGTCCAGCATGCCGATCAGTTGCATGACACCTCCTGTTGTTCGTTGCGTACCGAAATTAAGCCCAGCTGCAAGGCGCCGCCTTGCGGTGCCAGAGCGGCCAGGTCTTGCAGGTCGAGGCGGCCGTTGCCTTCCAGCAGCAGTTTACCGGCCGGCAGCTGCGCCTGCTCGCCGGCACGCAGGCAGATGTCCTCGCCGTTGATGGTTAGCCAGTGCGCACCGCTGATGGCGCGTACCTGTCCGGGGCGCAGCAGTTGCAGCACCAGCAGCTCGTGTTGTTGCAGGGTCAGATGCAGTACGTGTTCCATTGCGTTTCCATCCAAGTAGTGTTGCTACTATAAGCAAATGAAACACAAAGAAAAATTGATAATTTCTGTTGCTACGTGTTAGTTTTTCTTACATGAAAGCCTTGCCGCCCCTCGCCGCGCTGCGCAGTTTCGAAGCCGTTGCCCGCCTGGGTGGCATTACCCGTGCCGCCGGCGAACTGCACGTTACCCACTCCGCTATCAGTCAGCAGATCCGCCTGCTGGAAGAGCTGCTGGGAGTGACCTTGTTCATGCGCGAAGGCCGCGGGCTGCGGCTTACCGAAGAAGGCCGCTTCTACGCGCTGCAGATCCGCTCCGGCCTGGCGGAACTGAGCGAAGCCACCCGGCTGGTGCAGGCGCGCCCGCGCGAGGGCGATCTGGCGGTGGCGGTGCTGCCGTCGTTCGGTTCGCAGTGGCTGCTGCCGCGGCTGCACCGCTTCCAGGCGCTGTACCCGCGCTACCGGGTGAGCATCCGCGCCAGCCTGGACATTCTCGATCTGCGTCAGGGGCTGGTGGATGTCGGCATCCGCATCGGTCAGGGAGACTGGGAGGGGCTGCAGCAGCAGAAGCTGTTCGACGACGAATTGCTGATGGTGGCGGCGCCGACTTTCAACGGCGGCAATTTGCCGCAGACGCCGCAGCAAGTGATGGCCGGGCCACTGATCCGCTCGGTGGAAAGCTGGCAGCCATGGTGCCAGCTGGCCGGCATCGAGGAGCCGGGCGAGGCCTGGCTGTGGATCAACGATTCCAACCTGATCCTGGAGATGGTGCGCCAGGGGCAGGGCATTACCCTGGAGCGGCGCAGCCTGGTGCAGCGCGACCTGGAAGCCGGCCGGCTGGTGCAGCTGACCGGCATCGTGGCGCCGTATCCCTATCCGTGCTGGCTGGTGTGGCCGCCGCGCGAAAGCTCGCGCTACAAGCAGGAAATCTTCGCCGCCTGGCTGCAGCAGGAGGTGGCCGACTACCTGGCCACGCTGCCGACAGCGGCCAGCAAGCGCTAGCCATTGCGTCAAGCGGTGTTGGCCGCATTTTCAGCAAATATCTATCGCAACGGCGCCTGTTCTGCGCTACCGTGTCGCCCCATGAAGATCACCCGCCATATTCCCCGCGACGAAATCAAGACCCTGCCGCTGTTTGCCGGCTTGTCACTGTCGCAAATCACCCTGGTGCAGGACGAAGCGATGTTGGCCGCGGCCGCCGAGCGGCTGGCCGGCGAGCCGGTACTGGGTTTCGATACCGAGTCGCGGCCAACCTTTCACAAGGGGCAGAAGCCTACCGGTCCGCATCTGGTGCAGCTGGCTACTGCCGATCATGCCTGGCTGTTTCCCTTGGGCGAGGGGGCGATGCCGCCAGCTTTGGCCGCCTTGCTGGCCCGCCCCGGCTTGACGCTGGCGGGTTTCGACTTGAGCTCGGACCGCGCGCACCTGAAGAACCGTTTCGGCGTGACCGACCTGCGCCTGCTGGACATCGGCAACCTGTTCCAGTGTGAAGACAAGCGGCTGACCATCGGCGCGGTGCAGGCGGTGGCGCAGCTGTTCGGCCAGTACTTCCGCAAGTCGAAGAAGGTGTCCACCTCCAACTGGTCGCTGCGTACCCTGAGCGAGGCGCAGCAACTGTATGCGGCCAACGATGCCTGGGTCGCCTTCCGGGTGTGGCAGGCGTTGCAGCCGGCAGGCTGAGCCCCGGCACTGGCGGCAGGTGAAGCGGCGGGCGAATCGTGGTAGTCTCTGCGCCCTGCCGCGTGGCGGAATCCCTTTTGTAATCACCGAGTTCCCGCATGCTGTTTGACCGTCCCATCGCCATTGTCGACCTGGAAACCACCGGCGGCCACATCACCCGCGACCGTATCACCGAGGTTGGCCTCATCCTGATCGACGGCGGGCAGGTGGAACGCTTCGACATGCTGGTCAACCCGCAGCAGCACATTCCGCCGTTCATCGAGGAGATGACCGGCATCAGCAACGACATGGTGGCGACGGCGCCGCCGTTTGCCGAAGTGGCGGAGCAGCTGTTGGCCAGGCTGCAGGGGCGGTTGTTCATCGCCCACAATGTGCGTTTCGACTACGGCTTCCTGAAAAACGAATTCAAGCGTGCCGGCATCAAGTTCCGCAGCGAGGTGCTGTGCACCGTCAAGCTGTCGCGCAAGCTCTATCCGCAGCACTACAAGCACAATCTGGACAGCATCATCCAGCGCCATGAAATCCAGTTGCCGTCCCGCCACCGCGCGATGGCCGATGCCGAGGCGCTGTACCAGTTTCTGGGGCAGTCGCTGGCCAATCTCGGGCGCGAGGCGGTGGAGGCGGCGGCCAGCGAGCTGATGGCGCAGTCGACGGTGCCGCCGGGTATGGACCCTGAGCTGCTGGAGCAGCTACCGGATGTCGCCGGCGTTTACGCTCTGTACGGCGAACATGACCTGCCGCTGTACGTGGGCAAGAGCAGCAACCTGCGCAACCGCATTCTGGCGCACTATGGCAGCGGCCAACCGTCGCACAAGGAAGTCCGCCTCAGCCAGCAGATCAAGCGGGTGGCGTGGCATGAGACCATCGGCGAGTTCGGCGCCCAGCTGCTGGAGCTGGAGCTGGTCAAATCGCTGCAGCCTATCCACAACCCGCGCGGCCGGCTGGAGCAGGAGCTGTGCTCGATCCAGTTGCAGCAGGGCGGCAGCGGATTCCTGCTGCCGAAGCTGGTGAATGCCGCCGATGTCGATTTCTCGCAGCTATCCGGCTTGTACGGCTTGTTCCGCAGCCAGAAAGAAGCCAAGAAGGCGCTGACCGAGGTGTGCGAGTTCAATGGCCTGTGCCAGACCTGCCTGCAACTGGAAAAGCGCGGTGCGCGCAAGGGGGCCTGTTTTGCGCACCAGCGCGGCCGCTGCAAGGGCGCCTGCATCGGCAAGGAGGATGCGGGCGAGCACAATATCCGCCTGCTGCATGCCCTGTCGCGGTTGCAGCTGAAAGCATGGCCGTATGCCGGCAAGGTAGCGGTGCGCGAGACCGATCCGGTCAGCGGCGAGTGGGAGGAGTTCCTGTTCGATCGCTGGTGTTATCTGGGGTCGCGCCGCGCCGACAGCGAGCGGCTGGAGGCCAAGCCGCGCTTCGATCACGATGTCTACAAGCTGCTGGCGGCATTCCTCAAGAAACCGCAGGACAATGCGCAGCTGCTGGAACTGCCCACCGCGGTCTGATTGGCAGAACGAGTGTTGCAAGCAAAACGCCCGCGTAAAGCGGGCGTTGTCATTTGGCTGGCTGGCGCGGTTCAGTCGGTAATGGCCTGGAAGCCGCGCAGGCGCGCTTCGATCTGGCGCGGGTTCTCGCCACTGGCAATGGCGACGATGCCCTCGATGACCAGCTCGCGCGCGGTGCTTTCCAGCGTGATCAGATGCTTGAGCTTCTGCGCCATCGGCAGGAACAGCAGGTTGGCCGCACCGACGCCGTAGACGGTGGCGACAAAGGCCACGGCAATGCCGCCGCCGAGCTTGGAAGGGTCGGACAGGTTTTCCATCACGTGGATCAGCCCCAGAACCGCGCCCAGAATGCCCATGGTCGGCGAGTAGCCGCCGGCGGATTCCCAGATCTTGGCGGCCAGCTTGCGGGAGTGCTCGTGGGCTTCCAGTTCCACTTCCAGCACATCGCGGATCATCTGCGGCTCGCCGCCGTCCACCAGCAACTGCAAGGCTTTCTTGGTAAACGGGTCGTGCTGCGCGTTGAGGTAGCCTTCCAGCGCCAAGAGGCCGCTACGGCGCGAGGTGTTGCTCCAGCCGACGATGTCGCGAATCTGCTTTTCGAACTCGAAGTTGGGCGGCATGAACACCCACTTGCTCATCAGCAAGCCGGTCATGAACTGGCGCGGGGTGGATTGCAGCATCACCGCACTGGCGGTGCCGCCGATGACGATAAGAAAGGCCGTGACCTGAATCAGCGAGGCGATGTGACCGCCTTCCAGTGCCTGACCGGCCAGAATGGCGGTCAGCCCGCCCAGAATGGCGACAAAACTGATCTTGTCCAAGATGTAGGGTTCCGTTTACTGGCGGCGCAAAAAGGTTGGCCGCATCAAGTCCAGTCGCGCAGGCGGCTGCGCAGGCGGGTAACCGCCTGGCTGTGCAGCTGGCAGACGCGCGATTCGGAGACGCCAAGTACGGCGCCAATTTCTTTCAGGTTCAACTCTTGTTCGTAATACAGGCTCATCACCAGCTGGTCCCGCTCCGGCAATAGCTTGATGGCTTCCACCAGCGCATTGCGGAACGCCGCGCTGGCCAGGATGTCGGCCGGCTCGTGGCTATTCTCGTCCACCACGTTTTCTACGTGCTGGCCGCTGCTGTTGCCTTCGTCATCCTCGAAATCGGAAAAATGCACCAGGCTGATGCCGCGGCAGTCACCCAGCATTTCCTGGTACTGCTCCAGGGGCAACGCCATGAACTCGGCAATTTCGCTTTCCAGCGGCGGACGTCCCAGCTGCTGTTCCAGCGTGTTGATCGCGGCCTCGATCTGGCGCGAGTTGCGCCGGGTCTGGCGCGGCATCCAGTCTTCGCGGCGCAGCTCGTCCAGCATGGCGCCACGGATGCGCTGGCTGGCGAAGGTCTCGAATTGCACGCCCTGGCTGGCATCGAACTGTTTGGCGGCTTCCATCAGGCCGATGATGCCGACCTGGATCAGGTCATTGATATCGACACTGGCCGGCAGACGCGCGACCAGCATGCTGGCCAGCTTTTTCACCAGCGGGGTGTGCTGTTCGATGTCGATCTGTTCGCGCGTGGCGGCAACCTGGGCGTAGGCGCGTATTTTATGGGGGGCTGCCATGTCAGCTTCCTGTCAGATCTGCGAGCGATTTGGTGGTCATCAGCAAGTGTTCCAGATAGCTGGCCCGCTGCGTGGTGCTGTCTGGCGCATGCCAGCGCGGCAGCATTTGCGCCAGCTGGCGGCAGGCCTGTGCCGCCTCGCTGTCGGCAAAAGCCTCTACCGTGGGGCGGCGCAGGGTCTGGCTTTTACGCACGGTGCTGTCCTGCGGGACGAAGCCTACCCAGCGCAGCGCCACCGACAGGTAGTCGCCGGCCACGCCGCTAAGACGGTTGAACACGGCCTGCGCTTCGTCGAAATCGCTGGCACGGTTGACCAGTACATTGAAGCGCCGGCGGGCGTAATCGCCAGCCAGCCGCTTAAGGGCAGCATAGCCCTGGGTGAGGCTGTCGGCATCCGGGCTGAGCACCAGCACCAGATTGTCGGCAATACACAGCGGCGCCGGGTCATCGGTCAGGGCGGGGGCATCGATCAACAGCACGCTGTTGTCGGCTTCCAGCGCCGCGAATTCGCTGGCCAGCCGTCGCCATAACCGCGGCGACATGCGGGTGCGTTCCTCGCTGCTGGCGACCAGATTGACCAGGTTCAGGCCATAGCGGTTGTTAACCAGCAGGTCGCTGACACCGCCCAGACTGATGGCAAGGCTGGCAAAACTGGCACTGGTGGGCAAACCCAGCCGGCGGGCCTGATGGTTGCCCGGCTGGTGCTCTACCAGCAGCGGACGTTGGCCGCTCATGGCCAGCGCGGCGGTCAGTTCGCCCACCACGGTGCTGACGCCACTGCCTTCGCCACCGAAAAAGGCAAACGAAGGCGGGTAGTGGGATTGCGCGCGAGCCTGGCGCAGGCTGGAGGCTTGATCGCTCATGTTGTCAGCCCAGCCAGCCGGATTGTGCGGCGTTGACGAGATTCAGCTCGTCACCGGACGGGCTGAACGGCGAGTGTTGCTGGGCGGCGCGCAAGGCGCGGTCGATCAGCAGCTCGGCATGCGCAGCGTGGATATCTTCCGGCACGCGCTGGCCGTTGGTGACATAGAACAGGCGCAGCCGGTTGCGGATCACTACATCCAGGCTGGGGCCCAATGCCAGGGCTTCGTCAATTTTGGAGACGATGGCGCCGGTCAGACCCTCGCCCTTGTAGTGGCGTACCACGTCTTCCAGGGTATGGCCGTCGGCGTTGGCGGCCAGCAGCAGCAACCGTTGTACCGGCCGGCCGGCTTGCTTGAACATTTCCAGCTGGCTTTGTACCCGCGCATCGCGCTGGCTCATGCCCACGGTGTCGATCAGTACGATCTTGCGCGGGGTGAGGTCGGCCAGCGTCAGTTGCAGGTCACCTTCGTTCTGTACCGAGAACACCGGTACCCCGAGAATCTTGCCGTAAATGCGCAGTTGGTCCTGTGCGCCGATACGGTAGGTATCGGTAGTGATCAGTGCCACGTTCTGTGCGCCATGGCGCATGGTGGCACGTGCGGCCAACTTGGCCACGGTAGTGGTCTTGCCGACACCGGTGGGGCCGACCAGGGCATAGATGCCGCCGGCTTCGATCGGGTCGTGCTGCGGGTCCATGCACTTCAGGTTGTGGATCAACGCCGAGCGCGCCCACTTCTGCGCGATTTCGCCATCGTATTGTGGCGGCAGTTTCTGGGTGAGCTGGCGGATCAGCGTCGAGCTGAAGCCGGCGGTCAGCAGGTGGCGGAACAGTTCGGCGCGATTGGGGGTGCGCTGC
The DNA here is from genome assembly GCF_902829295.1 of Vogesella oryzae. GTDB lineage: Bacteria > Pseudomonadota > Gammaproteobacteria > Burkholderiales > Chromobacteriaceae > Vogesella > Vogesella oryzae. Next base: position 44,041 of record NZ_CADEPL010000052.1, read on the forward strand.
TCCATGTCCGACCAGGCAAAACCGGCCAGCTGGCTTTGCAGCAGGCTGCGCAGCTGCTTGATCTCGTCGCTGATCTGCTTGAGTTCCTGCTGCATCTGCTCGCGTTCGGCATCCGTTTCCGCCGCATTGCTGCTGCGCGGCGGCGAGGAGGGGGCGGCTGCCGGTCGCCGGTTGCTTTGCTGTACATGCTCCAGAAACGGCTGCGGCTGGTTGCGTGCCGGTTCTGGTTGCGGCGGAGGCGTGGGCGGCGGCGGTGGTGCCGGCGGCTCTTCCAGCGGCTCCACCGGCATGGCGTAGGTGCGCGCCAGCGCGCGGTTCACGGCCGGCGCGTTGCTGCTGCCACTACCGCTGGGCGGGGCAGGGTTGGCCGCAGGCTGCTGCGCAGTGTTGCGCGGCGGCTTGGGCTGGGATTGTGGCGTGAGCGTGGTGGCAATCGCGGATACGTCAGCATCGGCAACCGCCATGATCTCTACCCCACCGCCCAACGTCGGGCGATTGGACAGGATCAACGCATCGGCGCCAAGTTCTTCCCGAACCTGGCGCAGTGCGTCGCGTGTAGTTTTGCCGTAGAACTTTCTGACGACCATTATGCGTTAGCCTTTGCTCCCCCCAATCACCGCAATTATACGAATGGATTTGCTGTCGGGTATCTCATTATGAGAAATGACCCGTAGTTGCGGCAGTGCCCGGCGCAAGAAGCGTGCCAAAAGCGGGCGCAATCCAGGCGGTGTGAGCAGAACCGGATTGTAACCCTGATTTTCAACATTCTCTGTCTGATGGGCAGCATTGGACAACAGATTCTCTGCAAGACCCGGTTCCAGCCCGCCGCCGGCCTTGCTGTTTACCGCCTGCATCAGGATATTTTCCAGTTGCGGCTCCAGCGTCATCAGTGGCAGTTCCTGTTCCCCAGGGAACAGCTGCTGCACGATGGCCCGCGATAGCGCGGTGCGTACGGCACTGGTCAGATCGTCGATATCCTGGGTGATGGCCACATGGTCGGCCAGGGTTTCGATGATGGTACGGAAGTCGCGCAGGTGGATGCCATCCAGCAGCAACTGCTGCAGCACTTTCTGCAGAATGCCGATCGGTACCACTTTGGGTACCAGGTCTTCGATCAGTTTCGGCGCTTCCTTGGCGACGTGCTCGATCAGGGCCTGTACCTCTTCGCGGCCCAGCAGCTCGGCAGCATGGGTCTGCAGCAGGTTGGAGATATGGGTGGCGACCACGGTGCTGGTATCCACCACGGTGTAGCCAAGGTTCTGCGCTTCGTCGCGTTTGCTGGCATCGATCCAGATGGCCGGCAGGCCAAAGGCCGGATCGGTGGTCGGTGTACCTTGCAAGTCGCCGCTGACCTGGCCCGGATTGATGGCAAGGAACTGGCCGATATATGCCTCGCCATTGCCGATCTCCACCCCTTTTAGCAGGATGCGGTAGGCATTGGGACGGATCTCCAGGTTGTCGCGGATGTGGACCGGCGGCACCAGGAAGCCCAGCTCCTGCGCCATCTTCTTGCGGATACCGCGAATGCGGCGCAACAGTTCGCCATCCTGGTCGCGATCGACCAGCGGAATCAGCCGGTAGCCAACTTCCAGCCCCAGCGCATCCACCGGCTGCACATCTTTCCAGCCCACCTCGGCCAGCGGCTGCTCCAGCACCGACGGTGGCGGTTGTTCGCCGGCTGGCGCCGCGGCAGCTGCCGTTTCCCGGCGCTGGCTGCTTTTTTCCAGCCAGCGGGCAGTACCGGCCAGCGCACCGGCAATCATCAGGAACGCCAGGTGCGGCATGTTGGGAATCAGGCCCAGCAGGCCGATGACGCCGGCAGTGAGATACAGCACGGTCGGGCTGGCGAACAGTTGGCCGACCAGTTGTTCCGAGATGCCTTTTTCGGTGCCGACGCGTGCCACCACCATACCGGCGGCAGTGGAGATGATCAGCGCCGGAATCTGGGCGACCAGACCGTCACCGATGGTCAGCAGGGTATAGGTTTCCGCGGCGGTGGCGACATCCAGATCATGCTGTACCACGCCGATGATCAGGCCGCCGACGATGTTGATCACCATGATCAGGATGCCGGCCACGGCATCGCCACGTACGAACTTGGAGGCACCATCCATCGAGCCGAAGAAGTTGGCCTCTTCGGTGATCTTGGCACGGCGACGGCGGGCGTCGTCTTCGCCGATCAGGCCGGCATTCAGGTCGGCATCGATGGCCATCTGCTTGCCGGGCATCGCATCCAGGGTAAAGCGCGCCGACACTTCGGCGATACGGCCGGCACCCTTGGTGATGACCACGAAGTTGATGATGGTCAGGATCACGAACACCACGATACCGATGGTGATGTTGTCGCCGATCAGGAAGTGGGCGAACGACTCGATCACCGCACCGGCGGCACTGGTACCGGTATGACCTTGCAGCAGGATGATGCGGCTACTGGCGACGTTCAGCGACAGCCGCAGCAGGGTGGTAATCAGCAGCAGGGTCGGAAAGGACGAGAACTCCAGCGGTTCGCGCGTGTTCACCCCGACCATCAGCACGATGATGGAAATGGCAATGTTGAAGGTGAAGAAGATGTCGAGCAGCAGCGGTGGCAGCGGCAACACCATCATCGACAACACCAGCATGATCAGGATCGGACCTGCCAGGGTGTTGACGTCGATTTTCTTGAGCAGTTCGAGCAGCTTGTTCATGCCTCGTTACGGGGTGCCGGTGGGCGCAGTATGTTGATTGCGTTTGGATTCGGGGTCAAGTTCGGGCGGGACCTGCAGTTTTTCCGGGAATACCGGTGAAATGCCACCGACCTGTTCATACTGCTGCAGCTGGTAGACATAGGCCAGCACCTGCGCTGCGGCAGTATACAGCTTGGCCGGGATGGCCTCGTTCAGCTCGACGTTGAAATACAGCGCGCGGGCAAAACTCGGTGCGCGCAGCACCGCGATGCGGTGTTCCTTGCCCTTGCCGATGATGCGTTCGGCCAGTTTCAGTGAGCCCTTGGCGATCAGCTTGGGGGCACCCATGCCTTCCTCGTACTGCAGCGCCACCGCATAGTGGGTCGGGTTGGTGACGATCACGTTAGCCTTGGGCACTTCTTGCATCATGCGTTTGCGCGCGGCTTCACGTTGCAGCTGGCGGATACGGCCTTTGACTTCCGGCGAACCTTCCTGCTCCTTGTATTCCTGTTTCAGCTCTTCTTTGGTCATGCGCAGGTTCTTCTGGTACTGCCACAACTGGAACGGCACATCGATCAGCACCAGCAGCAGCATGGCGCCAACCACCATCTGGAAGGTGTGCTCCATCAGGCCGATCAGTTGGGTCTGGGCGCGATCCAGCGGCATGCTGACCAGCCCGACCAGTGCGCCGCGCTCGCTCCAGATCACCCAGGTGGCCACCCCGCCGATCAAGGCACTTTTCAGGATGGCTTTCAGGCCTTCGGTGGCGGCCTGGACCGAGAACATGCGCTTGATGCCGGCGGCCGGATTGAGCTTGCCGAAATTGGGCATGAAGCCTTTGCTGGTGATGTTCCAGCCGCCGATGCTCAGCGGGGTGAGGGCCGCAGCCAGAAACAGCGCGCCGAGGATCGGCGCCAGCACCATCAGCGCATCCAGCAGGCTGCTGCGGAATTGTTCGAGGATCTGCGCACCGTCGATGGCTTTGCGCTGGTCGAAGGTGAACCAGTCGATCATCAGTTTGTTCAGGAACTGATAGATGCTGCTGCCGGTTGCCATCAGCAGGGCCAGACCGGTAGCGGTAATGACGAAGGTGGATAGCTCGCGCGAGCGCGGCACATTGCCCTCGGCGCGGGCTTGTTCCAGCCGCCGGGGCGAGGGCGCTTCGGTGCGGTCTTCCTTGTCGCTTTCTTCTGCCATTGCTCGCGGGTATTCAATAAGTCGCTATCAAGCGGCGATGTTAGCCGATTGCGGCCATCCTGCGCTGGTGTTTGATCAATCGGACAGGCGGTAGCCGGATCAAGGCGGGCATGGTTGGCCGCAAAGCAGCAGGAATAAAGGTACAATCGCGCGATTCGAAAAATGCATGCCGAGGTACCGATGAAGCAATATCTAGATCTGATGCGCCATGTGCTGGAGCACGGCGTCGACAAGTCCGATCGCACCGGTACCGGTACGCGCTCGGTATTCGGTTACCAGATGCGCTTTGACCTGGCGCAGGGCTTTCCACTGGTTACCACCAAGAAATGCCATCTGCGCTCCATCATCCACGAACTGCTGTGGTTCCTCAGCGGCGACACCAATATCCGTTATCTGAAAGAGAATGGCGTGTCGATCTGGGACGAATGGGCCGACGACAACGGCGAGCTGGGGCCGGTGTATGGCTACCAGTGGCGCAGCTGGCCGGCACCGGACGGCCGCCACATCGACCAGATTGCCAACGTGCTGGAGATGATCCGCCGCAATCCGGACTCGCGCCGATTGATCGTATCGGCATGGAACCCGGCGCTGGTCGACGAGATGGCGCTGCCACCGTGCCACAGCCTGTTCCAGTTCTACGTGGCCGACGGCCGCCTGTCCTGCCAGCTGTACCAGCGCTCGGCAGATATTTTCCTCGGTGTGCCGTTCAATATTGCCAGTTATGCCTTGCTCACCATGATGGTGGCGCAGGTCTGCGGCCTGCAGCCGGGGGACTTCGTCCATACCCTGGGCGATGCGCACCTGTACAGCAACCACCTGGAGCAGACCCGTCTGCAGCTGTCGCGCACACCGCGGCCGCTGCCGACCATGCGCATCAATCCGGAGGTACGCGATTTGTTCGCGTTCAAGTTCGAGGACTTCACGCTGGAAGGCTACGACCCGCACCCGCACATCAAGGCGGAGGTGGCGGTATGAGCCTGCGGCCAACCCTTACCCTGGTGGCGGCGATGGCGCGCGATAACGTGATCGGTATCGACAACACCCTGCCGTGGCACCTGCCGGAAGACCTGAAACACTTCAAGGCGGTGACGCTGGGCAAGCCGGTGATCATGGGGCGCAAGACTTTCGATTCCATCGGCCGGCCGCTGCCTGGCCGCTTGAACATCGTCATTACCCGCCAGCGTGATTGGCAGCATGGAGGTGTCACCGTGGCGCACTCGCTCGAGCAGGCACTGCAGCAGGCGGGGACGGTGGAAGAGGTATGCGTGATCGGCGGCGCCAATCTTTACGCGCAGGCGTTGCCGCTGGCCGACAAGCTGTGCCTGACGCACATCGAACTGGATGTGGCCGGTGATGCCCGTTTTCCGGCCTTGGCCGCCGACGAATGGCAGTGCACACCACAGCCCGCCCTCGTTGCGGCCAACGGTTTGCAGTACTACTTTGCCGATTATCTGCGGCGGGTATAGCACCTTGCCTGCAATAAAAAAGCGGCCAATTGGCCGCTTTTTTATTGTGCTGTGGCGCTAGCCGAGCAATACCGTGGCCGCTGCCTGCGCGGTCTGGCTGTACTGCACGGCAAACTCGCGCAACATCTGCTGCAGTAGCTGTGCATCGCGTGCCACGATGGCCTTGAGCAGGCGGTCGAGGAAATCGTAGGTGCGGTCGATCTGGTTCTTGCCGGCGCGCAGGATGGCGAACAGGCAGCGCTGCGTTTGCGGCAGCAGGTCGAACAGGGTCTGCTGCAGATAACGGTTGCCGCAGTGGCGGTACAACTGCTCCAGATACTTCACGCCGGAATGGTAGAACGCCTCGCTGTCGCTCTTGCGCTGCTGCTCGCCCAGTTCGGTCATCAGCTCGATGAAGCCGGCGAGGTCATCGTTCTGCCAGTTGGCCGCCAGATTGGCCACGGCCTGTTCCAGCAACAGGAACCACAGTGCAAACAGCTCGCGCACGTCTTCCGGGCTGATGCTGGAGACAATGGCGCCGCGACGCGGGTAGATATCTACCAGATGGCGTCGCTGCAGGATCAATAGCGCCTCGCGCACCGAGCCGCGGCTGACATCCAGTTCGGCGGCAATTCGCAATTCCTGGATGCGGGTACCCGGCGGCATGTCGCCGGTAACGATCTTGTGGCCGAGGAACTGGGAGATTTGTTCGGTAAGCGAGTCGTTGGCCTTGAAGCTCACGCGCGTCTGCTGCTGGCTGCTGTTCATGGTGCGGATACGGATTGAAGTCTGTTGATTGTCGGGCAATCGGACCGCGGATTCTAGCACTGTCGGTCTCTACGGCGGGCAATCCCGTGCTATCGGACAGGGGAAGGCAACGGTTTGTGGTGCAAATAAAACGATTGTTTGATTTGTGGTGGAAATTGCTTGCCTGCGGCCAACGGCAAAAGTACTATTCAAACGCTTGTTTAAACGAGGCCAGGCGAGGAATCAGGGGCTAACACGATAAGTGGCTCGCAAGGTTGGTTTGAACGGCTGCTTCAAGAGCAATAACTCGGTTATTGCGTGTTCCATCAGGAACCTTGCAGGTACGACACGGGTGTTGACCTCTCCCATCACGGGGGAGGTTTTTTTTGCCCGTATCAGCGACGGCCGCGTTTGTGCTCGGCGGCAATCAGATCGGAAAGCAGGATATTCAGCGCATCGGTGGACATGCGTAGCTCCAGCAGCGACATGCCCAGCGACATGATCATCAGCAGCAGGCTGGCGCCAAAGGTGACCTGCGCTACCTGCGGCCAACCGGTGTAAATCTGCAGCATCGCCAGCACGCACATGAACAGGCTGCCCACGCCCAGACTCTGCATCCACTTGATCAGTGCAATCCGGCGGCGCAGGTTGCCGATCTGCTGCACCAGCTTTTCATCCGGAGATTGCTGGTAGTCGTCGTACAGGTTACGGATGATGCTGGCCAGTGCCAGGTAGCGGTTGGTATAGGCCAGCAACAACAGGGAGATCGCCGGGAACAGCAGCGCGGGGGTGGTGAGATTCAGCATGGGTCAGAGGTTTTCGTTGATCAGGACGTCCAGGCCATTGCCGGTTTGGGCAAACAGCTCGACGATATCTTCATTGCGCATCCGGATGCAGCCACGTGAAGTCGGAGTGCCAAAGGCGACATGTTCGCCGGCGCCATGGATGTAGATGGCGCGGTCGTAGCTATCTACCGTGCCGCCCAGGTTCTTGCCGGGTTCCATGCCGCACAGCCAGAGGATGCGGGTCAGGATCCAGTCCTTGTCCGGGTATTCCTGGTGCAACTGTGCGGTGTACATCCACGGGGTGACCTGGCGGCGGTAGATAATGGTACCCGGCGTTACGCCGTCACCGATACGCTCGCAAACCCTGTGCCAGCCGCGGGGTGTCTGGTAGCTGTTGGCTTGTTCGCCGACACCGTTTTTGGCGGTGGAGATCGTGTAATGGGCACGCGCAACGCCGCGCGCATCATAGAACACCAGCGACTGGCTATGCACACCGATTTCCAGCCACGGGCTTCCCGGAGTATAGGGGTTGGACTTGATGACGGCTGCCTGCATCGGCTGCAACTGGCTGGCCAGCAGATAGTCCGCTTCCGGCGGGTTGGCCGCAGCGGCGGGAATGACCAGTATTGCCAGCAGGGCAGGCAGACAGCGCGGTCGCATGGGCATGCTGCTCTCCTCGGTTACCTGCGTTGGGCAAAAAAATCGGCCAGAAGTGCCGCAGCCGCTTCCGCTTCAATGCCGCCATCGATGGCGGTGTGGTGATTGAGCCTCCGCTCGGCAAACAGGTTAAGCACGCTGCCGGCGGCGCCGGTGCGGGCTTCCGCGGCACCGTACAGCACGTGGTCCAGCCGACTGTGCAGAATGGCGCCGGCGCACATGGCACAGGGCTCCAGCGTGACATACAGCTGGCAACCATGCAGCCGGTAGTTGCCGATGTGGGCGGCCGCTTCCCGTAGCGCGAGCATTTCGGCATGGGCGCTGGGGTCGTGGCTGGCTACCGGCCGGTTGTAGCCACGGCCGATGATCCTGTCGTGCTGCACCACCACCGCACCGACCGGCACCTCGCCGTGGCGTGCGGCTTCGGCAGCCAGCGCCAATGCCTCGGCCATGAATGACTGCTGCGCCTCCCGCGACGGCAGCGGGCGCACCGGTGCATGGCTGGCAACGGCGCTGCGCAATGCGGTGCGGCGGGCATCATCCAGTGCCGACCAGTGCTCACCGTGTGCCGCTGCCTCCAGCGCGAACAGCAACCGTTCGGTGGCGGTGTGACCGCAAGCCTTCAGCAGCAGAAACGCACGCACCACGCCCACCGTCTGCAATTGCTCGCGACTATGGATGTTGAGCGCTGCCAGCCAGCGGATGGCATTGGGCGGCAGTGGGGGAGAAGTCAGCATGGCAACAGGTTCAAATGCTGCGGCCAACCTGCAGGTGTCAGGTTGGCCGCAAGGTGGTGACGCCGATGCAATCAGCCCGGACGGCGCATGGCCAGTAGGTAGTTGACGTCGGTGTCGTCGTTCAGACTATAGATATGCGTCAGCGGGTTGTAACCCATACCCTTGACCTGAACCAGTTCCAGCCCGGCGCCACGGGCCATGCGCGCCAGCTCCGATGGCTTGAGGAAGCGTTTGTACTCATGGGTACCGCGCGGCAGCATGTTCAGTACATATTCGGCACCGACCACTGCCAGCAGATAGGCCTTGGCGTTACGGTTGAGGGTGGAGAAGAACACCCAGCCGCCCGGCTTCACCAGCTCGGCGCAGGCACGCACCACGCTCAGCGGGTCCGGTACGTGTTCCAGCATCTCCATGCAGGTCACCACGTCGAAGCTGGCGGGCACCTCTGCGGCCAACTCTTCCACCGGAATGCAGCGGTAGCTGACGCTGACGCCGGATTCCAGGCTGTGCAGTTGGGCGACTTTCAGCGACTTCTTGGCCAGGTCGATGCCGGTAACGGTGGCGCCCTTGGCCGCCATGCTCTCGGCCAGAATGCCGCCGCCGCAGCCCACGTCCAGTACCGTCTTGCCGCTGATGGCGGCAAAGTCATCGATAAAACCCAGTCGTAGCGGGTTGATCTCGTGCAGCGGTTTGAACTCGCTGTCCTTGTCCCACCACTTGTGGGCAATCTGGCTGAATTTATCCAGTTCCTGCTCGTCTACATTGCTCATCTTGTGTCCTGCTTATTTGGCCAGAATGCGTACGCGCCAGTCTTCGGCCTTGGCTTTCAGTTCGGCTTCGTCCAGGGTGGTCAGGCGGCGCTCGCGCAGAACCTGGCGACCATTCACCCACACATGGCTGACCTGTTCGCGGCCGGCGGCATACACAATGTGCGAGATCGGGTCGAATTGCGGACTGGTTTCCACCGCCGACAGGTCGACGGCGATCAGGTCGGCCTGTTTGCCCACGCTGACGCTGCCGACCTTGTCGGCGATGCCGAGTGCCTGGGCGCCGTGCAGCGTAGACATGCGGATAGCGGTGGCAGCCGGTACGGCAGTCGGATCCAGGGTGCCGACCTTGGCCAGCAGCGCGCCCATGCGGGTCTCGCTCAGCATGTCCAGCTTGTTGTTGGAAGCGGCACCATCGGTGCCGATACCCACGTTGACGCCGGCGGCCAACAGCTTCTGCACCGGGGCAATGCCGGAAGCCAGTTTCATGTTGGAGGTCGGATTGTGGGCGATGGACACGCCATGCTTGGCGACCAGCGCGATTTCCTCATCGGTGAGGTGCACCATGTGGGCGGCGATCAGCCGCGGCGACAGCAGACCCAGGTTGGCCAGTCGTGCCAGCGGGCGCTGTTTGTATTGCTCGATGCTGCCATTCACTTCGTCCTGCGTTTCGTGGATATGGCAGTGAATCAGCATGTCTTCCTGCTCGGCCAGGGTAATGACCTTGCGGAAGGTGTCATCGGCCACGGTGTACGGTGCGTGTGGCGCCAGGGTGAAGGTGATCAGTTCTTCGCCAAGGAATTGCTGGCGCTCGGCCATGCCCTTGCTAATGTAGTCATCGGCGTTCTGGCCGTAGACGGTGGGGAATTCCAGGATCGAGCAGCCGACGAAGGTACGCATCCCGGCGGCGAGGCCGGCGCGTGCCATCGCGGCATGGAAGAAGTACATGTCGTTGATGGTGGTGGTACCGCTGCGGAACATCTCGCCCATTGCCAGCAACGCGCCATCAAACACGAAGGCATCGCTGACATGTTTGCCTTCGGCCGGCCAGATATGGTTCTGCAGCCAGTCCATCAGCGCCTTGTCGTCAGCCATGCCGCGCAGCAGGGTCATGGCGGAGTGACCGTGCAGATTGATCAGGCCTGGCATCAGCACATGCTGCGGCAGGTTGATGTGCTCGGCGGCAGTGGCTGCCGCGATCTCGTCCGGTCGCAGGATTGCCACAATGCGGCCATTGCGCACGCCGACTGCGTGGTTTTCCAGCACCTGGCCATCTTGCTCTACGGGAATAATCCAGCGGGCGCAAATCAACTGATCAAAAGCGGTATTTTGCATGAAATGTTGCCTATAAAAGTATGCGGGCGATTGTAGGCGCTGGCTTCCCCCTTCGGCAACCTGCCTTATACTATGCAAAAAGAGAAATCCCGCGCACAGACAGGCAGTTCCGTATAATCTGTTTCAATAAATTGAATATCCATGGCGACTAGCCTTTGGGGAAAACGAGTCCATGACCCAGAAGCCTGACAATTTCGATAGCTACACCATTGGTTCACGCCTGTCCTTGCGCCAGGTGTTCCTGATGGCGCTGGTTCTCGGGCTGCTTATTCCGGCGGTGTTCATCAGTGTCCTGAGCTTCAACCTGCAGCGCGAGCAGGCCGAGAACCAGCTGGCGGTTGACCAGAAGCGTCTCTTGGATATCGTGGCGCTGGGCATGCAGGAGCCGCTGTGGAACCTTAGCCGGCAGGCCGGCGCACCGCTGGTGTCGTCGGTGATGGATGACCCGCGGGTGATCTCGATTCGCGTGTCCGATACCCAGTCCAATACCGTATTCCTGTCCACCCTGCGCAGCGAGCGCCGTATCGGCAGCGTCGCCTTTGTACAGAAGCCGGTGGTTTACCGCGGCGAAGAGATTGGCCAGGTCAGCATCGAATTCGACACCGAGCATCTGGCCATTTACCAGCGCAATCAGCTGAAGAATCTCCTGCTGATCGTGGTCGCGCAGCTATTGCTGTCGGTGGTGCTGGTCATGACCATCCTGCATTCGCGGTTTTTGCGGCCGATTGCGCAATTGTCGCAGCAGGCTACCAAGTTGGCCGCACTCAAACTGGACGAACCGTTCCATTGGGGGCGGCATGACGAGATCGGCACCGTCGGCAAGCATCTGGAATGGACACGTTCCGAACTCAAGCGGCTGATCGACGAATTGAAGGCCAAGACCCTGGCACTGGAGGCGGACATCGAGCGTCGTCGCGAAGTAGAGGATGCGCTGCGCCGCTCCGAGAACAAGTACCGCGAGCTGTTCTGGTCCAATCTGGATGGCATTGTAATCAGCTCGCTGGAAGGGCAGATCATCGATGCCAACCCGGCCTTCCTGAGCCTGCTGGGATTCAGTCTCGACCAGCTCAAGTTGCAGAACTTCTGGGGCTTGCTGGATCGCGACAGTGAAACCCAGGAGCGCTATAACCTTGACAACAAGGTAATGCGCTTCGGTTTCTGCGATGAGTTCGAGGTGCAGTACATCAACCGTATCGGTAACCCGATCCCGGTCAGCGTGAAGACGGTGGCGATGCGTGATGCCAGCGGCCGTATTACCGCCGTGTGGCGCATGGTGCGCGACATTTCCGAGCGCCGTGCCGCCGAGGAGCGCATGCAGCTGGCGGCCAAGGTGTTCGAGAACACCGCCGAAGGCATCATGATTACCGACGGCGATGTGCGCATTCGCAGCGTGAACCGCGCCTTTAGCGAGATTACCGGTTTTGCCCAGGAAGAAGTGCTCGGCCAGCGACCGATGGTGTTGAGTTCCGGCCGTCACAACAAAGAGTTCTACGACAATCTGTGGCAGGTGCTGAACGAACATGGCTCCTGGCAGGGGGAGGTCTGGAATCGTCGCAAGAACGGCGAGGTTTATCCGGAGTGGCTGGCGATCAACGCGGTGAAGAGCCCGTCCGGCGACGTGACCCATTACGTAGCGATCTTCAGCGACCAGTCCGAACGCAAGGCCGCCGATGAGCGCATTCAGTTCCTGGCCCATTTCGACGTGCTCACCGGGCTGCCTAACCGCAGCCATCTGCAGGATCGCGCCTTGCTGGCGATCCAGAACGCCACCCACGACAATGGCAAGCTCGCCATCCTGCTGCTGGATCTGGATCGCTTCAAGACCATTAACGAATCACTGGGCCATGCAGCCGGCGATATTCTGCTGAAGATGGCTTCTGAGCGCATCCGCACGGTGCTGGGTAGTGGTGAAGTGGTGGCGCGCCAGGGCGGCGACGAATTCATTATCCTGCTGCCGCTGGTCAGTGATGCCGCCGCTGCCGCGCATGCTGCCGAGCGTATCCTTGCCGAGTTCTCCACACCGCTGGAGGTGTATAACCACTCGCTGATGGTGACCGGCAGTATCGGTATCAGCGTGTTCCCGGATGACGGTCGCGATTTCGATACCCTGGTGCGCAATGCCGATGCGGCGATGTATCACGCCAAGTCCAGCGGCCGTAACAACTACAAGTTCTACACCGCAGACCTCAATGCCCGTGCCCGCGAGATTCTGGCGATCGAAAGCCAGTTGCGCTACGCAGTGGAGCGTGGCGAGTTCGTGCTGCATTACCAGCCGCAGGTCGAGATCAAGAGTGGCCGCATTGTCGGGGCCGAGGCGCTGATCCGCTGGAATCATCCGTCGCTGGGCTTGCTGGGGCCGTTGCACTTCATCGATGTGGCCGAAGAACGCGGCTTTATCGTGCAGATCGGCAACTGGGTGATTCGCGAGGCCTGCCGCCAGATTGCGGCCTGGCATGCCGCTGGCCTGCCGCTGATCACCATCGGCGTCAACCTGTCGGCACTGCAATTCCGCCATCAGGATCTGACCCAGGTGCTGGGCAATGCGCTGGCTGCTTATGATCTGCCGGGTAGCTGCCTGGATGTGGAAGTAACCGAGAGCGTGATCATGGATGATATGGAATCCACCGTTCAATCCATCCGCGCCATCCAGGAGATGGGGATCCGCCTGTCAATCGACGACTTCGGTACCGGTTATTCCAGTCTGGCCTACCTGAAGCGCTTCAAGGCCGACAAACTGAAGATCGACCGCTCTTTCGTGCGCGATATTCCGGAAGACCAGGACGATACCGCCATTACCCGCGCCATCATCAATATGGCGAGAAACCTGAACATGCAGGTTGTCGCCGAAGGGGTGGAGACCATCGAGCAATGGCAGTTCCTGGAGCAGCATGGCTGCGATCAGGTGCAGGGTTACCTGCTGGCCAAGCCGATGGCGGCAGAGCAGGTGGAGCCCCTGCTGCGCAACGCTACGCTGTTGCCAGCAGGCTGATCAGCGCAGCTTGCGGCCAACGTTGGCCGCATGCAAGGAAACCCGCCGCGATGGCGGGTTTTTATTTGCTGCAGACCGATTTGTGTGGCCGATGCTGACTGCAAGTAAGCGCGGGCAATGCCGGCCATGCGTGGCACTTCCGGAATGCAGGCAAGAAAAAACCCGCCAACTTGCGCTGGCGGGTTTTAATCAATCCGTTACGACCGGATTAGATCATGCCTTTGGATTTCAGCAGTTCGAACATGGTCTTGCCGATTTCTGCCGGGCTGCGGGTGTAGGCGATGCCTGCACGCTCGAAGGCCTTGAACTTCTCTTCGGCAGTACCTTTGCCGCCGGAGATGATGGCGCCAGCGTGACCCATGCGCTTGCCTTTCGGAGCGGTAACACCGGCGATGTAGCCTACTACCGGCTTGGTCACATACTGCTTGGCGAACTCGGCCGCTTCTTCTTCGGCGGTACCACCGATTTCACCGATCATGATGATGGCGTCGGTATCCGGATCGTCCTGGAACAGCTTCAGGGAATCGATGTGGGAGGTACCCGGGATCGGGTCGCCACCGATACCGATACAAGTGGACTGACCCAGGCCCAGAGCGGTGGTTTGAGCCACGGCTTCGTAGGTCAGGGTGCCGGAGCGGGACACGATACCGATACGGCCCGGGTTGTGGATGTGCCACGGCATGATGCCGATCTTGCACTCACCCGGGGTGATGATACCCGGGCAGTTCGGGCCGATCAGGCGGATGCCGGCTTCGTCCACGGCTTTCTTCACGTACAGCATGTCCAGGGTCGGTACGCCTTCGGTGATGCACACGATCAGCTTCACGCCGCTGTCGATAGCTTCCAGGATGGAGTCCTTGGCGAAAGCTGCCGGTACGTAGATAACGGAGGCATCAGCCTGGGTTTCACGAACGGCGTCCTTCATGGTGTTGAACACCGGCAGGCCCAGGTGCTCGGCACCGCCTTTACCCGGAGTCACGCCACCCACAACCTTGGTGCCGCACTTCAACGCCTGTTCGGCGTGGAAAGTACCGTTCTTGCCGGTGAAGCCTTGCACCAGCACTTTGGTGTCTTTGTTTACCAATACGCTCATTTTGAGATCCTTATGCGGTGCAGGTGATTAGAGGGCGGCAACAGCAGCAACGATCTTCTCGGCTGCGTCGTTCAGGCCCTGGGCGGAGGTCAGTTTCAGACCGGAGTCGTCCAGGATCTTGGCGCCCAGCTCGGCGTTGTTGCCTTCCAGGCGCACAACGACCGGCACGGTCACATTCACTTCTTTCACCGCGGCAATGATCGCTTCGGCGATCATGTCGCAACGTACGATACCGCCGAAGATGTTGATCAGCACGCCCTGAACCGAGGTATCGGCCAGGATCAGCTTGAACGCTTCGATCACGCGCTCTTTGGTGGCGCCACCGCCCACGTCCAGGAAGTTGGCCGGCTGGCCACCCTTCAGCTTGATGATGTCCATGGTGGCCATGGCCAGACCGGCGCCGTTCACCATGCAGCCGATGTTGCCTTCCAGTGCCACGTAGTTCAGGTCGAACTCGGAGGCTTTCACTTCACGCTCGTTCTCCTGCGACTTGTCGCGCTGGGCCAGCAGTTCCGGATGACGGTACAGGGCGTTGGAGTCCAGGTTGATCTTGCCGTCCACGCAGGCCAGTTCGCCGTTTTCGCGCAGCGCCAGCGGGTTTACTTCGAACAGGGCGAAGTCGTTGTCGATGAAGGCCTTGGCGGCGCCCAGGAACAGTTTGGTGAAGGCGGCAACCTGTGCGCCTTCCAGACCCAGCGCGAATGCCAGGTCACGGCCCTGAAACGGCTGCGGACCAACCAGCGGATTGATCTCGACCTTGATGATCTTTTCCGGGGTCTCTTCGGCAACCTTCTCGATCTCGACACCGCCTTCGGTGGAGGCCATGAACACCACGCGCTGGGTGCCACGGTCTACCACGGCGCCCAGGTACAGTTCGCGCTGTACCGGGTACATGTCTTCGCATACCAGCACGCTGTTTACCGGCTGGCCGGCGGCGTCGGTCTGATAAGTCACCAGATTGGTGCCGATCAGGGTCTTGGCAACTTCAGCGGCTTCTTCGCGGCTCTTCACCACTTTTACACCACCGGCCTTACCACGGCCACCGGCGTGGACCTGGGCCTTCACAACGGCAAATTTGCCGCCCAGCTTGTCGTAAGCAGCAGCAGCTTCTTCCGGCGAGTTGGCCAGAATGCCCTGTTGCACCGGCAGGCCGTATTTGGCCAGCAGCTCTTTCGCTTGGTATTCGTGCAGGTTCATTGATTTTCCTTTCGGGTGGAAATGATGGCGGGGCCTGTCTGGCCTACGTCTCTATTCCTTGACTGCTCGCGCAGTCTTTTTTTCGCAGGCGGCAACCGCAAGCGGTTGCCGCACCGTTTACGTGGGCCGCGACATTGTACACGGCCCGGATCGCTTTAGCCGTGCAGTGCGCGCTTGTCGGCGGCCAGCGCAGCTTCGTGTACCACTTCGGACAGCGACGGGTGGGCATGGACAATGCGTGCCAGATCTTCGCTGGCGGCCTTGAACTCCATGGATACCACACCTTCGGTCACCAGCTCGGACACCATCGGGCCGATCATGTGCAGGCCGAGGATGCGGTCGGTCTTGGCGCAAGCCAGCAGCTTGACGGTACCCTGGGCATGGCCCAGACCCAGCGCGCGACCGTTGGCCGCAAAGCCCGAAGTGCCTTTCTTGTACTCGATGCCTTCGGCCTTGAGCTGTTCTTCGGTCTTGCCGACCCAGGCGATTTCCGGCGAGGTGTAGATCACCCACGGAATCACGCCGAAGTCCACATGCGGCTTCTGGCCGGCGATGCGTTCGGCAACCGCCACGCCTTCTTCAGACGCCTTGTGCGCCAGCATCGGGCCGCGCACGACATCACCAATCGCCCATACGTTCGGCAGGTTGGTGTGGCAGTGGTCGTCCACCACCACGAAACCACGCTCGTCCAGCTGCAGGTTCACGTTGTCGGCACCCAGGCCGGCGGTGTTCGGTACGCGGCCGATGGCCACGATCAGCTTGTCGAACTCGGCCTTCACGGCTTCGCCGTTCAGCTCGTAGTTCACGGTGACGCTGTTGGCGCCCTTGCTGATTTCACCGATCTTCACGCCCAGCTTGATGTCGAGGCCGGTGTCCTTGGTCAGCGTCTTGAACGCTTCCTTGGCGATCTGCTGGTCAGCAGCGGCCAGGAAGGTCGGCATTGCTTCCAGGATGGTCACGTCGGCGCCCAGGCGCTTCCATACCGAACCCATTTCCAGGCCGATCACGCCGGCGCCGATCACGCCCAGGCGCGCCGGTACGTCGGTCAGCGCCAGCGCGCCGGCGTTGTCCAGCACGATCTGGTTGTCGGTCGGCAGGCCCGGCAGCTGGCGCGGGTTGGAGCCGGTGGCGATGATCACGTGGCTGGCTTCCAGGGTATCCACCACGGCGCCGTTGTCGGTCACTTCGATGACCCACTTCTCGCCCTGACGGGTTTTCAGCGTGCCCAGACCGTGGATGTTGGCTACCTTGTTCTTCTTGAACAGGAAGGCAATACCGCCGGCGTTCTTGGTGATGATGCCGTTCTTGCGTTCCAGCATGGTGGCCACGTCCATCTTGGCACCGTCAACCGAGATGCCGTGCTTGGCGAAGTCATGCTGGATGGCGTGGAAGTTTTCCGAGGACTGCAGCAGTGCCTTGGACGGGATGCAACCCACGTTCAGGCAGGTGCCGCCGAGGGATGCTTTGCCTTCCGGGTTCTTGAAGGCGTCCACGCAGGCGGTGTTGAAGCCCAGCTGTGCTGCACGGATGGCAGCCACGTAACCGCCGGGACCGCCGCCGATCACTACTACGTCGAATTGTTGGCTCATTGAATCTTTCCTTTGCACGTTGCGGCCAACCTTGTGGGTTGGCCGCACGCTGTGGAGTCAGGACGGGCAGGGCATGCGCCCGGCCCGCGGCTGCGCTTACAGGTCCAGGATCAGGCGGGCCGGATCTTCGATGGCATCCTTGATTGCCACCAGGCTCAGTACCGCTTCGCGACCGTCGATGATGCGGTGGTCGTAGGACTGGGCCAGGTACATCATCGGACGGACTACCACCTGGCCGTTTTCAACCACGGCGCGTTCCTTGGTGGCGTGCATGCCCAGGATCGCGGATTGCGGTGGGTTGATGATCGGGGTGGACATCATGGAACCGAAGGTGCCGCCGTTGGAGATGGTGTAGGTACCGCCGGTCAGTTCTTCCACGGTCAGCTTGCCTTCCTGGGCGCGCTTACCGAAGTCGGCGATCTGCTTCTCGATCTCGGCCAGCGACAGCTGGTCGGCATTGCGGATCACCGGTACCACCAGGCCGCGCGGGCTGCCAACGGCTACGCCGATGTCGAAGTAGCCGTGGTAGATGATGTCGTTGCCATCAACCGAGGCGTTCACTACCGGGTATTTCTTCAGTGCGGCAACCACGGCCTTCACGAAGAAGCCCATGAAGCCCAGCTTCACGCCGTGCTCTTTCTCGAACTTGTCCTTGTACTTGGCACGCAGGTCCATCACCGGCTTCATGTTGATTTCATTGAAGGTGGTGAGGATGGCGTTGGTCTGTTGCGACATCACCAGACGCTCGGCCACGCGCTGGCGCAGGCGGGACATCGGTACGCGCTGTTCCGGACGGCCGGACAGGACGGAAGTATTGATGGCCGGGGTGGAGGCCAGCGCCTTGCCCACGTTGGCCGCAGCCGCGGCGATCACCGGGCCGGATTGCGCCGGTGCGGCCGGCTTGGCGGCAGCAACGTCTTCTTTCAGGATACGGCCGTCACGGCCGGAACCGGCTACGTCAGCCAGGTTCACGCCGGTTTCGGCAGCCAGCTTGGCGGCGGACGGCATGGCGGCGCCACCGGTAGCGGCTTGAACCGGCGCCGCGGCAGGGGCGGCGGCCGGTGCGGCGGCTGCGGCCGGAGCGGTCGCGCCAGCAGTGGCTTCGGTATCGATGTGGGCGATCAGCTGGCCGGAGGTAACGGTAGCACCGTCCTGCTCAACGATCTTTACCAGTACGCCTGCTTGCGGTGCCGGCAGCTCCAGTACCACCTTGTCGGTTTCCAGATCGATCAGGTTTTCGTCACGGGCTACCGCCTGGCCGACCTGCTTGTGCCAGGTCATCAGGGTAGCTTCGGACACGGATTCCGGCAGCTGGGGGACTTTGACTTCAATGATGGCCATTGTTCTTCTCCGTTGGGGGGCGGCGCCTTGCCGCCCCGTTCTTATGTGCAGGTGTTATTTGTTGAACGACAGGGCTTCTTCGACGAAGGCTTTGAGCTGGGCAACGTGCTTGCTCATATAGCCTACGGCCGGGGAGGCGGAAGACGGACGGCCGGCAAATTCCAGCGTCTGTTTGCCGGTGAGCAGGCTTTCCAGACGGTGGCGGATCTGGTACCAGGCACCCTGGTTACGCGGCTCTTCCTGCACCCATACCAGTTCCTTGGCGTGGGCAAACTGGGCCAGTTCGGCCTGCAGCTGCTCGGTCGGGAACGGATACAGCTGCTCGATGCGCACGATGGCCACTTCTTCTTCCAGCTCGCGTTCCTTGCGACCGTTTACCAGGTCGTAGTACACCTGGCCGGCACACAGCAGTACGCGCTTCACTTTCTTGGCGTCCTGGATGGAAGCGTCGCCGATGACCGGGCGGAAGCTGCCGGCGGTCAGGTCGGTGATCGGGCTCATGGAGTCCTTGTAGCGCAGCAGGCGCTTGGACAGGAAGATCACCAGCGGCTTGCGGTACGGACGCAGTACCTGGCGGCGCAGCACGTGGAACATCTGGCTGGCTTCGGACGGCATCACGATCTGCATATTGTGCTCGGCACACAGTTGCAGCCAGCGTTCCAGACGGGCGGAGGAGTGCTCCGGGCCCTGACCATCGTAGCCGTGCGGCAGGATGGTGGTCAGGCCGCACAGACGGCCCCACTTGGTTTCGCCGGAGGAAATGAACTGGTCGATGGCGACCTGGGCACCGTTGGCGAAGTCGCCGAACTGGGCTTCCCAGATTACCAGCTGGTCCGGCGCGGAGCAGGCGTAACCGTACTCGTAGGCCAGAACGGCTTCTTCGTTCAGGATCGAGTCGATCACCAGGAACTCGCCCTGGTTGTCGCTCATATTGCGCAGTGGCACATAGGAACCCTGGTCCCAACGCTCGCGGTTCTGGTCGTGAACCACGGAGTGGCGGTGGGAGAAGGTGCCGCGGCCGGAGTCTTCACCGGAGATGCGCACGCCATAGCCGTTGGTAACCAGGCTGGCGTAAGCAGTGATTTCCGCCATACCCCAGTCCAGCGGCTGCTCGCCACGGGCCATGGCCATGCGGGCTTCCTGCACTTTTTTCACGGTCGGGTGCAGTTTGAACTCGGCCGGTACGCTGGTGAACTTCTCGGCCAGACGCACGATGTCGGCTTGCGACAGCGAGGTGTCGGTCGGGTGCGCCCAGTGGGTGCCCTGGTACTGGCTCCAGTCCAGCGCGTGTTCGCGGCGGTAGTTGGACAGTACGGTCTGCTCGACGTGTTCACCTTTGTCCAGTGCATCGCGGTAGGCACGGATCAGGTCTTCGGCTTCTTCGGCCTTCAGCACGCCTTCGGCGACCAGACGCTGGGCGTACAGCGCACGCGGACCGGCATGCTTGGCGATCTTCTTGTACATCATCGGCTGGGTCAGGAACGGGTCATCGCCCTCGTTGTGGCCCAGCTTGCGGTAGCACACCAGATCGATTACCACGTCCTTGTTGAAGGTCATGCGGTAGTCGAGCGCAGCCTGCATCACGTAGCACACGGCTTCCGGATCGTCGCCGTTGACGTGGAAGATCGGTGCTTCGACCATCTTGGCCACGTCGGTACAGTACAGCGTGGAACGCATGTCGCGGGTGTCGGAGGTGGTGAAGCCCTCCTGGTTGTTGATCACCAGGTGCAGGGTACCGCCGGTACCGTAGCCGCGGGTCTGCGACAGGTTGAAGGTACCCTGGTTGACGCCCAGACCGGCAAAGGCGGAGTCACCGTGAATCAGCAGCGGCACCACGGTCTTGCGTTCGGCATCCTTGCGGCGTTCCTGACGGGCGCGCACGGAACCTTCCACTACCGGGTTGACGATTTCCAGGTGCGACGGGTTGAACGCCAGCGACACGTGCATCGGACCATTGGCGGTCGGGATGTCGGAGGAGAAGCCCATGTGGTACTTCACGTCGCCGGAAGCCAGATCCTGCGAGGCCTTGCCTTCGAATTCGGCGAACAGGTCACGCGGCAGTTTGCCCAGGGTGTTCACCAGCACGTTCAGACGGCCGCGGTGGGCCATGCCGATGATCAGCTCCTCGATACCATGGCTGGTACCGGTCTGGATCAGGTGATCCAGCGCGGCGATGGCGGCTTCGCCACCTTCCAGCGAGAAGCGCTTCTGGCCGACGTAGCGGGTATGCAGGTAGCGTTCCAGGGTCTCGGCAGCGGTAATCTGCTTGAGGATGCGTTTTTTCTTGTCGGCGCTGTAACGCGGGGTGGACAGATCACCTTCGAAACGCTGCTGGATCCAGTGCTTTTCGGCGGAGTTGGTGATGTGCATGTATTCCACACCGACATTGCCACCGTAGGTCTGCTTCAGACGGGCAATGATGTCGGACAGCGGCAGCTTTTGCGGCGCGATCAGCGAGCCGACATTGAACTGTACCGCCATGTCGGCATCGGTCAGGCCGTGAGAGGCCGGGTCCAGTTCGCGAACCGTGGCCTGATCCATGCGCTTGAGCGGGTCGAGGTTGGCCTGGCGGGAGCCCAGCACGCGCCAGGCAGAGATCAGCTTCAGTACGCCAACCTGCTTCTGCATCGATTCCCAGTTGGCAACATCGCTGCTGCGCTGGCCGGAAATCGGCTTTTTCGCCAGCTGGATGAAGGATTCCTGAATCGGCTGGTGCGCCACGTCGCGCTCGGCGGCGCCCGGTGCCATTGCCAGCTTGTCGAAGTAATCCCGCCATTCCGCCGGAACCACGTTCGGATCAGCGAGGTACTGTTCGTACAGCTCCTCGATGAACGGTGCATTCCCACCAAACAGGTGGGAATGACTGTACATGGATTGCATCATTGTTCGACCCTTTTGTCTGCGTTGCAGCTTTGCAAAAACCGTTTTGACAAAGTGAGTAGCCGGCGAGGTGTTCATCGCTGCTTCTCCCTTTGACGGAACGCTCTTGCTGTTCTTTCTGCCTTTTCTTTCTCCTGCAAGGGGCGTTGAAAAAGGTTGGCCGCATGGCGGCCAACCTTCAGTGCGCGATTAGCGCTTTGCTACCGGTACGAAGTCGCGACGCGGCGAGCCGGTGTACAGCTGGCGCGGACGACCGATCTTCATGCCCGGGTCGGCGATCATTTCGGTCCAGTGCGAGATCCAGCCCACGGTACGTGCCAGGGCGAAGATCGGGGTGAACATGGATACCGGGATGCCGATGGCGGACAGCACGATGCCGGAGTAGAAGTCCACGTTCGGGTACAGCTTGCGCTCGATGAAGTACGGGTCTTCCAGCGCAATCTTTTCCAGTGCCATGGCTAGCTTGAACTTCGGATCGTCCTGCAGACCCAGCTCGGTCAGCACTTCGTCACAAGTCTGCTTCATGATGGCGGCGCGCGGGTCCATGTTCTTGTACACGCGGTGACCAAAGCCCATCAGCTTGTAGCGCTTGTCCTTCACGCCCTGCATGAATTCGGCCACGTTATCCACGGAACCGATTTCGTCCAGCATCTTCAGCACGGCTTCGTTGGCGCCGCCGTGGGACGGGCCCCACAGGCAGGCGATACCGGCGGCGATACACGCGAACGGGTTGGCACCGGAGGAGCCGGCCAGACGCACGGTAGAGGTGGAAGCGTTCTGCTCGTGGTCAGCGTGCAGGGTGAAGATGCGGTCCAGCGCGCGCGCGGTAACCGGATTCACCTTGTACTCTTCGCACGGGGTGGAGAACATCATGTGCAGGAAGTTCTCGGCATAGGTCAGGCCGTTTTTCGGGTAGGAGAACGGCAGGCCCTTGTTGTAGCGATACGCCTGGGCGGCGATGTTCGGCAGCTTGGCGATCAGGCGGTGTGCCGAAATCTTGCGGTGTTCCGCGTTATTGATGTCCAGCGAGTCGTGGTAGAAGGCGGACAGCGCGCCAACCACACCCACCATCACGGCCATCGGGTGTGCGTCGCGGCGGAAGCCTTTGTAGAAGCTGATGATCTGGTCATGCAGCATGTTGTGGCGCATGATGCCGCGCTCGAATTCCTTGCGCTGTTCTGCATTCGGCAGTTCGCCGTTCAGCAGCAGATAGCACACTTCGAGGTAGTCGCTGTTTTCGGCCAGTTGCTCGATAGGGTAGCCGCGGTAGTACAGCTGGCCCAGGTCACCATCGATGAAGGTGATCTGCGATTCGCAGCTGGCGGTGGCCAGGAAACCCGGGTCGAAAGTGAACATGCCGGTCTTGGAGAAGGCACGGATATCTACCACGTCCGGACCCAGAGTACCCGGCAGAACCGGCATCTCCAGCGAGTCTTTTCCGTCGTTGTAGGTGAGCGTTACTTTGCGATTGTTTTCCACAGCAATACTCCCAGTCTAAATTTGTGGTCGTTGTAATTTATGGTTGCTGCTTTGCACTGCGCTTACGCGCGGCGCAAGATCCCGATGATGTGAGTCAGTTCGGGGTCTTCGATCTCCGCTTTGCCGTTGACGTAGTCCAGGAAATCGTTGTCCGGAAGCTCCAGACAACGCCTGTACGCCAACAGCTCGGCCTGGGTCAGCTGGTTGAAACCGTTGGCCAGAAAACGCTCCAGTACCAGGTCCAACTCCAGCAAACCCCGGCGCGAGCGCCAGCGGATCCGCTTGATTTCAATCGGATCGATTTCGGTCATACGGCACGCTTGACCATCAGGTCTTTGATCTTGCCAATGGCCTTGGTCGGGTTCAGGCCCTTAGGACACACGTCCACGCAGTTCATGATGGTGTGGCAACGGAACAGGCGGTACGGGTCTTCCAGGTTGTCCAGACGCTCGTTGGTGGCGGTATCGCGGGTATCGGCGATAAAGCGGTAGGCAGCCAGCAGGCCGGCCGGGCCAACGAATTTGTCCGGGTTCCACCAGAACGACGGGCAGGAAGTCGAGCAGCTGGCGCAGAGAATGCACTCGTACAGGCCGTCCAGTTCCAGACGGTCCTCTGGCGATTGCAGGCGCTCTTTTTCCGGCGGCGGCGTGTCGTTGATCACGTACGGCTTGATCGAGTGGTACTGCTTGAAGAACTGGGTCATGTCCACGATCAGGTCGCGGATGACCGGCAGACCCGGCAGCGGGCGCAGCTCGATCGGCTGTTTCAGGTCACTGATGTCGGTGAGACAGGCCAGGCCGTTCTTGCCGTTGATGTTCATGGCGTCAGAGCCACATACACCTTCACGGCAGGAGCGACGGAAGGACACGGAGTCATCCTTGATCTTCAGCTTGACCAGTGCGTCCAGCAGCTTGCGATCGGTCGAGTCGATCTCGACGCTGATGTCCTGCATGTACGGCTTGGCATCCTGATCCGGGTTGTAGCGATAAACGCGGAATTGCACGGTTTGCGTTGTCATCTGTCGGCGTCCCTTAGTACGAGCGAGTCTTGAGCGCGATGGTCTCGACGGTCAGCGGAGTCATGTTCACCGGCTTGTACTCCAGGCGGTTACCGTCACGGTGCCACAGGGTGTGCTTCAGCCAGTTCGTGTCATCGCGGCCGTTCGGGGTCTCGGCAGTATCCGGTGCGTCATCACGCACGTGGGCACCACGGGACTCGGTACGGGCATTGGCGGAAATCATGGTCGCTTTGGCCACTTCAATCAGGTTCTCCAGCTCCAGCGCTTCGATACGCGCGGTGTTGAAGACCTTGGACTTGTCGTGGATCTGGGTCTTTTTGACCATTTCTTCCACTTCCAGGATCTTGGCTGCGCCTTCGGCCAGCATGTCCTTGAAGCGGAATACGCCGCAGTGGTTCTGCATGGTGCGCTGCATGGCGTTACGGGCATCGTTGACTTCCACGCCGCCAGTCTGGTTGTCCAGACGGGCGACACGCGCAACGGCACGGTCAACGTCAGTCGTCGCCAGTTCCGGCAGTTCGGCAGGCTGTGCCTTGATGAAGTCGATCATCGAGTTGGCCGAGCTCTTGCCAAATACCAGCAGGTCAAGCAGCGAGTTGGTGCCCAGACGGTTGGCGCCGTGTACCGAAGCACATGCCACTTCGCCAGCGGCGTAGAAACCGTGAACCGGCTTGCCATCAATCACGACTTCGCCGCGATAGTTGGTCGGGATGCCGCCCATCTGGTAGTGGCAGGTCGGCACGACAGGGATCGGGGCTACGATCGGATCGACACCGGCAAACTTGATGGAAATTTCGCGGATGCCCGGCAGCTTGGACTTGATGACTTCCGGGTCCAGGTGGGTGATGTCCAGCAGCACGTGATCCTTGTTCGGACCGCAGCCACGGCCTTCGTTGATCTCGGTCACCATGGCGCGGGATACCACATCACGCGATGCCAGGTCTTTGGCGTTCGGGGCATAGCGCTCCATGAAACGCTCGCCCGCGCTATTGCGCAGAATGCCGCCTTCACCGCGAACACCTTCGGTAATCAGTACACCGGCACCGGCGACGCCGGTCGGGTGGAACTGCCAGAATTCCATGTCTTCCAGCGGGATGCCGGCACGGGCAGCCATACCCAGACCATCACCGGTGTTGATGAAGGCATTGGTGGAGGAAGCGAAGATACGGCCGGCACCGCCGGTCGCGAACAGGGTGGCCTTGGCCTGGAATACCACGATTTCGGAGGTTTCCATTTCCATGGCAACGACGCCCTGGACATTGCCGTCAGCATCACGCACCAGATCCAGCGCCATCCACTCTACGAAGAAGTGGGTGTTGGCGCGCACGTTACGCTGGTACAGCGCATGCAGCATCGCGTGACCGGTACGGTCGGCAGCGGCACAGGCGCGGCGTACCGGCTTCTCGCCGAAATTGGACATGTGGCCGCCGAACGGGCGCTGGTAAATGGTGCCGTCTTCGTTACGGTCGAACGGCATGCCGAAGTGTTCCAGCTCGACGACGACTTTCGGCGCTTCGCGGCACATGAATTCGATAGCATCCTGGTCGCCCAGCCAGTCCGAACCCTTTACGGTGTCGTACATGTGCCAGTGCCAGTGATCCGGCTCGGAGTTGCCCAGCGAGGCGGAGACACCACCTTGTGCAGCAACGGTATGCGAACGGGTCGGGAAAACCTTGGACAGTACCGCGGTCTTCAGACCGGCCTCGGACAGTTGCAAGGCAGCGCGCATGCCGGCGCCACCGGCACCGACGATAACTGCATCAAAATGACGAACGGGTACGGTCATTACAGCCCCCAGACAACCTTAAGCGAATAAATGAAACAGGACACCAGCCATACAGCGGTAAAGGTATGCAGCGCAAGACGCAGACCAACCGGCTTGATGTAGTCCATCCACAAATCACGGATACCCACCCAGGCGTGCAGGAACAGCGCCAGCAGCGTGGTCTGGGTCAGAACTTTTACCCAGGTCAGGCTGAACAGGGTTTTCCAGCCTTCGTAGCCGGCCGGCATGGCCAGCAGGAACAGCACCAGCATCACGGTGTAGGTCAGCATGATGACGGCAGTAATACGCTGGACGATCCAGTCTTTCAGGCCGTAATGAGCGCCAACGACGTTGCGGTTTACCATAGGATCGCCCCCAGGATCACGGTCAGGGACAGGCTGACAGCCAGAACAATCTTGGCGGTCGCGCGAGCGGTTTGCAGCTCGAGGCCCTTGTGAATGTCAAGAAACAGGAAACGTACGCCGGCACAGGCATGGTGCAGGAAGGCCCACAGGAAACCGATCAGGATCAGCTTCATCAGCGGGTGGGCAACTACGGCGCGGTAGCTATCGAAAGTTTCAGCGGAGCTGAGGGAGCCAGAGAGGAGGTAAATCAATAACGGCAGGGCGAAGAAGAGTGCCACGCCGCTGATCCGGTGCAGGATCGAGACGATGCCCGGAACAGGCAGTCTGATCTTCCCCAGATCGAGGTGCTTTGGTCGTTGCTTCTGCATAGAGCTTCCTTGGATGTGCATGTACCAAGTGGTTATATCGGGCTTCGCTGTATGACCGCGAAGTCCTCTGAACAGGGGTTTTGCTGCAGCCCCCACCCGATTAAAAACATGTCGAACCGATGCTGCAGGTGCAACATGCCCGTAAATTCTAGCAAATTAGCGCCGGCATGCCGACGCCTGACATAAACCGGTCGCCTGTTTACATCTTTGCGACACATAAAACTGCTTAATCTGTCTGCTGCCTGGTCAGGCCAAACGAGCCTGTCAGGCACCAGCGCTCCCGCCACTCCACAGCCTGGCCCTGCATGTCTTGCGCAATGCGCAGGTAGAACAGGGCGGCATCGCCTTCGCGGGCCTGAAGCAGCTGGGCTTCCTCTCTTGGCAGGGCGACTGCCCGCCATTGCTCGGCGGCGACTTTCAGTCGTACGCCAAAGTGCTGCTGTAGCGCGGCCCACACGCCCGCACTCTGTCGTAGCCAGCGTGCCTCCATCGTGTCAAAGCGATCCTGCGGCAGCGTTACCTCGTCCAGGGCTACAGGTTGGCCGCGCAGTCGCCACAGCATGCGGATGCGGTGTACGCCAGCACCGCGACGCAAACCCAGTGCTGCGGCCAACTCCTCGCTCGCGTGCGCGCGGCTGATGCCTAGGAACTCACGCGCCAGCCGATCAGGTTTTTCGTTCAGCAGACCGGGGGAAACCATGCTCATGCCCGCCCAGTCGTCTAGTGCCTCGGCAACAAAAGTGCCGCGTCCTTGCTGGCGAAACAGCACGCCATCGGTAACCAGATCTGTTAGCGCTTTGCGGACCGTGCCCTGACTGACTGCAAACTGCTCGGCCAGATCCCACTCGCTTGGTAACAACTCGTTGCTACCCCATTCCCCAGCTGCTATGCGCTGCAAAATCTGCAGCTTTATCTGTTCGTACAGCGGGAGGCGAAGGAGTGACTTTGCATTCATTGCTGCTTTTTATCATCAAATAAATCAAGCGTAAAGACATGTCTTATATAAGACACAAGATGCCTGTTGCCAAGCTCGCCGGATAAGGGGTAAGGTGGTGGTCACAAATCGGGTGTCGCGTGCTACACTCGGTCCGTATTGCATAGCAGCATGCACCAGAGAAAAGCATGTGCTCGCATCCATCGCCACGTCTAAAGGAGAGTACCTAGATGAAAGCCCCCGTACGCGTTGCTGTTACTGGCGCAGCCGGTCAGATTGGTTATGCCCTGCTGTTCCGTATCGCCTCCGGTGAAATGCTGGGCAAGGACCAGCCGGTGATTCTGCAACTGTTGGAAATCCCTGACGAGAAGGCACAGAACGCGCTCAAGGGCGTGATCATGGAACTGGAAGACTGCGCATTCCCGCTGCTGGCCGGTATCGAAGCGCATAGCGATCCGATGACCGCCTTCAAGGACACCGATTACGCACTGCTGGTAGGTTCCCGTCCGCGCGGCCCGGGCATGGAGCGTTCCGAGCTGCTGTCCATCAACGGTGCCATCTTCATCGGTCAGGGCAAGGCACTGAACGCAGTGGCTTCGCGCGACGTGAAGGTGCTGGTTGTCGGCAACCCGGCCAACACCAACGCCTACATCGCCATGAAGTCCGCACCGGACCTGCCGGCCAAGAACTTCACCGCCATGCTGCGTCTGGACCACAACCGTGCAGCCAGCCAGATTGCCTCCAAAACCGGCAAGGCTGTGGCCGACATCGAGCACTTGACTGTTTGGGGCAACCACTCCCCGACCATGTACGCCGACTACCGCTTCGCTACCATCGACGGTCAGTCCGTTAAGGCGATGATCAATGACGAAGCCTGGAACCGCGATGTGTTCCTGCCGACCGTAGGCAAGCGTGGTGCCGCGATTATCGCCGCCCGCGGCCTGTCGTCCGCTGCTTCTGCTGCCAATGCCGCTATCGATCACATGCGCGACTGGGCGCTGGGCACCAACGGCAAGTGGGTGACCATGGGTATTCCGTCCGACGGTTCCTACGGCATTCCGAAGGATGTGATGTTCGGCTTCCCGGTAACCTGCGAGAATGGCGAGTACAAGATCGTACAAGGTCTGGAAATCGACGAATTCAGCCGTGAACGTATCAACTTCACCCTGGCTGAACTGGAAGAAGAACGCGCCGGCGTTACCCACCTGCTGGGTTAATGTCTGAGTGCTTCGGCAAAAGCGCACCGCGAGGTGCGCTTTTTGTCTTTACTGAAATACTGTAATTGCAGTCTGGAAATGTTCTTTATTGTGGAGGTTTCACACCATGATTGAAGCAGAAGTACTCAATCAGATTCAGGCCCAGATCGACGATCTGAGCACACGCAACACCGCTATCCGGGGGTATCTTTGACTTCGACGGCAAAAAAGACCGTCTGGAAGAAGTTTCCCGCCTGACTGAAGATCCGGATGTCTGGAACGATCCGAAAAAAGCCCAGGATCTGGGCCGCGAGCGCAAGCAGCTGGAAGACGTGGTGCTGGTGATCGAAGGTATCGCCGCCACGCTGGCAGATTGTGCCGAACTGTTTGAAATGGGCAAGGCCGAGGATGACGACGATACCATCCTCGCAGTGAAGGCCGACCTCGACGAGGTCGAGGCCAAGCTGGCCCGACTGGAATTCCGCCGCATGTTCCACGACCCGATGGACCCGAACAACTGCTTCGTGGACATCCAGGCTGGTGCAGGCGGTACCGAGGCGCAAGACTGGGCCGGCATGCTGCTGCGCATGTATGTGCGTTACGCCGAGCGCAAGGGCTTCAAGGTTGACATCCTGGAAGAATCCGAAGGCGACGTAGCCGGCATTACCAGCGCCACCATCAAGATCGAGGGCGAATACGCCTACGGCCTGCTGCGTACCGAAGTCGGCGTGCATCGCCTGGTGCGCGTATCGCCGTTCGACTCCAACGCGCGTCGCCATACCTCGTTCTGCTCCGTGTTCGTGTATCCGGAAGTGGACGACAGTTTCGAGATCGACATCAATCCGGCCGATGTGCGTACCGATACCTACCGCGCCTCCGGTGCCGGTGGCCAGCACATCAACAAGACCGACTCTGCAGTGCGTCTGACCCACATTCCGACCGGTATCGTGGTGCAGTGCCAGAACGACCGCTCGCAACACCGCAACCGCGACGAGGCCTGGCAGATGCTGCGTGCCAAGCTGTACGAGCTGGAACTGAAAAAGCGCAACGAAGCCAAGCAGGCGCTGGAAGACAGCAAGACCGACGTGGGTTGGGGTCACCAGATCCGCTCCTACGTGTTCGACCAGTCGCGCATCAAGGATCTGCGTACCAGCTACGAAGTGGGCAACATCAAGGGCGTGATGGACGGCGACCTGGACGGCTTCATCGAAGCCAGCCTGAAGCAGGGCGTGTAACGCATAACCAGGGTTGGCCGCAGTGTTGCGGCCAACCTTTTACATTTGACGGAGATTTCCATGTCGGAACAAGAATCCAGCCTGGTACAGCATGATGAGAACCACATCATGGCCGAGCGTCGCGAGAAGCTGAAAGCTCTGCGCGAAGCCGGTGTGGCCTTTCCCAATGATTTCAAGCGCGAGCACCTGGCCGGCGAGCTGCACACCGATTACAACGACAAGAGCAAGGACGAGCTGGAGCCGCTGAACGTACATGTGTCGGTTGCCGGCCGCATGATGCTCAAGCGCGTGATGGGCAAGGCCAGCTTTGCCACCATCCAGGACATGTCCGGCCAGATCCAGCTGTACATCAACGACCAGGGCGTCGGCCCGGAAGTACACAGCGCGTTCAAGCACTGGGACATGGGCGACATCGTGGCTGCCAAGGGCATCCTGTTCAAGACCAACAAGGGCGAGCTGTCGGTGAATGTCACCGAGCTGCGCCTGCTGTCCAAGAGCCTGCGTCCGCTGCCGGACAAGTTCCACGGCATGACCGATCAGGAGCAGAAGTACCGTCAGCGTTATGTTGACCTGATCATGAGCGAGGAAAGCCGCAACACCTTCATCAAGCGCTCCAAGATCGTGCAGGCGCTGCGCGAGGTGATGGTGGGCGAGGGTTACCTGGAAGTGGAAACCCCGATGATGCACCCGATCCCGGGCGGGGCCACGGCCAAGCCGTTTGTGACCCACCACAATGCGCTGGACATGCCGCTGTACCTGCGCGTGGCGCCGGAGCTGTATCTGAAGCGTCTGGTGGTCGGTGGTCTGGAGCGCGTGTTCGAGATCAACCGCAACTTCCGTAACGAGGGGATGAGCACCCGCCACAACCCCGAGTTCACCATGATCGAGTTCTACGAGGCCTACAGCGACTACCAGCGCATGATGGACCTGACCGAACAGATCATTCGCAGCTGTGCCCTTGCCGCCACCGGCCACACCCTGGTGAGCTACAACGGTAAAGACGTGGATCTGGGCAAGCGCTTCGACCGCTTTACCATCGTTGGCGCCATCAAGCACTACAACCCGCAGTACACCGACGAGCAACTGTTCGACGCCGAATGGGTGGCCGCCGAGATCAAGCGCCTGGGTGGCAAGCTGCCGCCGGCACCGGGTCTGGGCAGTCTGCAACTGGCGCTGTTCGAAGAATGTGCCGAAGCGCTGCTGTGGAACCCGACCTTCATCATCGACTACCCGGTGGAAGTGTCGCCGCTGGCTCGCGGTTCGGATACCCAGCCGGGCATCACCGAGCGCTTCGAGCTGTTCATCGTTGGCCGCGAGCATGCCAACGGTTATTCCGAGTTGAACGATCCGGAAGACCAGGCCGCACGCTTCATGTCGCAGGTCGAGCAGAAAGATGCCGGTGACGACGAGGCGATGCACTACGATGCCGACTACATCCGCGCGATGGAATATGGCCTGCCGCCGACCGGTGGTTGCGGTATCGGTATCGACCGCCTGGTGATGCTGCTGACCAATGCGCCATCTATCCGTGATGTCATCCTGTTCCCGCAGATGCGCCACGAACATCACGACTGAGTCGTCTGACGATGGCTTTGCGGCGTTGCTGACGCGTTTCGGCAAGCAGCGGCAAATCCGGATGTCGAAGAAAAGCCCGGCCTGACATGGCCGGGCTTTTTTGCATTTGTGGCTGTGGTTTCCGGTCGACTGCAGATTGCTTGTGGCAGGGCAGTAAGGGCTGGTTTTAACGCATCACAGGCGGTGGTTGGCCGCACTGACTGGCGCTGCGAATAAGCACCAGATACTGACTGGCGGCGAGAGGGGGGTAATGCAGGAATAGCGGTGACGTGATGTTGCGGCCAACATGTGGCGGTTAGCGGCTACCGGCTTACAAGTTGCCGCCGGTAGTGTCGTCAGCAGGCTATATCTTGAATGTGGTGTGGTGCCGGAATGTGGCGAGTCATGGCAGGGTCTCTGCTGATGGCGGTTACCCAGGCAACTGCATTCGGAGCTGATGAGTTTGTGCTGGGGGCTAGGTTGTCGACCCGTGCGGTTATAGTGATCGACTGGACTGGGGGTGCGGCAGTGCTGTGTGGAGCGGCGATAAACTGGCGATCGTTCGGCATTTGATCGGGTCAATGTTGGTGGGTGCTGCAATGAAGTATCTGTTGTCCTTGTTGGCGATGCTGCTGCCGGCCGTGGCGATGGCGCTTACGACCGTGGAGCTGTCATTGTCGGGACAGGCGCTGATTTACACTGGCGAGCTTTCTGCCCAGGCGAATCAGCGCCTGTACCAGCTCTATGAGGCAGTGGAGCCCAAACCGGATACGCTGGTTATTTCCAGCCCGGGCGGTAATTTCGAGCACGGCCTGGCATTGGGCGAGTGGGTGTTCCGCCACCGGCTCAAGGTGTCGGTGCCGCGCTACTGCAATTCATCCTGTGCCAACTATGTGTTTACCGCGGCGACGAGTCGCGAGCTGGGGTTGTACGCGATTGTGGCTTTTCACGGCGGCATGATGGATACCGCCGACCGGATCGGACAGATGTTGTACAAATATCCGGTGGCACGTCGCGATGCGCAGCGACGCAGGATTGAGGCACTGGTCAGCGACAAGCAGCGGCGTGAAACCGCTTTTTTCCGCCAGATCGGCGTCGATCAGCGCATTACTTCCTATGGCTACCAGCCGGCCTACCGCAGCGGGGTACAGCGCTACGCGGTGTGGAGTTATAGCCTGCCGATGTTGGCCTACTTCGGCGTGGATAATGTCCGGGTGATGACCGACGACAAGTGGTTCCCGCGTCCGGTCAATCACGGGCTGATGCTGATCAGCGCGCCTGGGGAGTTCGCGTGCATACCGCCTGGCATGGCGATTGACCGCTTGATCGATTGTCGGGACGGCAAGGTGTTGCAGGGCTGAAGCATAGGGCGCTGGCAGCGACCTGTATCCTGCGGCCAACCTTGCAGCTTGGAGGGAGTTGTCTGCCAACTGCTTTTCTGTCGTCGCATAGCCAGGTTGGCCGCCGTGGTCGGCAATAAAAAAGCCCGTGCAGTCACGGGCTTTTTTGATGACAGCGCCAGCTAGTCGGCGGCGATCATTTGCAGGCGGACTTGCGGGCCGGCAGCCTCGATGCCCATGCCGCTAACCAGCTCGCGACCTTGCATGCGCAATTCGCCATCCACAAACAGCCGCGCGTCCACTACATAGCGGTGACCGGCTTGGACGCTGCTGGCGTCGTAGCACAGTGAATAGGCTGCCGAGGTGCCGATTTTTTCCAGGCTTTGTTCTGCCAGGACGGCCGGCGCGGCTTCACTGTCGGTGATATCCAGCAGCCGCAAACGCAATAGCGTCTTGTCGCGGGGGTACTGGATTTTCTCCAGATAGAAGGCGTTGCCGTTCAGGTAGGACAGGGTAGGGCGGCCATTACTGGCGCAGGCGGCCAGCAGTGAGGCACTCAGCCCCAGTAGCAGGGCGCGGCGCGGAAGGGGGCGTTGCATCATTCTGCCGGCTCCAGTTTCGGGTTGCCCAGGCTTACGCTCTGGCCATCTTGCGGCCGCCATTCGCCCTGCAGGCGCCAGGTACGGGCTTTGTCCTGCAGCCGCACATACCAGTGCTCGGCGGTGTAGTGGGTGATCTTGCCCTGATACAGATTGTCACCCAGGCGCTGCAGGGTAATGGTCTGGTCATCCTGCTTGCGGGTCGGATGCAGCAGCTGCAGCTCGAGGGTGCCGGTCAGCGGTTGTTTGCTGCTGGTGATGATGCGGACACTTTGCTGGTCGTCGCTGAACATTGCCTGGGCCTTGATACCCATGCTGACGGCGGCCTTGTCGCGGCTCAGCTCCAGGTTGATGTCTTTGCCGCGCTTGTAGTAGTCGTCGGTCACCATGTCATCGGCGGTCACCACCGCCAGCCGGAACGTAATGATGCCGGCAACGACGGCAATGGCGGGACCTGCCATCAGGAACCACGGCCAGCGGTTTTTGTACCAGGGAATGGGCATCCCAGTTGTTTTCTGCATCTTATTCACCGATAAAACTGGATTTTTCATGCACGGTGCTGCCGTCTTCCAGCGATTCGACCGTGAAATGGATTTCGTGGCTGCCTTTGGTAGCCTCCTCCGGATCGACCTGCACGCGCACAGCCACCAGTTCATCCTCCGTGGGTTTGACCACGATTTCCTTGTGGTCAGTCTCCAGTTTCATGTCGTGCATGCCATCGACTTTGATGCGGAAGTGCTGGACTTGTTCCGATACGTTCATGATGCGGATGCTGTAGCTGTTCTCCAGCAGGCCATCATCGGTCTCGCGTACCAGCGAGGCACGGTCGCGGATCACATCTACCTTGAATGGTTTGCGCAGTGCCAGTGAAGTGAGGGCGGCAATCAGCACGATGCTCAGCACCAGTACATACATCACCACGCGCGGGCGCTTCAGGCGTGACAGGAACTGGCTTTCCGGATACTTGCCTTCCAGCGCGGCTTCGGTGGTGTAGCGGATCAGTCCTTTGGGGCTGCCGACTTTCACCATCACCTCGTCACAGGCATCGATACAGGCGGCACAGCCGATGCATTCATATTGCAGACCGTTACGGATATCGATACCGACCGGGCACACCTGCACGCAGATGCCGCAGTTGACGCAATCGCCCAGGTTCTGGCCTTCCTGGCCTTTCTTGCGTGCGCCGCGTGGTTCGCCGCGTTTCTCGTCGTAGGAGATGATCAGCGTGTCTTCGTCGAACATCGCGCTCTGGAAGCGGGCATACGGGCACATGTACTTGCAGACCTGATCGCGCATGTGGCCGGCCAGCAGGTAAGTGAAGCCGGCATAGAAAAACATCCAGAAGGTTTCCCAGGTGCCGTAGTTGAAGGTAGGTAGGGCGGCAATCAGATCGTGTACCGGGGTGAAATAACCTACCAGCGTGAAGCCGGTCCACAGCGAGAATGCGATCATGATGGCCTGCGAGGTGCCCTTGATGCGCAGCTTGCGCAGGCTCCACGGCTCCTTGTCCAGCTTCATGCGTTTGTTGCGGTCACCCTCCACCCATTGTTCGATCCACAGCATGATTTCGGTGTACACCGTTTGCGGACAGGAATAGCCGCACCACAGCCGGCCGGCGATGGTGGTCCAGGCAAACAGGCCGAAGGCGCAGATCATCAACAGCGCGGCCAGATAGACAAAATCCTGCGGCAGGATGGTCAGGCCAAACAGATAGAACTTGCGATTGACCAGATCAAACAGCACCGCCTGGCGATCGTTCCACTGCAGCCAGGGCAGGCCGAAGTAGAACAGCTGGGTTGCCACGACAAACAGGATGCGCCAGTTGGCGAACAGGCCTTTCACGCTGCGCGGGTAGATCTTCTTTTGCGCGGCGTAAAGCGAAACGGTCTCGGGTTTGGGGTTTTCGACTTTTACGGCGATGTCTTTGAGCTTGTCTGACATGGGGGTGGTTCCTGCTAGAAGTTTCCGGCAAGGGCATGCGCCATTGTATGGCCTTGCCACAAACTTCTGGATGAGAAAATGATTTACAAAAAAATATATTAATATTGCAAAAGATACTGCCCGCTTGCGCGGGCAGTATTGAGCAGCATCAATTACTGGGCTGTACCGTTATGGGACAGGCCGTAAACATAGGATGTCAGCAGGTGAACCTTGCCATCGCCGAGGAAGTCTTTCCAGGCCGGCATCTGGTTGTTGCGACCGTTGGTGATGGTTTCGATGATGGTCTTTTCGGTACCGCCATACAGCCACACGTTGTCGGTCAGGTTCGGTGCACCAACTGCCTGGTTACCCTTGCCGTCTGCGCCGTGGCAGGCAGAACAGATGGCAGCGAAGGTTTCCTTGCCACGTGCGGCGCGGTCGGCATCATGCTTCTTGCCGGACAGCGACATCACGTAGTTGGCCGCATCTTTCACTTTTTCCTCGCCGAAGGCCGCGCCGAAGGCCGGCATCTGACCCTGACGACCACCACTGATGGTGGTCTTGATGATTTCCGGCGTACCACCGTACAGCCAGTCGTTATCGGTCAGGTTCGGGAAGCCTTTGGCACCGCGGGCGTCAGAGCCGTGGCACTGTACGCAGTAGGTCTGGAACAGGCGTTTGCCCATAGCCTGGGCTTCCGGATCGGCGGCAACTGCCTTGACGTCCTGTTTCAGGAACTTGTCGTACAGCGGCTGGTACTTGGCTTCGGCCTGGGCCTTTTCTTCCTTGTACTGGCCGACCGAAGTCCAGCCACGCAAGCCTTTCCAGGTACCCAGACCCGGGTACAGGGTCAGGTAAACAGCACCAAACACCAGTGTGATGTAGAACATCAGCATCCACCAGCGCGGCAGCGGGTTGTTGTACTCGGCCAGGTCGTCATCCCAGACGTGACCGGTAATCTCAACCTGCTCGCCTTTCTTGACCGTGGTTTTCGACTGGCTGAACAGCAGGTAGGCAAGGCCTACGAAGCCCACGATTACCACGACGGCGATATAAACGCCCCAGAAGTTACTTACGAAATCACTCATTACTTAGGCTCCGTTGGAGGCGTCCGGCTTTTGCGGCTGATCATCCTCGTCTTCACTGAATAAGAGGTTGGCCGCTTCGTCGTAACGCTTCTTGGATTTTTTACCGAAGGCACCCAGTACGATCACGACAAACACGATGAGACAGAATACCGTGAACAGGGTGCGCCCCAGATTGGTCCAGTCCATGGCTTAGCGCGCGTTCTTCAGCGCAAGGCCCAAGCCCTGCAGGTAGGCGATCAGCGCATCCAGTTCGGACTTGCCTTCCACCATGGCCTTGCCTTCGGCGATTTCCTTATCGCTGTACGGCACACCCACCTTGCGCAGCGCCGTCATCTTGGCGGCTACACCGTCGGCGTCAGCCAGATTACGGGCCAGCCACGGGAATGCCGGCATGTTGGACTCCGGTACCACGTCACGCGGGTTGGTCAGGTGAACACGGTGCCATTCGTCGGAGTAGCGACCGCCAACACGTGCCAGATCCGGACCAGTACGCTTGGAGCCCCACTGGAACGGGTGGTCGTATACCGACTCGCCCGCAACTGAGTAGTGGCCGTAGCGCTCAGTTTCGGCACGGAACGGACGGATCATCTGCGAGTGGCAGGTGTAGCAACCTTCGCGGATATAGATGTCGCGACCGGTCAGCTGCAGGGCGTTGTACGGCTTCACGCCGGCAACCGGTTCTGTCGTCGATTTCTGGAACATCAGCGGCAGGATCTCGACCATCATTGCCACGCTGATTACCAGCAGGGTCAGCACGATCAGATACGCTACGTTTTCTTCGATCAGTTTCTGGATTTTTTCCATGATGTTTCCCTTGGTCCCTTAGTGCGCGTGAACGGCAACGGCCGGGATCTTGGCATCAACGGCACGGCCGGCAACGACGGTGCGGTAAGTGTTGTAAGCCATCAGCAGCATGCCGGTCAGGAACAGCACACCACCCAGGAAGCGTACGAACAGGTACG
This sequence comes from Vogesella oryzae, assembly GCF_902829295.1. Classification (GTDB taxonomy): domain Bacteria; phylum Pseudomonadota; class Gammaproteobacteria; order Burkholderiales; family Chromobacteriaceae; genus Vogesella; species Vogesella oryzae. The sequence continues at coordinate 81,289 of NZ_CADEPL010000052.1, forward strand.
GGTAGGTCGCTTTCACGGCTTCGGCAAAGGAGTAGGTCAGGGTGCCATCCGGGTTCAGCGCACGCCACATCAGACCTTCCATCACACCGGCAATCCACAGCGAGGCGATGTACAGCACCACGCCCACGGTAGCCAGCCAGAAGTGGGTTTCGATCAGCTTCACGCTGTGCATGGCATCACGGCCGAACAGGCGCGGAATCAGGTAGTACATGGAACCGATGGAAATGAACGCCACCCAGCCCAGTGCGCCGGAGTGCACGTGACCAATGGTCCAGTCGGTATAGTGCGACAGGGCGTTAACGGTCTTGATGGACATCATCGGGCCTTCGAAGGTGGACATACCGTAGAAGGACAGCGATACCACCAGGAACTTCAGCACCGGGTCGGTGCGCAGCTTATGCCATGCGCCGGACAGGGTCATGATGCCGTTGATCATGCCGCCCCAGCTCGGAGCCAGCAGCACCAGCGAGAACGCCATACCCAGCGACTGGGTCCAGTCAGGCAGGGCTGTGTAGTGCAGATGGTGCGGACCGGCCCACATGTAAGTGAAGATCAGCGCCCAGAAGTGCACTACCGACAGGCGGTAGGAGTACACCGGACGGCCGGCCTGCTTCGGTACGAAGTAGTACATCATGCCCAGGAAGGCGGCAGTCAGGAAGAAGCCCACGGCGTTGTGGCCGTACCACCATTGCACCATGGCATCCACGGCACCGGCGTATACCGAGTAGGACTTCCACATGGTGACCGGTACTTCCAGGCTGTTGACGATGTGCAGCAGGGCCACGGCCAGGATGAAGGCACCGTAGAACCAGTTGGCCACGTAGATGTGCTTGACCTTGCGGATGGCGAGGGTACCGAAGAACACGATGGCGTAGGCAACCCATACCACGGTGATCAGGATATCGATCGGCCATTCCAGCTCGGCGTACTCCTTGCCGGTGGTTAGGCCCAGCGGCAGGGTAACGGCGGCCAGCACGATGACCAGTTGCCAACCCCAGAAGGTGAAGGCCGCCAGCTTGTCGGACAGCAGGCGGACGTGACAGGTACGCTGTACCACGTAGTAAGACGTGGCAAACAGTGCGGAGCCGCCGAAAGCGAAGATCACGGCGTTGGTGTGCAGCGGACGCAGGCGACCGTAGTGGAACCAGGGCCCAAAATTGAGCTCCGGCCACACCAACTGGGCCGCAATAATCACGCCAACCAGCATCCCGACAATGCCCCAGACCACGGTCATTATCGAGAACTGGCGCACCACCTTATAGTTATAAGTGGATTGCGTATCCATTAGGGTTTTCTCCAAGGTTGCGAACTAGAACGTGTAAAACCGGTGACTTGATATTCCGGTGCGTATCCCCATTTCTTCATGAGGCCGGGCAAGTCGGGGGAAAGCGGCTAGGACAGCTGGTGCATGTGGAGTGTTGCCGCACCTTGTAACCCTTATAAAACTAGCCCAATCAACGCGCCAATCCCCTGTTATTCAACGGGCGATTCTAAATCAATTCCGGTAGCAGCCACTAGAACGATAGAGACCCGGACCGGTGCAAATTGCGCGATTCGCATAATTTGCACCCCCATTCCCGCCATTGACATGCAGGCGATTATATTGTCATCGCCCTGTTTGCTATTGACGCATATCAAGCTGTAAGGTCAGGCGCGGCCGTGGGTGGCTGGTGCTAGAATTCGCGCTTCTTCCGCTTTCCAACGGACTGTCATCATGTCTACCGCTGTCAGCTATCGCATCCGTCCCGTCTCGCCCGAGGCGCACCTGTTCGAAGTTTCGCTTACCGTGGCCACCCCGGCCGAGAGCGGGCAGATCCTGCGGTTGCCGGCGTGGATTCCCGGCAGCTACATGATCCGCGAGTTTGCCCGCCACATCGTCGCCATCCGTGCCGAGAGCGGCAAGAAGGCGGTGGCGCTCACCAAGCTCGACAAGCACAGCTGGCAGGCCGCCGCAGTAAAAGGTGAGCTGACCGTGCATTACACCGTCTATGCCTTCGACTTGTCGGTGCGCGGCGCCTATCTGGATGGCGAGCGCGGCTTCTACAACGGCACCAGCGTGTTCCTGCAGGCCGATGGTTTCGAGCATGACCCGTGCGCGGTGGAAATCCTGCCACCGCAGGACAAGGCGCTGGCCAAGTGGAAAGTGGCGACCAGTCTGCCGGCACTGGACGTCAAGAAATCCGGTTTCGGCCATTACCGTGCGGCCAACTACGACGAATTGATCGATCACCCGGTGGAGCTGGGTGAGTTTGAGCGCGTGACGTTCAAGGCCTGCGGCGTGCCGCACGAATTCGTGGTGTCCGGCAAATACAAGGCCGACCTGAAAAGGTTGGCCGCCGATACCAAGCGCATCTGCGAATGGCAGATCCGCTTCTTTGGCGAACCGGCACCGTTCGAGCGCTATGTATTCATGCTGTTTGCCGGCGGCGATATCTATGGCGGTCTGGAGCACCGCGCCTCCACCGCGCTGGTGGCCAGTCGCGACGATCTGCCGCAAGCCGGCGAGGAGGGCATCAGCGATGGCTACCTCAAGCTGCTGGGCCTGATCAGCCACGAATATTTCCACACCTGGAACGTCAAGCGCATGAAACCGGCGGCGTTCACACCGTACGACCTCAACCGCGAAGGCCACACCACGCTGCTGTGGGCGTTCGAAGGCATTACTTCCTATTACGACGACCTGGCGCTGGTGCGCTGCGGCCTGATCGACGAAAAGCGTTACCTGGGCCTGCTGGCCAAGACCATCACCGGCGTGGCGCGCGGCAACGGCCGCAACAAGCAGACGCTGGCCGACTCCAGTTTCGATGCCTGGACCAAGTACTACCGCCAGGACGAGAACAGCCCCAACAGCATTGTCAGCTACTACACCAAGGGTTCGCTGGCCGCACTGGCGCTGGACCTGCACATCCGCAAGCACACTGCAGGCGGCAAGAGTCTGGACAGCGTGATGCTGGCGCTGTGGCAGAAATGGCTGGCCGATGGCAAGGGACTGGCCGAGGATGAATGGGAGCGGGTGGCGGAGGAAGTCACCGGCCTCAAACTCGGCAAATTCTTCGATATGGCGATCCGCTCCACCCGCGAGTTGCCGCTGGCGGAACTGCTGGCCACGCAGGGAGTCGAGATGAAACTGCTGCCGGCCGACAGCCCGGCCGATGGCGGCAGCGTGGTCGACGACATCAAGCCCGCTACCGTGCGGCCAACCCTGGGCGTGAAAACCGCCGGCGACGCGCTGGGCGTCAAGCTGACCGCGGTGCTGGATGGCGGGGCGGCACAGGCTGCGGGGCTCGCCGGTGGCGATGTGGTGATTGCCGTAGATGGCCTGAAGGTGACGGACCTGGACAAGGCGATCCGCCGCTGCCGCAGTGGCGACAGCATCAAGCTGCATGCCTTCCGCCGCGACCAGTTGCTGAGTTTCCGTATCACCCTGCAGGACACGCCGGCAGATACCTGCCGTCTGCGGCTGGCAGAGAACGGCGGCAGCTGGATCCAGGGCTGAGCCAGCAATAACCGAACATGACCGGGGACGCGTCAGCGTCACAATAACAAGGCGGGCAACGACGACCCGCCGTTACCCCTTAGCAGGATGGAAGTAGATGAGCCAACAACCGCAGATCAAATATCGCAGTGACTACCAGCCGCCGGCTTATCTGGTGGACAAGGTCGACCTGACTTTCGACATCATCGAAGACAACCTGACCCGCGTGCATTCACGCATGGTCATGCGTCGCAACCCGGCCGCCACGGCGGCGGGCGTGCTGCAGCTGGACGGTAGCGCCAAATTGACCGGCGTGACACTGGACGGCGACAAGCTGGGTCCGGATGGTTACACGCTGAACGCCGATGGCCTCAGCATTGCCTGTGTGCCGGACAGTTTCATTCTGGACGTGGAAACCGAGATCGATCCGGTGGCCAATACCAGCCTGATGGGCCTGTACGCCTCCGGCGGCAGCAACCTCTACACCCAGTGCGAGCCGGAAGGCTTCCGCAAGATCACCTTCTATCCGGACCGTCCGGACGTGATGGCCAAGTTCACCACCACCATCATTGCCGACAAGGGCAAATACCCAGTGTTGCTGTCCAACGGCAACAAGGTGGGCGAGGGCATGCTGGACAAGAAACGCCACTGGGTGAAATGGGTCGATCCGTACAAGAAACCGTCCTACCTGTTCGCGCTGGTGGCCGGCAAACTGTCGGCGCTGCGTGACAGCTACACCACCCGCAGCGGCCGCAACGTGCTGCTGGAAATCTGGACCGTGCCGGCCGACCAGGACAAGGTGGAATTCGCCATGGGCGCGGTGAAGCGCTCGATGCAGTGGGACGAGGAGCGCTTCGGCCTCGAGTACGACCTCGACATCTACATGATCGTGGCGGTGGGCGACTTCAACATGGGGGCGATGGAGAACAAGGGCCTCAACATCTTCAATACCTCCGCCGTGCTGGCACGGCAGGATACCTCCACCGACGCCGACTTCCAGCGGGTGGAGGCCATCATCGGCCACGAGTACTTCCATAACTGGACCGGTAACCGCGTCACCTGCCGTGACTGGTTCCAGCTGTCGCTGAAGGAAGGCCTGACCGTGTTCCGCGACCAGGAATTCAGCTCCGACCTCGACAGCCGCGCGGTGAAGCGCATCCAGGACGTGAAGAACCTGCGCCAGCTGCAGTTCCCGGAAGACGCCGGTCCGACCGCGCACCCGATCCGCCCCGACAGCTACATCGAGATGAACAACTTCTACACCATGACGGTGTACGAGAAGGGCGCCGAAGTGGTACGCATGTACCACACCCTGCTGGGCGAAGAAGGCTTCCAGAAGGGCATGCAGCTGTACTTCAAGCGTCACGATGGTCAGGCCGTCACCTGCGACGACTTCCGCGCCGCGATGGCCGACGCCAACGATGTCGATCTGTCGCAGTTCGCGCTGTGGTACAGCCAGGCCGGCACGCCGCTGCTGACTGTCAGCGGCGAATACGACGCGGCAGGCCAGAGCTACACCCTGCATGTACAGCAAAGCAGCCCGGCCACCCCGGGGCAGAGCGACAAGCAGCCGCTGCACATTCCGTTCGCGGTCGGCCTGATCGACCCGGACGGCAACGATCTGCCGCTGCAACTGCAGGGCGAGAGCGAGGCAAAAGGCACTACCCGCGTGCTGGACGTGCGTGCCGCGGCACAGACTTTCACCTTCATCAACGTCGCCGCCGCGCCGGTGGCTTCGCTGCTGCGCGGCTATTCCGCGCCGGTGAAGCTGTCGTTTGCCTGGCGTGACAGCGAGCTGGCTTTCCTGATGGCCAACGACAGCGATGCCTTTGCCCGCTGGGAAGCCGGCCAGGCCTATGCCGAGCGCCTGATCCGCCAGCTGCTGGCCGATCACGCCGCCGGCACGCCGCTGAAGTTGGCCGCAGGTTTCATCGACGCCTTCCGCGCGGTGCTGGAAGACCATGCTGCCGATCCGGCGTTCAAGGCGCTGATGCTGAGCCTGCCGACCGAGGCCGAAATCCTGGAAATGGTGGACGAGGCCGATCCGGCTGCCATCCATACCGTCCGCGACTTCGTGCTGGATACCCTGGCACAGGCACTGCGCGGCGAGCTGCGCCAGGCCTACGACTTCAACCAGACCCGCGACTACAAGCCGGCCGATGCCGGTCGCCGCGCGCTGAAAAATCTGGCGCTGGGCATGCTGGCACGCCTGCCGGACCCGTGGCCGCTGGAGGCTGCCGAGCGGCAGTGCCTGCAGAGCAACAATATGAGCGACCAGATGGGCGCCATGCTGGCATTGCGTGATCGTGATAGTGAGGAGCGCGACAACTGCTATCTGGCGTTTGCCGAACGCTGGCAGGACAACGCGCTGGTGATGGACAAGTTCTTCTCGCTGGTGGCCAGCAGCCAGCTGCCGTGCACGCTGGAGCACGTCAAGGCGGCAATGGCGCATCCGGCGTTCACCCTGCGCAACCCGAACAAGGCGCGCGCACTGCTGGGCAGCTTCGGCCGCAACATGCTGCATTTCCATGCCGAAGACGGCTCCGGCTACCGCTTCCTGGTTGACCAGGTACTGGCGCTGGATGCCATCAACCCGCAGGTAGCCAGCCGTATCGTGTCGCTGTTCAACCGCCGCCAGAAGCTGGAGCCGCTTCGTCGCGACCTGATGACGCGCGAACTGCAGCGCATTCTGGCCAAGGAAGGGCTGTCCAAGGACGTGTATGAAATTGTGTCGAAAAACCTTTCGGCATAAACTGGCGCCCTCCACGTCAGCGTAAGCGCGGGCCGGTCGATACCGGCCCGTTTTTATTGCCTGCGGCCAACCTTTGCCTTCTGTTGCGTTATGTCTTTTGCTGCTTCTCCTGTCGCCAGTGCCTTGATGCTGCTGGTGTTGTGGTTTTCCTGGGGTACCAACTGGGTGGTGACCAAACTGGGGCTGGCCTATGCCACTGCCTTCCAGCTAAGCCTGCTGCGTACCGTGCTGGCGGTCGCCACCCTGGCGCTGATCATGCGCCTGACCGGCCGCCGCTTTACCCCCACGCCGGCCTGGCCCACTTTCCTGCTCGGGCTGACCCAGACCGCCGGTTTTCTGGTGTTTACCAATCTGGCGCTGGTAGCCGGTGGTGCCGGCAAGGTATCGGTGCTGTGCTACACCATGCCGTTCTGGACGCTGATCCTGGCGCGCGTGTTCCTGCACGAGAAACTGCAGCCGCTGCAGTGGCTGGCGGTAGCACTGGCGCTGGCTGGCTTGCTGGCGATCCTGGAGCCGTGGTCGCTGGGCGGCAACTGGTTGTCCGATCTGCTGGCCATCTGCGGCGGGCTGGTGTGGGCGGCTTCCGCCATCATCGCCAAGCGCATGCGTGCGCAACATAGCGTGGACACGCTGACGCTGACCTTCTGGCAGCTGCTGTGGGGCACCTTGCCGCTGCTGTTGCTGCTGCCCTTGTTCCCGCAGCGCGAGCTGGCATTCAGCTGGCAGCTGTGCGGCATCCTGCTGTTTTCCGGCGTGCTGGCCGGCGGCATCGGCTGGCTGATCTGGATGCTGCTGCTGGCGCGACTGTCCGCCGGCATGGCCAGCCTGTCGATTCTGGCGATTCCGGCCGTGGCGGTGCTGATGGCGTGGCTGATGATCGGCGAGCTGCCGAGCCAGGCCGAGGCCGGCGGCATGGTGCTGATCGGCGCGGCGCTGCTGCTGCTGTCGCTGCCGCACTGGTGGCGCCGGCGCGGCTAAGCGGCGGCCAACGTTGGCCGCATCAGCGCCCGGGCGGTTGCAGTGGCAGGCGAGTGGTGTGCTTGATCGGCTCCAGCGCCACCGTCGATTTCACGCTGCGCACCAGCGACAGCGTCATCAGCTTGTTCATCACGAAGCGCGATAACGACGGCAGGTCCTGCACCACGATGCGCAGCCAGTAGTCGGCCTCGCCGGCCACCGCGTAGCACTCCAGCACCTCCGGCAGATCGCTGATGGCGGCGGCAAACTCGCGGATCGACGCCTCGCCGTGGCGTTCCAGGCTGACATTGGCAAAAGCGGTCACCGACAGGTCCAGCAGGTCCGGCCGCAAGGCGATGTGGTAGCCCTGGATAATGCCGGACTCCTCCAGCCGCTGGATGCGGCGGCCGATCTGCGATGCCGACAGCGGCACCTCCTGTGCCAGCTTCTGGTGGGTGGCGCGCGCGTCCTTCTGCAGCGCCTCCAGAATCTGGTAATCGTATCGATCCAGCTCGATTCCGCGCATATTCTGCATTTCAATGTGTTTTGGTGCGGAAAGTATGCAAAAAAAGGTTCGCAAATTCAAATCATGCGGCCAACGCGCATGCGCTTGCACCTACACTCGAAACATAGGCAGTCACTGCCAACCCATTCGAGAGACAACGCCATGGAAACGAATACCTACACGGTGCCGGACATTACCGTGCGCAAGAACCAGGGCCTGACGCACGCGGCGGATTTCACCCTGCCGCAACCGCTGGCGCGCTATAGCACCGAGGATCATCAGACCTGGGCCACGCTGTACCGCCGCCAGAGCGAGATGTTGCCGGGCCGTGCCTGCGACGAATTCCTGCAAGGGTTGGCCGCACTGGATGTGGATGCCGACCGCGTGCCGGACTTCAACCGCCTCAACGAAAAACTGCAGGCCGCCACCGGCTGGCGCATAGTGGCGGTGCCGGGGCTGATTCCGGATGACGTATTCTTCGAGCACCTGGCCAATCGCCGTTTTCCGGTAACCTGGTGGCTGCGCGAACCGCACCAGCTGGACTACCTGCAGGAGCCGGACGTCTTCCACGACCTGTTCGGCCACGTGCCGCTGCTGATCAATCCGGTATTTGCCGACTACCTGCAGGCTTACGGCAAGGGCGGCATGAAGGCCAAGAACCTGGGCTACCTGCCGCTGCTGGCACGCCTGTACTGGTACACGGTGGAGTTCGGCCTGATCAACACCCCGCAGGGCATGCGCATCTACGGCGCCGGCATCGTGTCCAGCAAGTCCGAGTCGGTGTACTGCCTGGATAGCGACAGTCCGAACCGCGTCGGCTTCGATCTGCAGCGCATCATGCGCACCCGCTACCGCATCGACACCTTCCAGAAGACTTACTTCGTTATCGACAGCTTCCAGCAACTGTTCGATGCCACCGCCCCCGATTTCACCCCGCTATACCACGCGGTAGAGCAGCAGGGCGTGCTGGGTGCCGGCGAGATCGAGCCGCACGACCGCATTTTCCACGTCGGCAATCGCGTCGGCTGGGGCGACAGCACCGACGTGTAGGTAAGAGTTGGCCGCAAAAAAACGCCCGCAATGCGGGCGTTATTCTTGGTGCCGATGTCATGTTGCCTAGTCGTGCAGCTCGGTCAGCGCTACCTGCTCCGGGCGCGATTCGCGGCTGATCAGCAGCACCGCGCACAGGATCAGTGCGCCACCCAAGACTTGTGTCAGGCTCAGCGCTTCGCCCAGAAACAACCGCGCCAGGATGATGGTCACCACTGGCTCGGCGGTGGAAATCAGCGAGGCCTGGGTGGCGCCGGTGCTTTGCAGCCCGGACAGGAACAGCGCCAGTGCCGCCACCGTGCCCAGCAGCACGATGCCGAGGATGGCGCTCCAGCCGGCGGGGCTGTGCGGCGGGGAGAAGCCGTTGATGGCCAGCCAGCCGCCGTAGCAGCAGGCGGCGGACAGCACCACCACGCAGGCGTGGGTCAGCGGATGGCCGCCGCGCACCAGCTGGCTGCCGGCGAGGATATACAGCGAATAGATCAGCGCGGAAGCCAGCCCCAGTAGCAGCCCCAGCGGTTGCGCCTGCAGCTCTATGCCGACCGTCACCAGCAGACCGGATAGCGCCAGGCACAACGCCAGCAGCCGGCGGCGGGTAAACGGTTCTTTCAAGAGCAGGGTGGACAGCACCAGCACGATGGCCGGAAACAGATACAGCAGCAGCGAGATGGTGCCGGCATTGGCATAGCGCAGGCCATTGAAGTAGCAGGCGGCCATGCCGGCATAGCCCACGCTGCCCATCAGCATCAGCACCAGCAACGAGCGGCCGCGCGGCCACTCCAGGCGCTTGGCCAGACACCACGGCAACAGCAGCATGCCGGCCAGCGCAAAGCGCAGGAACAGCAGCGTGGGGGTCGAGGTGCCGTCCAGGGTGGCAAAGTGGGCAAAGATGGCCATGCTGCCAAAGCCGATGGCGGAGAGCAGGATCTTGAGCTGGCCAAGCCAGGCATGGGGGCGGGTGGTGGACATGGGGGCGGCTCAGGCAGTGGGTTGATCGTCATCCGCCGGCGCGGCATCGGCTGCGGCGGCGTTTTGCAGGTGCTGCAGGATTACCTGGCCGCCGTACAGCAGGTCGTCGCCGATGGCGCGGGCGGCAGCCGCGCCATCATGGGCGCGGATCGCCGCCAGTAGCGGGTAGTGGTAGTCGAGCATGTCGTCGCCGCCGGCGGCGTAGACCTCGGCGATCAGCGGCCCCATCTGTAGCCAGATGCGGAACAAAATCCCCTGCAGGAACGGCATGCCGGCGATGTCGACCAGCGCAAAGTGGAAGCGCTGGTTCAGGTCGCAGCCGCGGGCGATGTCGCCGTCGGCAATCGCCTGCTGGTTCTGGCGCACCAGTTCCTCCAGCTGCGCAATCTGCGCCGCATCGGCGCGCTGGGCCGCCATCTCTGCGGCCAACCCTTCCAGCCGGATGCGGATGGTGCGGATTTCCAGATAACGCGCCACCGTCATGTGCGGTACGCGGATGTCGCGCGCCGACTTCATGGTCAGCGCCTGTTCCTGCACCAGCCGCAGGATGGCGTCGCGCACCGGGGTGACGCTGGTGCCCAGCCGCGCCGCCAGCTCGCGGATTTTCAGCCGCTCGCCCGGCTTCAGCCGCCCTTCGATCAGGGCATTGCTCAGCAGGCGGTAGACGGTGCTGCCGAGGTTGTCGTGTTCCAGTGTATCCAGTGCGTCGCTCATGGCTGGTGGCAAGAATGGGGGGCAGTCGATTCTAGCATCGCGCCAAGAATGTTTGATGCATCAAGAATCAGGGTTGGCCGCAGCATCGCTACGGCAGGGCAAGCCATGCGCGAAAGCAAGGGCTTGTCAGCTAAAAATACAGCAAATATGATGCATCATAATTTACTGGCCGGCCAGTGTAACGGCCAGCCGGACGAGCGGTCGCGCCGTCGTGGCGCTGGCCGCAACTAACTGCAAAGGAGGAGGTGCGATGGCGGACAAACAGCACTACATGTTGCTGACGGGGGCCAGCCGTGGCATCGGCCACGCCACCGTCAAGCTGTTCCAGCAACACAACTGGCACATCCTGACCGTGTCGCGGCAGCCGTTTTCCGAGGACTGCCGCTGGCCGTCGGCACGCGCCAGCCATGTACAGGCCGATCTGGCCGAGCTGTCCTGCCTCGACGCGCTGGTGGCCGAGGTGCGCAGCCGGCTGCCGGATGGCGAGCTGCACGCGCTGGTGAACAATGCCGGCATTTCGCCCAAGGGGCCGGATGGCGCGCGGCTGGGGATTCTGGATAGCGATGCGGATACCTGGGGCCGGGTGCTCAACGTCAATCTGGTCTCCACTGCACTGCTGGCGCGCGGGCTGTTTCCGGAGTTGAAAAAAGGGCAGGGCAGCATCGTCAATGTCACCTCGATTGCCGGCTCGCGGGTGCATCCGTTTGCCGGTGTCGCCTACGCCGCCTCCAAGGCCGGCCTGGCCGCCTTGACCCGCGAGCTGGCGCACGAGTTCGCGCCGCACGGCATCCGAGCCAACGCCATTGCGCCGGGCGAGATCGACACCGCCATCCTGTCGCCGGACACCGCCCAAATCGTGGAACACGATGTGCCGCTGCGGCGGCTGGGCACCCCGCACGAGGTGGCGGAGGCGATCTACTTCCTGTGCTCCGGCCACTCTTCTTACATCAACGGCGCGGAAATCCACATCAACGGAGGCCAGCATGTCTGACAGCACCATCGACCAGCTGTTTTCCACCATGGGCAGCACCACCTCGCTGCAGGCAGCCAGCGAGCTGCTGTGGCAGCACTATGGCCTGCGCGGCAGCGCCAGCCCGCTGAACAGCGAACGCGACCAGAACTTCCGCATCGATGGCGATGACGGCCGGCAGTATGTGCTGAAGCTGACGCACCCGGCCGAGGCGCGCGGCGTCACCGATTTCCAGACCCGCGCCTTGCTGCATGCCGCCAGCCGCGACCCGTCGCTGCCGATTCCGCGCGTCATCCCGCGGCTGGACGGCGAGCCGTATGCGGCGATTACCCTGCCGGACGGCACGCAGCGGGTATTGCGGCTGCTGAGCTATCTGCACGGCCAACCTTTGCACCAGATCATGCGCAGTGCGGCGCAGCGCAGGCATTTGGGGTATACGCTGGGGCGGCTGGATGTAGCGCTCGGCGATTTCAGCCATCCGTCCGCCGGGCATGCGCTGCTGTGGGACATCCAGCACAGCGACCGGCTGCAACCGCTGCTGGCGGAGCTGCCGGCAGGCGAGCGCACCGCCACGTTGGCCGCATTTCTGCAGCATTTTGTGCGCGACATCCAGCCGGCGCTGGCCGGACTGCGGCGGCAGGTGATCCATAACGATCTCAACCCGTACAACGTGCTGGTCGATCCGCAGGAGCAGATCACCACCTGCGGGCTGATCGACTTCGGCGACATGGTGCAGGCGCCGCTGATAAACGAGCTGGCGGTGGCCTGTTCCTACCAGCTGTCCGGCAATGCCAATCCGCTGGATAGCGCCGCCGAGCTGATCGCCGGCTATCACCAGGCTTGCCCGCTGCTGCGCGAGGAAGTGCTGCTGCTGTACGACTTGATTCTCACCCGGCTGTGCATGACGGTGACCATCACCGGCTGGCGCGCTGCGCGCTATCCGGACAACCAGACTTATATCCTGCGCAACAACGGCCTGAGTTGGGACGGGCTGCAACGGCTGGGCGCGCTGGACCGCGCCGAGGCGCAGGCATTTTTGCTGCAGGTGTGCGGCATGAAAGGACAAGCATGAGCAAGGATCAACGCATGGCCAATGCCTTCGACCCTGCCACCGTCGGCAGCCTGCCGGCACGAGAGCAGGCGCTGATCCGGCGCCGGCAGCAGGTGCTGGGCCAGGCCTACCGCCTGTTCTACGAGCAGCCGCTGCACGTGGTGCGCGGCGAGGGCGTGTGGCTGTACGACCCGGATGGCAAGCCGTATCTCGACGTCTACAATAACGTCGCCTCGGTCGGGCATAGCCACCCGCGGGTGGTGGCAGCCATCGCGCAGCAGGCGGCGACGCTGAACACCCATACCCGTTACCTTAACGACATCATCCTCGACTACGCCGAGCGGTTGCTGGCGACGCTGCCGGCGGCGATCGGCCAGGCGATGTTCACCTGCACCGGCAGCGAGGCCAACGATCTGGCGCTGCGGCTGGCGGCCAACTACAGCGGCGGTAGCGGCGTGATTGTCACCAGCCATGCCTATCACGGCGTCACCAGCAGCGTGGCGGCGTGCTCGCCGGCCTTCGGCCACAACGTGCCGCTGGGCGTGCATGTGCGTACCGTGCCGGCGCCCGATGGCTATCGCCATCCGGACGAGGACGTGGCAGAGTGCTTCACCCGCCATGTGCAACAGGCCATCGATGACCTGCAGCGGCATGGCATCCGGCCGGCGGCGCTGCTGGTGGACACGCTGTTTACCAGCGATGGCGTGTTTGCCGAGCCGGCAGGCTTTCTCGCCGGCGCGGTGGATGCCATCCGCGCCGCCGGCGGGGTGTTCATCGCCGACGAGGTGCAGGCCGGCTTTGCCCGCAGCGGCAGCCAGTTCTGGGGCTTCCAGCGCCACGGCGTCACCCCGGATATCGTCACCATGGGCAAGCCGATGGGCAACGGCCACCCCATCGCCGGGCTGGCGGCACGGCCAGAGATCATCGATGCCTTCGGCAGCAAGGTGCGCTATTTCAATACCTTCGGCGGCAACCCGGTGTCGTGCGCCGCCGGCCTCGCGGTACTGGACATCATCCGTGACGAAAACCTGCAGCAGAACGCACACGACACCGGCGCCTATCTCAAGGCCGGCTTCGACAGGTTGGCCGCCAAACACGAGCTGATCGGCGACGTGCGCGGCGCCGGCTTCTTCCTCGGCGTGGAGCTGGTAAGCGACCGCCAGCGCAAGACGGCGGCAAAGGAAGAGACAGTGCGCATCGTCAACGCGCTGCGCCAGCGGCAGATCCTGCTCAGCGCCACCGGCCCGGCCGGCAATATCCTCAAGCTGCGGCCGCAGCTGCCGTTCTCGCGCGACAACGCCGATCTGCTGCTGGGCACGCTGGACGAGGTGCTGGCGGCGTTGTAGCCATGCGGCCAACCCCGTGGCCGCCGCGCCCAGCTTGGCCGCCATGCCGCCGCCGCGCGGCACTGTATCGCCCATGACGTACAGTTGGTAAACCGGCGACACACTCCGCTACTGTAATGACAGCAACGGAGGAAAGCATGAATCAACTCGAGAGTCGTCCGCCGGCAGGCAAAGGCTGGCGCAAGGGCGGGCTAATCGCCGGCGCGCTGCTGTTGCTGGCGGTGGCCGGTTGGTGGCTGACACCGCGTGCCGCACCGGCAGCGGAGCGGCTCAGCCAGAAAGTCACCGTCGGCAGCCTGGAAAAAACCGTCACCGCGCAAGGCTCGCTGGCGCCGCGCGATTATGTGGATGTCGGCGCGCAGGTCTCCGGCCAGATCAGCAAGGTATATGTCGGCATCGGCCAGCAGGTGAAGCAGGGCCAGCTGCTGGTGCAGATCGACCCGGAGTCGTACCAGACCAAGGTGGATAGCGACCGCGCCGCAGTGGATGACCTGCTGGCGCAGCGCGACAAGCAGCAGGCCTCGCTGCGGCTGGCATCCCAGGCGCTGGCGCGGCAGACCGGCTTGGCCAAGGCCGATGCCACCAGTAGCGAGGCGCTGGAAACCGCGCAGACCGAACACGACGAAGCCGCCGCCACGCTGCGCTCGCTTGAGGCGCAGATCGCCAAGGCGCGCGCCACGCTGCGGGGCGACGAAGTCAGCCTCAAATACACCCGCATTTACGCGCCGATCGACGGCACCGTGGTGTCGCAAAGCTATCTGCAGGGGCAGACCATCAATTCCAGCCAGAGCGCGCCGACCATTCTGCGCGTGGCGCGGCTGGACCCGATGACGGTGGAGGCCAGTGTGGCCGAGGCCGATGTGCCGCAGCTCAAGCCGGGTATGCGCGCCTGGTTCACCACCCTGGGCGACAGCCAGACCCGGCATCAGGCCACGGTGCGGCAGATCAAGCCGACGCCGACCACCACCAACGACGTGGTGCTGTACACCGTGCTGCTGGATGTGCCCAATCCGGCGCAGAAACTGATGATCACCATGACCGCGCAGGTGTTCTTCCAGCTCGACCAGGTCAGCGGCTTGCCGGTGGTGCCACTGGCCGCGCTCAAGCCCTTGTCGCAGGACGGCGTGCATTACCGCGCGCAGGTGCTGGTGGATGGCAAGGTGCAGGACCGCGACGTGGTGGTGCGGCTGGCCACCCGCAGCCAGGCGGCGATTGCCAGCGGGCTGAAGGCCGGCGACGAGCTGATGCTGGCGACCGACAGTGGCAAGAGCAGCAGCCGCAACATGCCGCCGCCGCCCGGAGGCTAGCATGGACGCCATGCTGACATTGCAGGGGGTAAGCAAGCGTTACCGCGCCGGTGATGGCGACAGCATCGTGCTGCAGGACATCGAGCTGAGCATCCGGCGCGGCGAGTTTGTCGCTCTGCTGGGGCCGTCCGGCTGCGGCAAGTCCACCATGATGAACATCCTCGGCTGTCTGGACCGCGCCAGCAGCGGCCGCTATCTGGTAGCCGGGCAGGATGTGGCGACGCTGGACAGCGACGAGTTGGCCGCACTGCGCTGCCGCACCTTCGGCTTCGTGTTCCAGCGCTACAACCTGCTGGCCTCGGCCAGCTCCAGCGACAACGTGGCGCTGCCGGCGATCTACGCCGGGATGGAGGCGGAGTCACGGCAGCAGCGCGCGCAGCAATTGCTGACACGGCTGGGGCTGGGCGACCGGCTGCTGCACAAGCCGGCGCAGCTGTCCGGCGGCCAGCAGCAGCGGGTGTCGATCGCCCGTGCGCTGATGAACGATGCGCCGGTGATCCTGGCCGACGAGCCGACCGGTGCGCTGGACAGCCAGAACGGCCGCGACGTGCTGGCGCTGCTGCAACAGCTGCACGCCGAGGGCCGCACCATCGTGCTGATTACCCACGATCTGGAGATTGCCGGCTACGCCGAGCGCATCATCCGCCTGCGCGATGGCCGGGTCGAGTCCGACAGCGGCCCGGTGCCGCGGCCGCCGCAGGAGCTTGACCGCCATCAGCTGCCGGCGGTACGGCAGCTGTCGCTGGCACGGGTGTGGGAGGCGGTGCAGATGGCGCTGGTGGCGCTGCAGGCCAACCTGTTCCGCACCGCGCTGACCCTGCTGGGGGTGATCATCGGCGTGGCGGCAGTGGTCACCATGATGGCGATCGGCAACGGCAGCAAGGCCGAGGTGCTCGACCGCATCGCCGCCATGGGCACCAACCTGCTGCTGGTGCGGCCAGGGGCGCCCGGCGTGCGGCCAACCGGCAAGATCGCCACCCTGACCGCCGACGATGCCCGCGCCATCGCCAGTCTGCCCAACGTCAACGGCGTGGTGCCGATGCGCAGCGGCAGCGGCACCACGCTGCGGCTGGGCAACAAGGACTACCAGAGCGAGATCCAGGGCGTGTGGCCCAGCTACCCGCAGGTGAAAAGCTGGGGTTTGAGCCAAGGGGCGTTCTTCGGCCCGGCCGAGGAAGAGCGCCAGGCGGCGGTGATCGTGCTGGGGCAGACCGTGGTCGACAGCCTGTTCCCGTTGGGACAGAACCCGGTGGGGCAGTACGTGATGGTGTCCAGCATCCCGTTTGAAGTGGTGGGGGTGATGGAGAAAAAGGGTGCCAACAGTTTTGGCCAGGATCAGGACGACGTCGCCTTCGTGCCGCTGTCCACCGCGCAGTCGCGACTGATGGGGCAGCGCTACGTCAGCTCCATCACCGTCAGCATGGCCAGCATTGCCAAGAGCAGCGTTACCGAGCAGCTGATCAGCCGCATCCTGCTGGCGCGGCACGGCAGCGAGGACTTCCAGGTGCGCAATACCGCCTCGCTGGTGGAGATGATTACCAAGACGCAGAACACGCTGACGCTGCTGCTGGGCTTGGTGGCGGCGATCTCGCTGCTGGTGGGCGGCATCGGCGTGATGAACATCATGCTGGTGTCGGTGACCGAGCGCACCCGCGAGATCGGCCTGCGCATGGCCACCGGCGCGCCAGTGGGCAGCATCCTGCTGCAGTTCAATGTCGAGGCGGTGGTGGTATGCGGGCTGGGCGGGCTGATCGGCATCGCCATCGGCTTGCTGGCGGTGTGGGGGCTGAAACTGGCGGGGGTGTCGGCGGTGTATTCGCTGTTGCCGCCGCTACTGGCCTTCAGCTGCGCCTTTGTCACCGGCTGCGTGTTCGGTTACCTGCCGGCGCGCAAGGCCGCCCGGCTGGACCCGGTGGTCGCGCTGGCGGCGGAATAGGATTTGAAGATGCGATGGATTTCCCTCCCGGCAGCGCTGCTGTGTCTGGCGCCCAGCCCGCTACTGGCCGCCGGCAACGCGGACCTGCCGCTGCAACAGGATGCCTGGCGACAGGCTGCCGTGCCGTGGCAGGCGCCGCGCAGCGCCGTCGACTGGTGGCAGGCATTCGGCAGCCGCACGCTGCCGGCCTTGCAGGCGCAGGCCCGTGCGGCCAACCCGGATCTGCTGTCGGCGCAGGCCGTCATTGCCAGGGCGCGTGCCACGCTGGCGGAAACCGCCGCCGGCGGCAGCGTGCAGCTTGGCGCCAGTGCCAGCAGCCAGCGTAGTCGCGGTAGTACCCGCAGCACCAGCAGCCAGTTGGGGCCAACGCTCAGCTACAGCGTGGACTGGTGGGGCCAGCGTGCAGCACAGGACAGCGCCGCGCAGGCGCGGGTGGTGGCCAGCGAGGCCAGCCGCGACGCCACGGCGCTGACGCTGGATAGCGAGGTGGCGCGGCAGTACTTCTCCTTGCTGGCCCTGCAGCAACAGCAGCAGCTGGCCAGCCGGCAACTGGCGGCGATGCAGCAGCGCAGCGCTTTGCTGCGGCAACAGGTGGCACTCGGCAGCAAGGCGCCGTACGAGTTGGCCGCATTGCAGCAGGACATTGCCAGCCAGACTGCAAGCGTGGCGACGCTGAGCCTGTCGCTGCAGCAGGCGTTTACCGCGCTGGCGGTGCTGTGCGGTGTCGCGCCGCAAGACTTCCGGCTGGCCGGGGAAGCATTGACCGTGCTGCAGCAGCCATACCCGGCGGCGCAGCAGCCGTCGGCATTGCTGCTACAGCGGCCGGACATCCGCGCCGCCGATGCCACCTTGCAGGCGGCGCAGGCGGATATCGCCGCCGCGCGGGCGGCGCTGTATCCGAGCTTTACGCTCAGTTGGGAAGGGGTGTTGAGCAAGGTGGCCGGCGGTCCCAGCCAGTGGGTAACGACCGCCGCGGCGGCACTGGCCGGCACGCTGTACGACGGAGGCAAGCTGCGTGCCGGTGTGCGTTACAGCGAGGCGCAGTGGCAGGTGCAGCTGCAGGCGTGGCGCAGCACGGTGCTGGCGGCGATTGCCGATGCCGACAATGCCATGCAGGCCATCGCTGCCTACCGCCAGGCGATGATGGCGCTGGAGGCGCAGTTGCGGGCGGCGGAGCAGCAGGAGCGGGCAGCTGCCGCCCGCTACCAGCTGGGTGCCATCGACAAGGCCACGCTGCTGGCGCAGCAGGAAAGCATGCTGGCGGTGCGGCAGAGCTGGTGCGAGATGCGCGGCAAACTGCTGTCTGCCAGCGCCAGCCTGTACGAGGCGCTGGGCGGCGCGCCGCTGACGCAGAGCGCTGGTGGCTAGCGCGTGTCAGACCGGCGCCTGTTGCAGCTGTTGCAGGCTGGCCTGCATCTGGCGGCAGATGTCGGCCTGCAGTTCGCCTTTTGCCACCGCCTGTTCGGCAATGCCGACGCGGCGGGTGGCGGCCTGCTGCATGGCCTGCATCGCCGCCTGCACCTGTAGCGTGCGCGCCAGCCCTTGTTCCGCATCCGCCTTGGCCTGCGCGACACTGCCGCCGGCCTGTTGCGAGGTGTGGTGGAAGGCCTGGGCGATGCTGCCGATTTCCTTGCTGGAGCTGTTGACGCGTTCGGCCAGCTTGCGCACCTCGTCGGCTACCACGGCAAAGCCGCGCCCGCTTTCGCCGGCGCGCGCCGCCTCGATGGCGGCATTGAGCGCCAGCAGATTGGTCTGGCTGGCAATGTCCTGGATGGTGTCAACCAGCCGGCCGATCTGCTCCGATTGCAGCGTCAGCTCGGCAAATACTTCGCTGCTGCGCTGCGCGCCGGCGACCAGCTCGGCAATGATGGCGGCGGTGTCGCTGACATCCTGGGTGTGGCCGGCCACGGCGTGGCTGGACTGTCGCGCGATGTCGCAGGCACCTCTGGCATGCAGCACATGCTGCTCGATCATGCTCGCCATCTCCTCGCCATGTTGCTGCAGCCGTTGCAGCAGGCTCTGCTGCTGCGCCTGCCAGGCCGCGAAGCGCTGCTCGGCGGTAGTCACAGGGTTAGCCGCAGGCGCGGCCAACTGTTGCTGCAACTGCCACTGCTGCAGTGCCTGCTGTTCGGCCTGCTGCAACAGCTGCGGCAGTCGCTGATTCAGTTGCTGCAGCTGTTGCCGCGTCTGCCACCAGCCCAGCAGGGCCAGCAGCAGAACCGCGGCCAGCGCCGGTGCCAGCAGGGCCGGCTGGTAGGCGCACAGCGCCAGTGCCGGCAGGCCGGCCAGCAGCAGCCAGTCATAGCGCGGGCGCTGGGTCAGGGCCAACTGGTGTTGCGGTGAACTCATCGGGATTTCCTCCGTGCTGATCTGTGGCCGTGCTGTTTACAGCGCTGCCAGCGGATAGTCGCAGACCGCCGCGCCCCCATCCTGCAGACTGTGCAGCCAGGCTTCGGCCTGCGGCAGTTGATGGCTGTAGTAGAAGCGTGCCAGCGCGATGATGCCGGCCTGGTAGTCGTCATGGGCGCTGTCCAGCTGCTGCGCGGCCAACAGCGCGGCCTTGCCCAGTTGCCAGGCGCCGGCAATGCCGCCGCACAGTTGCAGGAACGGCACCGCTACCGCCAGCGCGCTGGCCGGCTCCTGTTGCAGCATCTGCGCACCGGCCTGCTGCAGCACGTTGGCCGCAGCGGCGAGGCGCTGCCCCAGTGCTGCCAGCGCAGGTTGTGCTAGCAGCGCGCTGGCGGTGGCCAGCATCTGCTGCTGCAGCGCCTGCAGCGCGGCACCCTGATCGCGCACCAGCTTGCGGCCAACCAGATCGGCGGCCTGGATACCGGTGGTGCCTTCGTAAATGGTGGTGACGCGGGCGTCGCGCAGTTGCTGGGCGATGCCGGTTTCCTCGATAAAGCCGCTGCCGCCGAATACCTGCACCGCCAGATTGCTCAGTTCGACCCCGGTTTCGGTGCCCCAGCCCTTGGCCACCGGCACCAGCAGTTCAGCTTGCTGCTGTGCCGCCGTGGCGGCGGCCGCATCCGGCTGGCGATGGGCGCGGTCCAGCAGGCTGGCCAGGTGGTAGATCAGCAGCCGGGTGGCCAGCAGCCGCGCACGCATGCCCAGCAGCATGCGCTTCACGTCCGGGTGCTGGATGATGGCGCCGGCGGCCGGCGCACCGGGGGCGCGGCCCTGTACCCGCTCGCGGGCATAGGCAACGGCATGCTGGTAGGCGCGCTCGCCCAGCCCCACACCCTGCAGCGCCACGCTCAGCCGCGCCTCGTTCATCATCACGAACATCGCCTCCAGCCCGCGATTAGGCTGGCCGATCAGGTAGCCGGTGGCGCCGCCCTGTTCGCCGTACACCAGCGTGCAGGTTGGGCTGCCGTGCAGGCCCAGCTTGTGCTCGATCGATACGCACTGGATGTCGTTGCGCGCGCCCGGTTCGCCGGCGGCATCCGGCAGGAACTTGGGCACCAGAAACAGCGAGATGCCCTTGCTGCCGGCCGGCGCATCCGGCAGCCGCGCCAGCACCAGGTGCACGATGTTGGCCGCCATGTCGTGCTCGCCGTAGGAGATGAAAATCTTCTGGCCGAACAGCCGGTAGCTGCCATCGGCGTGCGGCTCGGCGCGGGTGCGCAGCGCGCCAAGATCGGAGCCGGCCTGCGGCTCGGTCAGGTCCATCGCTGCGCTCCATTCGCCGCTGACCAGCTTGGGCAGGTAGCAGGCCTGCAGCGCCGGGCTGGCGGCGCGCAGCAACGATTCGGTGGCGCCCACCGCCAGTGTCGGCAGCATGTTGAAGGCGAGGTTGGCCGCATGCCACATTTCCCCCACCGGCGTGGCCAGCGACTTGGGTAGTGCCTGGCCGCCGTACTCCTGTGGTAGCTCCAGCCCCACCCAGCCGGCCTCGGCAAACTGGCGATAAGCTTCGGTCCAGCCGTCCGGGGTGATGACCTTGCCCTGCTGCCAGCGGCAACCCTGCAGGTCACCAACGCGGTTGAGCGGCGTCAGTACGTTTTCGGCAAAGCGGGCGGCCTCTTCCAGCACCGCATCGGCCAGCTCCGGCGATAGTTCCTCGCAGCCGGGCAGCTGGCTCAGTTGTGCGAAATCCTGTACCTGCAGCGCGAAGCGGATGTCGCGCAGCGGGGCGTGATAATGCGTCATGACATAGTCCTTGATGGGCGCCGCCGGTTGCGGCGGTCGGTGCGACAGTTCAGCCGCAAGCGGGGTTTTCCAGCAGCAGGGCAATGCCCTGGCCACCGCCGATGCAGGCGCTGGCAATGCCAAAGCGGCCGTTGCAGCGCTGTAGTTCGCGCGCCAGCGTGATGCTCAGGCGCAGGCCGCTGGCGGCCAGCGGGTGGCCGATGGCGATGGCGCCGCCGTTGACGTTGACGCGCTGGTGGTCGAGCCCCAGCTCCTGCATCACCGCGAGGCATTGCGCGCCAAACGCTTCGTTGATCTCGAAACGGTCGATGTCGGCCAGCGACAGGCCGCTACCTTGCAGCAGCCGGCGGATGGCCGGTGCCGGGCCGATGCCCATGATTTCCGGTGGCACGCCGATGACTGCGCCGGCGACGATACGGGCAAGCGGCGCGCAGTGGTGCTGTTGGCGATAGTCGCCACTGGCGACCAGTGCAGCGGCGGCACCATCGACAATGGCGGAACTGTTGCCGGCGGTTTGGACACCGCCAAAGGCGGGGCGAATGCGGGCCAGTTCGGCATAGGGCGACGGGCGCAGGTGGCTGTCCGTGGTCACGCGGCCATGGCCGGCCGCCAGCTTCAGACGCCGTGGCTGGTAGCCCGCCAGCTCGAACATGCAGTTGTCGATGGCGCATAGCTCGCCGTCAAAGAAGCCGGCCTCGCGTGCGGCCAGCGCCCGGTGGAAACTGGCCTCGGCAAAGCGGTCCACCTGTTCGCGCGGGATGCCGTACTGGCGTGCCAGCTTCTCGGCGGTGTCACCCATGCTGACGTTGGCCGCAGGGTCGAACAGCGCTTCCCACAGAAAGTCCTTGAACTCGACCTGTCCCAGGCGGAAGCCGCCGCGATGGCCGTAGGCGGCGATCGGATTGCGCGACATCGATTCCGCGCCGACGCACAGCCCCAGGGCGATCTGTCCCAACGTGATGCGGTCGGCGGCCTGCAGCAGCAGTTCGATGCCGGTGCCGCACACCCGCTGCGTCAGCGTGGCCGGGGTGGTGAGGTCGGTGCCGGCATACAGCGCGATATGGCGCGGCAGCATGTAGGCATCAAAACTGGCCTGCGCCATATTGCCGGCGAATACGTGGCCGACATCGCCGGCCGGAATGCCGGCGCTGGCGAGGGTGGCGCGGGCGGCATGGATGCCGAGGTCGGTGGGCGACACCGCCGCCAGCGCGCCGTTGTAATCGACAAACGGCGTGCGCTGGCCGTGCAGCAGCCAGATGTCGGCATAAGACGAAAACACGCCTGCGTGCTTGAGCATGATGCGTTTCCTTGTCGGGTAGAAAGACCGCGCCCGGCAGGGCGCGGTGAAGTTACCGGCGGCAGTCGCCCGCGGTCCGGCGGCACACACCCCTGTGGCCGGGCGCGGGGCGCCCGTGTGCCGATACCGTGGCCACTGCCGCGGGTGAGCGGGGCTAGTGCGCGCTGGGGACCGGCCGTACTTGCAGCGGATGCTGTTCCAGGTACAGCGCTTCCACCGCCTGCGAGCGCCGGGCCAGCACCGCGCGCTGGTTGATGGAGCCCTTGTCGGTGATCTCGCCGTGGTCGATAGACGGCGGCTCGTCCAGCAGGCACAGCCGTGCGATGCGGGTGGCGGAGCCGGTCACGCCGCGATTGAGCTGTTGCAGCAGGCAGCCGAAGAACGCCTGCACCGCATCGCTGGCCAGTACCGTCGCCGCCGGGGTGTTGGCCGGCAGGGCGGCCAACCTGGCGCACTGGTCCAGCCGCGGGAAGATCATCACCCCGATGTCGTCACGGTTGAGGCCGGTGATGACCGCATCCTGCACATAGGGCGCACCGTCGCTGATGATGCGCGCGCGCAGCGGGCCGACACTGACGAAGGTGCCGGAGCTGAGCTTGAAGTCCTCGGTGATGCGGCCGTCGAACATCAGCCCCAGTGCCGGCTCTTCCGGATTGACGAAGCGCAGCGCGTCGCCGGAGCAGTAAAAGCCGTCCTCGTCGAACGCCGCCGCCGTCAGCTCGGCATCGCGCCAGTAGCCGCCCATCACGTGCGGTCCGCGAAAGCGCGCTTCCAGCTTGCCGTCGCTGGGCACCAGCTTGACTTCGACTCCGGGCGCCGGCTGGCCGACGTAGCCGGCCATCATCAGCGAGCCGGTGGCGAAGGTGCACGACGGCGAGGTCTCGGTCATGCCCAGCCCGGCCATGATGCGGATCCGTTCGCCGCAGTGCTGCTCGGAGACGCGCTCCAGCCGGTCCCACGCCGCCTGCGACAGGCCGGCGCCGGCAAAGAAGAACAGCTTCACGCGGGCAAAGAAGCTGTCGCGCAGCGCGGCGTCCTCTTCCAGTGCCTCGGTCAGCATCTCCCAGCCCTTGGGCACGTTGAAGTACACCGTGGGCGAGATCTCGCGCAGGTTGGCCAGCGTGGCGGCAAAGTCGCGCTCGGTGGGCTTGCCGTCGTCGATGTAGTAGCTGCCGCCGTTGTACAGCGCGATGCCGACGTTATGGCTGCCGCCAAAAGTGTGGTTCCACGGCAGCCAGTCCACCAGCACCGGCGGTTCGCTGCCAAAGAACGGCATGGTCTGGCGCAGCATCTGCTGGTTGCTGCACAGCATGCGATGCGTGCACGGCACCGCCTTGGGCAGCTTGGTGGAACCGGAGGTAAACAGGAACTTGGCGATGTCGTCGGCCGTGACGTTGGCCGCCTGCTGGTCGATGTCGCGCGGCTCGGTATCCAGCAGGCTGGCAAAGCGGCTGCAGCGCCGGCCCGGCACCTCGCCGCTGGCCAGCACCAGTTCCAGTTCGGCCGGCACCACCTGCAGGATGGCGCGGGCGTAGGCATTGCCGTCGCTGGCGTACACCAGGCCCGGGGTCAGCTTGGCGATGATGTGCGCCAGCTTGTCCGGGTTGTTGGCCAGCAGCGAGTAGGCAGGCGATACCGGGCAGTACGGCACGCCGGCCAGCATGGCGCCCATGGCCAGCTGCAGATGTTCCAGATCGTTGCCGGACAGGATCAACAGCGGCTGCTGCGGCGACAGGCCGCGGTCGCGCAGCGCCTGACCAATGGCGCGGGCACGTTGCAGCATGTCGGCGTAGCTGATGTGCTGCCACTGGCCGTCGGCGCCGCGGCGCGCGACCAGCGTGCGCTGCGGATGGCTGGCGGCGCCCTGCAGCAGGCAGTCGAACAGCCGTGCCGGGTAGGGGCCCAGCGGTTCGGACGAGCCCAGCAGCCAGCTGCCGTCCAGCCGGTGCTGGTAGCGCAGCTCGGCCTGGCCGATATCGACGGCGCGATAGCGCAACGCCGTCGCGTGCTTCGATGCGATAGGCATGGCGGCTCCCGTCAGATCGGATAGTGGCGCGGCGTGTGCTGGATGGTGATCCAGCGCAGCTCGGTGAATTCGTTGACCGAGGCCTTGCCGCCGAAACGGCCATATCCGCTGGCCTTGACGCCGCCGAACGGCATCTGT
The DNA here is from genome assembly GCF_902829295.1 of Vogesella oryzae. Lineage (GTDB taxonomy): Bacteria > Pseudomonadota > Gammaproteobacteria > Burkholderiales > Chromobacteriaceae > Vogesella > Vogesella oryzae. The sequence goes on from NZ_CADEPL010000052.1 coordinate 105,934, forward strand.
GCCTCGTCGTGTACCGTCGGGCCGTTGATGTGGCAAATGCCGGATTCGATGCGCTCGGCTACTTGCATGGCGCGGCTGATGTCGCGGCTGAACACGGCGGCCGACAGGCCGTACTCGCTGTCATTGGCCAGACGAATGGCGTCCTCGTCACCGCGGCAGCGGATGATGCCGACAATCGGGGCAAACGATTCATCGCGGTACAGCGCCATCGCGGCGGTGACACCGTCGATCACCGCCGGCTGCATGATGCAGCCGTCGCTGTGCAGCGGGCCGGTGGTCAGGCTGGCACCATGCGCCACGGCATCCTCGACCAGACGGTAGGCATGCTCGACGGTGTGGATGTCGGCCAGGGCGCCCAGCGGGGTGTTGCCATCGGCCGGGTTGCCGGCGCGCAGGCTCTGGGCCTTGCGGGTGAAGCGGGCAACGAATTCATCGGCGATACGTTCGTCCACGATGATGCGTTCGGTGGACATGCAAATCTGCCCCTGGTTGAAGAAGGCGCCAAAGGCGGCGGCTTCTACCGCAGCGTCGAGGTCGGCATCGTCCAGCACCAGCAAGGGGTTCTTGCCACCCAGTTCCAGCAGTACCGGCTTCAGGTACTTGGCCCCCAGCGCGGCGATGATGCGGCCAACCTTGGTAGAACCGGTGAAGTTCACGCGCTTGACGGCCGGATGGGCAACCAGACGTTCCACCACGCTGGCCGCATCCTGCGGGGCGTTGCTGATGACATTGACCACGCCAGCCGGGAAGCCGGCTTCGTGCAGCACTTCGCCGATCAGGCCGTGCAGGGCAGGGCACAGCTCGGAGCTTTTCAGGATCACGGTATTGCCGCAGGCCAGCGGCATGGCTATGGCGCGAGTGCCAAGGATCACCGGCGCATTCCACGGCGCGATGCCGACCACCACGCCGCAGGGACGACGCACGCCCATGGCCATGTTGCCGGGAATGTCGGACGGAATCAGCTCGCCGCCGATCTGGGTGGTCATGCCGGCGGCTTCGCGCAGGATGCCGGCTGCCAGCATCACGTTGAAGTGGTACCAGCCGGCAATGCTGCCGGCCTCGGCGATGCCGCGCGCCACGAAGTCGCCGGCGCGGCGTTCCATGATGTCGGCGGCTTTCAGTAGCAAGGCGCGACGCTGGCCCGGTAGCGTGGCGGCCCAGGCCGGGAAGGCGGCGCTGGCGGCGGCCAGGGCGGCGTCCACGTCTGCGGCGCTGGCGGCGCTGGCAATGCTGGCGACGCTGCCGTTCACCGGGTTGAGACGCTGGAAGGTGGCGTGCTGGTGAGCAGGTTGGTGCTGACCGTTGATCAGCAGGGAAGATTCGAACATAACAGTCTCCTACGCCTCTGTAGCGTGTTGTTTTGTGTTGGCCGCATGGGCCGTGCTGTTGTTATGTAAGTTGCCGCTTCGGGACGCAGCCGGCCATCAGGGACAGGCTGGCGCCACGATCAGGATGCGTGTGTACGGGGAAGAATCAGCCGCGCTTGTAGCTTTGCAGGCCCGGCTTCAGCGTCTTGTCATCGAGGAACTGCTTCAGGCCCTGCGCACGGCCTTGCTCCGGATCGCGACCGTTGCTCTGGTCGAGCTTGGCATACAGGTAGTCTTCGTTCTGCTCCCAGCTCAGTTCGCGGCAGCGCTTGAAGCCATGCTTGGCGTAGCGCAGCACTACCGGGTTCTTTTCCAGCAGCTTGCCGGCCAGCTTGCGTACTTCGGCACGCAGTTCGCTGCGCGGCACACTCTTGTTCACCAGGCCCATGGCTGCGGCTTCTTTGCCGCTCCAGGTGTCGCCGGTCATGATGTAGTACAGCGCCTGGCGATGGCCCATGGTATCGGCCACGGCCTTGCTGACCAGGTTGCCCGGCGGGATGCCCCAGTTGATTTCGGACAGGCCGAATACCGCTTCGTCGGCGCAGATGGCCAGGTCGCAGGCCACCAGCGGCGAGAAGGCGCCACCGAAGCACCAGCCGTTAACCATGGCGATGGTCGGCTTGTTATAGAAGCGCAGCAGTTTCCATTGCCACTGGCAGGCATCGCGGCGCATGCGTTCCTGGAAGATCTCCGGCTGGCCGTCGGTTTCGCGGAAGTATTCTTTCAGGTCCATGCCGGCGGTCCAGGACTCGCCGGCGCCGGTCAGTACCAGCACTTGCGCCTCCTGATCCAGCTCCAGGTTTTCCAGCACGTCGATCTTTTCGCGGTTGAGCGTCGGGCTCATGGCATTGCGTTTGTCCGGGCGGTTCAGGGTAACCCAGGCAATCCCTTCCTGTCCTTCTACCGCCACTGTCTTCCAGCGATCTGCGTAATTTGCCATACTCACTCACCTCGTCATGGTTAAAAATAAATATCAAGCAACCTGATATTGTTTTCATTCTAATCGCCAGTTTTCCGCACTGGCAAGGATTGTTTTGCAATGAGTAAAGACACTGTGGCGCCCGGCGCCAATGAACGCCCGCTGGGCATTGCCTACCTGATCGGCCGGGTGGATCACATGCTCAGCCAGCAGCTGCGCGACAGCCTGAAACAACAGGGGCTGACCGTCAGCCAGTACACCATGCTGTCCATGCTGCAGGCGCATGGCCAGCTGTCCAATGCCCAGCTGGCGGAGCGCTCGATGGTGTCGCCGCAGTCGGCCAACGAGATGGTGAAGATCATGGAAGGCAAGGGCTGGATCGAGCGCGAGCCGGACCCGACTCACGGCCGCATCATCAATCTGCGGCTCACCGAGACGGCGCTGGCGCTGCTGGTGGCCTGCGATCGCGTGGTGGCGTTGCAGGAGCAGCGCATGCTGGCCGAGGTGGCCGGCGACGAGCGCCAGCAACTGCAGCGGCTGTTGCGCGCGCTGGTGCGCGGGCTGGATAACTCGGCGGGGTAAGCGGCATGGCGTGCAATGAGTGCAGGAGCAGGGCATGGACCTGAAACAGATCGAATACTTTGTGCGCGTGGCGGAGCTGGGCAGTTTCACCCGCGCCGCCATCGTGCTGGATATCGCGCAGCCGGCCTTGAGCCGGCAGATCCGCCAGCTGGAGGTCGAGCTGCGGCAGACCCTGCTGCTGCGCAATGGCCGCGGCGTGACGCTGACCGAGGCCGGCAAGCTGTTGCTGGAGCACGGCCGTGGCGTGTTGCACCAGGTGGAGCGCACCCGCGAGGAACTGGGGCGGGTGCGCGGCGCACTGGCCGGCAAGGTGGCGCTGGGGCTGCCGCCCAGTTTGTCGCGGGTATTGTCGGTGCCGCTGTCGCGCGCGTTCCGCGCCCGCTTGCCGGAGGCATCGCTGGCGATCCGCGAAGGCTTGTCGGCCAATATGCTGGAATCGCTGCGCAATGGCCGGCTGGATATCGCGCTGCTGTACAACCCGGTGCCGGCGGCGGATATCGACATCCTGCCGCTGTGCGACGAGGTGCTGTACCTGGTGGAGCTGGCCACCGAGGGCGGTAGCAGTGCGCCGGTCACGCTGGCCGAGTTGGCCGCCCAGCCGCTGGTGATTCCGTCGCAACCGCACGCCATCCGCATGCTGGTGGAGGCGGAGCTGGGTGCGCGCGGCTTGCGGCCAACCGTGGCGCTGGAAATCGACAGCGTGCCGGCGATTCTGGAGCTGGTGGCCGATGGTGCCGGCTGCGCGGTGCTGTCGCGGCTGGCGGTATCGTCCAGCGACAAGGCGGCGCGGCTGCGGCTGCGGCAGATCGGCGAGCCGGGCCTGTTCAGCCGGCTGGCGCTGGTGGTCAGCGCGCATCGTCCGCGCACCCTGACGCAACAGGCGATGCAGGAACTGCTGCGCGAAATGCTGCCGGCCATCATCGAAGGCAAGCCGCTGCCGGAGGCATTCTGACGCCAGCTGCCGGCAGGCAGATTGTCGTTTTGCCGCAAATCTATAGCAGATTGTTATATCTACTATCTCTCCCGCCCGGTTCAATTTAATATCATGTAGCCTGATACTGTGGTCAGACAGTATGGCTGTTGCCCGGCGGTGTGCGAGCGCCGGCAGCGCTGTGCTGAACCGGATTCCCGCATGTCCCGCGGTGGCGTCGTTGCGAAAAAACAGAGAGCGACAACGGCCCGCCAGGCCCAGGCCACGGGCTGCAGGCATCCTCCGCGCCGCCCGGCGCACCACACAGGCAGCACAACACAAGCAATGGAGAGATAGAGATATGTCGCAGCAGTCTGTTGACGTGCAGGCGTTTATCGACCGGCACCCGTTTTCCCCGTTTCAATGGTTCATCTTCGCACTGTGCTTCTGCATCGTGCTGCTGGATGGGTTCGATACTGCCGCCATCGGCTACGTGGCGCCTTCGCTGCTGAAGGAGTGGGGCATCGCCAAGCCGGCACTGGGGCCGGTGCTGACGGCCGCGCTGTTTGGGCTGTCGGCCGGCGCCTTGCTGACCGGTTCGCTGTCCGACCGCTTTGGCCGCAAGAAGGTGCTGGTGACTTCGGTGGCGGTGCTGGGGGTATTCACCCTGGCGTCGTCGTTTGCCAGCAACCTGACCGAGCTGTCGGTGCTGCGTTTTCTCACCGGCCTCGGGCTGGGCACCGCCATGCCCAATGCGGTGACGCTGATGAGCGAGTACTGCCCGGCGGCCAGGCGCTCGATGCTGACGAATGCCATGTTCTGCGGCTTTCCGCTGGGCGCGTCGCTGGGCGGTTTTGTGGCCGCATGGATGATCCCGCAATGGGGCTGGCGCAGCGTGATGCTGTTCGGCGGCGTGGCGCCGCTGTTGCTGCTGCTGTTGATGCTGCTGGTGTTGCCGGAGTCGGTACGCTATCTGGTGGCGCACGCCAAGCCGCATGCGCAAGTGGTCGAGGTGCTGGCGCGAATTTCCGCCGCCGCCCGCAGTATCGCCGCCTTCCATCTGAGCGAGAGCAAGAGCGGGGCGGATGGCAAACGCGGCCTGGCGGTGGTGTTCTCGCCGTCCTACCGCGTCGGCTCGATCATGTTGTGGCTGACCTATTTCATGGGCGTGGTGATTTTCTACGCGGTGATCAACTGGATGCCGACGCTGTTCAAGGAAGTGGGCATCGACGGCAAGACCGCCATGCTGGTATCGGCACTGTTCCCGCTGGGCGGCATCGGTGCGGTGTTCAGCGGCTGGCTGATGGACCGCTTCAATGCCGACCGCATCATCGCCATCGGTTTCCTGCTGACCGCGCTGTCGATCTATGCCGTCGGCCAGGTAGTGGGCAATGTCGGCACGCTGATGGTGGTGGTGTTTATTGCCGGTACGGTGATGAATACCGCGCAATCGTCGCTGCCGGCATTGGCCGCCTCGTTCTACCCGACCCAGGGCCGGGCGACCGGGGTGTCGTGGATGATGGGCATCGGCCGCTTTGGCGGCATCCTGGGTTCGCTGCTGGTGGCAGAACTGGCACGCCGCCATGTCGGCTTCGACCAGGTATTCCTGGTACTGGCGATTCCGGGCGTGCTGGCCGCCGCCGCGCTGCTGGTGAAGAACCGCGCGCATCCGGAAGCGGTGCAGAAACCGGTGGTAGCCAGCTCGCTGGGCCATTAAGCGGGCAAGGCGCGCGGCCAACCTTGGCCGCCGCCAGCAGGCATTCAACACGGCAAGGGCGACGCAGGTCGCCCTTACCGTTTTTGCATCGTGCGGCAGCCGGCGGGCACTCTGCCCCGAAGCTGGGCGATGTGCTTACTCGCTGCCGGCGCGTTCCAGCACCAGGATGCGGGCCGCGCCCTGCGGGTGCGCCACGTGGGCGCAGCCGGCGGTGGCAAAGAAGATGTCGCCTGGCTGCATTTCAACGGATTGTTCCAGGTTGGCCGCATCGCGATAGTGCATGCGCACCACACCATCCAGCACCACAAACAGTTCGTCACCATCGTTGATGTGCCAGTGATACGGCTGGTCGGTCCAGTGCAGGCGGGCGGTGACGCCATCCAGGCTGGCAAGGTGTTTGGCACCCCAGGCGCGGCTGGCGGTGAAGTCGCGGGCGCGGGTCAGTTGCATCATGTTGTTCTCCGGTTGGGCGGCCGGTGCGCGGTTGGCCGCAGGGCCGCAGCAGAAGCTGCCGCCATTGTGCCGGCGTTGCTGGCGGCAGGCCGGGGGGGGTTGCCGCCCCCGGCGGGCGGGTTGCGGCCTGCCCCTTTTCACCTC